>NZ_CP036533.1:6545000-7145000 GCF_024585265.1 Bradyrhizobium sp. WBAH42
CCTGCTTCTCCATGTACTCCTTGTACTCCGCGGTCTGCGTCACCTTGTGGAACAGATCGACGTAGAACGCCTGCTGCTCCGGCGTGACCTTGCCGGGCAGGAACATCGCGCGCAGCATCAGATATTGGACGTCGACGCCCTCCTCCTTGCAGGTCGGGATGTCGGCCCAGGACTGCGTGTCGGTCACCTTGGTGGTGTAGGAAATACGCTCCCTGTCGAACACGCAGAGCGGCCGCACCTGGCCGGCGCGCCAGACTTCGAGATTTTCGGACGGGTTGTTGACGTTGGCCTCGGTGTGGTTGCCGACCAGCTGGGTCGCGGCCTCGCCGCCGGACTTGTAGGGCAGATAGGAGAATTTCGCGCCGGTCTTCTGCTCCAGGAACACGGTGAGCACGTGGTCCTCGCGCTTGGAGCCGGTGCCGCCCATCTTGAACGGCGCGCTCGCCGCCTTCGCCGCCGCGACGAAGTCCTTCACCGTCTTGGGGCCCGCGCTGTTGTCCCACAGTACGAACTGGTCAAGCGCGACCACGGAGACCGGCGTCAGATCGCGCCAGTTGAACGGGATCTTCGCCGACAGCGGCAGCATGTAGATCAGCGAATAGGCGATCAGCACCTTGTTCGGATCGCCCTCGCTGGACTTCATGTACATCAGCGCTTCCGCACCCGAGGCGCCGCCCTTGAGCGAGACCACGATCGGCTGCTTCATCAGATTGTTCTTCTGGATCGCGGCCTGCATCATCCGCGCCATCTGGTCGGAGGCGCCACCCGCGCCCGCCGCCACCACGATCTCCACCGGTTTCGTCGGCTCCCAGCCCGCAACAGCCGGCGTGCCACAAAGCGCCATTGCGAGCGCAATTGCGGCCTTCATTCCATGTCCCACGTGCGTCTTCCCTATCTTCTTGTTTGCATTGGAAATTCGGCGATGAATTCAGGCCCATTGTGCTGGCGAATCCAGCCGAGTTCAAGCTATCCAAAGTCATCCCCCTTATGACTTTGGAATGAGACAAGTCTCGCGGGATAGGAGCTACAAAGAGCCCGTTGGTCCTTTGGACGAGCGAAAAAGATCAGTGGCCCGGCCTCAGGCTTGACTTATCAAGCCTCCGACGTTTTCTGAGTTAGCGAAATGTATTTTGAAGTGCTGACGTGATGCCGCGCCTGCTCTACATCAACGAGAAATTTGGCCACGACGCAACGATCATCCTCGACAGCGGGGACGCCTGTTGGGTCTCCGTTGGCAGCCGGGGCGTCTTGGTACGCTCCCACAAGCACAGCTTCTGGGGTGGATTGTTGGGAAGCCTGCTTGGTCTGAAGCTCTATCGGGAGCGGGATGTCTACCGCGCACTCAGTGTGGCTCAAGCCCTCGCCGCGACGTTTCGGCCGGTTCCACAAATTCAGTGCCGAGACGTGATCCTCAAGGCATTCTGCACAGCGGTCTGGCACAGCTCTTCACCCGCACGCGTTAAGGACGTTCTGAATGACCCGGCTTTGCTCGAAGGGTAACATTGCTAGCTGCAAGCACGGCTCCTGACAGGGCCATATTTGCTTCGTCTGTGCTTGCAATTTTGTTTTCCAACCCTATTCCTGAAAATATGAGTACCAGTAGAAAACTGAGTTTGAACCCCGGCCACGCGCGGAAGAGAACGCGGTGGAAAGTGAAGTGGGGAGTTCCCGCCCGAGCCGCTGGCGGCACAGCTAGAGCTGCCGCGCTATCCGGTGACGAGCGACGCGAAATTGCGCGGAAGGCCGCCAAGGCCCGTTGGGCGAGACACTTGCCGCGGGCGACGCATGAAGGCGTCATCCGGTTTGGCGGCATCGAGATTGAGGTTGCCGTTCTCGATGACGGACGGCGCCTGGTGACCCAGAGTGGCTTCATGGTGGGCCTAGGTCGCATTCGCCCCCCCAAGGGACGTCAGTATTACAGGAGCGGCGCCAATCTCCCTGCTTTTTTGACAGTCCAGAACCTAAAGCCGTTTATCGGCGAAGAGTTGATTCGGGTCGCTAACCAGATCGAATTCCGTACCAAACAGGGCCTCAAGGCGTTCGGGTACGCGGCCGACTTCCTGTCGGAGGTCTGCGATGTCTTTGCGCGCGCCCAACGAGCCGGAGTCTTAAAGACAACCCAACGCAATATTGCTCACCGCGCCGGAATTATCGCCGAGCACCTCGAAGGCTCAGGTGCGATGCGTATCATCGACGAAGCTACGGGCTATCACGAAACACGCGAAGCGTAGACGCGCGAGGAGCATGTGTAACGCCGGCCATTTGAGAACCTTAGGGGCAGAGACTAGCGAAGTGCGCTTGATCACTGACCAGGTCAGCGCGTGTACCATGAGCAAGTCTCCAACGGAGTCGCATTGACCGCTTGTGATAGGTCAAGCCAAGATCGGAACATCAGACATGCCAAAGCGATCGCAGCAGCGCGGCTCTGAGCAGAGAGCGAATGTAAGGGTGACTACATTCGATGCTGCGGACTATCTGAAGACGCCGACAGCGATTGCCGCTTATCTGACTGAAGCCTTCGAGACGAATGACCACGCTTACATTTGTAACGCACTCGACACCGCAGCGCGCGCCAAGGGGATGGGTGACATCTCGATAGCGGCCGGCCTCTCTCGTGAGAGTCTCTACAAGACGTTCAAAGCGACCGCAAAACCTGAATTCGAGACGGTCCGAAAGCTCATGAACTCGATCGGCGTCAAATTGGTTGCCAAGCCAATCGATGATCAGCAGGTGAGCTCGACCGGGCCGTCTTTTTCCCCGCATGCCGCTGGCCGGAGACGCCCAGGATCACGCTGACGCGGTCGCGTGCGCGCATCTCCAACCTGAATTGAATTCGCGCAGGCTGAAGTTTGATTTCGCGTTAGCTCGTCGCAACTATGCCTTTGACAGGGCGCAGGTCGGACTGAGGCGGGGCTACTTGCCCTTCCAGACCGGCGCCCGCTTCTTGAGAAAGGCGTCCATGCCCTCGCGGAAATCTTCGCTCATATAGGCTTTCAGGATCAGGTCCTCGCCTTCCTCGCGCGACAGCGTGCGGCGGATGCGGCGCACGGCTTCCTTGGTCGCCTCCAGCGTCAGCGGCGCGTGGCTGGCGACGAGCTTTGCAGTCTCGTCGGCACGGCGCTGCAGCGTCTCCACGTCAGGCACGACCTCATTGAGCAGGCCGAGCGCCAGAGCCTCCGGCGCCTCGACCAGGCGCGCCTTGAAGATCAGGTCCTTGGTGCGGGCAGGACCGACCAGCGCGACCACGCGGCTGACGTTCGACATCGACAGGCAATTGCCGAGCGTGCGCGCGATCGGAAAACCGATCCGCGTCGTCTCGGTGCCGATGCGAAGATCGCAGCAGGCCGCAATGCCCGCGCCGCCGCCGGTGCAGGCGCCGGCGATCGCCGCGATCACCGGCACGCGGCACTGCTCCAGCGTGCCGAGCACGCGGTCGATGCGCGCCTCGTAGTCGAGCGCATCCTGCGCGGTCTTGAAGGCGCGGAATTGCGAAATGTCGGTGCCGGAGGCGAACGCCTTGTCGCCCGCGCCGGTCAGGATCAGCGCCTTGATCGAACGGTCGGCGTTGATCTCCTCGCAGATCTCCGCCATGCGGTCATACATGGCGAAGGTCATGGCGTTGCGCGCCTGCGGGCGGTTGAAGGTGATCCGCGCGATGCCGTCCGTGACGGAGTAGAGCAGGTCTTCGTTGGTCGTCGTCGGTGCGTTCATCGCGCGCTCACTTTCTTCCCTAGTTCAGTCAGGCTGCCTTTAGGCAACCTGAGCCTTGGTCATCGGCACCACGTCGCGTCGCTTCAGGACGTCCATGGCCGCAAGCACGCCGCCGCTTCGGTGCGGGATCTTTGCAAGGTCGAGGCCCATCTCGACGCCTGCGAGCGTGCCCATCAGCATCAGATCGTTGAAATGGCCGATATGGCCGATGCGGAACACCTTGCCCTTCACCTTGTTCAGGCCGGTGCCGAGCGACATGTCGAAGTTTTCCAGCACAACCTTGCGGAAGGCGTCGGCATCAAAGCCCTCAGGCACGCGAACGCCGGTCAGCGCCGGAGAATGCGCGGCGGGATCGGCACATTGCGTCTCCAGGCCCCAAACCTTGACCGCAGCGCGCGTCGCGGCGCTGTGGCGCTTGTGGCGAGACCAGACATTCTCCAGCCCCTCCTCCTCCAGCATCTTCACCGCCTCGCGCAGGCCGTAGAGCAGGTTCGTCGCGGGCGTGTAGGGGAAGGTGCCGAGCTTGTTGAAGCTGATGACCTCCTGCCAGTCCCAGTAGGAGCGCATGCCCGGATTGGCCCTGGCGACCGCGAGCGCCTTCTCCGAGACGGCGTTGAAGCCGAGGCCCGGCGGCAGCATCAGGCCCTTCTGCGAGCCCGCGACCGAAACGTCGATGCCCCAGGCATCGTGCTCATATTCCATCGAGCCGAGGCCGGAGATGGTGTCGACCATCAACAGCGCCGGATGTTTGACACGGTCGAGGATCTTGCGCACCTCCAAGGGAGGAGTCACGCAGCCGGTCGAGGTCTCGTTGTGCACGACGCAGACCGCCTTGATCGCGTGCTGCTTGTCGGCGGCAAGGCGCTTCTCGATCTCGGCGAGGTCGGCGCCATGGCGCCAGTCGCTCGGGATGAAGTCGACGTCGAGCTTGAACTTGTCGGCGATGCCGCGCCAGAGCACGGCGAACTGGCCGGTCTCGCACATCAGGACCTTGTCGCCGGGCGCAAACACGTTGACCATCGCCGCTTCCCAGGCGCCGGTACCGGACGAGGGGAAGATGATCACGGGCTGCTTGGTGCGGAACACGCGCTGCATCGCGGCAAGCACGGCAAAGCCGAGCTCGGCGAACTCCGGACCGCGATGGTCCAAAGTCGGCATGTCCATCGCCCGCAGCACCCGATCGGGCACGTTGGTCGGTCCTGGAATCTGTAAGAAATGCCTTCCAGTATGCACAGTCATCGGCGTCCTTCCCGGTCTTGCCCTAGATTTGATGGGCGCCGAATAGCACCATTTGACCGGCTTGTCCCCTCCTCCAAAGGGCCGTTCGGGGATGGCGGACCACCTTTAGGTGCCGACGATCTTCAGGTGCGGGCCGGCATTGCCCTGCGGGCGCTGCTCCAGCAGCTTCATGGCGACATCGACGCCGCCGGAGCGGTGCGGCACGCCGGCCACCGACAGGCCCATCTCGACACCGGTGAGCGCGCCGAGCAGCGTCAGCGCATTGCATTCGCCGAGATGGCCGATGCGGAAGACTTTTCCGGCAACTTTCGACAGGCCCGAGCCGAGCGACATGTTGTAATTGTCGAGCACGACTTTCCGGAACTGATCGGCGTCATGGCCCGGCGGCATCAGCACGGCCGTGAGCACCGGCGAGAACTCCGATGGCTCCTGGCAGAGCACTTCGAGGCCCCAATGATTGACGGCGGCGCGCGTCGCGGCGGCGAGGCGCTGATGCCGCGCAAAGACGTTGTCGAGCCCCTCCTCGAGCAGCATCGCGATCGCCTCGCGCAGGCCGTAGAGCAGATTGGTCGCGGGTGTATAGGGGAAGAAGCCCTTGGCGTTGGGCTTGAGCATCTCCTCCCAGTCGAAATAGGAGCGCGGCATCTTGTTGGTCTTGGATGCAGCCAGCGCCTTCTCCGAGATCGCGTTGAAGCCGAGGCCGGGCGGCAGCATGAAACCCTTTTGCGAGCAGCTGACGCTGACATCGACCTTCCACTCGTCATGACGATAGTCGACCGAGCCGAGCGAGGAGATGGTGTCGACCATCAAGAGCGCCGGATGCGACGCGCGGTCGATAGCGGCGCGGATCTCGGCGATGCGGCTGGTCGCGCCGGTCGAGGTCTCGTTGTGCACGACCATGACGGCCTTGATGGTGCGCGCGGTGTCCTCGGAGAGCTTGGCCTCGATCACCGCCGGATCGGCGCCGCGGCGCCAGTCGCCCGGGACGAAATCGACCTCGATGCCGAAGCGGCCGGCCATCTGCCGCCACATCGTGGCGAAGTGGCCGGTCTCGACCATCAGCACCTTGTCGCCTGGCGACAGCGTGTTGACGATCGCAGCCTCCCAGGCGCCGGTCCCTGACGAAGGGAAGATCACCACCGGCCCCTTGGTCTGAAAGATCTTCTGGCTGCCTTCGAGCACGGTCCGGCCGAGCTCGCCGAATTCGGCGCTGCGGTGGTCGATGACGGGCATGTCCATCGCGCGCAGGACGCGCTCGGGGACCGGGCTCGGGCCCGGAATCTGCAGGAAATGGCGTCCCTGAGGCATGAAAAAGCTCCCTTTCGGCGGGTTATGGCCGGCTCTGTCAAACTATTTTGCATTCATTTTTTGTCCATTCAATCGAAATCTGGTATTCGATTGCGGAGCGTCGACGCGACCCATCGGGCAAACTACTGTGCTGCAGATGAAATCCACGATTCCCGACACCGGGGTTCCGATCACCCCGACCTCCGGCAATGGCGGGCGCCAGGAAAACCGTCACGAGGCCTCGCTGCATGGCGAGATCCTGCTGCGGCTGCGCGACTACGTGGTCGAAGGCAATATTCCCGAAGGCGCGCGCGTTCCCGAGCGGCAGCTCTGCCAGATGCTCGGCATCTCCCGCACGCCGTTGCGCGAGGCGCTCAAGGTGCTCGCCGCCGAGGGCCTGATCGAGCTACTACCCAACCGCGGCGCACGGGTGCGCCAGCTCAGCCAGCGCGACCTGGAAGAACTGTTCGACGTCATGGCGGGACTGGAAAGCCTGGCTGGGCGCCTCGCCTGCGAAGCCATCACGGATGCGGAAATCACGGCGATCGAGCAGCTGCACTACGAGATGTATGGCCATTATCTGCATCGCGACATGCACGGCTATTTCCAGGCCAACCAGCGCATCCACGAGAGCATTGTCGCGGCCGCGCGCAACGAGACGCTGAAGATTGCCTACGCCAATTTCGCCGGCCGGATCCGACGCGTCCGCTACTCCGCCAATTTCGCCCGCAAGCGGCAGCGCTGGGCGGAAGCCATGCGCGAGCACGAGGCCATCCTCGATGCACTGCGCCGGCGCGCCGGTAGCGAGCTCAGCGACATCCTGTTCCAGCATCTGCGCAACAAGCGGACGGCCGCGATCGAGCACTTGACCGAGCCTCAAGAGGGCGCGCCGGCACTGCCTTGAGGGCGCCCGGCTTGCTCATTTTGCATTCACAATATAATCGGTCAGGAACCATAATGAATATCCCAGCAAGGCTGAGCCTCGCCGGGTCAGTCCGGGATCAGGGATGACGAACGCCTCCTCGCTCGAACGGCGCCTGCGGTCGGAATTGACCGGCGACGTCCTGTTCGACGGCTTCAGCCGAGGCCGCTACGCCACCGACGCCTCGTTCTACCAGATCATGCCATCAGGCGTGGTGGTGCCCAAGACCATGGACGAGGCCTTGCGAGCGCTGGCGATCGCGCGCGACGAGGGACTGAAGGTCACCCCGCGCGGCGGCGGCACCTCGCAATGCGGCCAGACCGTCAATGACGGCCTGGTGGTCGATCTCTCCAAGCACCTCAACCAGATCCTGTCGCTCGATGTCGAAGGCCGCACCTGCGTGGTCGAGCCCGGCATCGTGCTCGACGACCTCAACCGGCAGCTTAGGAAGCACGGTCTGTGGTTTCCGGTCGACGTCTCCACGGCCTCCCGCGCCACCATCGGCGGCATGGCCGGCAACAATTCCTGCGGCGGACGCTCGCTGCGCTACGGCACCATGCGCGACAACACGCTGTCGATGGAGGCATCGCTCGCCGACGGCACGCTGGGCCGTTTTGGCGAGGTCTCGGGCGATCTCTCGGACGTCGCGGCCGACGACAGCATCCGCGCGCTGTTCCGCAATATGCTCGACCTCGGCACCCGCGAGGCCGACGAGATCGCGGCGCGCTTCCCGAAGGTGCAGCGCCGCGTCGGCGGCTACAATCTCGATGCGCTGGTGCCGCGCAATGCGCCGAACAACATGGCGCATCTTCTGGTCGGCTCGGAAGGCACCCTCGCCTTCACCACCAAGGTCGAGCTGAAGCTCTGGCCCGTGATCCGCAACAAGGCGCTCGGCGTCTGCCATTTCGGCAGCTTCTACGAGGCGATGGACGCGGCCCAGCATCTGGTCAAGCTGAAGCCGATCGCGGTCGAGCTGGTCGACCGCACCATGATCGCGCTCGGCCGCGACATCGCGATGTTCGCACCCGTCATCTCCGCGGCAATCAAGGGCGATCCGGATGCCGTGCTGGTGGTCGAATTCGCCGAAGAGGACCAAGCCGACAATCTGGTGCGCCTCAAGCAGCTTACGGAGCTGATGGGCGATCTCGGCTTCGGCTGGAACAACGACACGCGCAAATGGGGCGGCGTGGTGGAGATTACCGAGCCCGCGCTGCAGAGCGGCATTGCCGACTTCCGTGCCGCCGGCCTCAACGTCATGATGTCGATGAAGCAGGAGGGCAAGCCGGTCTCCTTCGTCGAGGACTGTGCCGTGCCGCTGCCGCACCTCGCCGACTACACCGCGCGGCTGAACGAAGTCTTCGCCAGGCACGGCACCAGCGGCACGATGTACGCGCACGCTTCGGAGGGCTGCCTGCATGTGCGCCCCGTTCTGAACCTGAAGCTGGAGAAAGACGTCAAGGCGATGCGCGCCATCGCCGAGGAGGCTTTCGCGCTGGTGCGCGAGTACAAGGGCTCGCATTCCGGCGAGCATGGCGACGGCCTGGTGCGCTCCGAGTTCCACGCAACGATGTTCGGCGAGCGTCTCGTCGCCGACTTCAGGGAGGTGAAGCATCGCTTCGATCCCGCCGGCGTGCTCAATCCCGGCAAGATCGTCGATGCGCCCAAAATGGACGACCGCTCGCTGTTCCGCTTCAAGCCTGATTATCGCGTCGCGGAGCTCAAGACAAAACTCGACTGGTCGGCTTATCCCGGCGCCGGCGGCGGATTCCATGGCGCGGTCGAGATGTGCAACAACAACGGCGCTTGCCGCAAGCTCGAGGGCGGCGTGATGTGTCCGTCCTACCGCGCAACGCGCAACGAGAAGGATGTCACGCGGGGCCGCGCCAACACGCTGCGCCTTGCGATCTCAGGCCAGCTCGGGCCCGATGCTTTGTCGTCGGACGAGATGATGGAGACGATGAAACTCTGCGTCTCCTGCAAGGCGTGCCGCCATGAATGCCCGACCGGTGTCGACATGGCCAAGATGAAGATCGAGGTGCTCGCGGCGCGCGCCGCCAGCCGCGGCTTGACGCTGCGCGACCGGCTGGTCGGATATCTACCGCGCTATGCCGGCCTTGCTTCGCGCTTCGCGCCGCTGGCGAATTTGCGCAACAGCAGCCCGCTGCTGCGAAGACTGTTCGAGCGCTTTGCCGGCATCAGCGCACGCCGGGCGCTCCCCGCCTTCCGCAGCGATGTGTTCGTGCCGCCGGCCGAAAGCGTTGGACCGGAGACCGGCCGCGAGGTCGTGCTGTTCGCCGATACATTCAATCGCATCTATGAGCGCGAGAACCTGGACGCCGCGCTGCGCGTGCTCGCGGCCGGCGGCTATCGCGTGCATCTGCCCAAACCTGCAAGCGGCAGCCATCCACTGTGCTGCGGCCGCACGTTCCTCTCGGCCGGTCTCGTCGACGAAGCCAAAGCCGAGCTCGACCGGCTGGTCTCGACTTTCGCGCCATACGCGGCGCGTGGCGTCCCGATCATCGGCCTCGAGCCGAGCTGCCTGTTGACGCTGCGCGACGAGCTCGCTTCGCTGCGCAAGGACAACGATGCCAAGGCGGTCGGCGCTCATGCGCTGACCTTCGAGGAGTTTCTGGTGCGCGAGGCCGAGGCCGGAAGGCTGCAATTGCCGCTCGGCATTGTCGCGGACAAGGCCGTGGTGCACGGCCATTGCCATCAAAAATCCTTCGGCGCCTTCAAGCCGGTCGAGCAGGTGCTGCGCCTCGTCCCGGGTCTCAAGATTGAGACCATCGAGTCGAGCTGCTGCGGCATGGCCGGCGCGTTCGGCTATGGTGCGGATACCTACGATGCCTCGATCGAGATGGCCGAGCTGTCGCTGCTGCCCGCTGTGCGGAAGGCTGACCGGAATACGCTCGTCGTCGCCGATGGCACCTCGTGCCGGCACCAGATCCACGACGGCACGAAGCGCGAAGCGCTCCACGTCGCGCGCGTGCTGGCCATGAGCCTCGATCGCGCCAAGTCCAACACCCCTTCTCCAGCTGCAAAGGAAACCAGCCATGGCTGATCTCACCCTCGACACCGCCCGAACAATCCTTGACGCCGCCTTCGCGAAGGCCGGCGAGCTGAAGCTGAAGCCGCTGGTCGTCACCATCCTGGACGCGCGCGGCGTGCTCAAGCTCGGGGCCGCGCAGGACGGGACCAGCCTGATGCGCGCCGAGATCGCGCATGGCAAGGCCTATGGCGCGCTCGCCATGGGCATGGGCTCGCGCGCTTTGTTCCAGCGCGCGCAGGAGCAGGCCTATTTCATCGATGCCGTGAACACGATTGCCAAGGGCGCATTGGTGCCGGTCCCCGGCGGCGTGCTGATCATGGACGGCGCGACCTTGCTCGGCGCGGTCGGCGTCTCCGGCGACACGTCCGACAATGACGAGGCTTGCGCGGTGGCGGGCATCCAGGCGGCGGGCCTAAAGAGCCTCACAGGATAAATCCCGCCCAGGCTAGAAGCATGCGGAGGAATTGTGCCGTTGACGGACGGCCGGAAAATGCGCTTGAGCAACTGGGGCCTACCGACTGCGGCGTCTCGTTCTTGATCACGTTCAAACCTGGCAGCTTGGGCATAGAGTAGGCCAAGCCCCGTGTGCGGGGGTGGAGCGCGCTCGTTTACTGACTAGGCGGGTTTTGGCTGCTTAGGCGGCTAGTCTCGGCGCCAGCGCGTGGAGCAACCCTGAGCTCTAGGTCGATTGCGGTCAGCACGGCCAAGACGGTCGAAAACTTCGGAATCCGTTTCAATTTCTGAAACGTTGAAATCTTTGAGCGCTTGTCCGATCGCGCTGCAAATCTGGTGAGGCTCGGCTGAAGCGAATGCCTGGTTCAGCTCGTCGGCGAGCTGCGAGCGCATGACTGGCGGGTAAGTCTTCGTCATTAGAGCCTCCCAAAAAAAGAAGGCCGGCTCAAACGAGCCGGCCCTTGTTCTCGTAGTGAAGCTGCTCAGTACCGGGCGGCGACCGGAGCGCCAAAACCACCAAAACGGTAGTTTACCCGAACCAGGGCCAAGTCGACATCTTGTCCAATACGAGCAGTCCCGAAAGTAGCGCCAGCCGGTGTCGTGAAAACAGTGTCATGGTGGTCCAGGAAGATATGGTCATACTCGAAGCCAACCGACCAATTCGGAGCAAAGCCGAATTCAACGCCGGCGCCGACCGTACCGCCCCAGCGAGTTTCCCGTGCTGAAGCCAGGAGCGTACCGGCACCAAGGAAGCCCGGGGGAACGTAGCTGTCGAAGCGATTACCAACCACCCCGGCACCGCCCTTGACGTAGAGGAGGACATTGTTCCAGGCGTAGCCCACCTGGCCGGTGATCAGACCAAACGAGTCGATGCGGGTGCGATTATCGGCACCGGTGAAAAGGCCAATGTTGCTGCCGTGAAAATCGGCCCAGTTGCCCTGACCCTCAACGCCGAAGACCCAGTTTGCCGATTGCCAGCGGTATCCGATCTGGCCACCAACCGTGCCGCCGGTTGCGTCGTGGCAACCCTCAGCCACAGCCGGCACGACCGGTACAACCCCCACCGCCACGATGTCGGCGCAAGTATGGGAGGAGCCCCAGCCACCGTTGATGCCGATGTAGAAGCCGCTCCAGTCATAGATCGCAGCCACCATCGGCGGAGCCTTGGTGTACGGCCGAGCCGCCAGGTCCGCCGCACTGGCAGGAGCCGCTAGACCGAGTGCCAGAGCACCGGCCGCAGCCGCGAAAAGTTTTCTCATTCGAGTGTCTCCCCAACAATAACGAGTTCAATGAATCAGTGTCGTTCGCCCACCTGCCAAGTTATCTTAGCCCTCTCGCCTGTATGTCGCTGTAACGAGCTTGCAACAGTCGTTGCAAAGATGAGCTCGCACAACCGGAACCTTGTGCTCGTTAGCGTGCATAGGCCGGTCTCTGAGAGCCACGGGAACCGCATGTTCGGCCCCCGAGGGGTCTTTTCATTTCGCGGTTGCGATATCTCGGGCAAGAAGCTCACAGTCCGGAGCACATCAAGCGCCAGCTACTTAGCGTTGCCGCGAGTGCATGCGGTCGCGGTCGGGAGTGTCTTCCAAGTGCTTCGTGTCTTCCTAAGGATTGCTGTTCGGAGTGGATCGACATTTGTCGATGCGCTGATGGAGCGGCTATGCTTTGAGACCGTTCCGATTATCTTGCAGTCTCCAGATTCCACCTGTCCGCCATGCCCGAGATAGAGGGAATGGCGTACGTTCAGTTTAGGAAGCGGCACTGCTCGGCGACCTCACTCCCCCGATTTGAGACCGGTTACCGAATTATTGTCGCCGGGGCTAAGCAGCCCAAGTCGACGTTCTAATTCCTCTTTCTTGATCATGAGTCTTACGCTGAGAATGTCATTGATTAGCCTGTGCAGTTGCCACAGCTCCTCCACTGACATGCTTTGAAACCGCTGCAGCTCCATGAATCCCCCGGCTCACGAACTAACTTAGCTTTCGGGCCATTATACGGGGCCGCTACCTGATTGTCATTTGAGCGCAGAGTTATCTGACGTTCGACTTCGACCTGGTCTTTGGGAGGTTGGCTGACATGAGCTTCACGCAGCGCGCCGCACCTGGCTGCGTCAATAGATGCCGTAGGACGCTCAATTCAACAATCCGCAGGGCTGTACCGTCTCACGGTCCTTACGATGCTCTCGGTTCACCATGGCTCGGTCTGGGTCTCAATCCTTGAGCACGAGCCGAAGCCGTCTTCCGGATTGCGTGCGTTAGGTCATTTGCGAGCGCCGCCTGCTGGTTCGCCACTTCCGTCGTGATCTGCGCGCGCTCATCGCGAAGGAGCAGCCGACAGCCCGCATGGTCACCCAAGAACTCATGAGCCGCAAACACAGCTCACATGCTTCAGCCGGCCACGTCGCGGGGCATGACAGTCGTGGCGAGGGTGCGTGCGCCGTTCCTAGGCAGCTTCCCCCTACTTCCCCGTCCAGACCGGCTTCCGCTTCTCGCTGAACGCTTTCAACCCTTCCTTGGCGTCCTCGGTCATCGCGAGCAGCGCGATCTGGCTTTCGGTGTAGGCGATGCTCTCGTCGAACGACATCGAGGCGATCGCGCGCATGGCGTACTTGCCACGGCGGATCGCGGTCGGGGATTTGTCGACGATGCGGCCGATCAGCCAGTCGACCTTGGCATCGAGCTCGGCGGCAGGCACGACATAGTTGAGCAGCCCCGCCGCCTGCGCGGCCTTGGCGTCGAACGGCTCGCCCGTGAGCGCCCATTCGTTGACGAGACGGGGCGGCGCGATGCGCTGGAGCAGGCTCAGCACCTGCATCGGGAACACGCCGACCTTCACCTCCGGCAGGCCGAAGACGACGTGATCGGCCGCAACCGCCATGTCGGTCATGCACAACAGACCCATGCCGCCGGCCATGCAGACGCCGGCGACCCGCGCGATGGCGGGCTTGGTGGCGTTCTGTGACAAACGTAACAGATCGGCATAGTCGACATTTGGTTTAGAATGATCCATCGCGAAAGCCGCGCCGGAATTCTGCAAGTCGGCGCCCGCGCAGAACGCCTTGTCGCCCGCGCCCGTCAGCACGATGACGCGGACGTCCTTGTCGTCATGCGCATCGCGATAGGCTCTTGTGATGCCGGCGATGACCTCGCCGTTCAGCGCGTTGCGTTTCTCCGGCCGGTTGATGGTGATCCAGAACGCCTGCCCGCGCTTCTCGGTAATGACAGCTGTGGGGTCGGTCATGGCATGCTCGCTTGCTTGGTCCCGTTTTGCAGCCATTTGCGGCAGGTCGGGCCGCGCGCGCAAGGGCAATCTGCAAGGTCGCGTCACCATAGCGTGTGGGCGCAACTTCGCTTCGCGATTGAATTGGGGCTTGCGCGCGCTATCCTGACCGGAGATTTGATCACCGATGAGCCATTTCATGCGTGCCGCATTCATGTTGTTGCTGGCAGGACTGGTCGTGCTGAGCGGCGGTGCCGCATGCCCTGCGGCCGACGCCGCGAAGATCGCGCTGGTGATCGGCAACGCGAAATATCCCGACAATGAGTTCGTCCTCAGCGACGTCGCCAACGATGCCCAGGACGTCGCCGAGGAGTTGAAGCGCAGCGGCTTTGTCGTCGACAGGCAGAGCAATATCACCGGCGATGCCATGCGGCAGGTGCTGGGCCGCTTCTATGACCGCATCGAGCGCGGCGCGGTGGCGCTGATCTTTTTCGACGGCTTTGCCATCCAGTCCAATCGTCAGACCTATCTGCTGCCGGTCGACGCCCAGATCTGGACCGAGCCGGACGTCTCGCGCGACGGCTTCAGCCTCGACACCATCCTCGCCGAGATGAACACGCGTGGTGCCGCGATCAAGATCGCGCTGATCGACGCCTCCCGCCGCAACCCGTTCGAGCGGCGCTTCCGCCGCTATTCGGCCGGCCTGGCACCGGCGATCGCACCGAGCAATTCGCTGGTGCTCTACTCCGCCGCGCTCGGCGCCGTCACGGCGAGCGGCAAGACCGATCGCAGCCTGTTCATCGCCGAGCTGCTGCGCGAAATGCGCGCGCCGAACATCAGCGCCGAGCAGGCCCTGACCAACACCAAGAACGGCGTCGTTGCCGCCACCAACCGCGAGCAAGTGCCCTGGCTGGCCTCCTCGCTGACGACGGACTTCTCGTTCGCAAGCGCGGCGACGCGGCCGCGGGACGACACGGCCCCGACCAAGCCGGAGGCGCAGACAATCGAGCCGCAGAAGCCGGTCTGCGAGGTGACCCAGGCGGAGCCCGCTCCGAATGCGGACGAGCTGGCACGAGATCCCGTCATCGCCGATCTCAGTCGCAAGATCACCGCCAACGCCAACGATGCCATCGCGCGCTACAAGCGCGGCCAGGTCTACGCGATCAAGCGCGCCTATGCGCTTGCGATGCCGGATTTCGACGCGGTGCTCCGCCGCGCGCCCAAGGACGCGGAAGCCTTGAACAATCGCTGCTGGACCCGGGCTGCGACCGGTGACCTGCAAGGCGCGCTCGCCGACTGCAATCTGGCGCTCCAGATCAACCCGGGCTTGAGCGATGCACTCGACAGCCGCGGGCTCGTCAACCTCAAGCTCGGACGCAATGCCGAGGCGATCAAGGATTATACCGACGCGATCCAGCGCAACCCGCGCTCCTCATCATCGCTGTACGGCCGCGGCATCGCCGCGCGCAGAAGCGGCGGCGACGGTGCCACCGACATCGCGCAGGCGAAGTCGATGAACCCGAACATCGCGAAGGAATTCGCAGGCTACGGCGTGACGGAATGCGCGCCCTGAGCTGAGGCCGCCTTCCTGATCCAGACCTTGTTGTCGTGGAACGCCGCGCCGCCGATCGGCGCGATGGTGTCCGCGCCCGTCAGCATGTTGATGCCGCGCCCGCCGATGTGATTACTGTTGGGATGAACGGATTCGGCGATCAGGACGCCGCGCCGCACGCCCTCGAACAGCGTCGCCATCAGCGTGGTCTCGCCGCGGCCGTTGCCGAGCGTCACCGCATCACCATCGGCGATGCCGAGCGCGGCCGCGTCGAGCGGGTGGATCATCACGCTGGCCCTGCCCTCGCGTGCCTGCGAGGACGGCGTCTCGTTGAAGGTGGTGTTGAGGAAGCTGCGCGACGGGCTGGTCGCGAGCCGGAACGGATGGGCCTGGTCGGTGTGCTCGATCACCGCCCAATGATCCGGCAGATCGGGCATCTTGTCGACATCGCCCATGAGCTGGCCGAACGGCGGATGCGCCCAGTCGGCTTTGAAATGGAATTTGCCGTCGGCGTGAGCGAAGCCGTCGAGATAATGCGAGGTGCGGAAATCCGGCTGCAGATCGCGCCAGAGGTCGGCTTCGAGGCCGGCGATGTCGCCGTGATTGCTCAGCTGCAGCGTGGCGTCGATCAGCTCGCGCGGGCTCATCTCGAAGCCGGGATGCCTGGCGCCGAGCCGCGGCGCCAGCGCCTGCAGCACCTCGTGGTTGGAGCGGCATTCGCCGGGTGGGTCGATCAGCTTCGGCCCGACCGAGATGTGCTGGTGGCCGCCGCCGTAATAGAGGTCGTCATGCTCCATGAACATGGTCGCCGGCAGCACGATGTCGGCCATCTGCGCCGTCTCGGTCATGAACTGCTCGTGCACCGCGACGAACAGATCCTCGCGCGCAAAGCCCTGCCGGACCAGCGCCTGCTCCGGCGCCACCGTCATCGGGTTGGTGTTCTGGATCAGCATCGCCTTGACCGGACCCTTGCCCTGCAGAGCTTCGGCATCGCCGGTAAGGATGCGTCCGATCTGCGACTGGTCGAGCGCGCGCGTCGACTTGTCGATGGCGTCGTGGCCCTCGATGATGGATTCGTTGAAGTGCCACAGCGCGTAATTGTTGAAGAAGGCGCCGCCGCCTTCATATTGCCAGGCGCCGGTCACCGCGGGAATGCAGAGCGCCGCATGCATCTGCGTGGCGCCGTTGCGCGAGCGGGTGAAGCCGTAGCCGAGGCGCAGGAAGGTCCGCTTGGTCTCGCCGACGGCCTTGGCAAACGCCTCGATCTCCGACACCGGGACGCCGCAAATGGCCGAGGCCCATTCCGGCGTGCGCGTCTTGAGATGCGCCTCGAGCTCGGCCGGGCAATCGGTGTACTTGTCCATGTAGGCGCGGTCGGCATAGCCGTCGCGGAACAGGACATGCATGACGCCGCAGGCGAAGGCGCCGTCGGTGCCGGGCCGCAGGATGATCTTGATGTCAGCCTGCTTCATGGTCTCGTTGTCGTAGATGTCGACCGCCGCGATCTTCGCGCCGCGCTCCTTGCGGGCGCGCGAGGCGTGCGTCATCACGTTGACCTGGGTGTTGACGGGATTGGTGCCCCAGATCACGACGAGATCGGACAGCGCCATCTCGCGCGGATCGACGCCGGCGATCTTTCCGGTGCCGATCGCAAAGCCGATGCGCGCGACATTGGCGCAGATGGTCTGATAGAAGCGCGAATATTTCTTCACGTGCGTGAGACGGTTGAGCCCGTCGCGCATCACGAGGCCCATCGTGCCGGCGTAGTAATAGGGCCAGATCGATTCCGCGCCGAACTCGCGCTCGGCCTGGTTGAAGCGGTCCCCGATCTCGTCCAGCGCCTCGTCCCAGGAGATGCGTGCGAACTGACCTGAGCCTTTGGGGCCGGTGCGGCGCAGCGGATAGATCAGCCGCTCGGGGTGATGGATGCGCTCGGCATAACGGGCGACCTTGGCGCAGACGACGCCGGCGGTATAGGTCTGCTTTTTCGAACCGCGGACGCGGCCGATGCTGCGGCCGTCGACCACCTCGACATCGAGGGCGCAGGCCGAGGGGCAATCATGCGGGCAGGTCGAATGGCGGATCTCGATCTTGGTGTCGATCTTGGCGTGCTGGTTCATGTCCCAGTTCGTAACACCAAAATACCGGCCAGCCGAGCGCATTTATCCGGCAAGCCCCATGCGATTTGATCAAGGCGCGCGCCGGAGCTTCCTGCTGCGGTTGCGAAGGAAGCCCAGCCAGTTGGCCGCGCTACGTACAACCCGAGCTGCGGCTGACCTACTTGTGCAACTGGGTGAGACCGGTCGGCGGACCGTCGACAGCGGTCCAGCCGCCGTCGACGAACAGCGTGCTGCCGCTGACATAGCTCGCGGCGTCCGAGGCGAGATAGGCGACGGCGGTCGCGACCTCGTCGGCGCTGCTCCAGCGGTTGAACACGGTGTGGCCGGCGTAGAGATTGTAGATGTCCGGGCGCTGCTTGAACGGGCCGGTCAGCGCGGTCTCGGCGATGCTCGGGGCGATCGCGTTGACGCGCACGCCGGCGTGCCCGACCTCGGAGGCAAAGCCCTTCACCAGGAGGCCGATCGCCGCCTTGGTGGAGCCGTAGACGCCGAGGCCCGGCTCGATGGTCACCGCGCGGACCGAGGAGCAGGCGATGATGCTGCCACCCTTCTGCGCGACCATGATGCGGCCGAAGGCCTGGAAGAAAAAGACCGTGCCCTTGACGTTGAGGTTGAGAACGCGGTCGAGATCCTCCTCGGTGTAGTCGAGGATGGTCTTGCGGATGTTGAGCCCCGGCGTCGTCACGGCGATGTCGAGCCGCGGAAATTTCTGCATCGCGGTTTTCGCGAGTGCGTCGACGTCCGCGGCGCTCGCGGCGTTGCAAGCCGCCGCCGCCGCCCAGCCGCCCTTGTCGCGAATGCCGGCGGCGGTCGCCTCCGCTGCGTCGAGCGCGCGATCGGCGCAGACGACGCGGGCACCGAGATCCGCAAGCGCTTCGGCCGACGACTTGCCGATGCCGGATGCGGCGCCGAGAACGAGCGCGGTCTTGCCGGTGAGATCGAAGAGCTTGCGATAGTCCGTCACTGACAATGTCTCCCTGGTGCGGCTAGCCCTTGTAGCCCATCAAGAGGCGCGGCAGCCACAGCGAGAATGCAGGGACGTAGGTCACGAACATCAGTGCTGCGATGAGCGCGGCATAGAACGGCAGGATGGTGCGCATCACCGCGCCGACCGAGATGCCGCCGATGGCGCAGCCGACGAATTGCGTGGTGCCGACCGGCGGCGTGTTGAGCCCGAGCGCGCAATTGATCAGCATCAGCATGCCGAACTGCACCGGGTCCATGCCCGCCTTCATAGCGATCGGCAGGAAGATCGGGGTGCAGATCAGGATGGTCGCCGCCATGTCCATGAACGTGCCGAGCACGAACAGGATGACGTTGATGAGCAGGAAGATCACCCAGGGCTGCGTCGACACCTTGCTCATCATCGCGCCGGCGAGATCCGCCACCTCGTAAAGTCCCATCAGGTACTGGAACATGGTGGAGACGCCGATCAGCAGCAGCACCACTCCCGTCGTCTTCACCGCCTTGGCGGCGGCGCGCAGGAAGTTGCCCCAGGTCATGGTGCGGTAGATGAAGAAGGTCAGCAGGATCGTGTAGGTGACGGCGATGGCCGCCGATTCGGTTGCCGTGAAGACGCCGGACAGGATCCCGGCCAGGATGATGCCGACGATCAAGAGCCCCGGCAGCGCAGCCGCCAGCGAGCGGACGACCTCGGCCCAGCCCGGGAACTTGCCGGCCGGATAGCCGCGCCTCACCGCGACCGCGTAGGCGGCGACCAGCATGCAGACCATCAGCACCAGCGCCGGCAGGAGACCGGCGGCGATCAGCGCGCCGATCGAGACTTTGCCGCCAGCCGCCAGGGCATAGATGATCATGTTGTGGCTGGTCGGCATCAAGGCGCCCACGAGCGAGGCGTGGGTGGTGACGTTGACGGCGTAGTCGGTGTCGAAGCCTTCCTTCTTCATCATCGGGATCATCACCGCGCCCATCGCCGACACGTCGGCCACGGGGGAGCCCGAGACGCCGCCGAACAGCGTGCAGGCGACCACGTTCGACATGCCGAGACCGCCGCGGATGTGCCCGACGAGGTTCTTGGCGAGCTGCACGATCTTGTCGGCAACGCCGCCGTGCAGCATCAGCTCACCGCTGAAGACGAAGAACGGAATGGCGAGGAAGGAGAAGATGTTCATCCCCGACATCATCTGCTGGAAGATGACGGCGACCGGCAGCCCCTCGTAGAGGATGGTGCAGATGGCCGACAGGCCGATCGCGAAGGCGACCGGCACGCCGAGGATGAGGAAGCCGAAGAAGGTGGCGCCGAGGATGATCAGTTCCATGACGGGACGACCTCTTCGCCGCGCAGGAGCGCAATGATGTGCTCGATGGAAAATGAGACGATCAGGATGCCGGAGGCGATCAGCGGCACATAGCGGATCACCTCGGGCAGACCGAGATTGGGGATCTTCACGGTGCCGACCGACGCACCGAGGATCCAGCCGTTATAGGCCATGGCAAGGCCGAACACGGCGACCAGAACGTGGATCACGATCTCGATCTTCTCCCGTACGTGATCCGAGAGCATGACCAGCAGGCTGTCCATGCCGATATGCCCGGCATCGCGTACGCCGACGGCGGCGCCGATCAGCGTGACGTAGAGGATCAGGACCAGTGCCAAATTCTCGGTCCAGGTCGGGCTGGAGTTGAGCACGTAACGTCCGAACACCTGGTAGAAGACGATGGCGACGATGACGAGCAGGCCGGTCACCGACAGGTACATGCCAAGGCGCGCGATGGGGGCATTGATCCGCGACAGCAAGCCGGTGGACGGGCGTGCCGCTACGGCCCCCTGCTCGTGACTTGCGACGTGTGGGTCTGTCATCCCGCGCCTCCTTCCGGGGGTCCGGTGCCGCCTCGCGGCGACGCCGGACCCGATCCCCTGACTTGTCTTACTTCGTGTCCTGGATGCGCTTGACGAGGCTCTGCAGCTTCTCGTCGCCGGCGAACTTCTGGTAGACCGGCTTCATCGCATCGACGAACTCCGCCTTGTTGCCGATCGTGATCACCTGGACGCCGGCGGCCTCGACGGTCTTGCGGGCGGCCTGCTCGCGCGCGTCCCAGAGCTTGCGCATCACGGGCACCGATTCCTTGGCGGCCTTGCGGACCATCGCCTGGTCCTCCTTGCTCAGCGTGTCCCAGACCTTTTTCGAGATCACGAGAACTTCGGGCGCGAGGGAGTGCTCGGTGATGTTGTAGAACTTGGCGGCTTCGAAGTGACGGGAGGATTCGTAGGACGGCCAGTTGTTCTCGGCGGCGTCCACGAGGCCGGTCTTGAGCGCGGTATAGACCTCGCCATAGGGCATCGGCGTCGGGTTGGCCCCGAGGCTCTGGATCATGCCGACCCACAGGTCGGATTGCTGGACACGGATCTTCAGGCCCTTCAGGTCGGCCAGCGATTTGACCGGCCCCTTGACGGTGTAGATCGAGCGCGCGCCGCTGTCGTAATAGGCAAGGCCGACCAGACCCGCGGGCTCCATGGCTGCCAGGATCTCATCGCCGATCGGACCGTCGAGCACGGTGCGCATGTGCTGCGTATCCCGGAAGACGAAGGGCAGGCACAAGGCGATGGTCTCGGGCACGAAATTGTTCAGCGGCGATGCGTTGATCCGCATCATGTCGAGCGCGCCGATCTTGAGTTGCTCGATCGTGTCCTTCTCCGAGCCCAGGGCGCCGTTCGGAAACACCTTCACGCCGAGCTTGCCGCCGCTCGCCGCCGCGAGCTGCTGGCCCATGAACTTGACCGCCTCGACGGTCGGATAATCGGCGGGGTGAACGTCGGCGGAGCGGAAATCGCGCGCGGTGGCCAGGGGTGCTGAGACCGCCAGTGCAACGGCTGTGATGATACCGGTGAGCGTCTTCATTTGGGCTTTCCTCCTGGGTTGATGAATTAATTATATCGTTGTCGGCCCGGCTGCAGGCCGCCTTGGGTCGCTCCGCTTCAGGTGTGAAGTCAAGCGCCAATGTCGTCCCTAGGGCGGGCGGCATTCTCTGTCCAAGCCAAATCCGGCATCGATCGATGCAAGACTTGCATCGATCGATTTCTGGCGCAATTCGCACTATGGTGGGTACGGCGGGCTGGCTCGACGTCGCTGGCCCGGGCCTCCGAGGGCTGGACCTGCCCGGTCGCCATCATCGACATTTAGGCCCGAGGGATCACTCGCCGTCGAGGCCGCTCTCGGCGAGCTCGCGCAGCGCGTCGGTATCCAGCACGACGATGGCGCCATGCTCGAGGCGGACCCAGTTGCGGCCGGCCCAGGCGCGCAATTGCTTGTTGATGCTCTCGCGCGTCATCCCGACCATCTCGCTGATCTCCTGCTGCGTGATGGCGAGCGTGCCGCTGCCGGAATCGAGCTTGCGCTCTTCGGTGAGACCTAGCAGCGCACTGGCAAGCCGGCCCGGCAAATTCTGCAGGATCACCTGCTCGACCTGCTGACTGGTCCAGCGCAGACGCGCGCACAGCAGCTCGATGAATTTCATCGCCAGCGCCGGCTGGCTCTTCACGAACGGCAGGAAGTCCCGGCGATCGATGACGTAGAGCTCGCAATTGGTATTGGCGGTCGCATCCGCCGACCTGGGCGCGCCGTCGAGCACGGCGATCTCGCCAAAGATCTCTCCCGGACCGATCAGATTGAGGATCGCGTTCCGTCCGTCAGGCGAGGAGGAGGAAATCTTCACCGTGCCAGAAATCACCGCGAACAGATTGTTGCCGGGATCGCCCTTGGCGGCGATCGTCGCGCCTCGCTTGACGTTGGTGTGCTTGGCGTAGCGGCAAAGCTGATCGAGCGCCTCCGGCTCCAGATCCGCGAAGATCGGGTGCTTGCGCAGGACCGATAGTTTGTTGCCCGCCTGTTGTCGGGGGTCGCCGGTCTTGTCCTGAGGCACGCCGGAGCTCCTAAGACTACGAGGCATCGAGTTCCTGCGTAGTCAACGTTACCAGGCATTTCAACCGGAAAGCACGCGCTCGATTTGAGCCAAATGCCACGAAAAGGCCAAGTAACGTCGGAAGTCAGCAGCCGAAAGCTGCGGCGATGCGTCTTCTTCGACGCAGAGTTGCGGATTACGCAAACCGCGATTGCGTCGAGACGCTGCCGAGGGCCAGCGGCCGCCTGGGCAAGTATCGGCCCTGGCGCGCTGGACTCGGACCTAGACCTGAAGAAGCTTCAGAGCCTGGAATCCGGATCGAGCCGGCCCGCGCCGGTTTGCCGGTCGGCCCAAGCCAAAGCTACGGCGAACGCGACGAAGATCGCGACGACGATAACGGTCACCAGCAACGCGTCAGCAGGCATCATCCCCTCCCGGATTTGTCTCCGGCATTATTTTGCGGGGCATGGCCGCCGTCATTGATCGGGATCAAATTGCCGCGAGCGTCGCGGACAGGAGGTCAGGCTGCGGCGATGGCCTCGACGCGAGCGGGATCGAGCAGGCTGATGCCGCCGTGAATGATCTCGATCAAGCCGAGACGCTCCAGCTTGGTAAAGGTGCGGCTGACGGTCTCGATGGTCAGGCCGAGATAATCGGCAATGTCCTGGCGGCTCATCGGAAGCGCGACGATGTCGGACGGACCCTTGAGCGCGACCAGCCGCTCACGCCAGCCGAGCAAAAAAGTCGCGACCTTCTCGTCGGCCGAGCGGCGGCCGAGCAGAACCATATGGTCGCGCGCCTGACTCAACTCGCGAATGGCCAGCTCGTTGATGCGCCTGAGCAATTGCGGCCGCTCTTCGGTGAAGCGGCCGAATGGCCCTTTTGGGAATTGGCACACGTTCACCCCGCCGATCGCATCGGCCGAAAAATTGTGCCGGCCGGACAGATTCATCCCCAGGAAATCACCGGGCAAGGCAAAGCCGACGATTTGCCGCCGGCCGTCGGGCAGCAGCTTGTAAAGCCGCATGACGCCTTCGAGGACGTTGTAGAACGAGGTCGTGATGTCCTCCTCGGAAAACACGGTCTCGCCCGAATCAAAATGGACGCGGCGGCCGAGATGCTCGAACTCCCGGAGTTCGGCTGCATCGAGCGACGAGCAGACCGCCGCTCCGCGCACGGCACAATCGTCGCAAAAATGCCCGTTCGGCTCACTCGTGACCACGGAAGGCTTCATCCACCGCTCCCCCGCATCGGCCGCTCCCGACGTCAGGCCGAGTCCACCGCGCGGCTGCATTTTACTGCACCGAGCCGCAGCCGATTGACCCAGATCAAATTTGAGCGGCATCGCCGTCATATTCTGCTTCCACGGTTCGACGGGATCATGTTTCCATGCTGCAAAGCGCACTGCGCCACGGCCTGATTGGGCTGCTTCTGATCACGCCTGCGCTAGCGGCCCCGACCGCCGAACAACGCGGCAAGGCTTTTGCCCGAGCCAATTGCGCACGCTGTCACGCGATCGACCGTGCCTCCAAGAGCCCACTCGAGATCGCACCTCCGCTACGCAACCTGCATCGGCGCTATCCGATCAACAGCCTTGGCGAAGCGCTGGCCGAGGGGATCTCCACCGGACATTCCGACATGCCGACCTTCGAGCTCAGCCCGGACCAGATCCACGACCTGCTGTCCTACCTGAAGACGCTGGAATAGTCGGCCTCACACCGCCTTCACGGTCCACCCGATCAGTTCCTTCGCGATGCGTGCGAAGGCCGCATCGAATGCGGCGACTGAAGCGGCCGGATCGACCTTGTCGAGCTTTTCGCTGGTCTCGATGAGCCGCGATGCGATCACCTTGCCGTTCTTGTCGACGATCCGCGCCGACAATCCGATCTCGGCCCGAGCCTCCCCATCCGTCGCGATCCGAAAGCGCCGGATGTCGATCAGGAGCTGGTAATCCGCCGGCCCGAGATCCGTCGTGCGCAGCGGGGCGTGGGCGATGTCGTAGTTCTCGAAACTGTCGATCAGGCGTGCCTGCACCAGCTTCGGAATGCTGTCAGCCCAGAGGAAGTCCGCAAAGCCCGGCCTGTCCCCGCTGGGCGCGAACAGCATGCGCTGGGTCTGCAGCATCGCCACCGCCGTCGGCTCGGGAATTGCCAGTGAGGCGGACAGCGTCTTGCCGGCTGGCCCGAGATTCTGCGGCGTGCGCAGGTCGTAGGTGACCTTCTGCGCGGGCGTGCCGCCTCCGGTCATCTTGTCGAGGCCCGCCAGGATGCCGTCGATCTTGCCGGTGTTGCGCGCGAGGCCGTCGGAGAAGGTCTTGAAATTGGCGATGGTGTCCTTCAGCGGGCCGGAATTGTCCTGAAGCACCGTGTCGACCCGCCGCAGCGCATCCCGCGCCGCTTGCGTCATGCTCTGGCCGGCTCCGGCCTCCGCGATCAAGGTCGGCAGCTCGCCGGACCTGGCGACGATCACGCCGCCCTCCAACGTCACCACGGGAACGCCGGTCAGGCCCTGGAATTCGAGCCCGACCTTGGTGTCGGCACGCACCGGCGTCGCCGTTGCAACCGAGATCGTGGCATTGACGAAGCGCGGGTTATCGGGCGCGAGCCCGAGCTGGGTGACCTCCCCGACCCGAATGCCGTTGAACAGCACGCCGGCGCCGACCAGGAGGCCGGGCACCGGCCCCTGGAATTGCACGTGATAGTTCGTGCGCGGACCGATGCCGCCAGTGTTGTTCAGCCAATAGACGAAGCCGAACACCGCGACGATCGAGGCCAGCACGAAACTGCCGATCAGCACATAGGGAGCGCGGGTTTCCATCTCTCATCTCATCTCGTGTTGCAGCATCTGCGAGCGCTTGCCGTGGAAATAGGCGCGCACCCAGGGATGCTCGGATTGCAGCAATTCGCGCATCGGGCCGATCGCCACGATCTTGCCGTCGGCGAGCGCGGCGACGCGGTCGCAGACCGTGGTCAGGCTCGCGAGGTCATGGGTCACCATGAACACGGTGAGCTCCAGGGTCTTTTGCAGCGTCTTGATCAGCGCGTCGAACTCGCCGGCGGCGATCGGGTCGAGGCCCGAGGTCGGCTCGTCCAGGAACAGGATCGGCGGATCGAGTGCGAGCGCGCGCGCCAGCGCCACGCGCTTGGTCATGCCGCCGGACAGCTCCGCCGGATATTTGTCGGCGTCCTCGGCACGCAGACCGACCATTTCGAGCTTGGCGATCGCGATCTCGTCCATCAGCTCCTGCGACAGGACGAGATTTTCGCGCAAGGGAAACTGGACGTTCTGACGCACCGTCAGCGAGGAGAACAGCGCGCCCTGCTGGAACAGGATGCCCCAGGCCATCGCCGCGCCTCGGCCGTGGCCGCCGGTGGGTTGTCCCATGACCTCGATGGTCCCGCTCCGGCGCGGGATGAGGCCGATGATGGTCCGCATCAAGACCGACTTGCCGCCGCCGGATGCGCCCACCAGCCCGAGAATCTCGCCGCGGCGGACGTCGAGCGACAGATGGTCGAGCACGGTCTGACGACCGAAGCCGACCACGAGATCGCGGACGCGGATCGCGAACTGATCTTGCGATTCTTCCATCGTCACATTCCGATCGAGGCAAAGAAGATAGCGAACAGGCCGTCGAGCACGATCACCAGGAAGATCGATTTCACCACCGACGTCGTGGTCTGCCGCCCCAGCGACTCCGCGCTGCCCTTGACGCGCAATCCCTCGCTGCAGGCCACGATCCCGATCACCAGCGCCATGAACGGCGCCTTCAGGATGCCCACCTCGAAATGCGCGACGGAAACGGCCTCGTGCAGCCGCGCGATGTAGATCGCCGGCCCCATGTCGCCGTAGAATTGCGCGACCAGCCCGCCGCCATAGAGCGCAGCAATCGATCCGATGAAGGTCAGGATGGGCAGCGCAATGACCAGGGCCGCGACGCGCGGCAGGATCAGGACGTCGATGGGATCGAGCCCCATGGTCGAGAGTGCGTCGATCTCCTCGCGCATCTTCATCGAGCCGAGCTCTGCTGTGTAGGCGCTGCCTGACCTGCCGGCGACCATGATGGCGACGATCAGCACGCCGAGCTCGCGCAGCACCAGGATGCCGACCATGTCGACCGTATACGACTCCGCGCCGAATCTGCGGAAGTGGAAGAAGCCCTGCTGCGCGATAATGGCGCCGATCAGGAAGGTGATCAGCGTGACGATGGGGATCGCCTGCCAGCCGATGCGATAGAGCTGATACACCAGCGAGGTCAGCCGCAGCGAACGCGGCCGGCGCAGCACGCCGACGACGGCCATGAACAAGGCGCCGAGCATCTGAAGGAAGATCGTGATGTCTTCCCGCGCCCCGACCGTGGACTTGCCGAGTTCGCCCAGCCTCGCCAGAACCGGATTGGGCGCAGCGCTTGGAGCCGGCGTGCGACGGTTGACCTGGCGCACCTCGTCCATCAGCCCGCTGAAATGATCGGCGACGCCGACGAACTCGGCCAACCTGCCTGACGATGCGGCCCTGCGCGACAGCTTCTCCAGGACCCAGGCGCCGAGCGTATCGAGCGCGCTGATCCCCGACATGTCCAGCGTTACGACGCGCGAGCGATCGACGTCGGCCCCGACCGACCGCGACAGCGTCTCGAGCGTCACCACGTTCGCGGCGGTCCATGGCCCCTCGGGGCGCAATTTCAGCACGTCGCCGGACGGCGTCGCGTGCAGCAGCGGTTCGTGGTTCACGCTTTCCACCTCGTCGGGACAATTGGTCCCCATTCAGCCGGCATTTCTAGGCCGGCATGTGGCGGCCGGATTGACCTGTCTCAAGACCCCGAACGGGCTCCGCCTCTTGACGCAAATCAAGCGCGATCGCGCGGGCGGGTCTTAGGCTCGCTCGGATGCAATGAGGACACCAATCCATGTTCGACAGTGACAGGATGAGCGAGGAATTACGGGCGCTGAAGGTCGACGTCACGCGCCTGTTGAGCACCGCCGGCGAGGAGATGTTCGAGAGCTCGAAAGCTCGCACCGAAGCGCTCGCCGATCAGATCAGGGCCGCGCTCGCCGAGCTCGGCGAGACCGTCGAACAAGAGGGGGAGCAGCTCCAGGGCCTCGTTGCGGAGCGCCCGATCACCTCGCTCGCCTCCGCTTTCGCGCTGGGCGTGGTCGTCGGCTTCATGCTGAGGAGACACTAGGTGAATACCGAGAATGTCATCAAACATCTGCGCGTGCTGTGGCGCACCGACAGGATCATCGCGGACATCAGGCTGCGCCATTTGCTGATCGGCCTCGGCCTGCGCGCCTTCGCGGCGCTGATCGCCGCGTTCGGGCTCCTGATGCTGGAGCTGTCCGCCTATTTCGCGCTGGTGCAGATCTGGAGCGCGATTGCCGCGGCCGCCATCCTCGGCGCCGTCAATTTCGTCATCGCGGCCGCTCTCTTCCTGATCGCTGGCCGCGCCCCGTCGGGACGCGACATCGAGCTCGCCAGCGAAATTCATGACACGTCCATCGAAGCCCTCCAGCTCGAGGCACGAGCGCTCCAGGCCCAGGTGTCAGGCGCGGTGCATCATCCGCTCAGCACCATCGTGCCGGTGCTGCTGCCGCTGATCGCGGTCATCATCAAGACTCTGCGGACGACGGCCAGGACGCCAAACGACGCAAGTTCGGCCGAAGCGCAATCGTAGCTGACGCGCTCAGAGCTTCAGCCTGACGTCGCAGATTTCAGGCTCGGCCGGGTCCGGCTTGACCTCGAAGCCGAGCTGCCGGCACATGTCGAGCATCACGGTGTTCTCCTGCAGCACGTCGCCCGATATGGTCTTCAAGCCCTCCGACCGCGCGTAGTCGATGATCAGCTGCATCAGGGCCCAGCCGAGCCCCCTGCCCTTGAGGTCGGATCGCAGCAGGATCGCGTATTCGCCGGTCTCGTAGATCGAGTCGGAATGGAGCCGGACCACGCCGACCATTTCGCCGGTGGCCTCGTCGAACGCGATGAAGGCCATCGCACGCGCATAGTCGAGCTGGGTCAGGCGTGCGATGAATTCGTGGGTGAACTCCTTCATCGGGGCGAAGAAGCGCAGGCGAAGGTCGTGCGCCGTGACGTGACGCAGGAATTCGTGGATGGTCGGCTCGTCCTCGGGACGCAGGGGCCGGACCAAGATGCGCCAATCGTCCTTGAGCTTGAGGCGCCGCTCCCATTGCGACGGATAGGCGCGAACGGCGAAATTGGCAGGGCCAGAGCCGGCGAACTTCCGCTGCGGCGGCGCGACCGCGACGCGCGCATCTACCGCGGTCACGCCGGTTTCGTCCGCCAGCAACGGATTGATGTCGAATTCGCGGATCTCGGGAATGTCGGCCGCCATCTGCGCCAGCTTGACCAGCACCATGGCGACGGCATCCTGCTTGACCGCCGGCACGTCGCGATAGGCCTTTAGCAGCCGCGACACACGCGTGCGGTCGATCAGATCGCGAGCCAGTTGCAGGTCGAGCGGCGGCAGCGCCAGCGCCTTGTCGTTGATGATCTCCACCGCCGTGCCGCCGCGGCCGAAAACGACCACCGTGCCGAAGGTCGGATCGTCGGCGAGACCAAGGATCAGCTCACGCGCCTTTGCCTTGACGACCATCGCCTGGACGATGACGCCGCCGATGCGGGCCTCGGGCCGCAGCTTTCTGGCTCGCGCAAGAATGTCCGTGGCCGCCGCACGCACGGCCTCCGGGGTCGTCAGATTGAGCACGACGCCGCCGACGTCGGATTTGTGGGTGATGTCCCGCGACAGGATCTTCAGGACGACGGTGCCACCTTGCGCGAAGATGTCCTTTGCATAGGTCACCGCCCGCTCGACATCGGCTGCCGCATAGGTCGGCACCATCGCGATGTCGTAGGCTTCGAGCAGGTGCTTGATCTCGACAGGCTCGAGCCACTGGCGGCCGTCCGCGATCGCGGCCGTGACGATCTCTCTTGCCCCCCTGGCATCCGGAACGAACGTATCGGGCATCGCGGGAGGGACCTGGCTCAGCTCCTCCACCACTTCGCGGTGCCGGACCAGATGCATGAAGCCGCGCACGGCATCGTCCTCGGTCGGATAGTTCGGCACGCCGGCGCTCGAGAGTGCCTGGACGATGTGCTGATCGGCGCCGACCCAGGCCGCCAGCACGGGCTTTGCCCATCGGCGGTGCTGCTCGCGATACTTAGCCACGAGCTCCGTCACGGTCTTGGCGATCTCGGCGGCCGATGCGATTGCCGTCTGCACGTTGAGGACGAGAACTGCGTCGTTGTCGCGGTCGGCCAGCAGTTCCTCCAGCGCCGCCGCGTAGCGCGAGGCGTCGGCGTCGCCCACGATGTCGACGGGGTTTGCACCCGACCAGGTCGGCGGCAGCGCCGCATCGAGCTTCCTGCGCGTATCGGTCGAGATGGTTGCCGGAATACCTCCGAGCTCGACCAATCGATCGACCGCAAGGACCCCGATGCCGCCACCATTGGTCAGGATGGCGAGACGCTTCCCGGTCGGCGATTCGACGCGGCCGAGTGTCTCGGCACAATCGAACAACTCGCGCAGATCGGACACCCGCAGCACACCCGCGCGGCGGAACGCCGCATCATAGACGGCGTCGGCACCGGCGAGCGCCCCGGTATGCGTGGCGGCGGCCTTCGCACCCTGAGCCATCCGGCCGGACTTCACCACGACGACCGGCTTCACGCGTGCGGCCGCGCGCGCCGCCGACATGAATTTGCGCGCGTCCTTGATCGCCTCGATGTAGAGCAGGATCGCGCGGGTCTTGTGATCCATCGCGAAATGATCGAGCAGATCGGCAATGTCGACGTCGATCTGATCGCCGATCGAGACGACGCCGGAGAAGCCGACGCCGCGCTGCGCGGCCCAATCCACCATGCCGGCGGCAATGGCGCCCGATTGCGAGATCAGCGCGAGGTTGCCGGCCCGCGGCATGTGCGCGGCGAAACTGGCATTCAGGCTGACGCCCGGCATCATGATGCCGAGGCAGTTCGGTCCGATCAGCCGCATTCCGTGTTTGCGCGCGGCAGCGCTGGTCGCCTCGTGCAGCGATCCCGGTCCCTGGCCGAGACCCGCCGAGACGATCAGCGCCCCCGCAGACCCGCGGCGCCCGGCCTGGTCGACGATGCCTGGTATCTCACCCGCGGGCGCGGTGATGACGACGAGCTCGGGCACGAAGTCCAGCCTGTCCAGGCTCTTCACCGCCGCGATGCCGCCGATCTCGGCATGACGTGGATTGACGAGGCCAAACCTCCCCTTGAATCCGCCCTTGCCAATGTTCTCCAGGACCGCGCGTCCCACCGACGCTGGACGCGCGCTCGCGCCGACGAGCGCGACCGAGCGCGGCGACAGCAGGTTGTTCAGACGATAAGTCGACATGAAAACAAATGCACCGCCTCGGCGGCGGTTCCGATGATTGACGATCCGGCTGGAAGAAGAGGCCTAGTGCGAGATCATAACCCAGCACGGTGGCTGGCCAATGACGGTCTTTGTCACACCGCCCCACACGATCTCGTTCAGGCGCGAATGATGATAGGCGCCCATCACGATGGCATCGATACCATGGGAATTCGCCCAGCTTCCCAGTACTTTGCCGGTCGAGCTGCCACCCCCCTTCGTGGTTTCGAACGAGGCAAAGACGCCGTGTTCCCGCAAATGGTCGACGAGTGCCGCTCCGGATTGCAGGACCGCGTCAGTCTTGTCCTCCGCTACGGTCAGCACACGAACCGAGGTGGCAGCCTGAAGAATGGGCAACGCATCTCCCGCCGCACGCGCGGCCCGTGCGGAATGATCCCAGGCAATCACGACGTTCTCGAATTCGGGCCGGAGCTCGTCGGCGCGATGTTCGGGACAGAGCAGAAGCGGCCGTCCGGATTCGAACAACAACGCTTCGATGATGGCCTCCGTTCGACTGTCGTGCGGCTTCACGGGAACCAGCGTGAGGTCGCTGAAGCGAGCGTGCTCGGCCAGGATCGCTCCGATCTGATCCGCGGGCACCTTGCCCGACCGGCTCTGGGCGCGGATGTTGGCGCGGGAAGCCGCATTGGTGAAGGCATTCAGCAGCTGCTGCATGTCGCTGGCCTCGAGGCTGGCCTGCGCGGAAGCGCGATCGTCAGGCAACATCACTTTCGGCCGCTCGAAGACATCTTCCTCGAGCGCAAGCGCGGTGATCCTGGCGCCGAGATCGGCGGCCACAGCAACGCATTTCTCGATCGCAACCAGGGCTGGCCCGCGCGGCTGGCCGACAAGGGGCAGAAACACATCCTTGATGGGCATCGGAATTCTCCTGAGCCACCATCATAGGCCGGCTGTCGTCGAGACCCTTGATCCGCGTCAAGACCGGGGGAAACTCCGTCCGATCAACCGGGCGAACCGGCGTTGACCGACGTCAAGGACTGGCCACTCGGTCGTTCTATGGATAGTTCAATCGGAGCGGTTCGCCCCGGAGACAGACATGCGTGCGATGGTGTTGCCGGCCCCACGAGCGCGGCTCCAGATGGAGGAGCGGGCTGACCCCCTGCCGGGCGAGGGTCAGATCCGGGTGAAGATTAGCGCCTGCGGTGTATGCCGGACCGATCTTCATCTCGTCGACGCCGAGCTGCCCGGCATCCGCTATCCGATCGTGCCTGGCCACGAGATCGTCGGCCGGGTCGACCTCATCGGTGCGAGTGTGACGACACATGCGCCTGGTGATCGGGTCGGCATTCCCTGGCTCGGCTTCACCTGCGGAACATGCCGCTTCTGCCGGGAGGGCATGGAAAACCTCTGTGACGCGCCGCTGTTCACCGGCTACACGCGTGACGGCGGCTACGCGACCCACACTATCGCCGACGCACGTTACGCTTTTCCGCTCGGCGAGGCCGGCAGCGACGTGGAGATTGCGCCTCTGCTGTGCGCGGGGCTGATCGGCTGGCGCTCGCTGGTCCTGGCCGGCCCCGCCGAGAGGCTCGGCCTCTATGGCTTCGGCGCCGCCGGCCACATCATTGCGCAAGTCGCGGTTTGGCAGGGACGCTCCGTCCATGCATTCACGCGGGCAAGCGATGCCGCTGCACAAGACCTTGCACGCCGTCTCGGCGCTGTCTGGGCGGGGTCATCGGACCAGATGCCCGACGAGCCGCTTGACGCCGCGATCATCTTCGCACCAGCCGGCGAGTTGGTCCCGGCGGCGTTGCGTGCCGTGCGCAAAGGCGGTCGCGTTGTCTGCGCTGGCATCCACATGAGCGACATTCCGAGCTTTCCGTATGATTTGCTGTGGCAGGAGCGGCAGCTTGTCTCGGTCGCCAATTTGACCCGGCAGGATGGCCTCGATTTTCTCAAGGTCGCGCCGCAAGCCGGCGTGCGCACCGAGACGACGGCGTTTCCGCTCGATCAGGCCAACGAGGTCCTGGCCATGCTGCGGAATGGCCAGATCCTCGGCGCGGCCGTGCTGACGCCCTGATGGTGCTTCCCATGTCCGCTTCGATGAAGGATGACACGGCGGCTCAGGAGCGCATCTTTCGGATGCTGATCGATCATCCCGGCGTGAGGCGCATCGACACGCATGCCGCCTCGGTGTTCCTGGACGCAAAACGCGCACTGAAGATCAAGCGCGCCGTCCGGTTTCCCTTCCTCGACTATTCGACGCTCGAAAAGCGCAAGGCGGCCTGCGAGGAGGAGATCCGCATCAATCGGCCCCTGGCGCCGCAGATCTATCATGGCGTCGTGGCGATCACGGAAGAGCCGGATGGATCGGTGAAGGTCGACGGCGTCGGACGGCCGATCGAGTATGCTGTCGAGATGTCGCGCTTCGACGAAAGCAGAACGCTGGATCATCTGGCCAAGGCCGGCCCGCTTGATGCGAAGCTTGCCGCGGCCGCCGCCGACGCGATCGCGGCTTCGCACGTGGCGGCGATACAGGCCGACGGGAAAGCGTGGGTCTCCTCCATCCCGGCCCTGATCGACGGCAACACGGATGGTCTGCGGGCCGGCGGACATTTCGGCGCAGAGGAGGTCGAGCAACTCTGCAAGGCCTCGCACACGGCCTATCTGCGTATTCGCGCCCTGCTCGCAGAGCGCGGCCGCCGGGGCTTCGTGCGCCGCTGCCATGGCGATCTGCATCTGGCAAACATCGTCATGATCAATGATCGGCCCGTGCTGTTCGACGCGATCGAGTTCGACGCGCAGATGGCGACGGTCGACGTGCTCTACGATCTCGCATTCACGCTGATGGACCTGTTGCAGCATCATCAGCCGGGCGCGGCAAACATGGTGCTGAACCGCTATCTCGCCGTGACGCCGGCCGACAATCTCGACGCGCTCTCGACCCTGCCGCTGTTCATGTCGATCCGGGCGGCGATCCGCGCGCAGGTTAGCTTGGCGCGGCTCAAGCGGACGCATTCCGACGGTCCCGGCATTCTCGACCAGGCACGACGCTATTTCGAGCTCGCAGGGATGCTGATCCGTCCTTCTGCGCCGCGCCTGATTGCGGTGGGCGGACTGTCCGGCACCGGAAAGTCCGCCTTGGCGCACGCGCTCGCGCCGGTCGTCGCACCGGAGTCGGGCGCCGTCGTGCTGCGTAGTGATCTCGTCCGCAAGCAGATGTTCGGGGTCGAGGACACCCACCGCCTGCCGCCTTGGGCCTACACGCCGGAGGTCACGGCCCGCGTCTACGACACGCTGGTGCAGCATGCCCGGCGGGTGCTGGCGCAGGGCCATTCGGCGATCATCGACGGCGTCTTCGCTCGCGAGGACGAACGCGACGCAATCGCCGTGCTGGCGCGCGAGCGCAACGTGGCGTTGAACGGGCTGTTCCTGGTCGCGGACCTTGCGACCCGGCAGGCGCGCATCGGCAACCGTCGGGAAGACGCATCGGATGCCACGCCGGAGGTTGCCGCGCTGCAAGAGCACTATAATATCGGCCATGTCGGCTGGGCGATCATCGATGCTTCCGGGACACAAGAGCAGACGCTTCAGAACTGCCGAAGCGCCATCGCTGAGGGGCAAACAAGGCAATCAGACTGATGCGGGCAAGTAAGTCGCGACCGACCACGCGCTCGACGGCAAACGCGCATGCCAAGCCGGCCACGCGGCGTAACGCGCTGCCGGCCCGACTCAGCCCCGGCATGGCCTGCGACACGGCCTTCCGGATCATCGCCCGCCGTCACCTCGACGCTGTGATCGCTCAGCACGACGGCACCTGCCGCGGCGATCCCGATGCGCTGCACCAGATCCGGATCGCACTGACGCATCTGCGGACTGCCATCCGCTTCTTCTCGCCGATGGTCGACGATGCGCTGCGGCCGGATGTCTGGGCCGAACTGAAATGGCTGAACGGTCAGCTCGGCATGGTGCGGGACCTCGACGTGGCCATCGAGCGGATCGTCGCGGAGAGTGGCACCGAGCTCGCCGTGGTCGCCGAGCTTCAGCGCTGGGACGAGAAGCGCGCGGAGAGTCACCGGCTGCTGGCGCGCGCGCTGCAATCGGCGCGGTATCGCCGCCTGGTCGAGCAAACCTCAACGTGGATCGAAACCGGCCCCTGGTCGACCCGCCGCAGCAAGGACGCCATCCGGCTGCGCCGCCGCACCCTCGCCGACCACGCGACGGAGCGGCTGACCGAGTGGGAGACGACGCTGCTCAAGAAGGCCCGGAAGCTGAAAAAGCTCGATGTCGAGAAACGTCACAAGCTGCGCCTCCTCAACAAGCGGATGACCTATTCGGTCGAGTCGCTTGCGGATCTGTTCGCCGATGGCGCGGCGAAACAGAAGTCCATCCTCAAGCAATTGCGCAAGGCACAACGGTCGCTCGGACAATTGAACGACGATGCACGCGGACAGGCGTTGGCGGCATCGTTGAATGGCGCCGGCCTCGAGGCCAGCAATCGATTCCTCGATCGCAAGCGGGAAAAGAAGCTGTTGCGGAAGGCCTCGGAGGCCTACCGCAAATTGGACAAGACCAAACCGTTCGGCTCTTCGGATCTCGCGCCGAGTTCGGAGCCGGAAGCTTAGGTGTGGACGTAGTCTCCCGGCGCATCGGGCAGGCCGAGAGCACCGCCAAGCCCGATCTGCGGGGGATCGCAGGGCGCACCGGAGCGCGCTGACAGCCAAGTGGCCCATTCAGGCCACCACGAGCCTTCGACGCGCGGGGCGAGCTTCAGCCATTCGTCCGCACCGACATAGGGCGCGTCAGCAGCCTTGGTCAGCACCTGATAAAAGTGGCCCTCCTCCTGCGGAGGCGCGACGACGCCGGCATTGTGGCCGCCGCTGGTCAACAGGAACGTCACGTCGGCATCGACCTGATAATGGATCTTGTAGACGGATCGCCACGGCGCGACGTGATCGGCGAGCGTGCCGACCACGAACATGGGCGTGTGAATGTCGGACAGCGAGACGCTCCTGCATTCGACCCGATAGCGACCTTCCGCCAGATCGTCGTTCAGGAACAGCTGGCGCAGATACTCCGAGTGCATGCGATAGGGCAGCCGCGTGGCGTCGGCATTCCAGGCCATCAGGTCGCTCGGTGGCGAACCGTCGCCCATCAGATAGTCACGCGAGAGCCGCGACCAGATCAGCTCGTTGGAGCGCAGCAGCTGGAATGCGCCGGCCATCTGTGTCGTGTCGAGATAGCCGCGCTGCCACATCATGTCTTCGAGGAAGGCAACCTGGCTCTCGTTAATGAACAGCGTCAATTCTCCGGCCTCGGTGAAATCGGTTTGCGCGGCGAGAAGCGTGACGGTGCCGAGACGGCTGTCGCCGTCGCGCCCCATGGCCGCCGCGGCGATCGACAGCAACGTGCCGCCAAGACAATAGCCGAGTGCATGGATCTTCCGGCCCGGCACGATCTGGCCGATCATGTCCAGTGCGGCCATCACGCCCAGCTTGCGGTAGTCGTCGAAGGCAACATCCCGATCGTTCGCGTCCGGATTGCGCCAGGAGATTACGAAGACGGTGAAGCCCTGAGCGGTCAGGTATTTGACCAGGGAATTCTGCGGCGACAGGTCGAGGATGTAGTACTTCATGATCCAAGCCGGCACGATCAGAATCGGCTCCGGCCGCACCTGCGCAGTCGTCGGATGATACTGGATCAGCTCGATCAGGCTGTTGCGGTAGACGACCTTGCCGGGCGAAGCCGCCACCGTCTTGCCGACGACGAACTGATCCTCGTCGGCCAGCTTCGAGCCGGAGAGCAGGCGCATCAGGTCGCTGCACCAGTTTTGCCAGCCGAACACGAAATTCTCGCCGCCGCTCTGGAACGCTTTTTCCAGAACCTGCGGATTGGTGGCCGCGAAGTTCGAGGGTGCCAGCATGTCGAGCATCTGGCGCATCGAGAACTCGACGATGGCTTCGTTTGCGTGGGACACGCCGCGTATGCCGGTCGTGGCATCGTGCCACCAACGTTCGGTGAGCAGAAACGCCTGCGCAAGCAGATTGAACGGCGCGGCTTCCCATTGCCGGTCCTTAAAGCGGCGATCCCGCCCCTGCGGCCGAATGACGGACCACGGCTCCTGCGATGGCGCGCGCGCGGCGGCCTCCAGGAGGCGGCCGGAATCGCGGAAGATGTTGCGGGAGAGCTCCATCTGATGCTGAGGCGCCGCCGCAAGATGCGCGCCCCAATCGAGCCAGGCGAGCGACAAGGCCACGGGCGAGATCCCGCCCGTGAACCGCGCCAGCATGGCATGGAACGCGCGATCAAGCGGATAGGTATCCGTTGCTTGCGGGCAAGTGCAGTCAGCCGGCGTCCCTGCGACCCTTTCGGGAATCTCGGCAGCTGGCCTGGCCGCGGGAGCTTGCAGCGGCGCTTCGGCCCGTGGAAATATCTTCACGACGCTCATGGCTGATTGTTCCTGCGGGCTTCCGTTCTAGGCCTGCGGCAGGATATGGCGACGCTGCCGCCGCGCGTTGAGCTGCATCAAATCGCTGCGCGGATCACAATCGGTCAGTCAGGGCAAGCTTCGTCCGCTTGACCTGGGTCAAACCACACCCCGACGGATTCACTAGGCTTTGCGCATTGAAGTTGACATGCCAGCGGAGTTGTCCATGCGCGCCCACCAGATCATGACCCGATCGGTCATCTCGGTCACCCCCGACACCAGCATCGTCGAAGCGGCCAACATCATGCTGAAGCGACATGTCAGCGGCCTCACCGTAGTCGACGATACCGGCAAGCTGATCGGCGTGGTGTCGGAGGGAGATTTCATCCGCCGCAGCGAAATCGGCACCGGGCGCAAGCGCGGGCGGTGGCTGCGGTTCATCCTGGGTCCGGGCAAATCCGCCAGCGACTTCGTCCACGAGCACGGCCGCAAGGTCTCGGAAGTGATGACCGACTCGCCCGTGACCATCACGGAGGACACCGCGCTCGCGGAGATCGTCGATCTCATGGAGCGGAACAACGTCAAGCGGCTGCCGGTCGTGCGCGGCGACAAGGTCGTCGGGATCGTGTCCCGCGCCAATCTGTTGCAGGCGGTGGCGGGGCTGGCCCGCGACGTGCCGGATCCGACCGCCGATGACGATCACATTCGCAGCCGCATCATCGAGACCATGGAGAGGAACGATTGGTGCCCGTTCGGGCTGAACGTCATCGTGCGTGACGGGATCGTTCATCTCAGCGGCGTCATCACCGAAGAGCGCACACGTCAGGCCGCGGTCGTCGCCGCGGAGAACGTCGAGGGCGTGAAGAAGGTGCACGACCATCTGTGCTGGGTCGACACCCTGTCCGGCATCTATCTCAACTCGCCCGAAGACGACGAACTCGCCAAAGCGAGCTGATCAAGGCAAGCTGATCGCAGCAGAATTCAGCTCGGAATGACGGCGGTGGCTTCGATCTCGACGCGCGCCGCCTTCTCGACGAGGCGGACGACCTGAACCAGGGCCATCGCCGGATAGTGCGCTCCGAAGACGTCGCGGTAGACCTTGCCGAGCTCCTTCAGATTGGCCAGGTACTCGTCCATGTCGACGACGTACCAGGTCAGCCGCACGAGGTGCTCGGGCCGGGCACCGGCCTCGGCCAGGATCGCGGCGATGTTGTCGAGGGTCTGGCGCACCTGCGCGACGAAGCCGTCCGCAAGACGCTCCTCAGCGTCCCAGCCGATCACCCCGCCGGTGACGACGATGCGTCCCTCGGCAGCGATGCCGTTGGCATAGCCCTTCGGCAGCGGCCAGCCTGACGGCTGCAGGATCTGCGCCTTGATGCGCGTTCCATCCTCGGCTGCGGTTGGCAGCACCGCGAGTTGCGGGCTTTTCGGGGTCGTCACTGACAATTCTCTATCCTTCTCTCATTCCGCGGCGACGCCCGAGGACGTCACTGCGGCCTGCGCCAGCTGCCGCAGGGCAAAGCGCTTCAGCTTGCCGGTCTCGGTCTTCGGCAATTGCGCCACGAACTCGATGGCGCGTGGATATTTGTACGGCGCGATCTCGCGTTTGACATGCTCCTGCAACTCGGCCACCAGCTGAGCGTCAGGCGTCACGCCGGGCGCGGCAATGACATAGGCCTTCACGATCATGCCGCGGGCCTCGTCGGGCGCACCGACCACACCGCATTCGGCGACCGCCGGATGCGTGAGCAGCGCCGCTTCGACGTCAGTCCCCGCGATGTTGTAGCCGGCCGACACGATCATGTCGTCGGAGCGCGACTGGTACCAGAAATAGCCGTCGCTATCCATCAAATAGGTGTCGCCGGTGATGTTCCAGCCGTTCTGGACGTATTTCCGCTGCCGCTCGTCGGCCAGATAGCGGCAGCCGGTCGGCCCGCGCACGGCGAGACGGCCCATCGTTCCCGGCGGCACATCGCGGCCCTCATCATCGACGATCTTGGCTTCATAGCCCGGCACGGGCTTGCCGGTGGCGCCGGGGCGGATCTCGTCCTCGGTCGCGCTGATGAAGATGTGCAGCATCTCGGTCGAACCGATGCCGTCCATCAGCTTGATCCCGGTCGCCTTGAGCCAGGCATCGAATGTCGGCTTGGGAAGGGTCTCGCCCGCGGAGACGCATTTGCGGAGCGAAGAAATGTCGCGGCCCGCGAGCTTGCCGAGCATGGCGCGGTATGCGGTCGGCGCCGTGAAGCAGACCGTGGTCTTGTACTGCTCGATCGCATTCAGAATGTCGTCCGGCGTCGTCTTCTCCAGCACGACGAAGGAGGCGCCGATATGCATCGGAAACAGCACGCCGCCGAAGCCGAAGGTGAAGGCGAGCGGCGCCGAGCCGACGAAGCGATCCTTTTGCTCGGCGCGCAGGATGTTGCGTGCGTAACCGTCACAGACCGCGAGCATGTCGCGGTGGAAATGCATGGTGCCCTTGGGATCGCCGGTCGTGCCCGAGGTGAAGGCGATCAGACAGATATCGTCGGCGGCGGTATCGACGGCCTTGAAGTCAGGGCTGGCATCGGCGATCAGCGCTTCGAGCGAATCCGCCGCGCCGTTGCCCCAATAGACCACGTGTTTGAGGCCGGGCGCTGCGGCTTTCGCCTTCTCCATCTCGTCGGCGAGCTTTCCGTCGCACAGCGCCAGCGTGATCTCCGCCTTCTGGATCGGATAGGACAGCTCCTTGGCGCGCAACAGCGGCATCGTCGCGACGCAAATACCGCCGGCCTTGATCACCGCGAGATAAGTCGCAACCATCATCGGGTTGTTGGCCGAACGCAGCAGCACGCGCCCGCCGGTGACGAGACCGAGCTTGCCAACCAGCACATTGGCGATGCGGTTCACCAGCGCCTGCAGCTCGCGATAGGTGTAGCTGACGGCTGGGCTGATGACGCAAGGGGCATCGCCCTGGCCCTGCTCGACCCAGCGATCGAGGAAATAGCTGACGCAGTTCAGTCGCGGTGGATAGTGCAGCTCCGGCCGCGTGAAGATGAATTCGGGCCAGAGCTCGCGCGGCGGCAGGTGTTGCCGCGCGAACGTATCGACATGGGCCGTCGCGACGCTGCCGTCAGACGAGCCCGTTACTTGAATCTTGGCGGCGTTGGCCATCGCACGCTCCTTTCAGCATGGATTGCACCCGGCAGCACGATCTGGGAAAACATTTTAGGCTTAAAACAATTTCGCGCAATAGGGGATTTTGGGCATCCCGTGCTTTTTCATGCGGCAAAGGGGTGGGCGGCCTGTCGCGCCCGCACGGTCAGGGCCGGCGGCGGGCGGCCGATTTCTGCGCGGACGCCTTGGTCTTGGCGAGGAGGCGCATCAGTTCGCGCACGTCCTTCGGCGAGAGGTCGGCGAACAGATCGGCGATCCAGGCCTCGTGCTCGGCGGCCATCCTGCGGAACTCGGCACGCCCGAGCTTGGTCAGCCGGATCACCTGGACGCGGCGGTCGGTCTCCGAGGTCCGCCGGTCGAGATGGCCTGATTCCACCAGACGCTCAACGAGCCCGGTCACATTGCCGTTCGACACCATCATGCGCTTGGAGACATCGGAGAGCGTCATGCCGTCAGGCGCCTTGTCGAGCTGCGCCATCAGGTCGAAGCGCGGCAGCGTGACGTCGAACCGCTGCCGCAGCCGGCCGCGCACCTCGCCCTCGATCAGCGTCGTGCAGGTCAAGAGCCGCAGCCACAGCCGAAGCTCTTCGGCATGGTCCTCCGGTGTTTCGACGGCCTTGGTCTCGGAATCGAGCATGTCGATGCAGCCACTCACGGCCGGCATTGGCGCCGGCACGGATTCCCCAACATTTTGAGCTTCAAATAAATCCGGGCCGGCTGCAAGTCCAAAGCTGCAACAATCGACCGCACGCCGATTTCTTTAGGCTTCAAATATTTGGCGCGCCGCTTGCATGCAACCCTGCCCGCAGGATGCGACGCCTCGCGCTCGGCTTGCCGCGGCGGCCGTCATCGGCATAAGCTTTGGATTGGAGTACGTGGCTTGCAGCGCAAGCCAGTCGTCACGAGGGACAGATCATGAAGACGCAAATGACCTTGGCCGCAGCCGCGATGCTGCTCGGCACCGTGGCCACCCCTGCCCTCGCCCAGGAAAAAATCAAGCTCGGTGTGATCGTGACCCTGTCGGGACCCGCCGCAGCGCTGGGCCAGCAGGTTCGCGACGGCTTCGCGCTCGCCGTGAAGGATCTCGGCAGCAAGATGGGCGGCCGCGACGTCGAGCTCGTCGTCGTCGACGACGAGCTGAAGCCGGATGCAGCGGTGACCAAGGTGAAGGGTCTTCTGGAGCGCGAGAAGGTCGACTTCGTGGTCGGGCCGATCTTCTCCAACATCCTCCAGGCCATCCACCGGCCCATCACGGAATCGAAAACCTTCCTGATCAGCCCCAATGCCGGCCCCTCGACATTCGCCGGCAAGGACTGCAACCCGTTCTTCTATGTGACGTCTTATCAGAACGATCAGGTGCACGAGATCCTCGGCAAGGTCGCGCAGGATCGCGGCTACAAGCGCATGTACCTGATGGTGCCGAACTATCAGGCCGGCAAGGATTCGGTGGCGGGCTTCAAGCTCGACTACAAGGGCGAGATCGTCGAGGAATCCTACATGCCGCTGAACACGCTGGATTTCCAGCCGGAGCTCTCCAAGATCTCCTCACAGAAGCCCGATGCACTGTTCACGTTCATGCCGGGCGGCCTCGGCGTCAATCTCGTCAAGCAGTACCGGCAGGCCGGGCTCGCCGACACCATTCCAGTGCTGTCGGCCTTCACGGTCGATGAATCGACCCTGCCGGCGCAGCAGGATGCGGCGGTCGGCATGTTCGGCGGCGCGAACTGGGCACCCAACCTCGACAATCCCCAGAACAAGAAGTTCGTTGCCGCCTACGAGGCCGCCTACAATAGCGTTCCCGGCACTTACGCCTCCCAGGCCTACGACACCGCGATGCTGATCGACAGCGCCGTCAAGGCCGTGAAGGGCGACCTTTCCAACAAGGACGCCGTTGGCGCCGCGTTGAAGAAGGCCGACTTCACCTCGCTGCGCGGGGCCTTCAAGTTCAACCACAACAATTATCCGATCCAGGATTTCTACCTGACCAAGGTCGCCAAGCGTCCGGACGGCAAGTTCCAGACCGAGATCGTGCAGAAGGTGTTCGAGAATTACGGCGACCGCTATGCCAAGGACTGCAAGGCGACGAACTGAGCATGATCGGACCCGAAGGGCCGCGGTAGCGCAAGATGCGCAGCGGTTTTCCGAACATGATCATGCTCTAACAAGAGCCGCGCAGCGCGTTACGGGAGGACTGCAATGAAGAGCGAAATCACCGGCATCACGCGGGCCAATGAGGGAATCCAGGGCATTTCCTGGAACATCCTCGGCCAGACCTACGTGCCGAAGAGCTACGCCGAGAACAGCTTCTCCTGGCACGCGACGCTGCCGCCGGGCACCTTCGTGCCGCCGCACATTCATCCCGACCAGGATGAATATCTCTACATGCTGGAGGGAAAGCTGGATTTCGTGCTGGGCAATTCAGAGGCGCAGGCAACCGCGGGCGACCTGATCCGCCTCGGCATGGGCGTGCCGCACGGCATCTTCAACAAGTCGGAGCAGACCGCCAAGGTGCTGTTCTGGGTCTCGCCGAGCCGCAAGCTGTTCGACCTGTTCTGGGGTCTTCACAACATGAAGGAGCAGAAGCCGGAGGACGTCGTGGCGATGGCCGCCGAGTTCAACATCCACTTCCTTCCGCCGCCGCCCGGCGGCTAGCGGCGCGCGTCAGGCGCGCACCGCCGCAAGACCCGGCACCGCGGCGAAGCCTGCCTTGGTGGCATAGCCGCGCACGATGGCCTCGCGCTGGGAATAGCTCAGGACGTTGTCGACATTGTCGAAACCGTCGGGCGCGAGCTGCTCGACGGCGTCGATGACGCCCTCGGGGCCCCCGCGCCGGTTGGAGCGGACGATCTCGGCCGTCATCGGCAGGCGCTTCTTCTCGTACTCGAGCAAGGCCTGACGCGGGTGTTCGGCGCGCACCAGCGCATCCGCAAGGCAGCGCGCGTCGAGAATGGCCTGCGAGGCGCCGTTCGACCCCACCGGATACATCGGATGCGCGGCGTCGCCGAGCAGCGTGACCCTGCCCGATGACCAATATGGCAAGGGATCGCGATCGCAGGTCGGATATTCGTAGAATTCGGGCGTTGCCGAGATCAGGCTCTTCACGTCGATATAGGGCACCGAGAAGCGCGCCACATGCGGCATCAGCTCTTCGCGGCGGCCCGGCCGCGACCAGTCTTCCTTCCGCGGCGGCGGCGCGTTGCCCTCGCCCACTTTCACCAGCACCGCCCAATTGGTCAGGCGGCTCGCCGGGCTCGATCCTTCCGCGATCGGATAGATCACCACCTTGGCGTTGAGACCGCCGGCCACGATCATCGATTTGCCGGTCAGGAACAGCGGCCAGTCACGCGCACCGCGCCACAGCATGAGGCCATTCCAGCACGGCGGCCCTTCGTTCGGAAACAGCGTCTCGCGGACGCGCGAGTGAATGCCGTCGGCACCGATCAGGATATCGCCTCGCGCGGTGTGGACATGGGCGCCGGAGCGATCGAAGAAGTAAGCGGTGACGCCGCCCTCGTCCTGCGTGAAGGCGCCGAGCCGGCAGCCGGTGTGGATCGCCTCGCGGCCCAACCGCTCCTCGACGGCGCGATGGATGACGGCCTGAAGGCGGCCGCGATGGATCGAGAATTGCGGCACGTCGTGGCCGGCGTCGATGCCGCGGGCTTCGCGCCAGACCTCCTGGCCGTGGCGATTGAGATAGTAGAGCTGGTCGGTGCGAACAGCGACGTCGTCGAGCTTCTGCAACAGGCCGAGGCCGGCCAACTCCCGCATGGCATGCGGCAGCGTGTTGATGCCGACGCCGAGCTCGCGAATGGTGTCGGCCTGCTCGAAGATCTCGCAATCCAGGCCGCGCGAGCGGAACATCAATGCCGTGGTGAGACCACCGATACCGCCACCGACGATAATCGCCTTCATCGCCCTAACTCCACTCGAAACACAGGCAATGAGTTAACGTCGCACGGGCAGTCACTCCGCCGCAAGCGGCTTTGTCGCCTCCGCCTTGAGCTCGGCCCGGGTCTTAGGCTTAGCCTTAATTCTCAGCTCCTCGAGATCCTGCCGGTCGCGCACGCTGTTGCGGAAAATCTGATCTTTTCCGGGCAGATATTGCGGGGGACAGAAGGCGTCGTTTGCCCCGTACCAGGCCGCCGCCTTCATGGTGAAGAAGGGGTCGACGAGATGGGGACGGCCGAGGGCAACGAGATCGGCCCGGCCGGCGGCCAGAATGGTGTTGGCCTGGTCCGCCGTGGTGATGTTGCCGACGCACATCGTGGCGACCCGCGCCTCGTTGCGGACCTGGTCGGAGAAGGGCGTTTGGAACATGCGTCCGTAGACCGGCTGCGAATGGCGCACGGTCTGGCCGGTCGAGACGTCGACGAGATCGACGCCGGCCTCGGCAAAAGCGCGTGCGATGGCGACCGCATCATCGCCGGTGATGCCGCCGTCCGCCCAATCGGTCGCCGAGATGCGCACCGACATCGGCTTGTGCGACGGCCAGACCGCGCGTAAAGCCTCGAAGATCTCGAGCGGGAACCGCAGACGGTTGGCGAGCGAGCCGCCATATTCGTCCGTCCGGGTGTTAATCAGAGGGGAGATAAAGCTCGCGAGCAGATAGCCGTGGGCGCTGTGCAATTCGAGCATGTCGAAGCCGCAGCGCTCGCCGCGCTCGGCCGCCGCGACGAAAGCGTCCCTCACCGCATTCATGCCGGCGCGGTCGAGCTCGCGCGGCACCTGGCTGTCGGGGAAATAGGGCAGCGGCGATGCCGAAATGATCTCCCAGCCGCCCTCCTCCAAAGGACGGTCCATGCCGTCCCACATCAATTTGGTCGCGCCCTTGCGGCCGGCGTGGCCCAGTTGCAGGCAGATCTTTGCGGCCGAGTTGCCGTGGACGAAATCCACGATGCGACGCCAGGCGGCCTCCTGCTCGTCGTTCCACAGACCAGTGCAGCCGGGCGTGATCCGGGCCTCACGGCTAACGCAGGTCATCTCGGTGAAGATGAGGCCGGCGCCGCCGATCGCGCGCGAGCCGTAATGCACCAGGTGGAAATCAGTCGGCACACCTTCCTTCGCCGAGTACATGCACATCGGCGACATCACGGCGCGATTGGCAAGCTTCATCTCACGCAGGCGGAACGGCTGAAACAGCGGCACCATCGGCCGGTTGGTGTCGACATCGAAGCCGCTGCTGCGCACCTGCCTCGCAAACGACTTGTCGACCTCCGCCACGAAATCCGGCGCGCGGAGCTTGAGATTGTCATAGGTGATCGCCTTCGAGCGCGTCATCACGCCGAAGGCGAACTGAACCGGATCGAAATCCCAGAAGCGGTCGACATGCTCGAACCAGACCAGCGAAACGTCGGCGGCATGCTGCGTCTTCTCGACCTCCTCGCGGCGGCCGTGCTCATAGACCTCCAGGGCGGCCTTGATGCTGGGCGCCTTCTCCATGGCTTCGGCCAGCGCGATGGCGTCTTCCATCGCGAGCTTGGTGCCTGAGCCGATGGAGAAATGTGCGCTCGCCTTGGCGTCGCCGAGCAGCACCATGTTGTCCTTGACCCAGCGCTTGCTGCGGATCATCGGGAAGTTGCGCCACATCGAGCGGTTCGTCAGCAGCTTGTGCCCATCGAGGAACCAGCCGAAGATGTCGGCCATCCGCGCGGCGGATTGAGCCTCGTCGAGACCCGTCAGCCCGGCGCGTTCGAACGTTTCAGGGTCGGTCTCGAAAATCCAGGTCGAGTGCCCGGCCTCGTACTGATAGGCATGGGCGATGAACGGCCCCCACTCCGTCTCCTGGAAGATGAAGGTGAAGGCATCAAGCGGCCTGGTCGAACCCATCCAGGCGAACTTGTTGGCGCGCAGGTCGACCTCCGGCTGGAAATGCTCGACGTATTTCTCGCGGAAACGGCTGTTGATGCCGTCGGCGAGCAGGATGAGATCGGCATCGGCGAAGCGCGTTTCGTTGTCGATATCGACCTCGAAGTGCAAGGTGACACCCAGCTCGCGTGCACGTTCCTGGAGGATCAGAAGCAGCTTCTGCCGCGAGCAGCCGCAGAAGCCGTTGCCGCCGACGCGGTGCACGGTGCCGCGGAAGTGCACGGCGATGTCATCCCAGTAAGCGAACTCCTGGGTGATGCGGCGATAACTCGGCAGATCGTGCTTCTCGAAATTGTCGAGCGTCGCATCCGAGAACACCACGCCGAAGCCGAAGGTGTCATCGGCCCGATTGCGCTCATAGACCGCAATGTCCGCGCCGGGACGCTGCTTCTTGAGCAGGATCGCAGCATAGAGACCCGCAGGTCCGCCACCGATGATCGCGACTTTCATGGGAGCCTCGCCACTTCACCCGGCCATGAAAACTATTTTAAGCCTAAAATAATTTCCCGCAAGTCCCCCTCGCTGGATTTGCTGCAGATAATTGCGACCGGCTCAGTCGCCCCTGAATACCGGCTTGACCTTGTTGGCGAAAGCCTCGAAGGCACGCTCGAAATCCGCGGTGGTCATGCACAGCGCTTGGGCGATGGCCTCCGCCTCGATCGCCTCCTCCACCGACATCGCCCATTCCATCGCCAGCATCCGCTTGGTCATGGTGTTGGCGAAGGTCGGGCCTTCCGCGACCTGCCTGGCCAGAACCTGCGCCTGGGGCAGCACCTGCTCCGCGGTGACGATGCGGCTGAAGAAGCCCCAGCGCTCGCCCTCTTCCGCCGTCATGAACCGGCCGGTGTAGAGCAGCTCGGAGGCGCGGGACTGCCCGATGATCCGCGGCAGGATGGCGCAAGCGCCCATGTCGCAACCGGCCAGCCCCACCTTGTTGAACAGGAACGCCACCTTCGCCCCGCTCGCCGCAAGGCGCATGTCCGACGCCATGGCGATGATCGCCCCGGCGCCGGCGCAGATGCCCTCGACCGCCGCCACGATCGGCTGCGGACACGCCCGCATCGCCTTGACGAGATCGCCGGTCATACGCGTGAAGGCGGTCAGCCCCTTGGTGTCCATCTTCACCAGCGGGCCGATGATCTCGAACACGTCGCCGCCGGACGAGAAATTGCCGCCGGCACCCGTGACGACGATGGACTTGACCGCGTCGTCGAAGGCGCAGGCGCGGAAGAAATCGGTCAGTTCCCGATAGCTCTCGAACGTCAGCGGATTCTTTCGTTCGGGGCGATTGAGCGTGACCGTCGCAACGCCGTCAACCACGGCGAGCAGGAAGTGCTGCGGCGAGTAATCCGCAAGCGGCACGGTGACGGGATTGGCTGGTCTGCTCATGGGATCTCCTTGGCTTTTATGTTCCGGCCCTGCTTCGCCACGCTAGATTTCACCGCCGGCAACGGCGATCGCCTGCCCGGTGATCGCACCGGCGCCCTCGCCGCAGAGCCAGAGCACCGCGTCAGCCACCTCCTGCGGTGTGATGAGTCTTCCTTGCGGATTGTGTTTCGAGAGCTCGGCGATCGCCTGCTCGCGGGTTCGGCCGGTCTTCTTCATGATATTGTCGATACTGCCGGCGACCAGATCGGTGTCCGTAAAGCCGGGACACACCGCATTCACGGTGACGCTGCTACCAGCCATCTCGAGGGCGAGCGAACGCACCAGGCCGACAACCGCGTGCTTGGCCGCCGCATACGCGCTGACATAGGCGTAGCCCTTGAGGCCGGCCGTGGACGCCACCGCGACGATGCGACCGTAGGGACGATCCTTCATGCCCGGCAGCACGGCCTGGATGGCATGTACGACGCCCATGAAATTGACATCCATCATCCGGCTGAAGAGCGCGCCGTCCGATTTCGCGAACGGCGCCGATTCAGCGCTGCCCGCATTGGCAACCAGGATGTCGATCGGCTTGCGCGCACTTGCCCCGGCGATCGCGGCTTTCAGTGATGCTTCGTTCGCGACATCAGCGACAGCCGCAAAGTGCGCGGCACCTGCATTGACCGCCTCGTCGAGAACCGCCGCGTTCCGGCCAAGCACCGTTACGGTCGCACCAGCGCCGACGAGAGAGGAAGCGATCGCTCGGCCGATGCCGCGCCCGCCACCGGTGACCAGCGCGTGCGGCGAATGCGGCAATCCGGACATGCGCTGGCTCCCTCAGATCTCGTGATCGTGCTTCCGATATATTTTAACCTTCAAGTTTTTGCAACGAAAGCGGCGCGTGGCCGGCGAATGCCGCCGCATGAGAGACGGCCCGAAAATTGCTTTAAGTATAAAATTATCGCTTCCCATCCCTGAAAGGCCTGTTAGCATCGAAGTGCCAGCAGAAGGATGTCGCGTGTCACAGCCTGTGCCAATGATAACAAAGGATGGACGCTTCGCCTACGAAGCCGCGGGCGATCCTGGCGCGATACCGCTGATCTTCCTGCACGGCATCGGCGGCGCGGCGCGAGCCTGGCGGCGGCAGCTTGCCACATTCGGCGGCCGCTTCCGCGCGATCGCATGGGACATGCCCGGTTATGGCGGATCGACGCCGCTTGCGAGCGTCAGTATCGCTGCCCTGGCGGAGGCGCTGCAGCAATTCATCGAGCAACTCGGCGTCAGCAGGCCTGTTCTGGTCGGCCATTCCATCGGCGGCATGATCGTTCAGAAGTGGCTGGTTCAGTCCCCCAAACTGGCACGCGCGGTCGTGCTGGCGCAGACCAGCCCTGCGTTCGGCAAGGCGGACGGCGACTGGCAGAAATCGTTTATCGCAGCGCGGCTGGGACCGCTCGATCGCGGAGAGACGATGAAGTCGCTGGCGCCTTCGCTGGTGAGGGAGCTTGTCGGCGACGATCCCGATCCGAACGGGATGGAGGTTGCCCGCGAATGCATGGGGAGCGTGCCCGAAGCGAGCTATCGCGCCATGATGCTGGCCCTGATCGGCTTCGATCAGCGCAGCACGCTCGGAGACATTTCCGTCCCGACACTGCTGCTGTCGGGCTCCAAGGACAATAACGCGCCGGCGCCGATGATGGCAAAGACGGCGACCTTTATTCCAGGGGCTGAATATGTCGAGCTCGCCGGCGTGGGCCATCTCGCCAATCTCGAACGCCCCGACGCCTTCGACGAAGCTCTCGGCCGGTTCCTGAACTCTCTCGCGACCAAGGCGTAAGGTGACCGCGCGATGACCATGCAAGTCAGCAAGACAATCGGGACGACCAACAAGGTCGCGCTGGATGCGCCGATCTTCGATCCCGCTGCATTCCGCTTGAACGACGAGCAGGCCGGCATCATCACCCGCGCGAGGGAGATCGGCCAGACCGTGTTTGCCGGTCGCGCCGCCACTTACGATCGCGAGGCGACCTTCCCAAAGGAAAATTACCGCGATTTGCATCGCGTCGGCCTGCTCGGCATCGCCGTGCCCAAGAAGCACGGCGGCCTCGGCGCCAATTACCAGACCTATGCCATGGCGGCAGCCGAGATCGGCCGTTATTGCGGCGCCACCGCGCTGACCTGGAACATGCATGTCTGCTCGACCCTGTGGTCGGGTCCCCTCGCCGACGATCTCGACATGGATGCGGAGACCCGTGCGGAGCATGAGCGACGGCGCGCGGTCCACTACAAGCGCATCGTCGAGGATGGTGCGATCTATTCGCAGCCCTTCTCCGAAGGTGGAGCTGCCGCTGCGGGCGGCGTTGCTTTTGGCACTGAAGCGAGGCCGGTCGCAGGCGGTTGGATCGTCAACGGAAAGAAGATCTTTGCCTCGCTCTCGGGCCACGCCGATTATTACGGCGTGCTTTGCACCGAGATCGAGGAAGGTGAGAAGGCCTCGCGCCGCAACACGCTCTACCTCGCGATATCAGCCAAATCAGAAGGCGTCTCCGTCGTCGGCGACTGGGATCCGCTCGGCATGCGCGGCACGGTTTCGCGGACCCTGCTGTTCAAGGACGTGTTCGTGCCGGAAGATTCAGCGCTGATGCCGCGCGGCGTCTATTTCCAGGCCGCAATGCGCTGGCCGCACATGTTCCTGACGCTGTCGCCGACCTATATGGGCCTGGCGCAAGCCGCTTACGACTTTACCGTGCGTTACTTGCGCGGCGAAGTCCCGGGCATGCCGCCGGTGAAGCGGCGGATGTACCCGACCAAGCAGATCGCGGTGGCGCAGATGCAGATCAAGCTGGAGCAGATCAAGGCAATCTGGTTCCAGGCCGTGACCGAGGCGCGCGCCAATCCGACCAAGGAGCAGGTGCTGCGCGCCTATGCCGCGCAATATTCGGTAATGGAGGGCGCCAATGAGCTCGCCGCGCTCGCGATCCGCACCTGCGGCGGTCAGGCCATGCTTCGCTCGCTGCCGCTGGAGCGGATCTATCGGGACAGCCGCTGCGGCTCGTTGATGCTGCCCTGGACCGCCGAGCTCTGCCTCGACCGGATCGGGCGCGAAGCGCTGTACGAGGCCGGTGAAACGGACGACTGACCGTGGACCTCTGTAGCCTGATCGACCGCAACGCGGCGTTCGCGCCAGACAAGACGGCCATCGCCTTCGAAGGCAAGCGGCTGAGTTACGCGGCATTCGCCGCACGGATCGAACGGACCGCGACGGCCTTGAAGCGGGAGCTCGGCATCGGCCGAGGCGATCGCGTCGCGATTCTAAGTCTGAACCGGCCGGAATATCTGGTTCTGCTCTACGCCTGTGCGCGGCTCGGCGCGATCCTGGTGCCGCTGAACTGGCGGCTGGCCGTCGCCGAGCAGCTATTCATTCTCGGAGATGCCGGCGCCAAGGTCCTGGTGCTCGAGCAGGCGTTTTCCGGAGTGCTTGCCGAGCTGGGGCAGACCGCGGTGGGCACATCCGTCGTCGGCCTCGATTTCACGCCGCCCCGCGGCACGACCTTCGAAGATTTGCTGGCCCGCGGTGACGGCACGAGCCGAAATCCGCACACCGACCTCTCCTGCCCGCTGCTCATCGTCTACACGTCAGGCACGACGGGACGGCCAAAGGGCGCGGTGCTGCGTCAGGAGGCGCTGTTCTGGAACGGCGTCATGAGCCAGCACATGCACAACATGACATCCGACGATCACGTCCTGACCGTGCTGCCGTTCTTCCACGTCGGAGGCCTCAACATCCAGACCACGCCCGCGCTCCAATTGGGCGCGACGGTCACGGTGCATGCGCGCTTCACGCCGGACGCCGCACTCGCGGCCATCGGAGGAGAACGGCCGACACTCACGGTGATGGTTCCTGCGATCCTCCAGGCGGTAAGCGAGCATCCTGCCTGGGCGACGGCTGATCTTTCCTCACTCAGGGCCGTTGCCACGGGCTCAACCATCGTGCCGCCGCACCTGATCGAGCGCTTCGTCGCGCGCGATGTCCCGGTGCTTCAGGTCTATGGCTCGACCGAAACCTGCCCGATCGCCGTCTACACGCGGCTTGGCGGCGATCTTTTGCGCGAGGGATCGACCGGCCTTGCCGGCCTGTGCTGCGAGGCAAAGGTGATCGACCAGGTCGGCAACGAGCTTCCCGCGGGCACGCCGGGCGAGATCGCGGTGCGTGGTCCCAACGTATTCTTCGAATATTGGGGCAACGAGGCCGCGACGCGCGAGGCGCTGCACGACGGCTGGTATCGCACCGGCGATATCGGCCTATGCGACGCCGACGGCTACTTCTGGGTCCGCGACCGGAAGAAGAACATGATCATTTCGGGCGGAGAAAACATCTACCCGGCCGAGATCGAGCGCGTCCTGCTCGAACACCCCGATGTCAGCGAATGCGCCGTGATCGGCCGGCCGGACCCGCGCTGGGACGAGGTGCCGATCGCCTATGTCATTGCGAGACCCGGCTGCCGGCTCGAAGCGGACGAATTGAAGACACATCTTCAGGCGCAGCTCGCACGCTACAAGGTTCCGCGCGAGATCGTCTTCGTCACCGACCTGCCGCGCACGGCGCTGGGCAAGGTCCAGCATTTCCTTCTGAAGCAGCTTGATACGCAATCGCGCGCCCAAGGAGAAACGTCTTGAAGATCGCGGTTCTGGGTGGTGGAAACGGCTCTTTCGCGGCCGCGGGCGATTTTGCGCTGTCGGGCCATGAGGTGCGGCTCTGGCGCCGCGATACCGATCAGGTCGCGGCGCATCGCGCCGCCGGCTCGCGCATCCTGGTCAAGGATCACAACGGCCGCCACGACGTGAAGCTGGCGCTGGTCACGACCGACATGGCGGCCGCCGTCGACGGCACGGAGTTGATCCTGTGCCCGGCTCCTGCCTTCGCGCAAGCAGATATCGCTCGCCGGCTCGCGCCATATCTGCGGAACGGTCAGGTCATCTTTCTGCCACCGGCGACATTCGGCTCGATGATCTTCGCCCAGGCGGCGCGAGATGCCGGCAACCACGCCAAGGCCAGCTTTGCCGAAACGGGCACGCTTCCGTGGCTGACCCGCAAGCACGGACCGTTCGAGGTCGCAATCACCATCCGCGCCAAGCGGCTCCCGGTCGGCGTGTTCCCGTTTGACCGGGCGCCCCACGCGCTCGAAGTGATCAGACGCGCTTTCCCAGACGCGATCGAGGCGTGCGGAGACGCGCTATCGGGCGCACTGATGAACGCAGGCCCGATTATTCATCCGCCATTGATCGTAATGAACGCAGGGCCGATCGAACATTTCGAGCGCTGGGACATTCACAAGGAAGGCACGCAAGCCGCGATCCGCCGGGTTACCGACGCGCTCGACGCCGAACGCATCGCAGTGCGCGAGGCACTCGGCTACGGCGCGCCACATTTTCCGCTCGCTCATCATTACGCGAAGGAAGGCGAGATCGGGATGTATGGCCGCGGCTCGCACGACCGACTGACCGATTCCGGTGATTGGCGCGAGCGGATCGTGCTGACCGAGCACCGCTACATGCGGGAGGATCTGCGGCTCGGGCTGTCTTTGCTGGTGTCTGTCGCCGGCCTCGCCGGCGTGGGTACGCCGCTAGCCAAAGCATTTCTCTCGATCGGCGGAGCGGTCTGCGGCGAAGATTTTGCGCGCGGTGGCCGAACGCTCCAGACGCTCGGGCTCGGCGATCTCAGCAAGACTGAATTGCAGACCCTACTCCGCAATGGATTCTGATCGATGACGAATCGCGCCGATATCGCCTGTCTCGGCGCTGGCCGCATGGGCCGCGGCATCGCCGTTGCCTTCGCTTATGCAGGGCACAGCGTCACGATGATCGACATCAAGGCTCGGTCCACGGAGGACTTTGCTAAGCTCGAGGCGGACGCACTCGACGAAGTCAGGAAGATCTTCGCCAGCCTGTCAAAGCTGGGGCTGCTGACCGAGGCAGATGTTGATCCGCTGATTGCGCGGGTCTCGGTGGTGCAGGCGAGCGAGAGTGGCGTAGTGTTGGCCGAAGCCGGCATGGTCTTCGAAGGCGTTCCTGAAATCGTCGAGCTCAAGCGCGAAGTGCTGGCGGCCGCCTCGAGGCAGGTCGGTCCGGATACGATCATCGCGTCGACCACCTCGACCATCCTCGCCGATGATCTCTCCGGCGCGATCGTGAACCCGCGCCGATTTCTCAATGTGCATTGGCTCAACCCGGCCTATCTGATCCCGCTGGTCGAGGTTTCGCCCGGCAAGGCGACCGACCCGGCCGTCATCGACGAGGTCAAGACGCTGCTCGAAGGCATCGGGAAGGTGCCGGTGGTCTGTGCCGCCACACCGGGCTTCATCGTCCCCCGCATCCAGGCGCTGGCGATGAACGAAGCTGCGCGCATGGTCGAAGAGGGCGTTGCCAGCGCCGAAGAGATCGACAAGGCGATCCGCTACGGCTTCGGCTTCCGCTACGCCGTGCTCGGCCTGCTCGAATTCATCGACTGGGGCGGCGGCGACATTCTCTACTACGCGAGCAGGTATCTGGAAGGCGCGCTCGGCAGCGAGCGCTACCGGGCGCCGGACGTCATTTCACGCAACATGCACGAAGGCCGGATCGGCCTGCGCACGGGCGCAGGCTTTCTCGATTATTCCGGGCTCGATGTCGACGCCTATCGCGCGAAACGGCTCCAGGCGATGGTCGACCTGCTCCGGCACTTCGGCCTGGCGCGCCCCCCGGTGCTCGACCGCAACTAACCAAACACGTCCTGGAGCACGCCTTCGCGGACGACCGCAATGCCGTCGAGCTCGATGGTCGTTCCCATCATCGGCAGGTCGAAATGCCCCGCCGTGTAGCGCCCTGCGAATTCATTCGCGCCGGTCGAGAACAGGAAGTTGCCTGAGACGGCCCGGATTTCGGTGCCGTTGGTGTCGCGCTGGTCGTACATGGACAGCGCCTCATAGCGCGCACCGGGGTTCATGCCGAAGCCGACATGCGAGACGGCATAGGCCTCGCGATCGCCCCAGGCGGCGAGATAAGCACGCATCATCGCGGCATCCGTGCCTTCGCCCTCCAGCTCGACGACATAATCGTCCTTTAGAGTCATCTTCACCGGAGACGTCAGGTATCGCTTGAAGGTCAGGTTGATGTCGCCCGGCGCCATCACCAGCGTGCCGTTGATGGTCCCGCTCTTGGGAAAGCTGACGACGATGCCACCCGGCCAATGCGCCAGCGTGCCGGGCTTGTCGGTCCAGCCCCACACACCGACCGTGGAAGCGCCGACCATGTCGACGTCGAGAGCGGTGCCTGCCTTCGAGGTGACACGCATGCGCTTGGTTCCGCGCAGCATCTTGGCCGCGGCACGAACACGCTTTTCGAGCGCGGAATCCGGTATCATGCGCTCCAGCGCTTCGGGATGCTCGTTGGAAATCACCAGGATCCGCGCGCCGGCTTTAAGGATCTCCGGCGTCTCGACCGCGTGCATCAAGCCTTCGATCGTGCAATCCACCACGAAGCCCGCCTGCTGAAGCGCGGTGATGACCGGGCCAAGCCGCTGGATTGCCTCACTCGCCCCGGTCGAGCGTACCGGGACGATATTCCGGTTACGCGGTGTCGGCATCACCACATGAAACGGACGCGCCCCCATGCGCAGCAGGGCCAGTTCCGCAAGATGCACGTTCAACGCACGCGACTGGGTTTCCGAGAGGATCGCGGCGGTATCGCCGGCTTTCACGGCGCAACGCTCGAAGATCTCGCAAAACGCGTCGATCCATTTTGCTTCGATGCGGTCAGCCAGCATGGTCCACTCCCGGTCTTCTGGATTCTTGTTTGTTACGCTTCGGGGAAGCCCCGGAGCAAGTACGAGCGCACGACCCCCAGCAGCCCGTTCAGGATCAAGCCCAGCAGCGAGATCGTGATCAGCGGCACGAACATGTCGACCGCCTGGAAGGTGCGGGCCGCAGTCACCAGCGCGTGCCCCAATCCGTCCGTCGACGTGATCATCTCGGCCAGAAACACTACGATGCAGGAAATGACAAGGCCGATCCGGCACCCGGTCAGGATGGACGGCATCGCCGCCGGCAGCACCACCTTGAAGAGAATTTCAAGGCGCGGCGTTCCCGCCGCCATGGCCGACCAGATCAGCTTCTGCTCGACGGTCGATGCACCGTAATAGGTCGAGAGCAGGATCGGGAAAAGAGCATCGGCAGCCACCAACGTAATCTTCGATCCGTGGCCAAATCCGAGCAGCAGCAGCAGTGCCGGATAGAGCGCGACCTTGGGCAAAGGCGCCAGAACGCGCACGATCGGCCGAACCACGGCGTTGATCGCCGGATTGGCGGCGGCGGCGATGCCGATGGTGACACCGAGCACGACAGCAATCGCGAAGCCGGCAAACAGCCTGATCAGAGTCGCCGCGATCTCGTGCTGGAACGTCGAAGTCACGAGTTGCTGGAGCAGCCGGCCGAAGACGAAGCCTGGCGGCGGCAGCAGAACTGCCGGCGCGAAGCCGAAAGACACCAAGCCTTGCCACAGCGCGATCACCAGTACGATCGGGGCGATCCCAAGAGCCATATTTGGGGAGAGAAACCGCGACATCATGAGAAGCTCAGCGGCATGTCGAACTGCGGCTCGGACCAGCGCACGAGCCTGGCACGAACCCTCTCGAAAATCGCATCGAGGCAGATTCCCATCGCCCCCACGATGATGATCATCGCAAAGACGGTGTCGTATTGGCCCATGTCGAGCGCGTTGAACAGGATGTTCCCGGCACCGGACTGACGGGCAATCATCTCGCTGGTGATCATCGTGATCAGCGCCAGCACCAATCCCGTACGACACCCCGTGAGGATTTCCGGCAGCGCCGCCGGCAGCACGATACGCACCAGGCGTTGCACCGGCGCGAGCCCCATCGCAGCGCCCGACCACAGCATCTTCTCTTCGACCGCCTTTGCGCCTTCGAAGCTGTGATAAATCACGGGCAGGCTGACGCCGAGGAAGATCACGAGCGTCTTCGTGATGTCGCCGACGCCCAGCCACAGCATGATGATCGGCATCAAAGCCGCCTTCGGCACCGGGTAGATCACCATCAGGAGCGGATTGAAGAAGGCCGCAACTGCACGGCTACGTCCCATCAAGAGGCCAAGTGGTATAGACACCAGCACGGCCGCGCCAAATCCCATCGCCATGCGCCGGAGCGAGGCCAGAATATTGACCAGCGATTCCTTGTCACCGAGGATGTCCGGAATCGCTCTGATCGCTCCGATCGCAGTCGGAAAGCTGTCATTCTTCAGCGCCAGTGACGCGACCTGCCACACCACCAGCAATCCGATGCAGGCGAGCACCGGGGCAGCGCGCTTGGTCATGCCGGCTGGGGACATCATGCGGGCGCCCCGGCTTCGTCGCTCTCGTCGAACATGCGCTCGATATCGACGACGTACTTCTGGTAACGCGGATCGAGCAACAGCTCGTTGCGGCGGCGCGGCCGCGGCAGGTCGATGTCGATGACCTGCCGGATTCGCCCAGGCGATTTCGACATCATGACGACCTTGTCCGAGAGGAAGACGGCTTCGTCGACCGAATGGGTGACGAACAGCACCGTCTTGCGATCACGCTCCCAGATGTTCAGAAGATCGTTCTGCAGGCGCGTCCTGGTGTGAGCGTCGAGTGCCCCGAACGGCTCGTCCATCAGCAGCACTTCGGGATGGTAGGCAAGCGTCCGCGCCAGCGCCACGCGCTGTTTCATGCCGCCCGACAACTCCTTGGGATAGAAGTTCTCGTAGCCCTTGAGGCCGACCATCTCGATCAAGGCCCGGCTCTGCGCTTCAGCTTCGGTGGCGCGAATCCCTTGCTGACGCGGCCCATACATCACGTTGCCGAGCACGGTCTTCCAGGGAAACAGCGCAAACTCCTGGAATACCGGTCCGCGATCCGGACCGGGCCCCGTGATCGCCTGCCCCTTCATCTTCGCCGCGCCGCTGGTCGGACTGACGAAGCCGCCGACAATGTAGAGCAGTGTCGACTTGCCGCAGCCGGACGGGCCAAGGATGGAGACGAAAGCTCCCTCCTCGATCGTCAGCGAGATCTCCGAAAGCGCAACATGATCCTTGCGCGCGGAGGTCTGAAAGACCTGCGAGACGCGGTCGATCTCGATGATTGCGGAAGCCGGGTCTTGTTGCGTCACCGGTCTCACCCATTCGCTCGATCTCGCAGATACTACCGTCATCCCGCCTTCCGTCCCACTTGCACGAGGATTCAGCGGCACGAGCTTAGCAAGAAGCCTGCCAGACAGGCTGTCATTTTCACACCCGTGCGGTGCGTCATTCGAACCACGCCCATTCTGCCGGGCCTTCATGCGTCACGGCTCCGCCCGGCGCCTGCCCGACCAGCCGCGCATATTTTGCCAGCGCACCTGCACGGTGGCGTGGCGGGCGCGGCTTCCAATCGCGTCGCCGCGCGGCGAGCTCCTGTTCCTCGAGCAGGACATCCATCCGCCGATTTGCAGCATCAATCCGGATCCGGTCACCATGCCGGACGAGCGCCAGCGGACCGCCAACAAATGCCTCGGGGGATACGTAGCCGATGCACATCCCGCGGGTCGCGCCTGAGAACCGGCCATCGGTGATCAACGCCACTTTTTCACCCATGCCCTGCCCATAGATCAGGGCGGTGACGCCGAGCATCTCACGCATGCCGGGTCCGCCGACCGGCCCCTCATTGCGGATCACGAGAACCTCGCCGGCCTTGTAGCTGCGGTCGCGAACAGCTGCGACGCAGGCTTCTTCATCCTCGAACACACGCGCCACGCCTTCGAAGAACTGGCTCTTCAAGCCCGCGACCTTGATCACCGCCCCATCGGGACAGAGGTTACCCTTCAGCACCGCGACGCCGCCGTCAGGCATGATCGGTGCGCGAGATGCGTACACCACCTCTCCGTCGGGCGCGTTGGCCGCACCGTACTCTTCGGCAAGTGTGCGGCCGGTGATGGACAAGCAGCCGCCATCGATATGACCGCTCTGGATCAGCTCGCGAATGATGACCGCAGCGCCGCCAATATCGTAGACATCCTTCGCGGTATGCTTGCCTCCTGGGCGCAGATTGCCGATCAACGGCGTCCTGGCAAAGACCTCACCCACATCATCGATGCCAAATGCAATCCCGGCCTCATTCGCGATCGCCGGCAGATGCAGCGCGGCATTGGTCGAGCCGCCCGTGGCTGCCACGATCGCCGCTCCGTTCTCCAGGGATTTGCGCGTCACGATGTCGCGCGGAAGCGGCCCGCCGCGGTCCAGCATCTCCATGATCAGTCGGCCGGCGCGTCGCGAAATCTGCGCTCGCTCGGCATAGACGCCGGGCACCATGGAGACGTTGGGAATGGTCAGCCCCATCGCCTCCGAAACCATGCCCATGGTGTTCGCGGTGAATTGGCCGGCGCACGCACCGATCGTGGGCAGACACGCGCGCTCGATCCGTTCGAGGGTGGCGCCGTCGATCTCGCCAGTCATGAAGCTGCCGACCGCCTCATAGGAATCGAGCACCGTCAGCGTACGTCCATCTACGCGGCCCGGCAGCGAGCTGCCGCCATAGATGAAAATTGAGGGCACGTTGCAGCGGACCATGCCCATCATCACGCCAGGAAGCGTCTTGTCGCATCCACCGTATCCGATCAGCGCATCGTAGGCCAGCCCATGGACCACGGCTTCGATCGAATCGGCGATCAGCTCCCGCGAGAACAGGGAGAACTTCATCCCCTCATGATTCATGCTGATGCCGTCGGACACCGAAACGGTCGAGAACTCACGCGGTGTACCGCCGGCCTCCTCGATTCCAGTCTTGGCTGCAGCTACCTGGAAGTCGTGAGTCATGTTGCAGGGCGTCTGCTCGCCCTTCATGCTGACGATGCCCACCATTGGCTTCGCAATCGCGGCGTCGTCGAGCCCCATGGCGCGCATGAATGCACGATGCGGCGCGCGGTCGAGCCCGTCCGTAGTGACCCGTGATCGCAACTTCTTCATATATGCATCTTCTTCATGCAGCGTCCCGGATGATCCGGAACGCCACGATGTTAGGTTCGGTAACGCGCCCGGCTTCTATTGCAGCGGCGCGACGATCGACGGATGCTTGAACTGTGCAACGTCCAGCTTCGGCAGCATTCCGGTCTCTGCATAGATATCCAGCATCTTCTGGATCGCCGGGAAGTTCGGCGCCGCGCCCGGATCACGGCCGAAATCATTGTCCTTGAGCAGGTAGGTCTCGAGCACCGGGATGGGGGCTTTCAGCACTTCATTGACGACCTTGAGAGTCTCCTCGCGGTTCGCCAGTGCCTTCTTCATGCCCGAGGTAATATCTCGAACATAGGCCTTGACCAGCTCGGGGTTCTTGTCGACGAAATCGGCACGGCAGGCTTCCAGGATGTGCACGATGTTCGGCATGGCCTGGGAGAGCGAGAACAGCTTCCTTGTGCCGCCCTTTGCCTCCGCGCGCGCAGCAAACGGCTGGTTCATGTTGACCGCGTCGACGCGGCCTTGGCGCAGCGCGTCCTCGGAGACGGCAAAGCCGACCTCGACCAGCTTGATGTCCTTGGCCGGATCGATGCCATTCTGCTTCAAGAGCAGGTTGAACGGTCCTTGCGTGCCGCCACCGATCACGGAAATGCCGACCGTCTTGCCCTTGAGATCCGCGATCGTCTTGATGGGCGAGTCATCCATGACGGCCCAATAGACCGAAAAACCGCCGGGCATTTCGAAAACGTGTTGCGCCACGATGTAGGCTTTGAGATTGCCGCCGACGACACCGTTGGAGAGCGAGAGCGGCGCCTGGGTCGCGCAGTCCAGTGCACCGGCTGCCAAAGCCTGCGTCATCGGCGCGGTGCCCTGGAATTGGGTCCATTCGATGTTGTAGGTCTTGCCGAGATTGGGAAATTCGGCCGGCCTGCGCATCATCCAGTACTTGGACTCCTCCGCAGGGATGGTCCAGCCGACGCGGATCGTCTGCTGCCCCCATGATGGGCTTGCGCCCACGCTCACGGCTGCTGCCGCCCCCAAAGCCAGGATCCACTTCGAAACGGTTCGCATCGTGCCACTCCGCTGCTCCGGCGCCCGCTGGCGCCCCCAACCCGACCGCCTCAAATGTTTCATGGTTCAAACAATCAGGCAAGCCATGCGAAGCGGACGGTCTTGCCGGCCGATGCGCGATATATGGTAAAGCGGCGTCTGGGACAGAAGGAGGCAACCTATGGCTGATGAGAGCAAGGCAAACCCGCAAGGCATCGAGAAGCTCGGCTATCTCGGCCTGGGACTCATGGGAACGCCCATGACCCGACGCCTGCTCAAGGCCGGCTATCCGGTCGCTGTCTGGAACCGCTCGGAGGGCAAGGTGGCGCCGCTCGTCGAGTCCGGCGCCAAGCGTATGGTCACGCCCCGAGATCTCCTGGCGAGCTCGGATATCGTTTTCATGTGCGTGACGGATGCGGCGGCGGTCGAGGAGGTGATCTTCGGGCCCGAAGGTCTGGCAGCAGCCCCTGGCGCGGGCAAGCTTGTGGTCGACTTCTCGTCAATCCATCCGGACGCGGCGCGCGACCTCGCAACGCGATTGAAGGACGCGAACGGTGCGGGCTGGATCGATGCGCCGGTGTCCGGGGGCACGAAGGGCGCCGAGGAAGGCACGCTCGCCATCATGGCGGGCGGAGAAGCGGGCGACATCGAGAGGGTGCGCCCCTATATGATGGCCATGGCGCGCAGGTTCACGCACATGGGCCCGCTCGGCGCCGGCCAGACCACAAAGCTGTGCAACCAGGTGATCGTCGGATGCGCAATGGCCGTGCTCGCGGAAGCAACACGCCTTGCCGTGAACGCCGGAATTGACGCCAACCGATTGCCCGAGGCGCTCGCCGGCGGCTTTGCGGATTCCATCCCGCTCCAGCTGTTCGTGCCGCGGATGGTCAAGGGCATTCACACCCCGCCGCTCGGCCACATCGCCACGATGCTCAAGGACCTTGATACGGTGGCCGATGTTGCACAGGCGACATCGACGCCGGTACCGATGGCCGCGCTTGCCGGACAGCTTTTCAGGCTGGCGAAGGCCGCGCGAGGTGCCGACGCGGACGCGCTGGAGATCTACAAGCTTTCGGCGGCAGAGCGCAAAGCTGTCTAGGGGGCGTTACGGCACGTTCTTCTTATCGTCGGCCATGAAGCGGCCGAATGCCCCTCGCGCAAAGAGCAGCGGCTCCTTCGCATTGTAGGTGTATGCCTCGACCGCGCCGAGAAAGATCACGTGGTCACCGCCATAATAGCGATTCACGGAGCGGCATTGAAAGTTGGCGACGCTCTCGGCGAGCACTGGCGCGTTGCCGAGGCCGGGGGTCCAGTCGACGCCGGTGAACTTGTCGTCCGACGATTTTGCGAATTTGTTCGCAAGCGCCTGTTGCGAAGCGCCGAGAACGTTGACGCTGAAATGGCTGGCGTTCTGGAAGATGGTCAGGCTGGAGGAATAGACGACGAGGCTCCACAGAACCAGCGGCGGATTCAGCGAGACCGAGGCGAACGAATTGCAGGTCAACCCGTACGGCTTGCCGTCAGCCGCCGCCGCCGTGATGATCGTCACGCCCGTTGCATAAGTTCCGAGCGCGTTGCGAAAGTCGCGAGGATCGATCTGCGAGCTGTCGCTCGCGAACTCGTTGGCGGGATCTGGAGCGCGGGGATGCTTCGGCAGATCATTCATCGGCCGGCCTCACAGCGTGAGATTCTCGGAGGGCAGGCCGAGCGCCACCCGTCCGTAGTTGGTCCCGGCCGCATCGAAGTTGAATGCGAGATGTGAGTTGATCGCGTGCGCATCGCGGAACTGCCGCTGTAACACGCCGCTCGTGAACAGACCACGCGCGCCGCTGGCGGCAAACAGCATCGAGACCGCGTCCGTACACAAGTTGACGGAAAACGATCCGTCGCGGCGATATCTGGTCTTGGTCGCCATGTCAGGGATCCGGCCGCCTCGTGCGTCCTCCATGGCATCGAGACAGGCCGATCGCATGATCAGGCGCGCAGCGTCGATCTTGGCCGAGGCCTCCGCGATCTTGATCTGCGTGCTTTGAAAATCGCTCAGCTTGGCGCGGTTGTAGGTCGAAACGCGATGACGCGCGACCTCCGTGTAATCGTCGAGGCACGCCTGTGCATTCCCCAGCGCGACACCGGAGAGGACGTAAGGAAAAAGTGAGAAGACCGGCAGCGCATACAAGGGATTCGGATTGACCGCGCTTCCCGGCGTCGGGCCACCTGAGAGGTCCCCTACGGCGACCGTCATATGGTCAGCCACGAAGGTATCCCTGACCTCGACGTCGCAAGATCCTGTCCCGCGCAGTCCGGCGACGTTCCAGGTGTCCAGCACCTTGTAATCGCCGCTCGGTAGCAGAAAGATTCGATACTCGATGCCGTCGGCATCGTCGTCGGAATAGACCACGCTCGCAAGCATATTCCAGTCGCAGGAGGCAACGCCCGAGGAGAATGGCCAGCTACCGTGCAACTGGTATCCGCCTTTGACCCGCGTCGCGCGTCCGGCGGGAAAGATGAACGAGGATGCGATCAAAGTATCCGGATTGCGGCCCCAGACCAGATCCTGCGCCCTTTGCTCGAACATGCCGAGCATCCAGTGATGGCTTGCCAGGTTGGCGAGATTCCAGGCGACCGACGCATCCGCCTGCCCGAGCAGCTCGGCGCAATCGACCAGAGCGACATAGTCGAGCTCAGCGCCGCCAATCCGGGCCGGCTGGAGCATCCGGAACAGGCCGGCGTCGTGGAGATCCTTTTCGGTTTCCGGAGGAAGATGCCGCAGCTCCTCGGTCCGCGCCGCTCGCTCACGCAATTGCGGCAGGAGCGCCCGAGCCTTCGCGATCATTGACGCATAGACCTCTCCGCCGGCTTGCAGGCCTGCGGGCTGCGTCATGCTCGGCTCCTGGCCAGGCGCCATTCGTGTCCCTCGCTTTCACACATTTATGCGGCGGTACCTTTGCCAAATCAAGCCGACCAGTGCCTCAAGTCGACTTCGGAGGCTTGACCGCGCCAAAGGCGCCCTTTTCGGCAAAATCCGCGATCCGACGCTCGTCGTAGCCGAGCGCATCCTGCAGGACCTGCATCGTATGTTGACCCAACAGAGGTGCCGCGACGGGATCGACCGCGCCCGTCAAACTCATTGTGATCGGCGGCTCGATGTTGGGCACCCATTCCGCTGTCGGGTGCGGGATCCGGTTCACGCGATGACGCTCGCGAGCCTCGGGGGCGTTGAAGCCCTCCTCGACCGTCCGGAGATAGCCGACCGGGATATTGGCCAGCTTCATCTTCGCCATCCAGTTTTCGAGCGTATCGCTGGCGAAGACTTCCGCAATGGCTGTCCGCAGGCGCTCCTTGTTCTCCGAACGGGCTTTGCGCGTCGCAAACTGCGGATCGGTGATAAGATCGGGCCGATTCAGCACCTCGACCACGAGCCGGCGGTAGAGCCGGTCGTTGGCGCAGGCCATGTAGAGCGGTCCGTCTGAGGCCTCGTAGACGCCGACGGTGGGAGACCCGCTCGGCGAATTGCCGAACCGGCCGGGATTTTCGCCGTTGATGAGGTAGGCCATGCCATAAAATCCGGTCATCCCCATCGCGACATCGAACAGCGCGACTTCGACACGTTGGCCACGACCGAGCCGCTCCCGCGCCAGCAGCGCCAGCAGGATGGCATTGCAGGCCGACATCCCCGTCGCCATGTCGACGATGGGCGGGCCGGTGCGAACCGCCGGGCCGTCGGCAAATCCGTTGAGCGACATGAAGCCGCTTTCCGCCTGCGTGATCGGATCGAAGCCTGGCCGCGAGGCAAACCGTCCGCTGCGCCCGTAGGCGGAGATCGAGCAATAGACCAGCCGCGGGTTGAGCGGCGCAACCGACTCATAGTCGAGTCCGAATTTCTTCATGACCCCGCTCGAAAAATTCTCCACGACCACATCTGCCTTGCGGATCAGATCCAGCGCGATCTCGCGCGCCTCCGGCACGGCAAGATCGAGTGCGATGCCGCGCTTGTTGCGGTTCAGGCTGAGAAAGGCGGCGCTCTCGCCTCCAATCTCCGCGTGCTCATAGGCACGCGTGTCGTCGCCGCCATCGGGATTCTCGATCTTGATGACGTGCGCACCGTAATCGGCGAGCGTCTGGGTGCAGGCCGGACCGGCCACCACGCGTGTGAAATCGACGACCAATAGACCATCGAGCGCGGTCGGGCCTCCCGTCTCTTGCGAGGCACGTACCGGCAATTGAGGCTTGGTGGGCATCGATCGCGCTCTCCCTTACATCGGCTTATGATCGCCGAATTTCCTGCAAGAGCAAACTTAAAGCCCGGCGCCACCGACTTCGCAAGTGCCACGCCGGCATCGCTTCAATACGCAAAAAGGACCCGGCAGCCCCAGGCTGCCGGGTCCTCGGACATTCCCGACACGCGCTCGCCGTTCGACCGATAAACGGCGCGTTCCGTGCGGTGGCAAATGCTCAGTGCAGAAACTTCCGCCAATAGAGCGAATGCGTCCAGGCCCAAGGGGTCTCGGGCTCGAACAGCCGATAGCCCGCCTGGATGAAGTTGTTCGCCGATACCGGGTTGTCCGTCGTGTCAGAGACGATGCTGTCCCATCCGATACGCCGCCCCCTGGCTTCGACTACAGCCATCAATCTGCGCTGAAGGCCGCGTCCCCGATACCGTTGCAACACCCCAACTCTGGAGAAATAGCCGCCGTTTCGAACGTGCGTCGAGGGAACAACCCCGGCGAAGGCAACGGCGTCCTCGTGGTGATAAGCCAGCCACCAGGCGCCAACGTCGAACGTGGGCATCGCCGCAGCATCGAAGAACGTGAGCCGATGGAGATCGGCCAGGGTCTCGGCAACGTCGTCATCGAACGCATCGACGATACGGATTCTGTACATGAGCGACTCGTTGGGCAGCAGATCATGATCGGGCGCGCGGAGCGACGTCACCGCCGCCATGAAGGCTCATTTGCCCAGCACGACCTTGACACCAAGCCAGACGGCACCCATGAGACCGGTGGCAATGACCGTGATCACCGCTTTAAAGGTGTAGGTCTGGGCCTGCTCCACGCTCTTTCGCCATCGCCGCAGGTGCTGAAAATCGGCTCGCAGCTCGCTGCCGACCCATTGCACGATCCAGATCGTGAAGGCATCCGCCGCGGCGCCGGCGCCGCCGATGTCGATGAAGGCACGGAGCGGCAGCAGCGGATCCGCGGCAACCTTCCCGATCCGACCCTGCCCGCGCGCTTCCGAGAGCAGCGAGGCAAAATAAGCGCCCGCGAAGGCGCCGGCATACGCGCCCTCCCAGATGTGATCGTAGCGCTCCGGATAAAGCTTCTGGTCGAGCAATCGCTCCTCCTCGAGCACATCAGGGAACCAGGGATTGTCGCGCCAATTGGCTTTCACCACCACGGCACCATCCGGTTGTCGCCCACGCAGAAAATCGTCGATCGCATCGCTCTTGCGTCGCGGATTCCAGCTCGCCCATAGCTCGGAATCCTTGGCGCGGATCGTCGGCCGCAGCAGCGCGAGGCTGCGCGCGCTGAGGGATTGCGCCTCGTCGATCCAGGCGATGCGAAACCCTTCCAGGGATTTGATCGAGTCGGCCGTGTGATCCTGGAGTCCGCGGAAGATGATCAGCCCGTCCCCGGGCGTCTCGATCTTGTCGCTGAACAGCTTGAAGCCATGGCCGAGGCGAAGGCTCGCGATCTTGCCTTCGATCAAGCGCTTCGACGATTGCGCCAACGTGCGCTGCGCCTCGCGAATGCAGACCGCGAGCGTGCCGCGCTCGGCCTGACAGGTCTCGACCAGGAGCTCGCCGAAGAAATGCGATTTGCCCGAGCCGCGTCCACCATAGACACCCTTGTAGCGCGCAGGCTTCAGCAGCGGCTCGAAGATCTTGGCGGTCGGAATTTTCAGGATGGACACTCGATACGCTCGCTCGCCCTAGGGCAGGCCAGTGCGCCTGCGCCACATCGCGGACCAGTCTTCGTTGTCGAAGGTGTCGGATTGGCCTTGTTGGGTTCTGGTCAAGTCGGGAGAGGCGTCGTGCTCCGAGAAAGGCGGCCAAAGTCCAAGGAGCCTCCTGAAATGGTCTTCGATAGCGGATGGACGGGGAGAATTGACGCCGCTGTAGGGCCCTGATGGGGTGAAGTGCCACGGTCCCGTATCGCATTATATGGACTTGTTGTGTGGGGCTCGAAACCCGCAATTGGGGGTAACATTCGCCGCAAGGCATCATGCCAAGACATTCCACTCTCCAATGTTTCGAAGCAAAGTCTTAAGACCGAAGCGCGATACCCCGCACGATCGAGCCCTCTTGCTCAACTTGTGGCTGTTCCACTATTCTGAACGCAAAGCTGCAACATGTCGGCGAACGGCTCGACATCCCAAGCGCGGGAGCAATTCGCGGGTCCTGATGAGATGAGACGTGGCGCGTCGTTCGTGGCGATCATCGTTCTTCTGACGTCGGCAACCGATCTGTCGGCTGTTGCTCAAGAAGCATCTCCGATGACCGCCGACAAATGGCGCCCGAAGTCCGGCGTCTATGCGGAGCTCGGCAAGAATTTCCAGTCGTCTTGCGATGAAAGCGGCAATCTTACCATCGATCTTGGCGAGAAATCGGTCAGCGGTTACGAATGGGGCTGCAAAGTCAAAAAAGTCATCGATCTCGCGCCAGGCTCGCTGAAGGTTGGAATGGTCTGTGACGACTACAATCTGGCGCAGAACCTCAACCCTCGCGATCCCAATTGGGAGAACAGGCAATTCAACGAAGTCATGTTCGTCAAGCGGATCGATGATGCGACAATCTCCGTTCAGGAGAGCTTGAATGGAAAGCTCAAGGATCCACCCTGGCGTGCGGCCTACTGCCCTCTGGCGACACAGCGCGCGCTCGCCGAGGCCACACTGAGAGCCAAGGTGGAAGCAAAACAGAAGGCCGACCAGGAGCGAGCCCTCAAGGAAGCCCATCCGCGGGACGGCGTCTACGCAGCGGCAGGCGCCGATTTCGAGGAGCGCTGCGCGAAGTTCAACGACACCATCGTTGCGTTCGCCGGCAAATCGATTACGACGGCCTCCAACATCTGCAAGATCGAGAACACACGAATTCAGCTGCCCGACACCGTTAGAATCGGAGCGACGTGCACGATGCAGCCTGCTTCGGGCTCGGAGGCTTTCAGCGTGCAAGACAAGGCCACCACCCCGGATCGCGAGAATCTGATGTTCAAGAAGACCGACGACAAGAGCGTCATCCTCTGGATCATCTACAACGGGCACTTCACCGGCGACGGCCGAAAGCTGTCCTATTGCAGCGACCAAGTGCAGCGCGCCTATGCCGTGCAGCGCCGGGCTGGCAAGCAGACCAGGAATTAGTCGAAGGCATCAAACGCAAAGCCCGCGCCGGATTGCATCCGCGCGGGCAACACCAAGTTCTGTCGATGATGCCATTCTGCCAGTGTTTTGCCCGACGGGTCAACGGGCAATCGAGGCGCGATTGCAGATCGGGATCTCCGTCATCTCGAGCGTCGTGACGGCATCACCGCCACTCGAACTCGGCGGATGCACGATGATGCGTTCGATCCGATGGATCAATTCCAGCATGCCGTCTTCGCCGCTCTCCACCGGCTGGGCAACCTTGCCCCAGCCGCGATCGAGGATCGCATTGGCGGCCGAGACGCGGGCGGCCGGAGATGCGTCCTCGCTGCGCATGATGCCGACGAGTACCCTGATGGCCGTTCTGGTGTGGCTGCGCGCAAGCGAGCGGATCTCGGTCAGCGTGCGCGCCCTCGACGTCTTCCCTCGCGTGGGCAAGCGGACGGGTACACGCTCAAGCTCGCATTCGATCTCTTCGCTCACGAGAACGTCTCCCACAGCACGATGGCAACGAGGCCCCCGAGGGCCAGCGATATCAGATAGGCGGTCATCGTCTCTCCTCGAAAACAATATGCGCGGCAGATCGCGCGATGAGGCGCGATCGTTTCGGGCGCGAACCCTATCTCCGGTCCCGGAGACCGCAGCGGCGCGGGGCTAACCGCGCCCGGCGCCGCGGGCCGGCACGTTCGCGCGTGCACGGCCAGCAATGGTTCGGACGACGGCGCGCCGATCGGCGCTCCCTAACGCGTTATCCAAGCGAGTGCGTGGCCGTAATGCGCCGCCGCCGTCCGATCTCGAAACCGAGACGAAAAAACCCGCGGCGGATGTCGTCCCGCGCGGGTGAACCAAACTCGTTTCGATGATGTCATTCTGCCGGTGTTTTGCCCGACGTGTCAAACCCTGTGTTGCGCGCGATTGTCGTCACGCGAAGCGAAAATGAAAATGCCCGCTGCAGATTGCTTCCCGCGCGGGCCAACTCAAACTCGTTTCGATGATGCCATTCTGCCAGTGTTTTGCCCGACGTGTCAAACGAACGAATTCGCGCAAGCCGCGTTGGACAATCAGGAGCGACCGGCCATGACCACCAAGACGAACTCACCCGGCACATCGCCAAGCAAGACGGCGCAAAATCGTCCGCCCTCAAAGCCGCGCATCGACAAGGAGCACGCCACGCAGCAAGCGATCGTCGAAGACGCCGGCGAGACGGCGGACGACGATCGCGATCTCGCACATGGCGAGGGCGGCACCATGGATCTCCCCACCAAACCCGGCGATATGTCGAAGGACGATTGAGCCGCCTGACCAGCGGCGCGCATCTCGATGATGCCATTTACGAAGGTGTTTTGCCCGACGCGTCAATCGACAGCGCGCAAAACGGAAAGCCCCTCCTCCCAGCTCAATATGTGGTGCGCAAGGGGCTTGCTTCAAGCCCCCGATGATCGCGTAAGACCCTCGACCCGAACAACCAGTCGAGGGGTCACGATATGCCTTTCCTGCTTCCGACGTCCCGGTCGCGCAACCGAACCAGCGCAGAACGCGCAGCCGCCGGCCATGCGGTCATCATCGCCGGCGCCGGCCCGACCGGCCTGATGCTGGCCGCCGAGCTCGCGCTGGCGCAAATCGACGTCGCCATCGTCGAGCGGCGCGCGAGCCAGGACATCGTCGAGACGCGCGCCGGCGGGCTGCACGCGCGCAGCATCGAGATCCTCGATCAGCGCGGCATCGCGGGTCGCTTCCTGCGCGAAGGGCAGATCACCCAGCTCGCCGGCTTCGCCTGGACCAGGCTCGACATCGGCGATCTCCCCACCCGCCATCCCTACGGGCTCGCGCTGCGGCAGAACCACATCGAGCGCCTCCTCGCCGAATGGGTGGCCGAGCTCGCGGTGCCGATCTATCGCAGCCGCGAGGTGACGAGCTTTGCGGAAGACGAGACCGGCCTCGACGTCACGCTGTCCGGCGGCGAGCGCCTGCGCGCGCTTTATCTCGTCGGCTGCGACGGCGGCCGCAGCCTGGTGCGCAAGCGCGCCGGCATCGACTTCCCTGGCTCAAAACCTTCGCTCAGCAACCTCATGGCCGAGGTCGAGATGCGCGAAGAGCCCCAATTCGGCCTGCGCCACGACGCGTTCGGCTTTCACGGCCTCAGCAAGACGGGAAGCGGGCGCGTGCTGGTCGTGCTGACGGAGGCAAATCTCGTGCACGATGGCGAGCCCTCTTTAAGCGATCTCAGCGCGGCGCTCGAATCCGTCTACGGCACCGATTTCGGCGTCAACAATCCCGCCTGGATCTCCCGCTTCACCGATGCGGCGCGGCAGGCCGCATCCTATCGCAGGGGTCGCGTGCTGCTCGCCGGCGATGCCGCGCACATTCATCATTCCGTCGGCGGCCAGGGCCTCAACCTCGGCGTGCACGACGCGGTCAATCTCGGCTGGAAGCTGGCGCAGGTGGTCCATGGCATCTCGCCCGAAAGCCTGCTCGACACCTATCACAGCGAGCGCCATCCCGTGGCCGCGCGCGTGCTGAAAAACACCATGGCGCAGATCGCCCTGCTCCGCCGCGGCGACGACGGCCGCAAGGCCGCGCGCGAGGTGATCGCCGAGCTGCTTGCCATGGACGAGCCGCGCCAGCGCCTTGGCGCGATGATGAGCGGGCTCGACATTGCTTACGATCTCGGCGAAGGCCACGCGCTGCTCGGCCGGCGCATGCCCGATCTCGACATCAGCGTCGACGGCCAGAAAATCGCGCTGTTCACGCTGCTGCACGGCGCGCGCGGCGTGCTGCTCAATTTCGGCAAGCCGGGCGGCATCGACATTACGCCCTGGGCGGATCGCCTTGCGATCGTCGATGCCGATTACGACGGCCCCTGGCAGCTTCCGGCCATCGGAGCGGTCCCCGCGCCGGGCGCGGTGCTGGTGCGGGCCGATGGCCATGTGGCCTGGGTGGGCGACGAGAGCAGTTGCGGACTTGCGGAAGCGCTGACGCGGTGGTTCGGGGCCGGTGGCGGGTAAAAACGACTCATGCGCCGCCAGAACAAACAAGCCCGCGGCAGACCGCGGGCTTGTTCCGAATTCTTCGATGATGCCATTCTGCCAGTGTTTTGCCCGACGTGTCAAACGACGCTCCACAAACGTTATTCCGGCGGAAGCAAAGGCCGTATCCAGCGCGAGAACCATTCCTCACCGTCATCGCGCGGATTGACGGAGCCGTCTACTCCAAAGATGGGTGGAGGAATAAGGTAGCTCGGCTCGTCCGCAAACACGCCGATCGGCTTGCTCGGTTGCGGCTGCTGGCCACGAGTGGCCGGGACGGTCCAACTACCAAACCGCTCGTCGAATTCGGTAGGCGGCAGATACGGGACTGGCGCACTGCCCGATGTGAATACGTTGCCCGCGTTCGTCTCATTGACACGGGCGAGACGCCGGACATCTTCGGACGCGACTGATGCTGCGGCAGATGTGGGCGCGACTGCGAGATCTTTGGCGGGCATGGTGCCAACCGGGGTGGTGACCCATTCCCCGAAGCGATCGGCAAAAGTGCCCGCGGGTGCCTCGCGATCTAACGAGGAGGCTTCGCCGAGCTGGGGCCTTGTCCCGCCGACGTTAAGCCGATCTCCGTTGGCGTTGAACGCAGGCGCTCCAGTCGAGAGCACCCCTCCGCTAGGAGTAGCAGCCTCCATCGTCGCGCTAGAACTACTTTCCTCCGCGTTGGCCAAGCGCGTACCGGCTAAGATGGCTCCTAGAGCAGCCAGCCAGCCGGGAAGGAAGGGAGCAGCTACGGCGGCCGCGACCCCTCCAGCCAGCCAAGGAAGTGCTGCATTGCGCATCACAGGTGTGCCGCCGGCTAAGGGATTTTCGTAATATGGATTCGGCATTCCGGAGTGCGGGTCGGATAGGAGCACCAGCGGGCTTGATGGCGATGCCGTTGTCGGAGGCAACTGACCGAGCGTTTGTTCATTTGGACCTGGCGCTGGAAAGGCGGGCAGCGCGCCTGTAAAGCGGGGATCACTTCGCGTGAACCCTTCCGACTCGTTCAGCCACTGGAGAGAAGGAGGAATGAAAGGTGGTGGCGAAGGAATGTCGGCCGGGTTGACTGGGGTCGTCGGCGGGATATGAAAAACATCATCGACAGGCGCAAATTTGGAGTACGGCGTTCCGCCCAGATGTTTGTTCCCTGAGGTGATACTGGCATTTGGATTCCTCTCGATTGCCTCGCTCAGCAACTTTTCCCTTCGAGCATCGCCTAGTACTGCAGACCAGAACAGCAGGTGGTCTTGCCCGGTCTGCAAGTTCCTCCGTTCATTATCCCGAAGGTCTTGATGCAAGTCGGGATTGCGCTCAAGATACAACTGGCTGTTCTTGATGACGTTCTCGATACCCTGCTTGACATCCTCCTGAGATTTGCCCATGGGCGCATTTGTGTAGAGATCACCCTTGGCGAAGCCAATGCGCATTGCATCCATGAGTGTTCTGATCTGCGCTGCGCGAATCTCCGGCTCGGGATTTTTGGCGATTTGATTTAGGACGGATTTGACGGCGGCGTAATAAAGGGCGTTATGTCCACCTGGATGGGGCGATAGGTTCATACTGGCGGCCAAACGATAATCCACCGGCAGATAGATTCCATTCGCGCGGGAGTGAACTCCCAATGCCTGTTTATCGACTCCACGAAACGCACGATGACGATCGAACTTTTGCGAGATCATGTGATGATAGGCTAAAATCGACATGCTGCCCCGATGTTGGATTGTTTGGGTGAACTGCGTCTAATCGGATTCCGCGAAACCTGCTCAAGCCTGAGATGCAGTTCGGCCACTGGATTCGACGCGCACGGGCACCGGCTGCGCTCGCAGCTCAGCGCCGTTAGGAGACTGAATGAAACGCTTGAGAGTTTCGGCGACCTTCGCCGCCGATTAGCCGCGCCTAGACGACATCGAGCGCGGATCGGCACGGCTGAACCAGCGTCTGGAGCAACGCAGCAGACATCGACGACAACGACGGCGGATTTCTAAATTTCGGTCGGAGGCTGCGTTTGACCTATTGTCGCGAGAGCATCTTCCACGAAAAGACATCGTGGCTCGGCCAGGCAACAATCGGCCAAGAGCACCTTTAAGATGTTCGGCGCGGGATCAGAGGGAGATCCGAGGCGTCTTCGAACAACATGCCCCTGAGGCCTGCCGACCTCCAGGCATCCTTCAGGGCTCCGTCACATATGACACAATCTATGGCGTACGCCATTCTAAATACATGCGCATCGCCAACCAATTCGTCATTGAACACGAGCTCGACGTCACCCCAAAAATCGTAGACTTTCTGACCGAAATCTACAGAGCCTGGATCGTCGCAAATCCCGATGTTCAACCGCGATTGCTCCTCATCCAATGCGTCCAGAACACGACGCACATCGCAGAACCAGTAGCGCGGCCCATCCCAGACCCCGTTCGAAACCTGCACGTCGCAGGCGACGAAGGAAAACGCCTCTGGGTCGACGGCCTCAAACACGGTCTTAGCGCGATCAGAGATCAGCCAGAATGCATACCAGAGCTCAGAATCCAGAGGCCGGCGCCCTCGCGGATTGAACGTGACGCATGGCGTCGGCCCAGCAAAATCTGACAAGCGCCCGGGGTCGAGGAGAGAGGGGCCATCATCAGTGATCTCGAAACCACTTGGGTTGCCTGTTCGATAGAACTCCATTCTGTAGAATTTGCGTTTCCGCAATGAGGAGCGCTTGTTCTGCTTTGCCTGCTTGCTGCTCATCGGAACACATGGCCTTTTTATTCGAGGTCTCGACGGATATAGAATCGCGGCTGTTCTGTCTTCCGAACAACAGCATGGCCTGTCGCCACACTCAGATTTTCAATACGTCTCGAAACCAAATTCTCTTGAGGCCCGCGACCTTGCAGGCATCTTTGAACTCTTGATCGCATATGACAGCAGAATTCTGGCATGCCATAGGGAAAATATGAGCATTGCCGATTGCTTGCTCTCTGAAGACTAGTTTGCCTCCGAAGATTGAGAACTCGTAGTATTACTGGCCATGGTCGAGAAAGCGGATATCGTCCCGGATTCCGATGCGCAGGCGCGATTGCGATTCGTCCAGCGCGTCGAGTACGCGGACGACATCGCAGAGCCAAAATTTCGGTCCGTCAACGAAACGAGCCACCAGGCAAAACAGACCTCGAGATCACATGGCAGTTGACCGACCGATTTATCGAAGACGTAAGGTACCGGCGGGGTGGAAGCCGGCAGACGACGGACTCCGTGCGGAGGAAGGACACTCTCGTCTTCAAGCCAATAACCCAGCCCGCCTCCTAGAGCGAAATTGGGGACCTATTTCGTAGAAGCGACGCTTGCGTGCTCGGGGTCGCTTCGCAACAGCAATCGCGTTCTGGTCCGTCATAACTGAGCCTCGTTAAACACCGCGCCTGCAACGACACCCGGCCGAGGCCACGGTGAACCACTCAAAAAATAAAGCCCGCGGCGTCGCGCGAGCTTCGTTCGGACTCTTTCGATGATGCCATTCTGCCAGTGTTTTGCCCGACGTGTCAACGATCGCCCTCGAACAGCTTCCACACAACGCCGCAATCTGCTGACGATGCCCGCTTACGTGGGATCATCCGTACAATAAAATACCGGCAGATCTCCGAAGACATCAGAGTTCTTGTAGCGCACCGCAATCCGCTCGCTCGCACTTGCTCCGATCGTATCGCCGTCCTTCACCACGTTTCCGTGCTCGATCAGATACACGGAAAGTCCCGCCACCTTCTCGAACAACGCCGGAAGCGCAAGCTTACCGGTCACGAACTCGATCTCACGGCCGACGAAGGCGGACAATCCCATGGTGATCGCTCCGATCTTTGCACCTGACCGGAACGGAAGAATGTCAACCCATAGCCTGAAGGGATAGTCCGGATATGGTGCGAGCGACCACCGCGACGTTTCGAGCCATAGATCGGCAGCCCGCGCTACCCGCCCCGCCCACACCACGCCGCAACATTCCGGCACGGTGGCAATCAACGCACCGATGACCGCAGTCGTAAGGCGGGCGGCGACCAGCGGCCGCTCACTTTTTCCGAGCAGCGAGACGATGATGTGGCCCTGATGGTCAGTTGCCACAGCCTCGCTTTCCGGCCAGGTTCGCGCAGCGCGCGCCCAAAGCCCCGGATCCTGCGGAATGGGTGCCGGCATCGACATGACCGCAACGAGCTCGTTGCCGCAACGGATGAGCGGCGAATTCGCTTGAGCCGGTTGCGACTCTTCACCGTTCGTCGCCTCTGTTGCCAACTCCGGATGCCGGAGGTGAAGGGCTTTGGCGACTGCTGACATGTCGGGCGTCACCGGCCTGCTCAACAGGACCAGAGAAAGAAGCGAGCCACTCATCAACTAACCCCCGCAGAAAATCCCGGTGAGCCCAAAACCTAGTCTTTCGCCCAGAGGTTGAAACGTAAAGCCTCATTAGAACAAATAGAGAACAATGTCAATCGACGTTTTTCGCTCGCGCCAGATTTCCGCAAGATAGCTATACCCAAACTCTGAAGCGGACTGGCGGCCGACCCAGCATTGGCGCCGCACTGCAAGGGCGGTTCGCAATAGCACTCGCGGAAAAGCGGTTCACGCAAACATCAACGAAGACCCCGCGCCGTCCTCAGGGGCGCCGCGACGTTCGCCACACACCCGGCAGCCCCACCAGGAACAAGCGTCAACACACCGCGTTTCACCGCCATGCACGGATCAACGGACGATCCCCTGTTGGCGCGCGCCGATGCCGCCCTCCGCGAAGCCGAGCGGCTTCGCCTCGCCCTGATCCGCGAGCGCGCGATTGCACAAGCCATCTGTCACGACGCCGCGCAAACCCGCACGCTGCAATCAGGCCTGCTGCCGACCGTTGCGATCGCGCTGACGGTCAACGCTCCTCGTTCGGCGTAGCGTCGGTGCCCGGCCCGAAAGGCTCGTGCGTCTTGCGTCCCAGAAACGTATCGGGTGGCGGCTGCTTCAACAGCTCGCGGCATTCGCGCACGACATGGCGCATGTATTCAGCCTGGTCGTGGTCGACAGGCAACGGCCGAAAGACGGGCATCGCGGTGCTCCCTTGCTTTGCAGGCGGGAGCGCGCTCGGTCTCTCAGCCACCGACGCCTACGGACAGAGCCTCGGCCGGTGATGTCACCACAACTATCACAGGTCGCTTTGGTTCAATATTGAACTTTAGGACTCGCGGGACACATAATGAGTAAGCCGCTCAACATGCTCAAGCTTCTCGCGAAAATTAATCCGCGCAACATATCAAATGATGTGACTCGCCTCTGCCCGAGGCGTAAGGTAAGTCATCACCGCAAGGCCCGTGGCATCGATCGGTGATGAGAACGCCGATTGCGCTCCCGCCCGACCTCAAATGAGGGAGCAGCGCCATGCTGACAAGACGTCGTTTCAAACAGACCAGAACCCTGACCGAACGACTCGCGGACGAAGCCGCGCGCTGCCGCGAGGAAGCCCGCACGCTGACGCCCGGCCGCCGCCGCGACAGGCTGCTGCGCCAGGCGCGGCAGGACGAGACCGCCATGCAGATCGACGCCTGGCTGCGCTCGCCCGGCCTGAGGGCGCCGACATGATGCAATATCGCGCTTATCTCATCGGCGAGGATGGCGTCTTCCGCTCCGCCGAAGCGTTCGAAGCTCCCTCGGATTCCTCCGCCCTCAGCTTTGCGCAGCGGTTCACGCGGCTCGGCAAGGTCGAGGTCTGGCAGCTCGGCCGAAAGATCGCCGTGCTGGACTCCGAGCAGTCTCGGCCGCCGTTGCACGAGCCGTCCCGGCCGACGCTGACCCGTCAATGACCGCGTGACTTCGGTCCCGACCTGAGATCCTCGATCTGGAAGTTGAACTTCACCTGCATGACAGGGCCGCTCGCATCGCGCACCTCGATCGCCATCTCCTGCCGGTCGCCGGTGAGCGGCGCGGAGAGCACCGCATCGCGCGCCAGGTCGGCAACCTACTTGGCGGCCTCGGCCTGAACTGCGCGCGCGCTGGACAACTCCAGGCCCTCCTCGTCCAGCGCAATTCCCTTGTCGTCGCGAAGGTCAAAGTAATATCGGGTCATGACCGTAATCCTCTGCCCGCTATAGTGCAGAGGACGAGCAAAGGTTTCTAAAGGGCACGAAATTTCCCTTGGAATCAGCGGGTTCCGGGAACACAGCAGAGACGCGCGCCGGGCCAGCTTGCGTCGGCTACTCCTCCGCGAGCTTGCGCTCGATATAGGCGTCCACCGTCTCGGCGAACGAGCGCTGCACGCCGACCGCGGCGTCGTGCTGGTCGAGTGCGTCGCGCTGCAGCACGCGCAGGCCGCGCCCGCGCATGCTCACAGGTGCCGTGTTCAGAAACTGGTCGATGGCGCCCTTGGCGAGCGGGATGGCCTTGGGATCGCCCCTGGCGATCAGGAGCCGTAGCAGGCTCTGGCATTCGGCCAAACCGGGCATGGCGTCTCTCACCTTTGCTGCGATTTCGGCTTCGGCCGCTCTACCTTCTGGGTATGGGTGCCGAACAGCGCCAGCAGCAGCGCGACTTCTTCCTTCGAACCGATCTGGATCATGATTGTTCTCTCCGTTTCGCTACGTTGGTCGGAGCCGGCGGGCGCCGAGTTCAGGACGATCTGGTTTCAGCACTGTTTCAGCCGTGTTTCGTCAGCGCCCTGCACCGCGCCTTCGGCCGGCTTGTGTGCACAATTGAACGCTGATCTCTCGCTTTCGCCGATCACAACCCATTTCTCTCTTCCTGACGTCTCGCCAAAGTCCGAACATTGATGCTTGTCTTAGGCCTTCGGCGGCTTGAGGAAGCCAAAATAGAAGCAGACCAAAAATAGAATGAGATGGACAATGGAACGGCCACCGCTGACCTGCGGACTCGCGACAAAATCTGTTCCCAACAGAGGCACCGAAACGTCGGCGAGATAGAGATAAAACAAAATGCCCGACGATACGAAGAACGCGCCTGCCAAGAATTTGCGAAAGCCGACATCTCGCCAAGCGAAATAGAGGCTTCCGCCAGCCATTATGATGGCCGCACCAGCATAGAGGGCAATGATCATGCTGCCTCACCCGGTTGCGGACGCGACCCAATCGACCGGCGAATGACCTGAACGGGTCTCGCGCTTGCCGTGGGCTTGACAGAAACGGAAAGCCGCCCTGAGGCGGCTAGTTTCAGACTTTCCTTTTCTGCCTATTTCTTGAGGGCGTCAGAGGCGTCCCGCGCTGCGTCCTTCACATCTCCAGCGACGTTATGGGCGGATCCCTTGGCCTTATCCAACTTGCCTTCAGCTTCCAGGTCCTTGTCTCCGGTGAGCTTGCCGGCCCCTTCTTTGATCGCGCCTTTTGCCTTGTCGGCGGCGCCCTTCACATGTTCACGGTCCATGATCGATATCCTTTCCTGTGTAGAAGACGAGCACAACGAAATCGGTGCGCTGTCGTTCCTGCGAGACGCCCGCGTGAGGCGGGCTCCTCAGGAGGAGGCCGGAATGCGTGGACGCAGGTTTCAGCACTGACGCCGATGAGCCTCCTCCTGAGGAGGCGCGTCAGTGACAACGCCCCTCCGATGGCTGCTACTCTATCGTCGCATTCACCGTCATGACCGATTTGCCAGAGCCGTATGGACCCTTTCCTTCACCATAGATGGCGAACGTATCGGTGCCCTTGTAATTGGCTGCCGCGGTGTACCTGAACGTCGTTACGTTGACTTGTCTGAGCTTCCCGTGCGCGGGCTTCCGGGACACGCCGGAGCTATGCATCGCTCCCGGAATTCGCATCGGGAAATTGCACGTTTCGCCCGACCTGACCGCGAAGTAGGCCGTCATGTCCACGCCGAACACGGATGGGTTACCGGTGACCCTGCACTCGGAGATGGCGAAGGCCGTAGCCGGCGTCAGGCTCAGCACAGCAGCGAGAGCGAATATCCGCATGCTCATCTCCTGTTAGGATCAAGCGGCATCCGGGGCCATTGATTTCCAAGCGTGGGGACAACCATTGACTTGAATCAACATTCGACCTGCGACGACCAGGCGATTGAATAGGCGGAAGTAGCGACTTTCCTTGGTTGATGGCTGGCGGCCTGCGGATTGCCTTTTGAGGCTCCACCCCTTTCCGGGATGTTCTATAATCCGTCGGCTCTAAATGATGGAGGGTCAAATGCGACTCGCTTTGCTTATTGGGGTCCTGCTGATGGGGCTTTCTTCAGCAGCAAACGCCCGCGATTATCCCTGGTGCGTCTTCGGTGGCCATGCTGGCCCCCCCGGCGAATGCATGTATGAGACGAGGGAGCAGTGCCTGGCTTCGGCATCGGGACGGTGGACCAGCTATTGCGATATCAATCCGCGCGTGAGATTCCAGCAGCAGGCACCGCCCCCGACAGCATGTGACTCTCGCGGGCGCCGGTGCGCGCCGAGATCGTGAAGCGTTCAGCGCAAGGCCGCCGCGTCGCGGGTAAAGCAGACATCGACCCGCTGACCGAGCGTTGACTGGTCCGCACCAGCGCGCGCTATTTGCCGCGCTTCGAAGTGCCGGTGCCTAGCGCAATGCCGTGCTGCCAGGCCCGCACCCGCACCGCCGCTTCGCTCCGATTGAGCTCTGCCGCAATCTCGTCGGGCCGGCGTCCGGCTTCGGCCAGCGCTTTCAGCCGCTCATGCTCGTCCGCTGTCCACCTCTTCAGCAAGGGATAGCGTGATTGCATGGTCGGAGCTGGCTCACCCGTCATTCAAGTGCGACGACAATCGGCCGAGACGGACCAAGTTCCTATCCGTGGCGGGCGGGCCATAGCACGGGCTTCGCGAGGTGAACTTAGCAAAAGTTAAGCCCGCGACGGATCGCTCCGCGCGGGCCTGGTTTCGAGCGCAAGGCTCGGGTGAGACCTTCGTCTCAGTGCATGTGGCCGATCAGATAGATGCCGCCGCCGAGAACGATCACGGCCGGGACGGCCCAAAGCAGAAGTACGGGCATCGCTTGCCTCCTCAGTTCGAGGTGCAGACCTTGACGGACTTCATGCCGGTCTCGGCTTCCGACCTGGTCTTGTACACGGTGTCGCCGCTGACGACCGTCGTTTCCGTGGTCGTCGGCTTCGACTCGGTGATGGTGCACTTCTTGGTCTTGACGTCCTGAACCACGTAGAACGTTTGCGCAAAAGCGGGAGCCGCAACTGACGTCAGCACGGCGGCAGCAATGATTGCTTTGATATTCACTTTGTCCTCCTCCAGTAGCCCGGTCGATCCAGGCGTGTCTTTTACAAACCCGACTAATTGCCAGTTGTTCCCGGTCATCCGCCGAACCAATTCCGGCTGATTGCGTTGGTGCGCGAACAGGAGGCTTCGATGCTCGACTTGCGGCTCGTGACGACTTCCCTGGCGGTGCTCGCTGCGCTGATCAGCGTGGCGCTGGCTGAGCCCGTCAAGGATCAGGCTCCACCGGTGGTTCAAACTGCCACCGAAGCCCGTCCCATTCGCGTGATCCTTCCGGCGCCGTGGGAGCCCACCAAGGGCCAGGCCGAGTCTGTGCAATCTTCGAAGTAGCAGGCGTCGGTCGAGCGACGGCCGCAGCTCGGTCGACATTGTCGCGGCCAAAGCGCCGCAGCAAACTCCTCCAAAACAACAGCAACCATTTCGAATCTCACCTGTTGTCGCCGGCACAATCACTTGCAGGAGACAACAACATGAAACGTCTGACAGTGCTGGCCGCAACCTTGTTGCTGCTCGGGTCGGTGCCCGCGGGCGCCCAGTCGCAGCCGGCGCAAAGCGGGCCGGGCAACAACGCGGTCAACAGCTCCGACCAGAACAACTCCAACGCACCGGTCGCGGGCCGCAACAGCTTCACCGAAGGACAGGCGAAATCGCGGATCGAGGGCGCGGGATATTCCAACGTCTCGGGCCTGCAGAAGGACGACAACGGCGTCTGGCGCGGCAAGGCCGACAAGGCCGGCACCAAGACCGACGTCAGCGTCGACTTCCAGGGCAACGTCAACCCCGCCAAGTAATTAGCCAAGTAATCCGCGAATTTCAGGAGATCCAGACATGACGACCACCATCTCTCGCCTGTACGACAATTACGCCGATGCCGAGCGGGCCGTGGCCCGGCTCGAAAGCGCCGGCGTGCCGCACTCCGACATCAGCCTCGTCGCCAACAATTCGGACAATTGGTACGGCTCACGCTCCGGCAAGGTCGATCGTGACCGCGACGGCGTCGATGATCGCGCCGAAGGCGCCGGCACGGGTGCCGGCATCGGCGCCGGGCTCGGCGGCGCCGCCGGCCTGCTCGCGGGTCTTGGCCTGTTGGCGATCCCCGGCCTCGGCCCGGTGGTCGCGGCCGGATGGCTCGCCTCGACCGCGGCAGGCGCGGCTGCCGGCGCGGCCACCGGCGGAATCATCGGCGCCCTGACCGAGGCCGGCGTCTCCAGGGAAGACGCATCGCGTTATGCCGAGGGCGTCCGCCGCGGCGGCACGCTGGTGTCCGCGAAGGTGCCGGACCAGGACCGCACGCGCCTCGATGCGCTTCTGCACGAGCGATCGGTCAACCTTCAAGAGCGCAGCGCGGCCTGGCAGAAGTCCGGCTGGACCGACTTCGACGCCGCCAGCCCGCCGCTGTCGCCGGAGGATATCGGCCGCGAGCGCGAACTGTACGGCGTAGGCTCGCGGCGATAGGGCCGCAGAGCTTCGACACGACAAAGGCCCCGCGGTGCGGGGCCTTTTTTGACTTTATCTCAAATGCCGCAAAGCGGATTGGGCGAAGTGAAATCTCTTCGCCTCATGCTGGGACATGTCGCCTGGACGGGGCAAGCCGGAGAGATCTCCCATGTACTACGTCGCCGCTGCATTGCTGGTGCTGTCGGGACTGTTCTATTCCGCGAGCCGTCACGAGCTCGGCCAGTTCGGTGCGGACGTGTGCAGCTATGGCAGCACGTTCTGCAACAATCCGGTGGTCCTCTTCACCGGCGCCGCACTGGCCGCCGCCTGGGGCATGTTCGTCAGCATCAAGTAGCCGATGATGGCAACCTAGACCTGTTTTGCCCGACGGAGCAAACTCACTTAGCATTTTCGAAAATCAGCCGCCGGCGGCGGCAGCGGGAACTTATGTTCCTTGATTCGCATTTGCTATGACGACGTCCGCACCGTTCGAGCCCGTTTATGAGCGACAGCGCCCTCACCCCGACGAAATCCGCGCCAACGCTGCTGCAACGCTTGGGGCCCGGCCTCATCACCGGAGCTGCCGACGACGATCCGTCCGGCATCGCCACCTATTCGCAGGCCGGCGCCCAATTCGGCTATGGTCTGTTGTGGACGGCGTTTCTGACCACGCCGTTCATGATCGCGATCCAGCTCGTCAGCGCGCAGATCGGCCGCGTCACCGGCAAGGGGCTCGCCGCCAACGTCATGCGGGTCGCGCCGCGCTGGGCTGTGCTGGCGTTGGTCTCGATGCTGGTCGCCGCGAACACGTTCAACATCGCCGCCGACATCGCCGCGATGGCCGAGGCACTCTCGCTCGTGATCGGCGGCCTCAACCACGAGCACGCGCTGATCTTCGCGGCCGGCTCGACCCTGCTGCAGGTGTTCCTGCCCTATCGCCGTTATTCGCCGGTGTTGAAATTCCTCACACTGGCGCTGTTCGCCTATGTCGCGACCGCCTTCACGGTGCAGATTCCCTGGAGCACGGCGCTGCTCGCCGCGGTGTGGCCGAAGGTAAACGTCAGCAGCGACTATCTCCTCATGGTGGTCGCCGTGCTCGGCACCACCATCAGCCCCTATCTGTTCTTCTGGCAGGCCTCGCAGGAGGTCGAGGAGATGAACCAGGGCAAGCGCGACAAGCCGCTTCGCGAGCTCAAGCGCGGCGGCGGTCACGAGCTCGACCGCATCAAGATGGACACGGTCTCCGGCATGCTGCTCTCCAACGGCATCGCCTTCTTCATCATCCTGACCACCGCATCGGTCCTGCACGCCAACGGCGTCACCAATATCGGCTCGGCGACGGAAGCGGCCGAAGCGCTGCGGCCGCTCGCAGGCGATTTCACCTTCGCCCTGTTTGCGACCGGGATCATCGGCACGGGCCTGCTCGCGATTCCGGTGCTGGCGGGCTCGGCCGCCTACGGCGTTGCCGAGATCTTCGGCTGGCGCGCCACGCTGGAGGCCAAGCCGGACGAAGCGGCCGGCTTCTACACCATCATCGCCGCGGCGACCCTCATCGGCTTCGGCCTCGGCTTCACCGGCATCGACTCGATCCACATGCTGGTGTGGAGCGCGGTGCTCAACGGCATCGTCGCCGTCCCCATCATGGCGATGATGATGCTGATCGTCTCGAGCCGCGCGATCATGGGCCGCTTCAGGGCCCGCTCCTGGCTGATCGCGCTGGGCTGGCTCGGCACCGCGCTGATGGCGCTCGCCGTTCTCGCTTTGCTCGGCTCGTCGGTGATTGGCTGACGCAAGCGCTGCTTCGGACGCGCTGCCGCGTTGCATCCTAGCGCCCTTCCCGCCGCCCCGCGCTTGGCCTAACAATGCGGTCCGGGCCCGGCCTGAGATCGGGTCGAAAAAAAGAAGCCCGGCCGGGCGAGTAGGGAGCGACATGACCAAATCATCAAAAGCAACAAGCCTCGAGATCCTCGCCTGCGATGCCGGCTGGAGAAACTATCATTTCGTCAAGCTGACGACCGAGGACGGCATCGTCGGCTGGAGCGAATTCGATGAGGGTTTTGGCTCGCCCGGCGTCGGCGCCGCGATCCAGCGCCTCTCCGCCCGGGTCATCGGGCAAAACGTCTTCCAGCACGAGCGCATCTTTGCCGAATTGTTCGCGGCGACGCGTCCCGCGGCCGGCGGCGTGGTGGCGCAAGCGCTCGGTGCGATCGAGAACGCGCTGCTCGATGCCAAGGCGAAATCGCTCGGTGTTCCCTGCTATGAGCTGCTCGGCGGCAAGATCCGCGATCGCGTCAGGCTCTACTGGTCGCATTGCGCCACCTGGCGCATCAACCACCCGTCCTGGTACAAGCCGCCGATCGAAAGTCTCGACGGCGTCAAGGCCATGGGGCGCGAAGTGCGCGAGAAGAAGTTCACCGCGCTCAAGACCAACATCTTCTCCTATGACGAGGGCAAGCCGACCGGCTGGCGCCCCGGCTTCGGCTCACCTTTTGCACCCGAGATCAACGTCGACCGCAAGATCCTGCGCGACCTGCACATGCATCTGGAAGCGATCCGCGACGGCGCCGGCCCCGACGTCGACATCCTGCTCGACTGCAACTTCAACGCCAAGACCGAAGGCTATCTGAAGATCCTGCGCACCATTGCCGACCTCGACATGTTCTGGGTCGAGATTGACAGCTTCAATCCGGAAGCCCTCGGCTATATCCGCCGGCAAAGCCCGCACCCGATCTCGTCCTGCGAGACGCTGCTCTCCTTGCGTGAATTCCTGCCCTATTTCCAGGCGCAGGCCATGGACGTCGCGATCATCGACACGCCCTGGAACGGGGTCTGGCAGTCGATGAAAATCGCTGCGGCAGCCGAAGCCTTCGAGGTCAACGTCGCCCCGCACAATTTCTACGGCCATCTCTGTTCGATGATGAACGCGCATTTCTGCGCCGCGGTGCCGAACCTGCGGATCATGGAGATCGACATCGATCGTCTATCGTGGGATCGCGAGCTGTTCACGCACGAGCCGGAGATCGAGAAAGGCCATCTCATCATCCCGAACCGGCCTGGTTGGGGCACCGAGCCGAACGAGGAAGCCTTGCGGGTCCATCCGCCGAAGACCAGTGGCGGGCTCCTCAGCTACGGTCGCAAGAGCTGAGCGGAATGGCATTAGGTCGAATCGATTGCCACTGTCTCGGTGCAACCTCTCCCGCTTGCGGGAGAGGGAGCGCACCTCCATCATTGGAACGATCAAGCCTTATTTCATCGCGCGTTAGGGCGTCACGGGATTGACGGTCGGAGAGGTCTTCGGCCGCTGCGGCTCGATCGGCGACTTCGGATCGGTCGGGAGCACCATGGCGCCGGCGGCCCGTGCCGCTTCGCCCGTGGTCGCAAACATCGCGACATGGGCCGGCTGTGTCTTGGCCCGGCTCCACGGCCCGTGGTCGACGATCAGCATGGCCGCAATCGTCACACCCGCCACGATCAGCGCGATCACGCCGGGATGGCGGAGAGCGTTGGGGATGGAATGCGCGAGGCTAGCATTTGTCATCGAAGGATCCGCATTTTTCCGACAGCAGGTTAATTCGGTCGAGCGCCCTCCGGTTCCCCTGCCGTGAGCAGGTTCCCGTGCCGGCACAGGGGCAGATTCATGGCGTGCGAGAGGCCAACGAAAGAGGGCCTCCATTCGGAGGCCCTCGGATCCATCAGCAATCGGTCTTTAGTTATAGTCCGAATACTTGAACTGCGGGAGCGCCTTCAGCTGCTCCTTGTTTCCGCTCATGACCGCATGGTCGGGTACCCAATCATTGGTGTTGCGGCTCGTGGCATTCGTCGATGCCGCACCGGTTGTGGTCTCGCGCGAGGCGGGCGAGTTGCTGGTCGAGCTGGTCCGGACCGGCTCTTCCATGAACTTCAGCTTGTCGATGGAGACGGCGATATCGTGCTCGCCCATCCCCAGGAAGCCGCCGATGCCGATCACCACTGCGTTGATCTTGCCGCTCTTGTCGACGAGCAGCTCGTTGATGTCGCCGAGCTTCTCATTGGCCTCGTTATAGACGTTCAGGCCCATGAGCTTCGAGGCGCGCCAATTGTCCTTCAGCATCATCTTGTCGGCCGGCCGCGCGGTGGCAGCGGGCGCCGCTTGATCAGCCGGCTGAGCGGATTGCGCCAATGCGGCGCCGCTGATCAAAGCGCTGCCGATCAGAGCTGCGGCAAAAGTGGTTTTCATCGATCGTCTCCTCCAGTGAGCCGGCATCCCGATGGATGCCCGCCCATGAACGTCTGGATATTCCACTTGTTCCCGGCTGGGCACTCTGGGCGCAAGCTCTAAGCGTCGAACACGACGCGCAAAGCCATCACGATGATTGCTGAGATGAGAAACGAAATCGCGAGCAGGGTCCAACTCGGCCTCGTGCTCGCGCGGGCCAGGCGGACAACCAGCATCTTCAAGCACCTCAACATTCATCCCTGGGAAGTCGGTGCAGGTAGGCTATCCCGAAGCAGGCAAGCTCTTCGGTATCGCTTCGGTGCTCTTCCCATCTCCTCTGCAGATGGCGTTCCAGCAGACAGCGCCGGGTGTCGTCGGCCGCGACCTCGGGATGCCGCGCCCGGTACACTGTCCAGGCGGTGTCCGCGGCGTTCTTCAAGGCGATGTCGTCGACCATCCCCGCTCTCCGGAAAACCGAACCTCGTCGCGTGCCAACTCAAGGACAGCTTCCAAGGTTTCCGCTTTTTCCCGGTCTTCGACCATTTGATGATTCAGGGCGACTTGATCGGATTGAACTCTTGATCAGATTGCCTTGGCTCGGCGCGTCGCGGGCCGCGCTCGAAATGGTCCGGGCCTTGAAGGGGGCGGTTTCGCTCACCAATCTCCGAAGAAGGGGCCGTGCCTCTCGAAAGCCAACCGCGGTCCGGGCGTTCGTCTCGATAGCCTTGCCGAACGCTTGGCCTGCGGGCGGCTCTGCCAGGATCGACCGGCGGGCGGCTCTTGCTTGGTCTTGGCAGGAAGTGCTGCAGGCATGGCGGCCATCGCTTCGCGAATCGGCTGCGGCGGCGCCTCGAGCGGCGGCTCGGCCTGCGCGATCTGCGGAAGGTCGGCACGCGGTCGAGTGTCGAACACGATCTTCTCCGGAAGAGGTGTCGCCGATCGGATCCGGATCGTCGTTTTGGCGGGTTCGGGCGTATCGGCCCGTGCCAGCGGCGCCGGAAGATAGTGCTCCGCCGCGAAGATCAGCGCCAGGAGCAGCCCGCCGACAAAGACGAAGTATCGAATGATCGGCATGACGGCCACTCCGCGCCGCAACGCGCGGCCTGCGAGAACCCACCAATCACGGCAAGGTTCCGAGGTATTGCCACTTTTTCCCGGAATGAGGATCGAGCTGTCAGCTGTCGCCTAGGCGCCGCTTCACTCGCCCGGCGCGATGGCATTGCTCGGCGTCGGCCGGTCGGTGATCTGCTGGCCGAACAGGCTGCCGATCAGCTCGACCGCGGTGCGCGCGGTCCGACCGCGTTCGTCCAGGAACGGATTGAGCTCGACGATGTCGACCGATCCGACCACGCCGGAATCGTGCAGCAGTTCCATGATCAGGTGCGCCTCGCGATAGGTGGCGCCACCCGGCACGGTGGTGCCGACGCCCGGCGCCACGCAGGGATCGAGGAAATCCACATCGAAGCTGACATGCAGCACGCCATTGCTCGCCTTGACGCGTTCGATGACGCGGCGGATCAGGACGGCGACGCCGAACTCGTCGATCTGGCGCATGTCGACGATCCTGATCCGGCGTGAGCGCATCAGCTCCTTCTCGAGCTTGTCGATCGAACGCGCACCGAACAGATCGAGTTTGTCCGGGAGAATCGAAGCGCGCGGATCGTCGCCGAGCAGGCCGTCAAGGCCCGGCTCGCCGCACAGGAACGCGGCTGACATGCCGTGCATGTTCGCGGTGATCGTCGTCTCCGGCGTGTTGTAGTCGGCATGGGCGTCGAGCCAGAGCACGAAGAGTTCGCGGCCCTGCTCCTGCCAATGACGCGCCATGGCATTGACCGACCCCATCGACAGCGTGTGATCGCCGCCGAGAAAGATCGGCAGCGCACCACTTGTCGCGATCTCATAGCCTCTGCGGCTCAGGACGCGGGTCCAGCGCTGGATTTCGCGGTAGTGATTGGCCATTTCGGGCGGCCTGTCGGTGAGGTCCAGGACTTCGGCTACCGACAGATCGCCATAATCAACGACCTCGAAATCAAGGCTTTCCAGCAATGTCGCAAGGCCGGCGGTGCGCAGCGCCGCGGGCCCCATCAAGGTGCCGCGTTGCGAAGCCCCCATGTCGATGGGTGCACCGAGCAAGGCGATGCGCCGGGCTCGATCCGTCATGGTCCGGTCGGTCACGGCTGCCTCCTGACATCAGCAAGGTTGACCCAGCCTAACAGAGATTCGCACCCGTCGTTTCCCGGGGAGCTCGCGAGCCGCCGGCATATGATCAGGAACAAAATTCCCTGCGCTGAATTGCCCATCCAAGGCCGGCACCCGCCGTCAATCACGGCGCCTGTCGCGGATAGCCAAAGGTCATCAAGACCCGCTGTTCAGAACGAGCGCTCGCGCGGATAGCCAAAGGTGCCGGCTTCATCAACACGCCTGGAGGTCGCGCCCTTGAGCACGGAGATACCGCAATCCACGTCCCAGCCCGGCATGGCCGAGCGTGCCATCGATACGGCCGCGGACGTCTCCCGCACCATCGGTGAAGTCGCCGGAGGCCTGCACGCAGCGGTCGACCGCCTGACCTCCGCAGTCGAGGAATCGCGCAAGCCCGGCGGGGCACTCGCCACAGTCGCCGCGATCACCCGCGAAGCACCGCTTGCGAGCCTGTTCGTCGCTTTCCTGTTCGGCGTCGCGGTCGCGCGCCGGCGGTAGCTTTTCTGCGACCGCCCCTTTGCGAGCGTCATCCATCAGGACTGGCTCGGCGCTGCGGTTCGGGCCGGAGCCGATGTGCCGAAGGCACTATTCGGGCGCGCGGCGCGCTGATGTGTGTTAAGCTTTTCTGGCCGGTTAAGCGTCGGGAGAGGATTGTGACGCGACGCGAGTTCATCCCACTCGTCAGCAGCGCGGCGGCAATCCGACCGCTCGGCGCGCGTGCAGAGCGCCCGCCAGAACGTGTCCTCTATTTCACATACTCGGCCGGCTATCGGCACGACGTCATACCACTTTCCGAAGCAATCCTGACGCAGCTTGGAAGGAACTCCGGTGCCTATGAAGTCATCGCAACGGAAGACTTGTCTGAATTTTCGACTGGAAGCCTCGAGCGGTACGCCGCTGTGATGTTCTATACAAGCGGTGAAATTCCGATGAGCGGCGCCCAAAAGAAAGCACTTCTCAACTTTGTGCGCTCGGGCCGTGGCTTTCTCGGCGTTCACTCGGCCACTGACACATTCTACACTTGGCCAGACTATCTCGATCTGATCGGCGGCTACTTCAATGGTCATCCCTGGCATCAGGGTGTGACCATCGAGGTGGCTGATGATGCAGACCCGCTGGTGGCGTTTCTGGGGAATTCGTTGCAGTTGAACGATGAAATCTACCAGATCAGCGACTTCGACTATCGCGGATCACGCGTGCTCCTGCGCCTCGACCAAAGTTCGGTGGACCTCAATAAGGCCGGTGTGCATCAACGCTTCTATGGTTGGCCGCTCGCCTGGAAACGATTTTACGGCGAGGGGCGAGTATTCTATTCGGCGCTTGGCCACGAGGCGTCGGTCTGGCAGGACCCGCGCTGCCAGAAGATCCTCACTAACGCTATCCTCTGGTCTACGAGAAGGTCGGCCTAGGGCAACCGGATTGCTATGCCGCTTGTGCCTTTACTACAGGCAAATATTGTGGCGGCTATCGACAATGCCGCTCGCCTTGATCGAGACTGGCTGTCGCCCGGCATGTCGGATTATCGGAAGTATCCGACCCTGCAAAGAACTGAAAAGGCAAGAACATGGGCCACTGCACGCTCAATGCTGGTTATCACTTCGGGTTTGGGTCAGACCTCGGCCCTCAATGTGCCGGATCGGGGCTGCCGATCCTTGCTGACAAGCTGACCTTTTTTGAGGCGCATCGAACGTCGCCGGCCATTTCCGGACCCTTGCACTTCCATTCCGAAGGATGAAAATCAGCTGGCTTTATATTTTGTGTTGAGCCCCAATTCCGAAGCGGCGATATCGAAACGAGGTTCGCGATGACCTCCAGGTACTCGATCAGGCGGCTCGGCGCGCCGCTCGTCGCCTTTTTTCTGACCATCTGGCCATTCGTTCCTCCGGTGCATGCTATTGAGGGCGCTGCAAAGGTTGGCGTGGTGTCCTTTGGCCTGTATGGGGATCAAAGCGTGTTTAGATCCGAGGCGACCGGCGCGGCTCAGGTCGTGGCCGGCCGTTTCGAGACTGGACCGATCAACGTGGAGTACAATTCCAAGAAAGGGGGAAGTGCAACGATCGAAGCTCTGACCAAGTCGTTGCAGGCGGCAGCCAACCGCTTGGATCCCGAGAAAGATGTTCTGTTTTTGATTCTCACCTCGCATGGCTCTCCTGATGGCCTTGCAATCAAGGCGGGGCGGCTGACAGAAACGCTTACGCCATCTCGTCTCCGCGACATGCTCGCGAAGACAGGTGTGCGACACAAGGTGGTGGTCATCTCGGCTTGTTATTCCGGGGTTTTTATTCCGCACCTAGCGACTCCCCATGTGCTGGTCATCACCGCGGCCGATGACAAGCATCCGTCGTTCGGCTGCCAGGACAAGGCCAAGTGGACCTATTTTGGGGACGCTTTTTTCAACGTCGCGCTCCGAAAAGCTGTCAGCCTGAAGGATGCGTTTCTCTATGCGCGCTCACTCGTCCGGAAGCGAGAATTGCGGGAACATTTCGAGCCGTCGAATCCGCTCATGGCGGGCGGTGCAGACGTGCTGCCATTGCTCGTCGGACGCCCTTAAGCAACCGGCCGTGAGCTCAGACGCTATTGCTCGCGGGTGTATCGCCGTTTCCGGTCACACCCGACAAGCAAACTATTTGGCTGCCCGCTTAGACTTCGCATGCGGGCCAATAGCCGACCTTCACTCGCCTCACTCCTCTCAGGGGAGCGGAGAGGCCGCCCGCACAATGCGGTCTCCCGCGGGTCGATCTATTTCGCAGGAGGTTTGTCGTAGAGAGGCTTACCTTTGTCGACGATATGCACTGTGAGAAGCTTCACGGTTTTGTCGCCGACGACCTTGAAAGCTCCGTGGGGCACTTCGCGGACGTTAACGGCAGCTATACCGGTTGGGAACGGCACTTGCTTCCCATCGGGAAGTTCGATCGTGCCGCCCTCTAAGACGTAGAATGACTCCTCTCCGTGGTGAATGTGGAGGGTTGAGACGTCACCCGGTTTGATCTCAGAAATGCTGGTGATGACTTCCATGTTTGTGCCTGAGAGATCAGCGCGCTTCAGCTCCTTACGGAATGGAGAGTCCTGCGCCTTAGCGGGTACGGCCAAGAGAAATGCAAACAGCAGTCCGATTATCATCTTCATCGCAATTCCCCGTTTTCCGATCGGCGGAAATCGCAGATCGCGAAAATTAAGCCCGATCGGCAGCCGCGACTCAAGATTGATCTTCTGTGCGCTGCACCACGTCCACTCCCTCAGGGACACTGCATCCAGCAAACGGCGGCATTTCCGCAATGGGTCCTTCGCGTCGGCTTAGCCTTGCCGCGATGACTTCCGGTCGACCCCGGTGAACGGACATGTCCGCCGCCGCTCGGCATGTCTCAAACGGGCCACGAGCAGACCCATCGCAAGGCAGCAGCTCGCAGCCTTGTTATTCGACCGCTTGGTCACCCCCACCCTCGCTCGCCGTCTTCAGCTCGGGGCTATACGTGACAGACCGCAGAGATTTGCAATTACTCGATCAGCAGCAGCCCGCGCTTCTTATCGCCATCGTACGTATTTACAGCTGCGAACAGTCGTTTTCGCTCGACTAGCCATGGCTGGTAGCTGGAATTGACATCGAGCACGAAAACTAGATCGTCGGCTTCCAGATAGCCGCCAATGGGCGAATGATGTCCAACACCAGCACCAAAAATTTGCGCGCGATTGAAATTCACGATGTAGCGTCGGCCTGGATCGTTGGAGCGACGCAGATGCTCCAGAAACTGGTCCTCGCTGAGATCACGCAAGACAGTGACTTTGCGGCTCGTGTTGGTCCCCGCGACCTCGGCGAGCTCGTCAAGCGTGAGACCCAGGATGCATAAGCCTGTCCAGCACCGCCCGGTGCCAGCCAACACCTTGCCCTCCGTGCTTGCCGCCTCGCCGAGCGACCTATACGCATTCGCAACAGCTGCAGGTCCGCAACGAGAGCTGTTTGACTGCCAGTTAACGTTCCTGTGGAATGTAGCTGCCACTGGCAGGTGCCACGCGCGTTCCATGAGCTCCGGTGTACGTGTTACCGAGGACGCTATGGCTTCTGTCGGCACTCGTGACTGGCCACCAACAAGGGCCCCGGCACCCAGCAGGCCCGCAGTGACAACCATGCAGATAATGCTGACTGAGCGCCACCGCTTCATGGGTCTGAACCTAGCAGCAGTCCGACTGGAGGCTGGCCAGATTATATCCTTAAGCATATTGGTGGGAACAGACCCCATAAATGTCCGTTGAGGGTCCAGCGCGTCGCTACGCGTCAGCGGTGACTTCCGGTTGGTTCTGGTGGAGGGACGTGTTGAGCGCCGGCGGACGGTCTCCAGCGGGCCAAATTCGGTCCTCATAATGCAGCGATTCTTTTATGCGGCTCGCCATGGCGTTACCCGCGGAATCCAGCGTGGCACATTAGCCCGAAAGCTCTCGTACTCCGTGCCAAATGTTCGCTCGAGCGTCGGTTCTTCGTAAATCACCACAAAGACATGGAAAAAAAGCCAGAGTAGCGCGCCGTACCAGAGGAGTCGCCAATCACCAAACAAAAGGGCCTGACCAAAAATGACTGCGACGACCGCGATGTAGATGGGATTTCGCACGTAGCGATAAAGCCCAGTCACTACGAGCGTTTGTGTCGGCGCGATCGGGGCGGGCGTCCCCAGCCCTTCCAGCGCAAAACGGGCAAACGAATCCACGAGTCCGGGCACTCCGACGATGATCAATACAGCGCCGAGGATGCGGGTTAGATCGACGCCGAAAAAAGCTGGCCGAAATTCCCACTGCGTGACCCACCACGGGACGAAGCCTGCCAGCACCAACGGCGCAATGACAAAGAACAGAGCGGAGCCCAAGACGGCAATTGCTTTCGACATTGCGTGCTCCCACAACCGGACAAGAATAGCCTAGCAAATCACTTTCTACGAGCATTGAACGCAATGAAGCGGACATCCCCGCGCTCTGGACTGAAGTCAGCCGCGGGGCCACTTCCAGACATCGCCGATGGGTATAAGATCAGCCGCCACCCGGAGAACGACAAGTGGCCCGAATAACTTCCTTGGTATGCATCCTAACGACTCTCATAATCATTGTGGTCGCCACTCCACGACGGGCTCTGGCAACACCAGAAGCGTCTGCATGCGGGTACCTCGCTGGTCTTATCGATAAGGCACCGCCAGGGCCGTTGTTCTTGCCCAGCTATCCAACCGTGGACTCGGGGCCTCTGCATGGCGCCGCATACCTCTATGACAATGCGGTGGCCGCCATCGCATTGGTCGGGTGCGGTGAGCAAGGCAAAGCACGTCGCATCGGCGCGGCGATTCTCTGGGCCGTCGACAATGACCGGACCTGGCATGATGGACGGCTGCGGAACGCTTACGCCGGGGGTGTGGTGGCGAATGGACCGGTCAAACTTCCGGGGTGGTGGGACAACACGCAGAACAAGTGGTTGGAGGATCGATATCAGGTGGGCAGCGATAACGGTAACATCGCATGGGCCATGTTGGCGTTGCTCTCGATTGATGACGTGAACACCGGCTCTCGATTCCGCGATGGTGCAGCACGGCTTGGCACCTGGGTCGCGCAATGGGCCGACAAACGCGGGACTGGCGGTTTCACGGGCGGTACGTTTGGGCACGAACCGACGCCCGAGTTGCGGACATGGAAATCGACTGAACACAATACCGACCTCGCCGCCGCGTTTGGCCTTCTTGCAGCCCGTACAGGCGATTCGCGCTGGCGTGACATGGCAACAGCTGCTGAGCGCTTCGTGGATACGATGTGGGATCCGGCATGCGGCTGTTTCGCCGCAGGAACCGCCGAAGACGGCGTCACGCGCAATCCGATTTTGGCCCTTGATGCTCAAGTCTGGCCGTTAACGGCGCTCCCCGGAGCGGCCAGGAGATTTGCATCGGCCATTGCGACCGCCGAACAGCGAATGAGAGTCGACGAGGGCTTTTCTTACGGTGAAGACCGAGATGGTGTGTGGACCGAAGGGACAAGCCAAATGGCTCTCTTGCTGAAATTGCTCGGCAGGGCTGCGGAGGCAAAATCGTTGGTCGCTGTCATCGAATCCCAAAGGTCGCCGGACGGTGGGTTCTATGCCACAAGTATCCGAGCGCTACCGACCGGGTTCATGCTGGATACCGATCCGGCCAAGCCACGACTCTATTTCCGATTGCCACATCTTGGCGCTGCTTCGTGGGCTGCTCTTGCAGAACGCGGGTTCAATCCCTTTACGGCGACACAAGGACTGCCGTAGTTGAACCGCAGTGGCGCCCGTCCAGCTCCGAATTGGGTCAAAGGCTGCCCTCGGCGGCTCCGGCGATGGCTTCCGCTCAGCCCTCGGAAGCGGACGGTGCGAGCCTAAGAGGGGAAGTCAGCCACGGGCCAAATGCGGAGCAATCGCACGCGGGCGCTGTGGCCGCGTGCGAAGGAGATCAGGCCAGTCGCTAACTTACCATTCGCTGTTTCAGGCTCTGGTAAAATGCCGTCTCGAAATTCATGTAGCCGATAAACGACGCCGGATCGCCGAAGGGAAGAATCTGTGTAGCCCAGAACCCGCCAAAGCCGTTCTGGCGATCGATCCAGTAAAACAGGTTGGCAAGGCCAGCCCAACCGAGCGCGCCGGCAGGACGGCCAGTGGGAGCTTCTTCATCATTGACCATGAAGCTCAGCGCCCAAGACTTGGACTGGCCGGGGAAGAACTCGGCATCATTGCACAGCGACGGGATGACGCCCGTGATCGGCGTCACCTTCTTGTCACCCAGGTGGTTCTTGTCCGCCATGCGGACGGTCTCCGCTTTCAACACCCGGCCGTGCTCGCCCACGCCGTCGTTCAGCCACATGCGGATGAAACGCATGTAGTCGCCGATCGTGCTGTAAAGGCCGTGGCCACCCATGTGCACTTCGGGCTTGGCAGGCAGTTCGAAATCCATCGGTGTGAGCGACCCGTCGGCGCCTCGCGCATGGATCCCGGCGAGCCTCTGGCGCATCGCATCGGTCAGCTCGAACGTCGTCTCCTTCATGCGTAGCGGCTCGAAAATCCGAGTCTGGAATACCTCGCCGAGCCGGCACCCCCTGATGGCCTCGACGATCTGACCGCACCAGTCAAGATTGGTTCCGTATTCCCACCGTTCGCCGGGATCGAAAAGCAGCGGAGTCATCAGGCAGGCCTTGGAAGCGGTGATGACGCTTGGCTGACCCTTTTCCTGGGCCAGACGGTTATAGGTGTGGTTGATGAAGTCGTAGCTGAGACCTGCGGTATGGACCATCAGCATGCGCGTGGTGATGTCGCGTTTGGGCGCACGCAGGATCGGCTCGCCCTGGGCATCAAAACCCTCGATGACCTGGAGCTTGCCGATCTCGGGCGCGTAGCGCTTGGCGGGCGTGTCGAGATCGAGCTTGCCCTCTTCGACGAGCTGCAGGACCGCCGTGGCGGTGATTGCCTTGGTCGTGGAAAAGATGGCGAAGATGCTGTCGGTTGTCATCTCGGCCGGTCGGTCGAGACGGCGCTTGCCGGCCGCGCCTTCGTAGATGTTGCGATGGCGGTTCGTCACCATCGCGACGACACCGGGCACGCGCGGAGTGGATGTAACGACATCGTTGAGAACGGCGTCAGCCGCTGCAGTGAAATTCGTGTTCATGGTCTCCTCCCCTCTGTACCTAAATGACGTTCTCCGTGGCGGCTTCGCGAGGACTCTGCATCGCAAAGCCTTGGTAGCCATTCGCGGCGACCTCGTCGCATTTCTGGCGATAACTGCCGACACCGCCGCAATAGGACAGAACGCGGCGCGGCTTGCCTTCGACATTCGAGCCCAAGTACCAGGAATTGGTCTTGGCGATCAGCGTCGCATTGGCGATCTCATCGTGATGCGCCACCCAGCTGTCCTCGGCGTCCTTCGTCGGCTCGACGACGTCAAGGCTCTTGCTGCGCATGTACCTGATGCAACCGTCGATCCATTCGACCTGCTGCTGCAGGCATGTCGTCATGTTGCAGAGCGCCGCCGAAGGCGCGAGCGGCACGGCGGTGGTGAAGAGATTCGGGTAGCCGTGAACCTGCAGACCCATCGTCGTGCGGATGTCCCTGCTCCAGTCTTCCTTCAGCGAACGGCCCCCCCGACCCCTGATATCGATGCGCGTCAACGCACCGGTTCCGGCGTCGAATCCGGTTGCCAGAATGATGATGTCGAGCTCGTGGATCGTTCCGTCGGCCGTCTGGATGCCCGCAGGCGTCACACGTTCGATCGGATTGGATTTGACGCCGACGATCTCGACATTCGGACGATGGAAGGCTTCGAGAAATTTTTGCTCCAGCGGCACACGGTGCGTCCCGAAGCCATAATCGGTCGGAATTAGGGCTTCGCACAGCTTCGAATCCTTGAGCCGCTCGCGCATCTTCTCGCGCACGAATTCGGAGATCTCGGCGTTGACCTCGGGGTCAAAAAACAGCTCGGCGAAGGACGATATCCACAGCTTCAGGGAGCCGTCATCCCAGCAAGCCTGGAGTACCTCTCGGCGACGCTCCGGGGTGAGACCTGCCCAGGTGTGCTCGAAGTCGTATTCGAACCCGGTAAAGGTGTGCGGCAGGCGCTCGGTGAACGACGTGAACTTCGACTTATAGACCTCGACATCGGCCGCGCCGTATTTCGGATTCTTCATCGGGATGATGTATTGCGGGGTGCGGATGAACACCTTGAGATGGCCGACCTCGCCGGCGATTGTCTGTATGACCTGAATGCCGGTCGCTCCGTTACCAATGACGCCGACACGCTTGCCTGCGAGGTCGACCGGCTGCTTCGGCCAGCGCGCCGTGTGAAACAACTGCCCCTTGAATGTCTCTTGACCTGGAAAGGACACGTGTGGGGCCGAGAGCATGCCGCAGCAGGTAACCAGGAACTGGGTGTCGATCACGTCACCCTTCTCGGTCGTGACCAGCCAGCGGTGGGTTGCCTCGTTGAAATGCGCGCTATTGACCGTGGTACTGAACTGGATGTCCTTGCGGAGATCCAGACGGTCGGCGACGTAGTTCAGCCAACGTTCGATTTCCGGCTGGCCCGGGAATTTCTCGCTCCAGCTCCATCCCTTGTAGAGCGCCTCGGAGAAGAGATACTGATAAATATAGGCTTCCGAATCGAAGCGCGCGCCGGGATAGCGATTCCAATACCAGGTGCCGCCGACGCCGGGGGCTGCGTCAATCGCCATCACCTTCAACCCCTGCTCGCGCAGACGGTAGAGCGCATAGAGTCCGGCGACGCCGGCTCCGATCACCACCGCATCGAAGCGCGCCGTCACATGCGCGCCGTTGCCTCCATTGGACTTGGTCGCATCTTCCGCCATATTTCCCTCCTTGATGTTTTCTGAGTGCGCACGACCTTGCCCACCCGTCGCAGGGTCGGGTGGTGGTGCATCGCATCATTTCCCGTTTCGACAAGTCGAAGGGGCTGTTTCACCCGCGGCGTTTGCGCCGCTCTCTCCGCTCATGCCTGAAACGCGAGACAGCCTACGAGCGTGCTGACGCTCGCGGCTTGAACGAAACCGACAATCCTTTGAACGACGTGGGTGGTGCCGCGCCGCGAGGGCCGCAGTTCCTGGTGCAACTCGCTTGGCAAATGGCAAAACCAGCTTATGCTGCGCGGTTGCCATCCGGCCAATGAGAGAAAAAGCGGCTAACGCTTCCCAGAATCCAGGGAGGGAGGCTTGCGCGATGGGCCAATTCATCACGGTCGAGGAGCTGCCGCGCTACGCTCCTGGCGAACTGATGTTGGACAGCTCCGCGGTGGGAAAGGCCGATTTTCGGCTACGGGTGTTCCGCTATGCACCGTCTGACATCTGGGTGCCCCCGTCCGAGAACTATCTGATCGTCCTCTACCGCGAGGGCGCGACAGCGATGAACCGCAGGGTTACCGGGGCCTGGAAGCAGGATCACGTCGGCCGCGGCATCACGACGCTGCTCACGCGCGCGGAAGGCTCGAACTGGCGATGGAGCCAGGATATCGAGGTCAGTCATTTCTACATTTCACCGGCGTTTATGGCGAAGACTGCAAGCGAGGCGTTCGATCGCGATGCGCAACACGTCGAACTTCACGACTTGCTCAAGGTCGAAGACCCAATCCTGACCTGGATTGGTGATCAGATGGTGCAGGAGGTTGCGGCGGGGGGCCCCGGTGGCCGGCTCTGCTACGATGCGCTGGCGCTTCAGGCCAGCGTGCACGTCCTGCGAAGATATGCCTCGGTGCAGTTCAAATTGCCCTGTTCGCAGGGGCGTTTCAGGCCTGCCCATGCAAGACTGATCGAGGACTATATCGAACAAAACATCTCGAGAAACATTACGCTCGAGGAATTGGCCAATATCTGCAACTGCTCGCCCGTTCAGTTCGCACGCAAATTCCATGTGCATTATGGAATGCGGCCACACGCCTTTGTCTTGAGCCGCAAGGTGGAACGCGCGTGCCAGTATCTGCGCAAGGATCGCCTGGCGTTGAAAGAGATCGCGCTGCTGAGCGGATTTTCAGATCAGAGTCATCTCAACCGAATCTTCCGCCGGCAGATGAACATGACGCCGGCGGAATATCGCAGGCAATACATCGGCTAGGCCGCTTTCTCTCTCGCTGGCATTGCCTATGCGGTCGAGTAGGGCTGGCTGATGCTTCACGAAAGCGGAACTTACGCGAAGCTGCTCGCCCCCGGCGAAGATCTCCTCGCGACCGCTACGTCCGCAATGGCTTGGAATATCCCAGCCTTGCCGCCCTGCTCCGCGCGATCGAGGCCGAACACGCTTACAAGGGATATGGAGCTGGCCTTCAGAACGTCCCTACGCTCTTCTCCATTGGCTCAGATCACACCCACGATGATCAATACTCCGAGCTCAATCAGTAGGAGCGTACCGGTGCCTGCGGAGATGAGAAACAAATCACCTAGTGACAAGTGCATGATCTGGCTCACATTTTGCCCTAGAAGCGGCCCTTGCATCCCTGGAACAGGGCTGGCAGGGCGGGATGATGGGGGCCGCTTCTAGGAGGTCCTTGACGCGTTCATCCGGCGCCAAGCGGTTCTCATTCTAATCCAAATTTAAATCTCGTCCAGCATTTAATTTATTTAAAATAGCTGATTATATATTAACATTTAATCGAGCCACAGCTCGAGAATGCCTGGGATGGCACCGTGTCGGATGCGTTGTTCGATTACTCTGAGGATCCAAGTGAGCTCAGACAGGCTGTTGAGCCGGAGGATAGGCAGACTAGACAACTCCTCCCCCTAATATTTCGTCATTGAATTGACGGCCTCCGCAATGGCAACGGGGTCTGCGTGCGTGACCATATGTCCGGCATTCGGAACCAGGTGAAGATCGGACCGAGGCAGCGCCTGATGTAAATCTCGAGCTTGTTTCTGTTCGATCACCTGGTCCTCTGCTCCATGGAAGATTTTCACGCGGGGGCTCATGGTCGAATAGTGGGCTTGGAACTGTGTTGCAGTTGGAATGAGGAGTGCGCTTTCCTCCGCAGCCGCTCTCAATTGTGTGGGCCTGAGAACGAGAGACGCTGGAAATTCGTTCTTGAATGTCGACGGGACGGACCGGGGCGCGAAAATCTTGCGGAAGGCTCCCGGCAACATGGCCCACGAGATGATCGGCGCGACAGTGTAGCTGACCAAGTCGCCCAAGACCGGTATGGCCGGACCTGACATCAACCACACATCCAATCGGATGGTCGGGAAGTAGTAGCCGGACGCAAGCACAAGACCCCGGATCGGATAATCCTTCCGCATGCCGAGAGCGATAGCGACCAAGGCGCCCCAAGAATGGCCCAGCACCACAGGATCGCGGATCCCGAGTTGCTCGAGCCCCTTCACCAGCAGAGCTGCTTGAGCCGTTGCGCTCCATAGTCGAAGCCGCGGCCGCTGACTATAGCCAAAGCCCGGACGGTCAAAGCACACCACGCGATTGCTGCGGGCAAGAAGATCGACCAGCCCACCGATCATGAAGTCCTGGATCATGGATCCGTTGCCATGAAGCAGCACGACACAAGGAGCCGCGGGATCGCCCCGATCGATATAGTGGAGTACCACGCCGTCGCACTCGAGAAACTTGCCGATAGGCGGATTTCTTCGCTCGGCCAGTTTGGAGAAGCCGATGTTGCCGATGACGAGAAGCGCCAACAACAAGCTAACGATGAGCAGTACGGTTTCAGCGGTGGTCATGACTGAGCCTTGAGATTGGACCAAGAAACGTCTGATCCGCAGCGCGAGCAGACGAGCCAAACCAAGGAATAATTGGAAGTTGAAGTGCTCGTTCCTGCGCGCAATCGCGGAGGATTGATTAAAAGATCGCTCGGTCCGGAACGGCGCAGAATTGCTCACGTTTGCTAAGGATCGCATGTGACGAAGCGCATAGCGATCCGACCTCACCAACAAGAACGATGGAGCAACGAAATGGCCAATCCACGCCCAGAGGAAAAACCCACCCAAAGCCCTGAAGACACAATCCGCCGCGCCGGCGAGAGGACCGCCGAGCAGACCAGGCGGATCGGCTTGGCCACCGCCGAGGCCGGGGAGGAGGTGGCGCAAGCCAGCGGCCATCTCTTGCGGCAAAATACCGAGATGTTGCAAAACGCTTGGCGCTTCGGATTCGACATGGCGGCGGCCATGATGGGTCGCTCGACTGATCAGCTGGGTCGCACGTTCGGTTTGACCGGCAATGAGGCGCAGCAGGCAGCGGAACGCTCGGTCCGCAATGCCGAAGCAATCATATACTCCACGACTGCAGTCGCCAAAGGAATGAATGGTGCATCGCGTGAGTACTTCGATTTCGTTCGACAGCAGATCGAGAGAACCATGGACCGCACGAATGAACTCTGGAACTGCCGCACTCCTCACGATTTGGCCGCTGTGCAAACCGATCTGATGCGCGACACGATCAGGAGTGCGTTGGATACCAGCCGCCGGATGGCAGACTTGTCTCTGAAGGTGGCGGACGATGCCGGAAATCATATAACTCGGAGCATCGAACGCATGCGGCAGGCAGCCTAGGCGCGGTTACAATCATGGCACCGGCGCGGCGGACTCTCAGCCGCGCCTATGCCTGTCCCGCCCGGTAGATTCCGGCTTCGCCGCTTGCTTAAAGCAAGGCGGCACGGCCACACTAGGGCCACAAGCAGACGAGAAAACTTGATTTACTGGCAGCCGTTTGAAGAGCTTTAGGGAGAAGCCCACCATCCGTCGGGAAATGGCTCAAGCAACATCCAATCGATTAAGTTGTCGTTCTGAGGGACCCTGAGACCTCCTGCATTTCTGCCTGGTGGCGTGTAGCAGCGGAGGCGGACAGACAGGGCGCCGCGATCACGACCTCGGAGGCGGTGCGAAGCATGGCGTCTAGAGCGCAATGCAGGCGCACCTCGGGCGACGCGCTCTGCATCTTCGACCAGACTTCGAAGATCTTCCAGTTCTGAGAGCTGAGAGGCGAGTTCGCCAAGTTGTTGCCGATAAAGCATTGCGCGAGAGCTTCGCATAAATGTCCTCCACAGTACAAAAAGCACTACTAAGACGGATCAAAGCAATCGGGATAAACTGGCAATCTACCATAGCCAAAAATCGGCTTTCAATACGTCAGGCTCATTGCCTCATACGGGCTATCGCCGTCGAGGTCTGTAGCAGCGAAAGGCAGCTGGGGGGTCGCAAGCTGCGGTCGTGGCAAGCGCAGCCCTACGCTCGGTTTACGGGCAATAGCCGACAAGCATCGAAACTGCCGTTTAAAAGCGAGGGGCGGCCTCAGGCAGGAAGTCCACCCGTAAATTTCCCAAGTGTCGGCAATTTCGCTCGCTGGTTAACTGGTGCGGATCGAGCGCCGCATCATGAAAACTCCGAAGCCAAAACAATGGGCCGAGCAGGAGGTCCGACGGTTGATCGCGCTGGCCCGACAGGGAGTTGGCGCGTCAAAGATAGCCGCCGAACTCGGCCGCCACGCCGGATCGGTGAGGCGCATGGCGCGAACGTTGGGACTGCTGTTGAAGAAGTAGTCCCGGAGCGATCTTGAGGGCAGCGCGGGCGGACCTACAGCCCAAAACCTTGGCCAACGTCCCGTATCAGCCGCAGCGCGGCGTCAGTATTGCGGCCGTAGAAGAGCGCGCGATCGAGCTGCGAAAGCATGCTCATTCCAAATAGCGCGATAGCAATGCCTCTAAACATGGTTGTGGACCGGGTTGAACGATGCAGCGAAAAGTTCAAAACGGCCCCAGCCGCAGGTTGGGAGAAACAGCCGGGGCCGGCATTCCCATTCCAATGTGCCGCGATCGGCGGTAATCGGCACGCTCCCAGCAAGCCACATGAAAGCTAACGAACTGTTTCGAAGGACCCGAATTCGAAACCGAAGCGCCTGGTCTCACAAGCGTGCACTTCGCAATGCAACGTAGCGCCAAGAGCCCGTAATTCTACGTTGGGAGCGCCCCCGGAGCGGCAGACTGGTCGCCGTGGGTGTGGATGAAACCCTGCGGCTCGCGTAGCATCGGCAAGGGTCCAACGTCTCGCCGGGATCAGACAAATGAGCCGTTTCCTGCTGTGCTGTGTAGCCGCTACCTGCTTCGCCGGAGCTTTGGTCTTCCATTCCTCCGAAGCGAATGCCGTCTTTTGGCGCGGCATCACCGCGCCAACAAACATCGATATTCACGGGTGGCCGATCATCAAAGAGCCCCCGCCGAGTCCATGCCAGTGGATACGGGTCAGCGGTGGCTACTGGGTCCGACAGTGCGTTTACTAGGCCCCCTGTCGCGAAATGATTGGTGATGATGTCGGCGGTATCGCTGTCCACATAGGAGCGCGAGTGCGGCGCTTGCTGGTGCAAACGAGGTTTTCGTGTCGAGCACGGTCGTGGCGGGCTGCTTCACCTTGATCGACTCATCTCCTGCAAGCAGACCTTTCTGCTCTTCGAGCGCAGATCGGCAACGAGCCAGAAGGCGACGCGGATCCTAGAGAACCTTGCCCAAAGCCAGCTGGGCTAACAGTTGATCACCACAGCCAACCATCGGTCCCGGTGGCTCGCATGGGAGGTCCATCGAAACGCAGCGCTTGGTCTGCTGTGGTACATTCACCCTTTTTGTTTCTCTTTTGCGCTTCTTCCATCGGAGCTTTTAGAGCGTTCTTCGAAGCGATCAGCGCCCTTCGCTAGATCGTGTCCCGTCTTGCTCTCGTTTTTCGCTTCTTCCTTAGCAGTCGCCTCGCGCAAGCCTTCAGCGGCCCGTTTCCCAGCTTTTCGTTCGTCATCCATGTGAAGCACCTTCCCTGACTATCACCACGCTTCGCCAGGAATACTCCGTGCTAGTCCCAGCCAAGCCATAACACACTTCAATCAGATCACTTGGACATTGTTCCAGTTGCAAGTGCGTATACTGGCTTAGAGCTGACCTCAGACGAGCCGCGCAGTCTTTGTCCGCCGAAAGAGAGTTCGAAGATTGCAACAGCATGTCCGCTTCGGGTCAACAGCGCCGATTGGCCCGCGGTGGGGTGCTTCCGCTTTACCCCGACCCGGACAACTCGCCGCGACGCGCTAATGGAAGCAATGGGCCATAAACCGTTCTTCCCTCAGGATAATAGGCGACCGATTCTGGAGCCTTGGAAAATCTATCGCCGCACGCACCACGCCCAGTGAATGCCACCGCGCCAACGCCGCTCAGCAAATTTGTTAAAAATGCAATTCCGCCTGCAGGGGAAAATTTGCGTGTGGGCGCCTTGATGTGGCTCGCCGTTGCGAGCCATGGAGGCGTGTAGCGATGGGACAAACGACTCGAATTTTGAAGCGGGCAACCGTCCTGCCGGATCTCCTGAAAATGCTTCAGGAACTCGAGGATTTACGAGAGAAGGTCCGGCTGGCAGAAGCCGCTCGTGTGTTGCACTAACGTTCGCCGATTTGAGGCGATGCTCCCGTGCGCCTTTAGTGGCGGGCCGCGATAGGCAGAGCCGTTAAACGAGGAGTTCGGGAACGACTGCCCATCCAGCCACTTGCCTGAGGCATGAAGGACGACCCGGTCGTTCTACTCCCCGGAATGCTCAAGCCCTTGCGGCTCGCGCGCGTTTACGGCCTTCTCGTCGAGCGCATTGACGGTCTTTATCACCCCGGCGAGCCGACGGAGCAAGGCATGCACGCGGCAGAATGATGCCGTCCGGCCTCACCGGCGCGCCGACCGTTCTGAGCGGCGGGCAGAGCATTCGAATTTGCAATGCAGCATGGTCCAATCCTCTTGCCGCACCACAAATCCGCGAATAACGTCGGCCCCCTTGTTTGTAACTAGTTGGATGGCTCGGATGAGGGATTTTCAAGCCAAGTTAGAGCGGTATGAGAGCCTTGCTGCTGAATGCGAATTGATTGCCAAGAGGGCAAATGAGAGCAATCGGGGCTTTTATTTGCGAGCGAGCGAGCACTATCGCCAATTGGCGGGCGAGGTCCGTGCTCTGATTGCGACGTTCGATCTCGCAGCCTAGGTGCCCGTCACTGCGACATGAACCTACCGCCGAACCGTCCTTCGGCACCTCCGAGGCCGCGGTTCGAAAGGTGGTGGAGACCCGCGTAGGGAAAAGGCTAGGTCCGTTTAGCCGCTAGGAGCGGACGCCGCCGAAACGCGCGAGCACGGCCGCAAAGGGCCAAAACCCGACTCATGCGCGGCGCTTGCAGGGCCGCTAGTGCATCATCTCGCCAAAATAGGACTACTATTCGGGTAACCCCGCTTTCCGGAGCCCCTCGATCAGCAGCTTCGCGTTCAATTGCCCGCCCCGGGCTATCCACCCTGATATGTTAAAGGCGGCGTCGAGCTCAATCAGACGTGCCGCCGCTTCGCGTGACTCCGCATCCCGTCCGAGATGGGCGTATGCGGACGCGAGGCAGCGGTAAGTTGATGAATAGGAGGCGTTCTGACGCTCGGCCTTCTTTCCTGCTTCGACGGCCTCCTCAAAGCGACCAAGCTCAATCAAGGCCATCCCTATCCCGGCCATCACCGCGTGCAGCACCGGATCTAATGGGCTCATGCGGACGGCATGTTCAAAGCTGAGGATTGCTTCCTCGGGTAACCCCGCAATCCTGTAGACGTGACCTCTGCAGACCAAGGCTTGAAATGCATTCGGGTTAAGAGCAACCGCACGGTTCGCCATTTCGATCTCGGTTTGCCCAGCGCCGATCATGATTGCCGAGATAAAGCTGGCGGATGCTAACGTGTCTGCATCACCGTCGTCGATGCTCAATGCGAGGCGAGCAAGTCGAAGTGCCTCTCGGCGCTCGAATTGAGGATCGACAGCAAAGCCGAAGACGACGTTGAGCGCGTGACAGTTACCTGCCAGGCCGGCAGCCAGACCGAGCCGAGGGTCGAGCTCCAAGGCGCGATGAGCCAGCCTTATCGCCTCGGCAAAGCTTTCGCGGGTCATCGAACGGAACTCGCCCACGGCCCGGAGGTAAAGATCATAGGCGGTGAGATTCTCCGGTCGCCGCCGCGTCGCCATTGCGATCTCCGTTTGGAGCAGCTTCGGCTGAATGGCGGAGACAACCGCTAGCGTGATTTCATCTTGGAGAACGAAGACGTCTGTCAGGTCACGTTCGTATCTGTCCGCCCAGATATGAGCCCCTGTGGCTGCATCGATCAATTGTCCTGCGATGCGCACTTTTCCTGCGGCCTTGCGCACAGACCCTTCAAGCACATAGCGCACACCGAGCCTGCGCCCGACCTCCTTGATGTCTACAGCTCGGCCCTTGAAGGTGAAACTTGAATTTCGGGCGATAACGAACAGGGACTTGAACCGCGAAAGCGCCGTGATGATCTCCTCCACTATTCCGTCGGCAAAATACTCCTGCTCGGCATCACCGCTCATGTTCTCGAACGGCAGCACAGCAATCGAGGGCTTATCGGGTAGTGGAAGGGGGGCTTCCGCGAATTCAATATCGCGGCTCAAGATCGCCGCCGCGCCGGAAAGCTGGTTCACCTCGCGGACCGTGCCGATGAAACGAAAACCCTTGCGCGGTAACGTCTTGATCAGGCGCTGTGCCTCACCGGAATCGCCGATCGCGCTTCGCGCGGCATTCAGGCGGGTCGTCAACGCCGCGTCAGATACGCTGCGACCATTCCAAATGGCGTTGACGAGGTCGTCCTTGCTTACAACCCGCTCCCTGTTGCGGATCAGGTACTCGAGCAGGTCAAAAACCTGCGGTGTGATCGACACCGCATCAGTGCCCCGCTGCAGCTCGCGCCGGTCGGTATCGAATGCGTATTCCTCGAAAAGATAGCGCAAGCTGCCATTCCTTCTCGGGGCCGCCTCTGTATTAGCGCATGAAGAATAAGCCGCCGGTAAGAGAAATGTAAGCCACCAGTTAAGCGCGCCGGCACCTCTTGCGGCAACTTCCGTCCTAGTGAGCAGTCCAGACAGGACACCCTCAATGAGCACGATCCACGGGACCACCGAGCTGGGACCGGCAACAGCAAGGCGGCAGGTCTACAGTCCTCTCGAAGCATACTGGAATGCATTTCAGGAGTGGCGCAAACGCCGGAGATTACTGGCCAACTTGTGCGACTTTAGTGACAGGGAGCTTATGGATATCGGTATTACGCGCGGCGAAATCGACTACGTCGCCTCGCACCGAGATTGCGATCCGCGAGGCAACCTATCCGGTGAATGAATGCCGATGGTAACGAAGGAAGGTCGGATTGGTCACAACCAGAAGGCGTCATGGCGCAGATGCTGACCTCCGATACGGGTCAGACTGAGAAGAGCTCGGGCTGAGCAAATCTGGTCCGGTATGCTCCGCTGAGCAGACGCCGGCAGGCCGTGCCGCCACTTCGCATTCGGGCCACTGGCGGTCATTCGGCACCCGGGCTTACTCTGGCAACCCCGCTTTCCGAAGGCCCTCAAGCAACAACTTCAAGTTCGACGTCCCGCCCCGCGCGATCATCACAGATACTGTAAAGCCGGGATCAAACTCAAGCACATGGGCAGCCGCCTCACGCGCCTCAACGTCGCGTCCGAGATGAGCGAAAGCAGACGCGAGAGGCATGCCGCCATAACTTGCTGAACAAGCCGAATAGTGATTGCGCGAGCACTTGAGCCGAGCAGGTCGGTTGTCGATATTGCGTGCGCGCTTGAAAGCGCGAGAAAAATGCGGTTGGCATTGCCATAATTTCGATTCCCAAGATGGCGGCGTTACAGCAGCGCAATCCGCTGATCTCGTCGGGATCTGGCGCATCGAGGTGAGACCCAATGCCGCTCTTGATAGTCGCCGTGATCACGCGCTCGAGCTTCGAGCAGTTGATCGTTTCGCATTGCGTTCGCGCCGCTTTCGTTAGAGCTGCAAGAAACCATCACAGCGCGCGAGATGTGCCGCCTTGGCTGTTGCGACGATCGCTATCTATTTAGATATATATTTGAAAATTAATGACGCTATTTACAAAAGTTAATGACGATTTTAATGTGTTGCGTTCGTCGAGCATTGGCATGCTCGATACGACGTGAATTGCGGGCCCGCCAAGGTGTTGAACGGCGTAGGCCCTCGTTGATTGAGAGAGTTTCAAAGTAGCATCTCAATTGCTGGAAAGGGCGGTCATGTTTGAGCCCTGCGCTTCCGTCAGGAAATATCCAAACGATAGGGTGTGATCGCCGCTCGAGCGGCGCGCGCATCCGACCGTGTTGTGGCTCCGATCTCTCGACTGAGAGCGACGAGATGGTTTTGTTGCGTCTGTGACGCACCTCCCGGGCGGCGGGAAATTCTTCGATGAAGATGAAAGAGAAGGAGCCTGTGATCGGCTTGCCGCCGATGATGCCGGCGTTGACGAAACTCGCGATACGCCGAAGGACGCAGGAATTTCTGATGTGCGAGCCTACCACTAGTTTTTTGTAGGAGGTTTCTCATGGCACTTTCAGTCACTCTTACCGGCACAACCGTTACCCTCGACGAAACCGCTGGCCTGCAGAACGACGACACCAACACGACGCTCCCAAGCGCGTTTTCAAGCCGGCTGACGGCACTGGGCGCTCCGGCCGCGGAGATCAACCATGCGGTCAGCAGCGGCGACGTTATCACCATCAGCGGCGTCACGGGCGCGATCGGCAACCTCGCCTTCACCGATTCGACTGGCGGCGCGCTCGACGGTGACACGAGCGGTCTCTTCACCAATGACGGCGAGGAGGTCTTCCTTTGGGCCGACCCCACGAACGACAACATCGTGGTCGGCAAGACGGAAGCTGGTGCCATCGTCTTCGCGGTCTATCTCGAGCAGACCGCGACCGGCGCCAAGATCTGGAGCGTTCAATACGAGGCGCTGGAGCATCTGGATGGCACCAACCCCGATGACTCCCTCGACCTCGGCAGCCATCTCAAGGTCGCGGTCAGCGAGCAGATCAATTTCGGCTTCGCCGGCGCGCCGTCCGGCAGCAACCTCTTCATGACCTTCGGTGATCCGAATTCCACCCAGATCGTGGTGATTGGCAAGAACCCGCTCAATCAATCCGAGGGCGGGAACATCACGACCAAGGACGTGCTCAATATCAGCCAGGCCGGCAGCACCACCTCGTTCGGCGTCAACGGCAACCAGATCAACGCTGGTGAGGGGGCGTACATCACCTATGTCACGGGCACGAACACGAACTTCCTGGTGCCGAACCTCGATCAGAACGAGGCCGACGTCGAAGCCAACATCGCCTTCCAGAACGTCTTCAACGCGACCGGCGGCTCCTTCACCGTCAACCAGACCAATCCAGGCATCGGCCCCGTCACCGTCAAGATCACGGCCTTCAGCACCGCCGCCGAGCCGGGGGTGAATTTCGTCGACGGGCTCAGCAACGACACGCAGATCGCGATCACATCGGCCTCCTTCATCAACGTCGTCAAAAAATCAGGCAATACGCAATATACTCCGGTCGCTACCGTAAACGCCGACGGAACACTGACGGTCACCGGCCTGAGCAGCGGCGACACGGTGCAGTGGACGACGAGCGCAACCCATAACCGCGTCCTGATCGAAAACATCAGCAACGCGGATACCGATCAAGACAACGACAACAACACCTTCGATATCGGCGGCTTCAGCCTTGTCAGCTCCAACGCCGCGAGCGCCGTGGTCGGCACGGCCATCCACTTCGAGGATGACGGCCCGACGGCGGCGATCGTGCAGGGCACGGCGAAGGTGGCGCATGACGAGACTGCGGGTATCGACGCGGATGCCAACGATACCACCGCGGCGGCGGTGGCGGCGCTGTTTGCGGGCCTAACGAACGTCAGCAGCGACCTCAGCCCGACCGGATACGCGCAGAATTCGACGGCTGTCGTGAGCGCGACCGGAAGTTCGTATGGCACTGACTCGTTCGGCGGGACGACGGCATTCTCGCTGGCGGTGTCCGCCGCGGGGGTGGATTCCGGCCTCGACACCACCAACGGCACCAGCATCTTCCTGTTCAAGGAAGGCGACCTGGTGGTTGGCCGCATCGGCAGTGCAGCCGGGGCGGCGGCCTTCGCGGTGGCGATCAACGGCACGAGCGGCGTCGTCAGCGTGGCGCAGTACGCCTCGCTGAAGCATCCGGGCACCACCAATCCCGATGATTCGGTGTCGATCACCGACGGTGCGCTGCTGGCGGTCGTGACGGTGACCGACGGCGATGGCGATAAGGCCACGAGCTCGACCGGCATCGGCGATGCCGTGCAGTTCCAGGACGACGGGCCGACGGCGGGAATCGCGCAGGGCACGGCGACGGTTGCGCATGACGAGACTGCGGGGGTCGACGCGGATGCCGACGACACAACCGCGGCAGGTGTTGTCGCCTTGTTCGCTGGCGTCGCCAATAAAAGCACCGATCTCAGCCCCGGCTACGCGCAGGAAGCCACCCCGATCGTGACCGCGACCGGCAGCTCTGCGGGTGCTGATAACGAGGGCGCGACGACGGCGTTCTCGCTGGCGGTGTCCTCCGCAGGGGTGGATTCCGGGCTCGACACGACCGGCGGCACGAGCATCTTCCTGTTCAAGGAAGGCGACCTGGTGGTCGGCCGCATCGGTAGTCAATCCGGTCAGGCGGCCTTCGCAGTGGCAATCAACAGCTCGACCGGTGTCGTCAGCGTGGCGCAATTCGCCTCGCTCAAACACCCGACGGGAGGTGCCAGCTACGATGAGGCGATTAACATCACCGACGGCGCGCTGCTGGCAGTGGTGACGGTCACCGACGGCGACGGCGACACGGCAACGAGCTCGACCGGCATCGGCGATGCCGTGCAGTTCCAGGACGACGGGCCGAGCATCGGCCCCATCGCCGATGGGCAGGTGGACTTTGCTGCCGGCGCCAGCGTAACCAAGACGCTCAGCGCTTTGGTCGGAGTGGATGATCCTGCGACGTACAGCATCACGAGCTCGCCGGCGAGCCTGACGATTCTGGATGGCACGGTCTCGCAGACAACGCTGCTCCGGGACCTCTCGAGCAACAATACGGTCGCAACCTACTACAAGGACGTCGATGGCAGCGGTACACACAACGCAGGCGACATCGACTTCTTCAAGCTGACCGTGTCCGGCGGCAACTACACCTTCGATGTCCTGCAGAATCCTCCGCCTGCGGAGATCAGCTTCAGCTTTGCCGGAGCGCCCTCCGGTAGCAATCTCTTCATGACCTTCGGCGATCCGACCTCGTCTCAGATCGTGGTGATCGGGGAGAATCCGCTGAACCAGTCCCAGGGCGGCAACATCACGACCAAGGACGTCCTAAATATCAGCCAGGCCGGCAGCACCACCTCGTTCGGCGTGAACGGGAACCAGCTCAATGACAACGCCAATTACCCCACTGAAGGCGCGTACATCACCTACGTGACGGGCACGAACACGAACTTCCTCGTGCCCAATCTGGACCAGAACGAGGCCGATGTCGAAGCCAACATCAACTTCCAGGCCCTGTTCAATGCGACATCGGCGTCCTTTACCGTGAACCAGACGAACCCGGGCGTCGGACCCATCACCGTCAAGATCACGGCCTACAGCACTACCTACGAGCCGGGGACGGGGTTCGTCGACGGGCTCACCAATGACACGCACGTCGACATCACGTCGGCCACACTTACCAACTTCGTCGTCAAGTCAGGCAATACGACATATACTCCCGTCGCGACGGTCGACGACGACGGCAACTTGATCATCACGGGCCTCAGCACCGGCGACAAGGTGCAATGGACCACGGATGGAACCCACAACCGCGTGCTGATTGAAAACATCAGCGCCCATGACGGCATCGACGGCAACGACAACAACACTTTCGATATCGGCGGGTTCAGCCTGATCCAGTCGCAGCCGGCGCCCGACGAGAAGCTCGACTTCACCGTTCAGATCGCCGATGCCGACGGGGATACGGCTTCCAGCAGCTTCTCCGTCAAGATCGATGGAAACCACGACAACGTCATCAACGTCTGAACCACAAGCCGCCGGCTGCACGCCGCTATGGCGCGCAGCCGGCACCTGTTCGGTCGCACGGGCCTGGAGTAGATCCGATGCCGGATAGTGTCACTGCCTGGTGCGGCCAGCTCTCCCGGCCCGCCGCCGCCTGGTGTGGCCAGGTTCTCGGATATCCGGAGGAGCTGGCGAGCCTCACCATGCGCGTCGGCCTGTTCGCCGCGGCGGCCTTCATTTTGATCAGGCTGGTCTGGAAGCGGCGGCGCGCGGCGGCGGCGCCGCGAGAGAACGTGCCTCCTCACGCGCATCCCGTGTCCACGCCGCTGCAGGCCTGTCGCAGCGTGCTGGTCGGGCTCGGCCTGATCACCGCCATGCTGAACGTGCTTTATTTGACCGGCTCGTTCTTCATGCTCGAAGTCTACGACCGCGTGGTGCCGAGTCGCAGCGTGCCGACGCTGATCGGTCTCGCCGCGCTCGTCGGCGCCCTCTATGTGTTCCAGGCATTCCTCGACATTCTGCGCGGGCGCATCCTTGTCCGCGTCGGCGAGTGGCTCGACCGCGCATTTTCGGCGCGCGCCTACGACATCGTCGCGCGATGGCCGCTGCGTGCGCGCGCGAGCGGCGACGGGCTGCAGCCGGTGCGCGACCTCGACCAGGTGCGCAGCTATCTCTCCGGGCTCGGCCCCACCGCGCTGTTCGACCTGCCGTGGATTCCGTTCTACCTCACGATCTGCTTCCTGTTTCATCCGCTGCTCGGGCTCACGGCATCGATCGGCTCGGTGATGCTGGTTTGCCTGACGCTTCTTACCGATCGCTTGACGCGTGCGCGCACGAAGGAAATCACGGGCCAGATCGCGCAACGCAACGCACTCGCCGAGGCGAGCCGCCGGAACGCCGAAGTATTGCAGGCCATGGGCATGCGCGGGCGCCTTGCCGCGCGCTGGGCGAGCGTCAATGACAGCTACATGTTCGCCCAGCGTCGCGCCGCAGACATCGCTGGTGGCTTCGGCTCCGCATCCAAGGTGCTGCGCATGGTGCTGCAATCGGCGGTGCTCGGCGTCGGCGGCTACCTCGTTATCATTCAAGAGGCCACCGCTGGAATCATCATCGCCGGCGCCATTCTGACCTCGCGCGCACTCGCTCCGGTTGAGCTTGCCATCGCCCACTGGAAGAGCCTGATCTCGGCCCGACAAGGTTGGAGGCGTCTGCAGCAGCACTGGGCGCAGCTCCCGGTCGAGGAGGAGAGGACGCCGTTGCCGCCACCGTGCAAAGCGCTGGCCCTCGAGGCTGTCTCCGTGACGCCTCCTGGCGAACAGAACGTCGTGGTCCATGAAGCCTCCTTCGCACTGGGCCCGGGACAGGGGCTGGGCATCGTCGGCCAGAGCGCATCGGGTAAGTCGTCGCTGGTGCGCGCCATCGTCGGCGTGTGGCGGGCGGCGCGCGGAAAGGTACGGCTGGATGGCGCCGCGCTCGAGCAATGGAGTTCGGAAGCCCTTGGTCGCCACATCGGTTATCTCCCGCAGGACGTCGAGCTGTTCGCCGGCACGGTGGCGCAGAACATCAATCGCTTCGAGCCGGTCCCCGACGCGGAGGCGATGATCGCCGCGGCCTGCGCCGCCGGCGTGCACGACATGGTGCTGCGACTGCCGGACGGCTACGACACGCCGATCGGCGAAGGCGGCTCGGCGCTCTCGGCCGGACAGCGGCAGCGCATCGCGCTCGCCCGTGCACTCTACCGCGATCCTTTCCTGGTGGTGCTCGACGAGCCCAACTCCAATCTCGACGCCGAGGGGGACCAGGCCCTGACGCGAGCCATGCTCGGGGTGCGCGAACGCGGCGGCATCGTCATCATCATCGCGCATCGCACCAGCGCGCTGGCCGCCGTAGACCAACTAATCGTGATGGCCGAGGGGCGTGTGCAGGCGTTCGGACCGAAGGACGCGCTGCTGGCCAAGATGACGCCGCCGCGTCCGGCAGTGCCGCTCAAGATCGTGACTGAGGGAGTAAGCTCATGAGCCGCGAGCCGGTGAACGTGGTTCCGCGAGCCATCCGTCAACACCTGCGCGCTGGCCTCGTCGTCGTCATCGTTCTCGCCGGCGGCGTCGGGGGGTGGGCGACGACCACGGAATTGGCCGGCGCCGTCATTGGTTCCGGCACGTTGGTGGTCGATAGCTACACCAAGAAAGTGCAGCACCCGAGCGGCGGTGTGGTCGGTGAACTCAACGTCCGTGAGGGGGCCAGAGTGAAAGCCGGCGATGTGATCGTGCGCCTCGACGAGACGGTGACTCGGGCCAACCTCCTGATCGTTATGAAGAGTCTCGACGAACAGGCGGCGCGCCGGGCGCGGCTCGAAGCTGAGCGCGATGGGCAGGACCGGCTCGACTTTCCCGCGGACCTCATTGAGCGTGCCGCCGATCCGGACGTCGATCGACTGATCGTCGGAGAGCGCAAGCTTTTCGAGTTGCGCCGCGCCGCGCGCGCCGGCAAGAAGGCGCAGCTCAACGAACGCATCGGCCAGCTCCGCGAGCAAATCCGCGGGCTCGAAGAACAGATACAAGCGAAAGACCGCGAAACAACCTTCATCGATCAGGAGCTTCTGGGCGTGCGCGAACTGTGGCGAAAGAATCTGGTCCAGATCACGCGCCTGACAACGCTAGAGCGCGACGCGGTGCGCCTGCATGGCGAACGTGGCGCTCTGGTCGCGGCAATCGCCGAAGCCAGAGGGCGGATCACCGAGACCACGCTGCAAATCATGCAGATCGACCAGGATCTGCGCACCGAAGTCGGAAAGGATCTCGCCGAGATCCGGGCCAAGACCTCGGAACTGGTAGAGAAACGAGTGGCGGCCGAGGACCAGCTCAAACGCATCGATATTCGCGCGCCGCAGGACGGCACAGTGCATCAGTTGGCGCTGCACACCATCGGCGGCGTCATCAGCGCTGGCGAGCAGATCATGCTCATCGTCCCCACGCACGACGCGCTCGTCGTGGAGGTGCGGATTCCGCCGCATGAGATCGATCGTCTGTCGGTCGGCCAGCCGGTGCTGTTGCGCTTTACAGCCTTCAACCAGCGCACCACACCCCAACTCAACGGCGAAGTGAGCCAGGTGTCCGCTGACGTGGCGGTCGACCAAAAGAGCACGACGAGCTATTATGTGGCTCGCATCGTCGTTCCGGAGACGGAGATCGCTCGCCTGGGCGACCTGAAGCTGATCGCCGGCATGCCGGTCGAAGCCTTCATTCAGACCGGCCAGCGTACGGTGATGTCGTACCTCGTCAAGCCCCTTTCCGATCAGTTGATGCGCGCCTGGCGCGAACGCTAAGCTGCGACCTCGGTCTCCTCCCCTACGTGAGCGCGATCTCTTGTTAACGGCGGCTGTCACCGGATTCAGTTGCGCGGGGCGACGTTCACTGATTCAGTCGTTGCGAGAGCAGCCCGCTCAGGCTGCGCTGACGGTGGCGAACTCCGCGGCCAGGAACTGCTTCTCGAATGCCTCGGCCGGCATCGGACGGCCGAAGAAATAGCCCTGCCCTTCCTCGCATCCCATGCTGACCAGGAAGTCGGCCGTTGCGCGGTTCTCGATGCCTTCAGCCACGACCGTGAGACCGAGCTGCTTGCTGAGGCCGATGGTCGATCCGACGATGGCAGCGTCGTCGGAATTCGAAAGCAGACCGAAGACGAACGACCCGCATCAGCTAGGTGAATACGGGTCAGACAACAACCTGTCATGCGAAGGGCTGCCAGCCAGCGGCTGGTTGGGCACGGCCAATTAACGGAGAGGGTCGACTTTGGCAGCCATGTCGGGTGCCCGGCCCACGCGGTAGCGCGCGTTACCACAGTTGAGCACCCAAACGGCATAATCAGGTCTTGAGCGCTTCGCGTCCTTCTTCGCACCAATCGCCTTGTCACAGACGAATCCCTGCAAGCGGATCTGGGCAGCTAACATACTTTGCACGTCCTCCTGGGCAGCCAGCCCAGTGGATCCGCTGAAAGCGAAAGCCGCGGCTAAGGCGGGGACGTACAGTACAGCCGACCAATTAGGTGCCATGTGCCCCTCCTCTCGATGGTTCCTAAGCGGCAATTGCCAGCCTCGCTCGTCCAGCCTGTGGCGGCAGGCGATTGGTTATGCCTGCCGCCGGCGCATGTCACTTCACCTGCTCGACTTCGCTCAGCCGCCAGCTCTTCGTGAAGAACGGCTCAAGCGGGCTGTAGAGGCGCAGGATCACGAACCAGCCTTTCTTCGGGTCGGTTTGTATCCAATTGCCGCGCTTCACTCCTGCGGGCTGTGTCGGACCGAAGTAGATGGTGGTGGAGCCGTCGGCATCCGCATCTGCAGCCGGCGACGGGTAGCTCTGGCTGCCGGCGCGGGGATAGCGCTGCGGCGTGTCGAGCATCGAGCGAGTCATGTTGTCGTAAACCGTGAACGACCAGAAGTTCTCTTCCGGGATGCCCTTGGGCAGCGTCACTTTGTAGGTCTTGGCACCGTCGAAAGCGTTCTTCTCGGCGTCGGTCATCGCGAGTAGATATTGCGAGCCGATGCCGGGCAGGCGCATCGCCATCGCAGGCGTGATGCCGGTGACTCCGTAGAAGAAGTTGGTGCGCGCATCCATGGTACGGTAGCCGGTGGTCGGGAAGGGTTTGACTCCCTCGCGCGTGATCTCCGGGATAGGCGTTTCGAACTCGTAACCGCTCACGAACAGGAAGTTGAACCACGATGAGTTCGGATAATAGAACCAGCTCGGATCGCGCGGGACCATGAACAGGGCACGCGAGGTCGCGTTGGCGAGCGCAAGCGCCTCGGTCATGATCTTCTTCATGCGTGCATCGGGTGCGAACGGCTTGCCCTTGACGATGCCGATTGCGGCGATCGGCCCCATCAGTTCTGCATCGAGCGAGGTCGCCGGCTCCTTCTGCACGACCTCGTTGAGCATGTCGTAGAAGGTCCAGTCGTTCGGCGGAAGGGTATTCATCACCTTGCCGCTGCCTTCATGGAACACCGTCGCCGGCGGTGCGGTGACCCGCCCCAGCTTGGCCTTGCCGGCCAGGAAGTCCGAAATCGGCGTGCCCACGCCGCCCGGCTCGTAAGGGTAGACCTTGGTGAACTTACGGATTGTCTCGGCGACCGGCTTCGGATCCTTGTGATCCTCCAGAAACGAGCGGCCGAACCACAGGATGGTGTTGGTGCGGGCACGGCCGATGAAGTATCCGCCGTCCGGCAGATGACCTTGGTAGTCCGGCGGCACGATCAGGTACTTGCCCCCTTCGCCACGGTCGGGGCCGGGCAGGCCGAGATCAATGATCCAGCGAAACCAGGCGTCCTGCACGGTGCCCAGAAACTTGGGCGGAGTCTCCACCACCACGGGACCCTTGCTGAGATCGAGGTAGCCCATAACGTAGATGGTGTCGGCGTTTGCCGTCAGGAACAGCGACTTGGCATCCATCAGGTCGGAGAAGACGATCACCTCGTTCTCCTTGACGCCGACGCTTCGCAGACCTTCGCGCAGCGCATGGATGCTGACGCCGCGCATGTTGTCCATGAACGCGCGATAGGCATAGGTGAAGTCGAGATTGTCGAAGAGCTTGTCGGCGGTCGCCTTGCTCGGGACCCCGTCCTTGAACTCGAGCACGCCGATGCGCGACTCGATCTTGTCGGCCGTGACCAATGATGATGGAATCGGACCTGGGGTCTGGGCGGTTGCGAAGTGCGGCAGCAGCAATACGGCGCAGCCAGCGATGGCTGCGAAGCATCTGACGGCATTCATCATCGTTGTCGCCTCCCTGTGGAATACAACGTCCCCCTAGGAATGCAGCGCCGGTGCAATTTTAACTTGTGAAGGGCTCCAGACAATTCGGCCCAAGCAGTCTTACCCGCGACCAATAGTCGTATTGCGGACGAAATCGGGCACGACACAACGCCGGGCGCTAACTGCCGAAGCCAAGCGGCCTTTAATTCATCTTTTGGCGGAGCTTCTTGATGATCTCGCGCAGATTGGCAATGTACTCCTCGATAACACGTCGAGCCTCTTCCAAGTGCGTCGGCTTGGGGGCCGCACGTTTTTCTGGCTGGAGCTCATTCATGCCTGAAGATTTGACGCGAACGGCTGCCGGCCATTGACTTAGATCAACCGTCTTTTGGCAGGGGTCTAGGTCCGCTGAGGGTCAAAAGCTGCCTTGGCGGGCTGCTTCGCCTTGATCGTCTCATCGCCGGCAAGCAGACGTTTCCGCTCTTCGAGAGTAGCTCGGCAACGATCCACAACGGCAAGTCGCGCAGGCGAAAGCCGCCCGCTCAGGCGGCGCTGACGGTGGCGAGCTCCGCGGCCAGGAACTGCTTTTCGAATGCTTCGGCGGGCATCGGACGGCCGAAGAAATATCCCTGCCCTTCCTCGCATCCCATGCTGACCAGGAGGTCGGCCGTTGCGCGGTTCTCGATGCCTTCGGCGACGACCGTGAGACCGAGCTGCTTGCTGAGGCCGATGGTCGAGCCGACGATGGCAGCGTCGTCGGAATTCGAAAGAAGACCGAAGACGAACGACCGGTCGATCTTGAGGCCGTCGAGCGGAAACTTCTTGAGATAGCTCAGGCTCGCATAGCCGGTGCCGAAATCATCGAACAGGATCCGGACGCCGAGCTCCTGAATCCTCTTGAACATTTCGAGCACGCGGCGTTCGTCATGCAGCAGGATGTCCTCGGTGACTTCGATCTCGAGCAGCGACGGCGTCAGCCCCGTCGCTTCGAGCAGCGCCGCGACCGAATGCGCGAGATCGCCGGACTGAAGCTGCGAGGGTGACAGGTTGATCGCGACGCGCACATCGTTGCCGGACAATTCCCAGGCCCGCGCCTGACGGCAGGCGGTCTCCATCACCCAGTTCGCGATCCGCTCCGACAGCGCCGAGGTGTTGACGACAGGCATGAATTCGGCCGGCGAGACGTAGCCCCGCACCGGATGCCGCCAGCGGATCAGCGCTTCGGCTCCGACCAGGCTGCCGTCGAGCAGGCGAACCTGCGGCTGGTAGAACAGCTCGAATTCGCAGCGGTCGGCGGCAAGCGCCAGCTCGCGCTCCAGCGTCAGCCGGTTCTCGAGCTCCTGCCGGATCGTGGCTTCGAACACCACATGGCTTCCGCGCCGCGTCGTCTTCGCGCGGCTCAGCGCCAGGTGGCCATTGCTCAGGAGATCGTCGGCCTTTTGCCCGCCGTCGGGATAAACGGCGACGCCGACGCTGATCCTGACGCGATGCTGCCGGGCGCCCGCTGCGAGCGGGGTCTCGAACGCGCGCGCGATCCGCTCGGCGAACGCCGAGACCGGCTCGCCGAAGTCAGTGCAGTCGATCGCGATGGCAAATTCGTCGCCGCTGAGCCGGGCGATGATCGCCTTGCCGTCGACTTCGCTCCGGAGCCGCTCAGCGACCGCGCGCAGCACGAGATCGCCGGCCGAGTGCCCGAGCATGTTGTTGATCTCCTGGAAGCCGTCGAGCCCGAGCACGAGCAACGCGACGCCGGAAGACCGCCGCTCCGCCGCGGCGATCAGATCGGTGAGGCCCACATGCAGCATGTTCCGGTTGGCAAGTCCCGTCAGCGCGTCATGCTCGGCGAGATATCGAATCCGTTCGGCTTCACGCTTGCGGACCGAAATATCGCGCAGGATCGCTCCGTATTGAAAGCCGTCCGTTCCCTGCCAGCCCGAGAAGCTCGCCTCGACCGGGAAGGTTTCCCCGTTCTTGCGCCGGCCCTCGAATTCGACGACGACGGCGCCGCCTGGAACCAGGAGCGCCTCGCGCGCGGCATCGTGCATGGACGGTCTTGCACCGCCGTCCGCCGGCGGAGCGCACAGCGTTTCGAACGGGCGGCCGATGATCTCGGCCGGCATGTAGCCGAAGATCGCGCTGGCGCCGGGATTCCAGACCGTGATCCGGTGATCCTCGTCGGTGCAGACCAGTCCGTCGCCGAGCGACATCGCGATGCGATGAAAGCGGCTCTCGGCGATGCGTCCGAGCAGGCTGCGGAAGTCGATTTCGTCGAGCGCAATTGCCGTCAGGTAAGCGATGATCGCGATGTGGAACAGCGACGTATCGATGACCAGGGGCGATGTTGCCTGCACGAGCAGAGCGGCCAGTTCGACCGCCGCCCCGGCTGCGATCAGGATTGCGACGCGAAGTCCCGGTGCGACGCGGCGCCACGAATACATCATCAGCAGGCAGATCGCGCCCAGCCCCAGCACCATGCCGATGTCGGAGGTCCAGCGCAGCGTCCGGTTCTGAAGAATCGATTCAGCGGCGAGTGCCTGGAGGACCGGCCCCGAGACGATTCTGCCGTTCGGAACGCTGAAGCGGTCGCCGAGCTCGAGCGCCGTGGCGCCAATGATGACCTTCCTGCCTTTCAGCCTGTCGAGCGTGGCGCGATCACCGCGCAGCACGTCGACATAGGAGACGGTTGGAATTGAAGCCGCACGAATACTGAAATCGACCAGGAAGGGCGGCCGCCGATTGGCGTCCTGTCCCGCCAGCACGACGGCCATCGAAGGCATGAACGCGTCGCCGAGCTTCTCGCCGAACGGATAGCGGCGAACCAGCCCGTCGGATTCGATCGCGACATTGACGACGGCCGGCCACGACTGGTTGCCGAATGCCTTCAGCGGCCGGTTGACGTGGGCCGGGCCGCCTTTCGGCGTCGGCTGCTTGAAGGATGGCAGGATCGTCGAGCCGCCGGCGTCCCGCAACGCCTTGGCGAACGCCTCGTCCGAGGCCGGGTCCGACGGCGTGCTGAAATCGACATCGAACGCAACATCCTGCACTCCCGCCGCTTCCAGCCTTTGCAGCAGCTCGGCATGGAGATATCGCGGCCAGGGCCACACCCCGATCTTGTCGATGGATGGCGCATCGATGCCGACCACGACGATGTCGCCGCTGGCCGCACGCGTTTGCCACTTGAATCGAAGGTCGGTGAGCGCATTGCGAAGCGCAGCGTGCCAGCCCGTGGACAGCACCACCGCGAGCGCGATCACGACGAGAATATGCGGCCTGTAGCGTTTCACCCGATCCTCCCGCGCACCCGCTTGCCTGCGGGCGCGCCCCCTCTTCCCCTAGCAGACCGCCTTAATGCCGGTTGCGACCGTGACCATTGCTGCCGGAACCGCCGCCGTTCAAACCGCTGTTGCCGCTGTTGTGCCAGCCGTTGCCGGTGGCGCCGTTATTGCCGTTGTTGCCATTACCGCCATTGCCATTATTGCCGTTGCCGGAATTGCCGTTCCCGCCGTTGCCGTTGCCACCGCCGTTTCCGTTATTGGCTGCCGCTGCAGCTATCGCAGCGCCCGGGTTCGACGAGCTGCCGGCGCCAGGGGCTGCGGCAGTCTCATTCGCGCTGTTGGGGGCGATCGCGCTGGTCTTGTTGTCGCTCCAGACCGTCTCGCCGATCGCGCCGGCATTCGCGTTGCGCACCTGGCCGGGTGCCACGGCGCCGTGGGCAAGCCCGCGCGTGACCTTGTGGAAGTTCAGCTTGACCTCACCGAGCGAGCTCGAGATCCGCACGACGCCGGCCTTGGCGGCGTGACCAGCAGCCGCCTGGTGCGACGGCTTCGGCGCACCGGCCGTCTTGTTGCCCTTGTCGATCGGACCGAGCGCATGGATGGCATGGCCATTGGCAGCATGGCGCGGCGCCGACAGGTCCGATTTCGGCACTGGAACTCGCTCGATCGTGGGCGCGCGGGGCTTGCCCTGCTCGATCGGATTGAACGTGCCCGCACCGCTCAGGCTGAGACCGGGCTTGCCGTGTTCGAAGACGGTGGCCGCTTGTCCGGGCATCACTTGTGCAATCTGCCCCGTCTTGAAATCGGAGACTTCGACCTGGCCGCGGAGCACGCCGACCTTGGTGCTGCCGGCACCGACCGTGACGCTGAACTGGGTGCCCTTGACCACGGCGGCGAGATAGGGGGTCTCGACCTCGAAATGCTTGACGTTGCGCTTCTCGACCTCGAGCAGGATCGAACCTGCCTGCTGGACGATGGTGGTCGACAGGCCGTCCTTCTTTTCGGCCGGCAAGCCCACCACCGAATTGGGAGAGATCAGGATCGTTTCCTCGCCGCGGACGAGGAGTACGCGCCCATTGCGGCCGGTGCGAATGGTGTCGCCAGGTTTCAGCGTTCCTTCCGGGGTCAACGACACCTGCTGGGCGCCGTTCGTTGCAAGCCAGACCTCGCCCGTGGACTTGCTGACGGACCACACACCGTCGTCCGCCGCGAATGCACCGGAGGCCGTTCCCAGGATCAGCGCCGCCGCCAGGGCCCGCCGCATTCCAACCTTGCCGAACATGATGATCCTCAGCCCCGCGTTTCAAGCCAGGCCTGAGGGGTATCCGAAATCACTCAAGATAGGATTATCGGAAAGCGGCCAGCCGCGTGGCCGAATTAACCAATCGTTGACCATAAAAAACTAAGAAAAATCATGCCTCTAACGAGACCTTACCGCCCCGTCGCAGATCCCCCGTTGAACTACGGAGACAGGGTCGCTGCGCGCGGTGAGAGACGGCATCTCCTTACCGCATTGGTTTCGCTGGCAGCAATTTTCGCGACAACTCCAACGGCACTCGCGCAACAGGCGAACCAGCCGGGTTTCGATCCACGCCAGCCCGAGAAATATTTTGATAACCAGACCGAGCAGGAATCGCTCGGCCGGCCGCCGGTCCGATTGCCGAGCGTCGGACAGCCCATCATCGGCGGCGATACCAAGCCGCAATTCGTGCTGCGCGGCGTCAGCGTCAGCGGCGCCCATGCCATTTCCCCCGATCGCATCGCCGCGATCTACCAGCCTTATCTCGGCCGGAAGGTCTCGCAGGCGGACTTGGTCGCGATCGCAGGCGCCATCAGCGACCTCTACCGCGCAGCCGGCTTCCATCTCAGCCGGGCCATCGTGCCACCGCAGGACATCGCGCACGGCCGAGTCCGGATTCAAGTGCTCGAAGGCGCCATTGTGCAGGCCGAGCTGAAAGGCGACGGTGCCGAGCAGTTCGGCGTCAGGCCGATGCTGGCGCCGGTTCTGGCCGAACAACCGTCGCGGCTGGCAACGCTCGAACGCCAGCTCTTTCTGATCAATGGCAGGCCCGGCGTCCGGATCACCGACACTGCGCTCGAGGAGATCGGCGGTACGACGGGCCGCTTCCGCCTGACCGTCTCCTTGAAGACCTGGCACGTCTTCTCCTCGTTCGGCCTCGACAATCTCGGATCCTCGTCGGTTGGTCCCTGGCAAACCTACGCCACCGGCGCGTTCAACTCCTACCTCACGCCCGGCGATACTCTGGCGATCAACCTGTCGACTATTGCCAACGATCCGCGCCAGCTCGGCTTCGCACGCCTGTCGTACGATGCGCCGGTCGGCGTCGACGGTATCCGCCTCGGCGCTTCCGTCCTGTACAGCGCTGTACGGCCCGGCGATATGCGCCGGCTCGACAGCGACATCACCACAACAGAAGCTTTCGAGGTGCGGGCAAGCACCGTGCCCTTCATGTCGCAATCCTCGGGGCTGACGCTTACTGTGGCAGGCACCTTCAGCAATGTGTCCGAGCACGACATTTACGGCCCCTGGTACAACGACCACATCAGGACCGCGAGCCTGACGGCCGACTACCGGCTGCAGGATCCCCTTGGCGGCACCAATCTGGCGACGCTGACCTTCCGCCAGGGCCTCGACATTTTTGGCGCCTCGCATTTCGACGACGATCTGTTGTCACGCGATGGCGCATCGTCGAACTTCTCGGTGCTGAATCTCTGGTTCACGCGCTACCAGACACTCAACGATGCCTGGTCGCTCAAGCTCGCTGCGGCGAGCCAGACGGCGTCGCGTCCACTGTTCACCTCGCAGCAATTCTATCTCGGCGGCGCTGCCTTCGGCCGCGGCTATGGCGCAGCCGAGATCAGCGGCGACAACGGCCTGGCCGGCTCGCTCGAGCTGCGCTTCGACCAGAAGCTCAATTTCCGCTACTGGACCGGCTATCAGCTCTATGCCTTTGGCGATGCCGGCGCCGTCTGGAACCACGGTTATCGCCTGAGCGACGGGCTGTCGCTGACATCGGCCGGAGCCGGTGTGCGCTTCTTCCTGCCGGACGACCTCCAGGCCGATTTCGGCGTGGCCGTCCCCCTGAGCTACCGGGCGCCGGACAACGAGCGCCGCAGCCCACGCTTCGTTTTCACGCTGTCGAGCGCACTCCGGCTCTGCCCCGAGCGCGGCAAGGCTGGCTGTCTCTAGCCACCCCGTTCTTCGGGCGATCGCCCCGGCTTGCCGGCTTTTCCCGGTCTTGCCCGCAGACTTGCCTAAATTTAATCCTCTAACCTTGCTCACGATCGCTCGACCGGGGTTCCCGATGACCATGTTCAGGCAAAGGTGATTTGAGACAGACCATGAAGAAGGTGTTTGCCGCCCTGGCGTTTCTCTGCGTCCTTGGCATCGGGCAGTATTTCGTCGTCAGCCGGTTCGCGATCCGCCATGAGACCTTGGCCCTCTTCGACGCCTCGCGCCAGCGGCCGATCGCGGTCGAGATCGCCGTGCGACGCGACCATGAGACCAAGGCCAATCTCGGCCTCTGGAAGCTCCCCCTCGCCGTCATCAGCAATGGCAACACCGTCAAGGCGACCGAATATTCCTTCCTTGCCAACGCGCTCGCCGCCCGAGGCTATCTGGTTGCCAGCATCCAGCAGGACCTGCCGAGCGATCCCCCGCTGATGACCCAGGTCGGTCAGCAATATGTCGGCCGGCGCGAGGTCTACATCCGCGCCGAAGCCAACATTCTCTTCGTGCTGGGCGAATTGAAGAAACAGCAGGAGAACGTCGAATACGACCACATCACCCTCGTCGGCCACTCCAACGGCGGCGATGTCTCGATGTACGTCGCTCATCAGCACCCCGAACTGGTGTCGAAGGTGATCACGCTGGACAATCTGCGGGTGCCCTTCGTGGTCAGCGACCACATGAAGATCCTGTCGTTCCGCTCGAAGGACCCGCACTTCGTGACGGACCCCGGCGTGCTTCCGACGCCGGAAGAGGCCAAGGCGCGCGGCATCGATATCATCCACACCGGCGCACAGCACACGGAGATGAGCGACCGCGGTCCCAACTCGGTCAAGGAGAAGATCCAGGAGACGCTCGACCGCTTCCTGCGTGACAGCACCAGCAGCGCGCTCGCGCCGGCGGATACGAAGAGCCCGATGATCATGAATCCGGCTGACTATTAGCGGGTCCGCTTTGCGGCAGATCAAGGCGGCTCCAAGACGGCACGGTAGAAAGCCTCATGGCGTCGGAGAGACACGTGTCGCACTATTCCGAAAGTCTTGATGCGAAGGGCCTTGTTTCGAAGAGCCATGCTCCGAAAGGCCTTGTTTCGAATGGTCTTGGCCTGCCCGCGGCAAGAATGCCGGCCTTCATGCGGCATCTTTATCGTTCGACCCGCAGGCTGCTGCGGTCGATCGCCGCCCGCATTGATCTCTCGCAGTTTCCAGGATCCTGCTGCGGATGAGCGCGGCGGCCGCAAGCGAATGCAGAAAGATTGCCCGATGCTCCGGCATGTGAGACGAGTTTTCCTGCTGCTTGGCCTGGTCTCCGGCGCCGGCACGTCGTCCGCTCTCGGCGCTGATGCCGATCACGGTGCCGACCTCGCCAAGCGCTGGTGCGCGAGCTGCCACGTCGTGGCGAACGGACAGACCCAGGCGAGCGCCGACGTCCCCTCCTTTGCATCCGTTGCGCGCAGGCCGGACTTCAGTGCGGAAAGGCTCGCGTTCTTCCTGCTCGACCCGCACCCGAAGATGCCGAATTTTCCCCTGAGCCGGACTGAAGCCGGCGATATCGCGGCCTACATCGCATCGCTGCGCTAGATGCATGATCGGGCCGGAACGCCGGGCTCGCACAAGCCGTGCAGCGCTTTTCCCAAAATCACGCCTCAGCACATGCCAAGCTACACGAAGGGCTACAAATGCAAATCCCTGCCGGTGAACCGGCAGGGATCAGCAGAAAGGATGACGGACGGCGAATGAGATCATTCGGTGGCCCGTCATGGACCTGCGCCAGTATCGAAGCGCGGATATTCACGCCACACAAGACCAATTTGTGGGCACGCTGTACACACGCCGAAAATCAGGACTTGCCCTTGCCGGGTTGCATGAGACTGCCGGTCATCTGACGCATGTGATCTCCGGCGCTGGTGAACTGACTGCGCAGGAAATCGGATTGGATCCGCATCGCCTCCTGGAGGTCGGTGGCATGCACCAGCTTGCGCGCATGCTCGAAGGCCGACTTCATGTTCTGCTCCGTGAAAGCCAGCGCCTGCTTCGACACCTCCGTCCCCGCGCCCGGAACGGACGACATCGATTTGGTCGCCGCTTCAAAGAACATGCCGAAGGCCTTTTCCGCCTGGTCGATCGTCTTCTCGGCCAAGTCACGCAGTTCGGCCGGAACTTCGATTTTCGGTTCGATCATAGTCGCACTCCTCCCTTTTTCCGTCTGAATACCACATTTGCCTGACCGCCATCCAGCCGCCAGCCTTCAGAGGAACGACGACCGGGAGCCCTGCTCTGGCAGGAAAGGGGCGGGAAACGGCCTGGGACCGGCGCGCAGCCGGACTTTAGGATAAAGGGTGCTCGGGTAGAGCTTCTTCGGTGGCGAGATCTTCGACCAGCTTGATCACTTCGAAGCGCTGCCGCGGCGCGAGCTTCAGAAAGGCGCGGAGCAGGCGCAGACTTTCGACAGTGCTGCTTGCAGGCACACCGAGCTTGAGATGCAGCTCAGCCGCGAAATTGAGGTTTTTCATCTCGCACCTATGACAAGCATCGGCCTTCGTGATCCGCTCGAGAACCGGACGCCACGACAGACCCCTCGCGACGAATGTTCGGCCGAGGGGACCGGTCGGGTTGCACGCTGAACCGCACCAAAAGACGGCCTCAACCATGCGGTTGCAACTATGCCAAGTAACAACCCTTCCGGCAAGCCCAACCGTGGGTATAGCGATGCTTGGTCTGCATCGCGCCACGGCGATTCCGGATAACAGGAATATCGATCGCCGTCACCCACCTGCGTCAAGAAGCGGCATCAGTCACGCACACAGCAACTCGTGACCGTCAATCAGGCACAGCGTTTCGTCGTGTTTCCGATGTGAATGCACGTTGGCGCGCACGAATTGGCGATTCTTCGGCAGTATACACGCATTTGTTGAATCCGGCCCCGGCGGTTGCGTTAAGCGCATGAAAGTCGATCTTGCGGCCGACCCACCGTGAACCGCCGTCCAGGCGCGAGCGACCAAGCCGTTGCGGCACGGCCACGCAGATACGGGCGCCATGGCTGAAAACTCTTCGATTTGGGCGCGCGTCAGCACCAAAAGGACGACGGCATGCTTTCTCGCTGCGATCTCATCAAGGGCGCCGCAGTCGCTCTGCTCACCCTCTCGACACAAGGCGCATGGGCGCAGGAGACCAAGATGAACCTGTTCAAGATCATCACCATCAAGGACGAAATCGTCGTCGGATTGTCGGCGGAGGAGCTTCAGGCGCTCGGCGGCAACGATGCGAGCGCCGTTGCACACGCGCTGGCACAGAAGGGCGATCTCACCGTCTGGCAATACAACGTGCATCGTGGGCCCAACGGCGAATTACAGCAGGCACCGACAGCCAAGATCGGGCTGCTGGCCAATGCCTCGCTGCGCGTCGAGCCCTACACCACGCCCTACCAGATCGTCCCTCATCCGTAGGCAACAGGCGGGACGCCGGCGGCCGAACCGCCGGCGCCTTGCAATCATCCACGCCGGCCCCCGCGCGCCGTTCCCGTCTCCGTCGCAAAGCCGTAGATCAGCGCCAGCCGGTCCAAACATTCGCGAAAACGCCGCGCGAAGTAATCGTTCCAGCGTTGCGTCCGGACGGCACGACGCTGCCCAACCTGATCCATGGTCAGACCCAGCACCAGCACGTCGTGCACCAGCGCGGCGCCGTCGGTGCCGAGCTCTCGCTCGATCCGGTTGAGCCGCAGCACCGCCCGACGCTGGCTCTCGGTGACGGGCTCGCGCGTGCCGGTGCCATCGACATATTCGCGCGTCGTATCCACCGCCTGCGGGCCCCGCTCGGCCCGCTCCCAATCGTTCTGGAAGGCGCGCCCGCCGCGGTATTGCGCCTCGTCGATCTGGTGGTGCGCGTGCAGTCGGCCGAGCGGATCGCCGCGGACCGACCGGATCGCCAGGATCTTCTCGCCGGAATCGAGCGCGAGCGGATTGTCGACCTCCACCTCCGCGATCTCGGCGTTGAACGGCACCTCCCGCGACCGCCGGTCATAGATCTGCGCCAATTTATAGGACTTGTTGCGTCGGGCACGAGCCACTCGGATACTCCTTGCAAGACTGAGGGGTTGAACGGAGGGCGGCACCGTCAGAGCGCCGAGACCAGCTTCAGCACGACGGGGCCTGCGGCACGGGCAGCCGACGCAGCCCCGGAACGGCGCGCCAGGCGGGCATGCGGCGCGCAATAGCTGGAGCCCGGCTGGCGCGCATGGCCACAGAAGGTGATCTCCTCACCGTCCTTGTCGCCGCCATAGGGATATCGGCAGTCGGCCGGCTGGAGATCGACCAGTTGGATCAGGCGCGGTTGGACGCCGACACACCGCAACTTCACCCGCGCCGCAGGCTTCATGGCGGACTTCGGCGGCAGATTGAGGCTCGGCCACGCCACCCCGCGCGGCGAAAGCAGGCCGGGTTCACCCGGCAAGGGCGGCGCGAGCGCCGGGCTCGTCATCCATTGCGGCACGATGAGCCCGAGCCGCTTGGCGCGGCCGACCACCGCGCTGCGCGTATAAGCCGTTCCAAATCTTGCGTTTATCTGTCTTCCGATCTCCGCATAAGACATCCCTTTGAGAAAATAGTCGCGAAGCGCGTCGGAGTGCTCCGACGGCCAATGGCCCGGTTCCATGCTGCTGTCCTGTGATGCGCCTCCACCCGCGAGGCGAGACACACATTCCGTTATTCCGAATACAGAGTCAAGCTCGCATTTCTGATATTCATAATTGCATCAATTCCGAATTTCGGATTACAAGAGGCAACGGTGCGCAATCGAGGGAATCACCATGTTGGACGTAGCAATGATCGAGCGGGGCCTGGAGAAGACGGGCAAGAGCAAGGGCGGCCTGGCTGCGGCGATGGGCGTGCGACCCGGCGCGGTCTCGGAGATTCTCGGCGGCGAGCGCCTGGTGAAGGCCTCGGAGATCATTCCGATCATGGAATATCTCGAGCTCAATCTCGCGCCGATCATGGGCCGGGTCGGAGCCGGCGCGGTGATCGAGCCGGACTACGAACAGGTTCCGCCGGAAGGGCTCGGCGACATCGCATTGCCGTTCCCAATCATGGAAGAGACGATCGCATTCGAGATCGTGGGCGATTCGATGCTGCCCAAATACGAAAGCGGCGACGTGATCGTCGTCTACAAGGACCAGCGCCATCCGTTGTCGAGCTTCTACGGCGAAGAGGCGGTGGTCCGGCTCAAGACCGGCGAGCGCTACCTGAAGACCATCGAGCGGGGCAAATCCCCATCCGTGGTCAACCTCACGAGCTTCAATGCCAAGCCGATCGTCGGCGTCAAGCTCGACTGGGTCGGGGAAATCTGCCTGTCCATGCCCAAGGGGCAGCTTGAGCGGCTGCGTGCGAAATCGGCGCGCCCGCGCAAGAAGGGCAAATGAGAGGACCCGGCGATTTCTGATTTATAGAAATCGCCATTGACATAGTTCCGATTTTCAGAAATAATCTGCCGCATCCCGGCCATCGGGACGCGGCAGGATCGTTTCATGCAATATTTCGTCGTGATGATCGATTATGGGCGGCGAGGCCGCGAGGCGGTCGTCGATCCGGAAATCACCAGGCGAGAGGTCATCTCCCGCCTCGCCTCGGGCGAGTATCGGAACGTCTCATTCATCCACGAGATTGTGGAGAACTCGGTCGAGGATGTCACCGAGGCCATCCTGGCCGAGGCGGCCCTCCCACAGGTCGAGCCCGAGGATTTCGACATCCAGGCAATCCGCCTCGATCACGTCCGTGACCTGCGCAAGCACGAGCCGACGTGACGCAGGCTTGAAGCCCGCGCCACCGCTCAGTCCGGCGCTACACCAGGAGAACGGTCGATCCCGTGGTCTTGCGTGCTGCAAGATCGGCATGCGCCTTGGCGGCGTCCTTCAGCGGATAGGTCTGGTGCACCTCGATCTTGACCGCGCCGGACTTGACGACGTCGAACAGCTCGCCCGCCATCGCCACCAGATTTTCGCGCTTGGCGGCATAGGTGAACAGCGTCGGACGCGTAACGTAGAGAGAGCCCTTCTGGGCGAGCAGGCCGAGATTGAGCGGCTCCACTGCGCCGGAGGACTGACCGAACAGCGCGGCGACGCCGAGCGGCGCGAGACAATCCAGCGATTTCAGGAACGTATCCTTGCCGACGGAATCGTAAACCACCGGCACTTTCTTGCCGCCGGTGATCTCGTCGACCCGCTTCACGAAATCTTCCCTTGTATAGATGATCACGTGGTCGCAGCCATGCGCCTTGGCGAGCTTCGCCTTCTCGTCGTTGCTGACGGTGCCGATCACGGTCGCACCGAGATGCTTGGCCCACTGGCTCAAGATCAGGCCGACACCGCCAGCCGCGGCGTGGAGTAGGATGGTATCGCCAGCCTTCACCCGATAGGTCTGGCGGATCAGGTACTGCGTCGTGAGTCCCTTGAGCATCATCGCCGCCGCGGTCCTGTCGTCGACGCCGTCGGGCAATTTCAACAGCCGGTCGGCGGGGATCAGCCGTGCCTCCGAATAGGCCCCGAGCGGCGAAGCGCCATAGGCAACGCGATCGCCCGGCTTCAGATCGGTAACGCCGGGCCCAACATCCTCGACGACGCCGGCCGCCTCGCTGCCGAGTCCGCTCGGCAGTTGCGCCGGATAAAGGCCGGAACGGTTATAGATGTCGACGAAATTGAGGCCGACGGCGGTGTGGCGGATACGCGCCTCGCCGGGCCCAGGTTTGCCGACGCTGACCTCCTCCCAGACCAGGACTTCCGGACTACCGGTCTTGTGAAAGCGAATGGCATGCGTCATGGGCTTGCTCCCTTATCGTTGAGGTGAAGGTCCGAATACCGGATCGGCCTGTGAAATAGGCATTTGGTCCGCCCGATACAGTATAGAAGCCGTAACAAGAATGTCACAGCGAACGACAAACGCCCGCCGTTCCGCCTCCGTTCGAAAGAGTTGATGAGGGCTCCGGGGCAACCGGCGGTAGCCTTTGTGCGGGGTTTGATGGTCGCCTGCGAAGGAGAGCCGAGATGCCAGTTTACGTTCAGCATCATCAGGACGTCGAAATCGCGCCAGTGAATTGCCCTACCTGTATGGGGTTCCTGCCGATGTATGTGCGCGAGGTCGAGCCGCATTGGAGCCTTGCCAAGATCGACTTCGTCTATGAATGCGCCGATTGCGGCGCCGAGGTCAGACAGACGATCCGCAAGCCGGAGTTGCTGCGACACTGATCGCGTCGCCGGCGAACCGCTCAAACTATTTGCGCTAAACGGAAAAATCGCCGTTCGCGCGGGTCTGATGTCTCCCAAACGAGGCTTGTTCTTTGCCGGGAACGCAGGCAGAACAAGCCCCAAGCAAGACCTTTGGGAGCGCCATTCGTGGCTGATCAGAAGGCCTCGACCTCAATCGAGGCAGTGGAGAGCGGCCTCGCCGCGCAGGGCTATATCGCGAGCCGGCAGATCGCGACCGCCGTCTATTTGTCGCAGCAGATCGAGAAGCCGATCCTGGTCGAAGGCCCCGCGGGCGTCGGCAAAACCGAGCTTGCCAAGGCGATCGCCGCCTGGCGCGGCATGAAGATGATCCGCCTGCAATGCTATGAGGGCCTCGACGAGGCCAAGGCGCTCTACGAGTGGAAATACGCCAAGCAGCTTCTTTACACGCAGATCCTCAAGGACAAGCTCGGCGAAGTCCTCGGCGGCGCGCAGACGCTGCATGCCGCGCTCGACCAGCTTCACGATTTCGGCGACGTGTTCTTCTCCAAGGAGTTCGTCGAGCCGCGGCCGCTGCTCCAGGCGCTTGAGCAGCCGGGCGGCTGCGTGCTCCTGATCGACGAGATCGATAAGTCGGACGCTGAATTCGAATCGCTGCTGCTGGAGATTCTCTCCGACTTCCAGGTCACGATCCCCGAGCTCGGAACCGTCTCGGCGATCACGCCGCCGACGGTGATCCTCACCTCCAACAGCGAACGCGACCTGGGCGATGCGCTGAAGCGACGCTGCCTGCATCTGCATATCGGCTTCCCCGAGCAACGGCTCGAGGAGCGCATCGTCGAAAGCCGCGTGCCCGGCATCTCGCAAACGCTGCGCCGCCAGATGGTCGGCTTCATCCACGAGATCCGCTCGCTGGATCTGAAGAAGCTGCCGTCGGTCAGCGAGACCATCGACTGGGCGCGCGTGCTGGTGCTGCTCCAGGCTTCCGAACTCGATACCGAGATCGTCAAGGACACGCTCAACGTGCTCCTGAAATACGAAGCCGACATCGAGGCCGCGACGCCGCAGGTGACGACCTTCATTGCCAAGGCGGCCCGGTCCAACGTCTTCGGTTGACGCCGATGCGCGAAAATCTCCATCGCTTCTTTCGGGCGGCGCGCGGCGCCGGCGTCCACGTCTCGCCTGCCGAAAGCATCGATGCGATGCGCGCCGTCTCGCAGGTCGGCTTTTCCGACCGGACCATCCTGCGCGACGCACTGCTGCTGACGCTCGCCAAGTCGCAGGACGAGAAGCTCGCGCTCGGCGACTGCTTTGACCTGTTCTTCAGCCAGCCGGAGCCGCGACAGGATCAGCCCGAGAGCGCCGATCAGGATGCCTCGCAGGATACGGATCAAGCGCCCTCTTCCGGCGCGGCCAGCGATGCCGGCGGCGGTTCGTCGCAGCAGGAACCGGGCTCGCTCGCTCAGATGCTGCTGTCGCAGGATCGCAATGCCATCGCGGCCGCGATCGCCAGCGCAGCTGGCGCGGCCTCCCTGTCCGACATTCGCTACTCCACCCAGCGCGGCATATTCTCCAGCCGCATCCTCGACGCCATGGGCCTCCAGCGCCTGCGCGACGATCTCGAGCAGCTGACCGCGACCAACCCGGCCCTGGCCGAGCGTCTGCGCGCCGCGCTCGATGCTTTACGTGAAGCCGTGCGCGATACGGTCTCCCAGGGGCTTGCACTCTATGCCCGGGAGGAGGCCGAAAACCTCCGCAACGAGATCCTGCGCAACGCACCGCTCGCCCGCATCGAGCGGCGCCAGGTCGCCGAGATGCGCGCTCTCATCCGCCAGATCGCGCGCCGGCTGCGCGAGCGCTACTCCAAGCCGCGCAAGCGCCAGCGCCGTGGCCATCTCGACGTCCGTCGCACGCTCCGTCGCAACGCAGCCTGGGGCGGCGTGCCGTTCCTCACGGCGTGGAAGCGCAAGCATCGCGACCGGCCGAAGATCGTCGCGCTGTGCGACGTCTCGGGCTCCGTTGCGCAAGTCTCCGACTTCTTCCTGCTGCTGATCCATTCGCTGCACGAGGTCGTCGACGATGTCCGCTCGTTCGCCTTCTCTTCGCACCTGATCGAGGTCAGCGAGATCCTGGAGACGAAGTCGCCGGAGGAAGCGATGTCCGAGATCATGTCCAAAGTCGGTTTCGGCTCGTCAGATTACGGCTCCTCGCTGGTCGATTTCGAGAAGGAGTTCATGAGCACGCTGACGCCGCAGACCACGGTGATCGTGCTCGGCGATGCCCGCAGCAACAATCTCGACCCACGCGCCGACATTCTGCGCCGGATCTCCGAGCGCTCGAAGCGGCTGGTCTGGCTCAATCCCGAGGGTCGGCTCGCCTGGGGCTTTGGCGATTCCGAGATGCCGCGCTACGCAACCTTTTGCAGCGTCGTGCGCCAATGCGCGACCGCGCAACAGCTCGAGCGCGCCGTGTCCGACATTGTGGCGACTTATCAGTAAGTAATAGCAGCCGCGAGCGTCAGGCGGCGTTCAGCTCGGCCTGATTGCACTCCCGAAAGTGATACGCGATTTCGGCGAGCGCGCGCTGCTCCCATTCTTCTGCCTGCGCCAGCCAGAACAGCCGGCGCTTCGAATCGAGCGCTGCGCGCTCGCGGCACAAGAATTCCTGACTGCGTATCTCAACCAGCCTGTTCATGCACTCCACTCCTGCCGCGTGAAGTCACTGCCCGCAAATCAACCTAACAGACTCCTGAACCTCGCGTCTCATGATTTCTGTGCATATCGCGACGCAGAATGGGACAACGATACTTCCCGTGCACTGCGGGAGCTCGCATCGCAGCATCAAGTGCGGATCATCAATTAGTGATCGGAGCTCGTGCGATATTCGTGCGCAAACGATCTTAACTTTTGTGATGCAACGAAGTGCCGCAATTTGTGAAGAGACGTTCTAAACAGCTGACCGAATTCCCGACTTATTGTCGTCGCACGGTCTTCATGCGGCGCCGCTAACAGAGGCACGCGAACCGGACGATCGCCTGAGGCAACATGAGCAACGATTTCGAATTCGATCTTTCAACCGACCAGTGGGAAGCACTGAAGGCGCTTCGCAATCCGGTGTCGAATGGTCGCCTTGCGAAGGCTTATGTCGTCAAGAGCCTGGTCGAACTCGGCCTTGTCTTTGTCGATGACGGTGTCCCTGCAATGACACCGGCCGGGCGAAAGGCTTTGGTGCGCGGATCTTGCAGGTTGCTGGACCTCGCGGCCTGACGCACACGTCAAAAGATCTGTGCGATCACGATGGCGTAAGCGACGAACACGGCGCCAAGTCCCCACACCATCGCTGGGATCTGCGACCGCCGACCGATGGACACTTCCAGCGCGATGTAGCTCAACGTACCCAGGGCCATTCCGTTGATGAGATTGTTGGTCAACACGGTCACCAGCAACGTCAGCACGATCGGAACCGCATTGACGAGATCCGTCATGTCGATGCGGGCAAGCCCCTGCATCATCAGCACGCCGACGAGCACCAGCGCCGGCGCGGTCGCTTGCGGCGGAATGATGACGAAGATTGGCCAGAAGAACAGCGCGAGAAAGAAGAATCCCGCAACGGTCAGCGAAGTCAGGCCGGTGCGACCGCCGGCCTGCACACCGGTGATGGATTCGATATAAGCCGTGACGACGGACGTCCCGAGCAGCGGCCCCACGATCGAAGCCGTCGCGTCGGTCGCGAAGGCCGCCGTGGCGTTCGGGATCGAGCCATCGGGCTTGCGCAAATTGGCAGCGCCCGTCACGCCGATCAGCGTGCCCAGCGTCGAAAAGAATTCGGCGCACAGGAAATAGAACAGCAGCGGCAGCGCCACAACGAAATGGCTGAAGAGATACTCGATATCGAGGGCCATGAAGGTGCTGGTCGGCCAGCGCGGCCACGACAGGATGGCCGATGGCATCGACGTCACCATCTTGCCGTTGGCGCCAGGAACGAAGAAGCCGATCGCGGTCAGCAACACGATCGACAGGATCAGCGCCGCCGGCACTCGGCGCGCCACCAGTACCGGCGTGAGCAGGAGTCCGAACAACGTCAGCAGCACCGGCGGGCTGCGCAACGATCCCATGGCGATGTAGGTCGACGGATTCTGGACGACGAATCCCGCGCCTCGCAGCGCAATGAAGACGATGAGGGTCCCGACCGCCGCCTGGATGCCGATCTTCAGCGCTTCGGGCACATCCTTCGCGACCTTCTCCCGCAGTTTCGACAGGCTGAGGATCAGGAATAGCACGCCGGTGAAGGCGACCATGGCAAGCGCGCCCTGCCAGGGCATGCCCATCTGTTTGACGATGACATAGGTGAAGATGACGTTCGAACCCATCGCCGGCGCTACGGCGAGCGGCAGATTGGCCCACAACCCCATCAGCACCGAGCCGAAGATCGCCGCCAGCGCCGTGGCGCTGACGAGATCGGCACGATCCATTCCGGCGTTGGACATGATCGCGGGGTTGACGGCGATGATATAGGCCATTGCCGCAAACGTGGTGGCTCCGGCCATCATCTCGCGCCCGACGCTCGTGCCGCGCTCGGAGAGGCGAAAGACGCGATCGAGCAGCTTCGCGGCTGCCGGCTGCGCGGAGGCGGCTTGCGGCTTCGTCATCTCGTTCATCCCTGTCCTCCCCCTACCAGACCACCGGGTGTGCTTCGCCGGTCTGCACGTTGATGAAACCGAGCGGTGCCTGCTCGCACGGCGCTACCAGCACCCAGCTCCAAGGCGCGCAGGTCAGCGTTGCAAACATCAGCCGTTCCGGGAATCCCGGATACCAGCGCGGCCGGAATGTCGGCTCGTACATCCAGTCGACCTTGCGCCCTTCTGCGTAGAGCGCCTGCATCTCGGCATCGAGCGCTTGCGCGGAGCGGCAGCTCATCAGCCCGCCGACCTCGAACCGCACGGTGGCGACGAGCTCGCCTTCGCGCACCAGCGCCCATCCGCCTTGAAGTTCGACCAGCGCGTTCACCGCCTTTGCCATCGCCGCGTCGGACGAGCCGACCACCCAGAGATTGTGCTTGTCGTGCGCCACCGAGCAGGCGAGCGCCGTCTCCGGCGTACGCGGGCCACAGCCGCGCCAGAACATCTTTGCGATGCGCCCGTCGCCGGAGAACCGGTCGACGATGGCAAATTTTGTGATGGCCTCGCTCTCGTCGCGCTGCACCGCCCCGTCGCGCACCGGCAGGTCGAGCGTGTAGAACTCAGGATGCCAATGGAAGGGGCGGATCACCGCCGCTTTCATCGTGGCGCGCCCTGACTCGGCCCGCAGCTCGAAATCCTCAGGGTTGATCGTGCGCCTGATATTGACGGTCTTGGTCGCCCATTGTGGCCATTCGATCTTGGGCACTTGGCCGAGATAGCGCATGCCCTCGGACACCTGCGCGCCGTCGGCCCACACTTCGGCGATCGTAAGCTTGGCAACATCGGACAGCAGCACGACATCGCCGAAGCGCCCCGGCGCTAGACTGCCGACGAACGGCGTGAGACGCATGTGCCGTGCCGGATTGATGGTGAGGCACTGGATCGCGATTTCCGGCGCAAGGCCGGCCTCGATCGCGACCCGCGCATTATGATCGCTCGCGCCGAGTTCGAGCGTGTGGCTGGCACTGCGGTCATCGGTGGTGAACGCAACCTGCGACCAGTCCTGCAAACCCTTCGCGAGCAACCATTTGACGATCTCGTCCATGGCGTAGACGCGCAGCTCGACAAAGAGACCGCGCGTGAGCTTGTCCCAGGTTTCCTCGGGCGTCTGCACCTCGTGGTCGGACGCGAGCCCGGCCGCGGCAAAGGCGTTGATGGACGGCAGATCCCGCAGGCCCGACGCGTGGCCCTCGACGACGCCGCGCGCAGCGAAAGTCGCCTCGATCATGCCCCAGAGCCGCTTGTAGGATGGGTTGTCGGGATTCCACACCGCCGGCCAGTCCATGACCTCGTCGAGGCCGGTGACCATCAGGCTTTCGCTCATGAAGCGCGCCTGTTCGTCGCGGCCATACCAGCCGCCGCCCCACTCATAGGCGGTCGGCGGCACAGCCGAGCCGGGTTGCGGAAAGATCTTCAGCGGCGAGCCGCGACGGCGTGCCTCGAACCAGAATTCGAGATTGCGCGCACCGTTGACGTTGGAGAATTCGTGGCTCGCCTCGCAGGTCCAGGTATTGCCGTGCGGCAGCACCAGCGCCGCTTCCCATTCGGGCGTCAGATGCGAGCTTTCGATATGCTTGTGCACCTCACCGAAGCCGGGCACAGCTGCAAGATCCGGCCGATGCATACGCTCGCGGACCTCGCCGGGATAACTGCCGGCCGGGCCCACCCACGCGATCCGCCGGCCCTTGAAGACGATCTCCTGGTCCTCGCTCCACGTGCGGCTGTGCACGTCGAGCAATTTGCCGACCCGCAACGAACGATCGGCCGGGCGACGACCGAGCGCCGTCAGCACCAGGTCCTGGCGAACGCGCACCTCGTCAGGCGCATTGATCAGGAGATCGTCGGGTATCGCGTTCATGGCTGCCTCACTCTATGCCGGTGCTTTCGCAGCCGCGGTCCGCTTCCGAGGTGGTTTGCGCCCCTTGCCGGCGCGCGCAGCAGCGGCATCGCGCTGACGCACATCCTTCAAAAGGGTCGTGAGCGCCCATTCGATCGCGTCGGCGATCTCGGAGCTCGTCATGCCGAAATCCTCGCGCATCGCGTTCCAGGCCAGCACGTTGTTGAGGTAGGACGCGAGAGCTTCGGCCTGGCGGACGTCCTTGGCGGGGAGATGGCGCACGAGCGGCGCCATCGCCTTGCGATGCTGGTCAATTAGGTGCCGTCTGAAGCCTGCACGCACCCGGCGCCCCACCCGCGTTATCGCAATGGCGCGCGCCAGATGCGGATGACGGTCGAACCGCTTGCACAGCTTGCGGAAGATCTCGGGAAGCTCGTCGGGCGAGGTGAAGGGAATGTAGCTGAAGACGTTGTTCTCGATCCACTCGCCGGCCGCGGCGAACAGCTCCGCACGGGTCTTGAAGTGCCGATAGATGGTTCGCTCGGCCACCTTCGCGCGCTTGGCCACCGCGGCCATGGAGATGTCGTCGGCCTCCTCGTCCTCGAGCGTCGCAACAAAAGCGGCAACGATGCGCTGCCGCGTCATCTCGGCATATTCGTCACGAATGCTGACGGTATGTCGCTCTGCTGTACTCATGTCATAAGTCTGACACCGGCCGATTTTGCGGGTCAAGCCGAGACTTGAGGCACGTGGCGCTGCAAGAATAGGCGCCCGCCGGCTCGGGGGAACTGGTACCCCGCGTCAGCACGACGGTCACTGCCGCCTGAAAAATGGACTTTTGCGCATCGCCAAAATCGGATTTGCTCCGCCGAGAACTGCGCGCAACGGCGCCGCGCGGATAGCAAGGGAGCTGATCATGAACGGGCTTGGCGGACTGAACAAATCGCCTGAGGGCGTCGTGATTGGGCTGGTTCAGTTGCAGCTACCGAACGTCGTCACCCGCGCCGATCTCGCCAGGCAAACCGAGCGCATCGCCTGGATGGTCGGCAAGGCCCGCCGCAATCTCTCCACCATGGATCTGGTGGTCTTCCCCGAATACTCGCTGCACGGCCTCTCGATGGACACCAATCCGGAGATCATGTGTCGGCTTGACGGACCGGAGGTCGCGGCCTTCAAGCAAGCCTGTGTCGACAACAAGATCTGGGGCTGCTTCTCCATCATGGAGTTCAACCCGCATGGCAATCCCTACAACTCGGGCCTGATCATCGACGACCACGGCGAGATCAAGCTCTACTACCGAAAGCTTCATCCCTGGATTCCGGTCGAGCCATGGGAGCCCGGTGACATCGGCATTCCCGTGATCGAGGGCCCGAAGGGCGCCAGGATCGCGCTGATCATCTGCCATGACGGCATGTTCCCGGAGATGGCACGGGAATGCGCCTACAAAGGCGCGGAGATCATGATCCGCACCGCCGGCTACACCGCGCCGATCCGCGAAGCCTGGCGCTTCACCAACCAGGCCAATTCGTTTCAGAACCTGATGGTCACCGCGAATGTCTGCATGTGCGGCTCGGACGGCTCGTTCGATTCCATGGGCGAAGGCATGATTGTCAATTTCGACGGCACCGTGCTGGCGCACGGCACGACCGGCCGCGCCGACGAGATCATCACCGCAGAGGTGCGGCCGGACCTCGTACGCGAGGCGCGCATCAACTGGGGCGTCGAAAACAACATCTACCAGCTCTGGCACCGCGGCTATGTCGCGGTGAAGGGCGGCGCGATGGACTGCCCCTACACCTTCATGCAGGACATGGTCGCCGGCACCTTCCGACTGCCGTGGGAAGACCAGGTCAAGGTCACCGACGGCACCTCGTGCGGCTTCCCGGCCCCGACGCGGATGTTCGGCAAGACGGCGAAGGCGGCGGAATAACCCGGTTTCTCGGGCGTGACCGCGACATTCTGGCACGGTTGTTGCTCCTCTCTGACGTCCAGGACGTGTCAAAGGGGAGTGACCATGTCGACCATCGCCGCGGCACCCGCCGCCGAGCCGAAGCCGCTCTACACCTCGCTGTTCGTCCAGGTCTTGGCTGCGCTGGTGCTTGGCGTCATCCTGGGGATGGCCGTTCCGAACTTCGCCATCAGCCTCAAGATCCTCAGCGATGCCTTCCTGAAGCTGATCTCGATGATCGTGGCGCCGATCGTGTTCTGCGTCGTCGTGCATGGCATTGCCGGCGCCGGCGATCTCAAGAAGGTCGGCCGCGTCGGCGTCAAGGCGTTGATCTATTTCGAGATCATGACGACGGTGGCCCTCGTGGTCGGCCTCTTGCTCGCCTACATCTTCGGTCCCGGCCACGGCATGAACATCGATCCCTCGACGCTGGATGCCAAGGCGCTCAACACTTATGCCGACAACGCCCACAAGCTCTCCGGCGGCGGCATCGGTGCCTTCCTGATGAACGTGATTCCGACCACCTCCTTCGATGCGCTGTCGCGTAACGACGTGCTTCAGGTGCTGTTCTTCGCGGTGCTGTTCGGCATCGGTCTCGCGCTCGTCGGCGGCGAGAAGGGCGCGCTCGTCACCTCCATGATCGACGCAGCCTCCACCGTGCTGTTCCGCGTCATGGGGCTCATTGTGCGGGTTGCGCCGCTCGGCGTGCTCGGCGCGGTCGCCTACACGGTCGGCAAATATGGCGTCGGCTCGCTGAAGCAGCTCGTGTCGCTGGTGATGCTGTTCTACGTCTCGGTCGGCATCTTCGTGCTCGGTGTGCTCGGCGGCGTGATGGCGCTCGCCGGCATCAACATCCTCAAGTTCCTCGCCTACCTGCGCGAGGAGCTGACCATCGTGCTGGCGACGGCATCCTCGGACGCGGTGCTGCCCCAGATCATGAAGAAGCTGGAGCGCATGGGCGTGAAGGATTCCGTCGTCGGTCTCGTCATTCCGACCGGCTATTCCTTCAACCTCGACGCCTTCTCGATCTACCTCACGCTCGCCGTCGTCTTCATTGCGCAGGCCACCAACACGCCGTTGTCGTTCGGCGACCTGCTGCTGGTGCTCGGCGTGTCCCTGATCACGTCGAAGGGCGCACATGGCGTGCCGGGCTCGGCGATCGTGATCCTGGCGGCGACCTTGAACGCGGTGCCGAGCATCCCTGCGATCGGCCTCGTGCTGGTGCTGTCGGTCGACTGGTTCATCGGCATGGCCCGCGCGCTCGGCAACCTCGTCGGCAATTGCGTCGCAACCGTCGTGGTCGCGGCCTGGGAAGGCGATCTCGACCGCAGCAAGGCAGCCAAGGTGCTGGAGGGCGGCGAGGTGGTCGACGTGACCGCGGGATAGCGGTTCGCGGGATCAGTCATTCCACTGGAGGAGTGGCGTGCCGTACGCCCGCCTCCAAACCGACAGGAAGCGCGGAAACCACGAGTGGGCCACGGCGCCCTTATAGGCCCAGGTGCGATACTTCAGACCCTGCTCCGAGATCAGCTCCTGATAGCCGCCGTGGACCTCGGTCGCGGTGCGAATGTCCTTCAGGATTCCTTGCGCGCAGGCCCGGTAGTTCTCGCTCCCTGAGGCCTCATCAAAGTCGAGCATACGATCCGCAAACTCGACGTTGAATGTCGGCCAGGAGGAGCGCCCCTGATAGGCGGGCGCCGCGATCTTGTGGATGATCTTGTTGCGCGGATTATCCGCCGACACCAGGAAGTGGAACGTGCTGGGAATGCGAAACCGCGGTTCGGCGATGATCAGATCCGCCGTGGTCGCGAACAGCGCGCGCTCGCTCGCCTCGCTCATAGCCCAGAAGCCGCGATGCACGCTGACGAAATCCAATGCGACCGACGATGCCGGTGAGCTCGCCGGGCCGTCCAGGGAATGCCTGATATAGCCGTCCTTCCCGAACAGGCGGAGCAGGTCCCTCTTGTACTGCGCGAGGTCGCGCCCGAGCAGCCGCTTCAACTCGTTCTCGCCGACAATTCCGAGCTGCACGCCCCACACGAAGGTCGTGTAGACGCAGGCATTGGTGACGAAACGCCGGCGCTCGGCGCGGGTATCCGTCGCCGCGGAGCGCGGGCCGGTGGAGTCGCACAGCAAATATCTGGTGCCGTCAGCGTCGAATGCCTCCAGCTCGCTCGCAAGCTTCAGGATCGCGCGCTTCAGGTCTCCGCCATATTCGGCCAGCAGCAAGCGGCCGGCATGCGCGCATTGCGACATCGCCAGGTAGGATGACGCCCTCTGCTCGGCAGAGAGCATCTGCTGCAGACCGGCGAGAATGCCGAGCAGCGTATCCGAGGGCCGGGAGAAATAGTTCACGCCGAGATACCGGCCGCGCCCGGCCGGAACGATGGTCGTCGTCACGACGTCGGCGCGAACTGCCTCCAGCAGCAGGCGAACGCTCTTTTCGAGCAGACGGACCCGTCGCACCGCGTCCTGCGAGTCCATGATCGTCTCGGGATCGAGCACGTCAGGATAGAACCAGGCGAAGTCGCGGGGGTAATAGGCCGATGCGTGCGGCGCGCCCGTGACCAGGAAGGCCTCGGTCACGGAAAAGGCACTGTCCATCGAGTGCCGATAGAGGTCCTCGATGGCCGACAACGAATGGGGCGATTGTCTCAGAAATCGATCACCGAGAAAATTGACCGCCTGAAGGGCGTTGGCGACGAAGGTCGCAGCCATCCCTTGGTAGAACCGGTTCTCACGATGTGATGGAAAAGAGATGTCGCTGTTCATGTCCGTCAATCGGCTGATTGTCTCGTGAGCCTCGCGATGATGGCCACCATTCTAAACATGACTGATTCGTATCTCTACCCGGTGACTTGCGGGTTCGTGACGCTTGCCTAAGCCGTACGCGGCCTGAAATTCTCGATCACCCTGAGCAGCACACGCGCGCCGGCGTCGGCATCGGCAAGCTCGACATGCTCGTCCGGATGATGGCTGATACCACCGCGGCAGCGGACGAAGATCATGCCGACGTCCGCGATGTCAATCATCGCCATGCCGTCGTGCCCTGCCCCGCTCGGCAGCTCGAACACGGAGAAGCCTTCGGCTTCGATCGCCTGCGCGATCTGCTGCTTGAGCCAGGGCGCGCAGGGCGCGGTGCGGTTCTCGTGGGTCACGTCAAGTTGGAGTCCCAATTGCCTCCGCTTGGCGATCGCCTCGATCTGGCGGACGACATCGGCCACCGCGCGCTTGCGGTGCATATCGGTCGGCGCGCGCATGTCGATGGTGAAGGATACTTCGCCCGGAATGACGTTGGTCGCGCCGGGCCTCGCCTGGATGTAGCCGACGGTGCCGACGAGGCCGCCCTCGTCGGTGCGGCAAAACTGCTCGATCGCACCGACGCATTCGGCCGCGCCGGCGAGCGCGTCGCGGCGCAGCGCCATCGGCACGGTGCCAGCATGCCCGGCCATGCCGGTGAGCCGCGCCGCAAGGCGTGTGGCGCCGGCAATCGCGGTCACGACGCCGACGGGCAGGTTCTGCGCTTCCAGCACCGGCCCCTGCTCGATGTGCAATTCGAGATAGGCAAGCAGCTCGCGCCGCGTCCGCGCGGCCGCGCCGATATGGTCGGCATCGAGGCCGAAATGAACGAGGGCCTCGCGCATCGACACGCCATTGCTGTCGCGCGTATTCAGCACGCTCTCATCGAAAGTGCCGGCCACCGCACGGCTGCCGAGCAAGGTCGAGGCAAACCGCACTCCCTCCTCGTCGGCAAAACCGATCACCTCGATCGCAAACGGCAGGCGCTTGCCGCGGCGGTTGAGATCGGCGACGCAAGAGATCGCCGTGATCACACCCAGCGGTCCATCCCATTTGCCGGCATCGCGCACGGTGTCGTAATGTGAGCCGAGCATCAGGCAGGGCGCGCCCGGCCGCTCGCCTTCGTACCGTCCGCAGACATTGCCGATCGCGTCCAGATGCGCGCTCATACCGGCCTCGCGCATCCAACCCATGATGAGGTCAGCGGCCTTGCGCAGCTCCTTGCTGAGAAAGATGCGGGTGAGTTTTTCGGGGTCTTCCGAGATCGCGCCGAGCTCGTTGATCCGGCGAGCGATCTCATTGCCGAGCGATGCATCGTGAACGGTACCAGCGCCCATCTCGGCGAGCTTTCCATCTTCTGAGGACATTGCGGTCCTGGCGACAATCGATACAAGTTCGGTGCCAGCGAACATCACCGGCGCCGTCCCAGTCAGCGCGTGGTTAGCATGAATGCGCCTTGCCGGCCGACCGTCCAACGGCGGTCATACACATGCGCGAGCTGGTTCGGACTGCTTAACTCCACTGCATACAATATTTAGATATTGCCCATAAATTAATCTGCACCTTTCCTCGCCAAGTTCGACGCTCTCCTTATCTAGCATTTGTTTTCAAGTACTTATAACGAATTGCTCTCTTCATAGCCTCTGGCACGAAGCTTGCGACATCTGGTCCCGGCTCCGCCAAGCCGGCGCAGCCGCGAGATCAAGGCGGGACATCCGCCAAGGGGAGCGAGCAATGGATTATGGCAGGATTTCACGACGTCATTTGTTGCAGGGCGGCGCGGCCCTCACCCTCGGCGCGGCGGCGGGCCTCCGCCCGGCCTTCGCGGCCGAGACCACCATCGGCTTCATCTATGTCGGCTCGCGCGACGACTACGGCTACAATCAGGCCCACGCGCAGGGTGCGGCGGCGCTGAAGAAGATTCCCGGCCTCAAGGTGGTCGAGGAGGAAAAGGTGCCGGAGACCGATGCGGTCGAGAAGACGATCGAGTCCATGATCAATCTCGACGGCGCCACCCTGCTCTTCCCGACCTCGTTCGGGTACTACAATCCGCACATGATCAAGATGGCCAACAAGTACCCGAAGCTCCGCTTCGAGCATTGCGGCGGCCTCTGGAGCGACAAGGACCCCAAGAATGCCGGCAGCTATTTCGGCTATATCGACGAGGCCCAGTACATCTCGGGCATCGTCGCCGGCCTGACGTCGAAGAGCGGCAAGCTCGGCTTCGTCGCGGCCAAGCCGATCCCTCAAGTGCTGCGCAACATCAACGCCTTCACGCTTGGCGCCAAGTCCGTCAATCCAAAGGCCACCACCCAGGTGATCTTCACCGGCGACTGGTCGATGCCGGTCAAGGAAGCCGAAGCCACCAACAGCCTGATCGATCAGGGCGTCGACGTGCTCACCTGCCACGTCGATGGCCCCAAGACCATGGTCGAGAATGCCGCGCGGCGCGGCGCCTTCGTCTGCGGCTATCACACCAACCAGTCGGCGCTGGCACCCAAGGCCTATCTCACCGGCGCGGAGTGGAACTGGGAAGCGCTCTATCCGAAGTTCGTCAAGATGATCGCCTCCGGCGAAGGCATCCCGAATTTCTACCGCGGCGGCCTGAAGGAAGAGATCGTCAAGACCTCGCCCTATGGCGAAGCGGTCTCGGCCGAAGCGCGCAAGGCGGCCGACGAGGCCAAGGCAAAATTCCTGTCGGCAGAAGGCTACGCCATCTTCAAGGGTGGGCTGGTCGACAACAAGGGCAAGACAGTGATCCCCGCCGGTACCGACCGCGGCCAGAAGGATCCTGAGCTGGAGAAGATGGACTACCTCGTCGAGGGCGTGCTCGGAGCCACTTCGTGACCACGGAAGCGGCGGATTCCACGGACGCGGTCGGGACAGTCGCCCCGGCCGCCGATCCCGGTTTCCTCCAACGCCACGGCGGCACGATCGAATATGTCCTGATCCCGGGCGCGGCGCTCGTCGGCGCGCTCGCGGTGTTCGGCATCTTCGTCGCGATGTTCGGCAAGAACCCGTTAGATCTCTATTTCTACATGTATTACGGCGCGTTCGGCACCTGGTTCTCCTGGCAGAACACGCTGACGCGCGCAGCGCCCCTCATCCTCACCGCGCTCTGTACCGCGCTGCCGGCGCAGCTCGGCATGGTCATCATCGGTGGCGAAGGCGCGCTGCTGATCGGCGCGTTGTCGGCAACCAGCGCCGCACTCGCGCTTCAGGGCATGCCGCCGTTCGTCGTCCAGATCGCCATGGTCTGCGCCGGCGTGATCGGCGGCGGACTGTGGATCATGCTCTCAGGCGGCTTGCGGCAGTATCGCGGCGTCAACGAGACCATCTCGAGCCTGCTGCTCGTCTACATCGCGCTGGCGATCCTCAACCATCTGGTCGAAGGGCCGATGCGCGATCCCGCCAGCCTCAACAAGCCGTCCACCCGCGAGATCGGCGCCGCCAACATGATCGGCTCCATTCCCGGCACCGACGTGCATTGGGGCCTCGTGTTCGGCGTGATCGCCGCGATCGCCTCTTACATCCTGATCTATCACACCGTGTTCGGCTTCGCCGCGCGCGTGGCTGGCGGCAACATCCGTGCTGCGAAGATCGTCGGCCTCGGCGTCGACAAGCTGATCCTGACCGTCTGCTTCCTTGCCGGCGGCGCGGCTGGCCTTGCCGGCATGGTCGAGGTCGCCGCCGTGCAGGGACGCACCAACGCGAACCTCGCCGCCGGCTACGGCTTCACCGGCATCCTCGTTGCCTTCCTGGCGCGGCAAAATCCGCTCGCCATCATCCCCGTCGCAATCCTGCTCGGCGGCATCAGCGCCAGTGGCGGCCTGCTGCAACGCCGCTTGGGGCTACCCGATGCGTCCGTGCTGGTGCTGCAGGGCATCATCTTCGTTTTCGTGCTCGCCAGCGATGCGCTCTACGGCCGCATCGGATTTCTGAAGGGAAAATCCTGAGATGGCAGACGGATCGATCGGCCTCTGGACCGTCCCGCTCGCCGTGCTTGGCGGCGCCATTCGCGTCTCCACTCCATTCCTGTTCGTGAGCCTGGGCGAATGCATCACCGAGCGCTCGGGCCGCATCAATCTCGGCCTCGAAGGCACGCTGGTGATGGGTGCGATGAGCGCCTATGGCATCTCCTATCTCACCGGCTCTCCGTGGCTCGGCGTGCTGGCCGCCGGTATCACCGGCGCGCTACTAGGTGCGCTGCATGCCGGCATCTGCTCGCTGCCGCGCGTCAACGATGTTGCCGTCGGCATTGCCTTGATGCTGTTCGGCACCGGCCTTGCCTTCTATCTCGGCAAGCCCTTGATCGAGCCGACCGCGCCGCGGCTGCCGGCCATCGACTTCGGCTGGTGGAGCGACATCCCGCAAGTCCGCGCCGCGCTACGCATCAACGTGCTGTTTCTGATCGGCGTGGTGCTGGCGCCAATCCTTTATTGGGCCTTCCGCACCACCCGCTGGGGCCTCCTCATCCGCACCGCCGGCGAGAGCTCGGATGCCGCACGCGCGATGGGTCATTCCGTGCTGCTGATCCGCCTGCGCGCCACCATGGTCGGCGGCTTCCTCGCCGGCATTGGCGGCTCGTTTCTGTCGCTGTTCTATCCCGGAAGCTGGAACGAGGGCCTTTCCTCGGGCCAGGGCATCACCGCCGTCGCGCTCGTGATCTTCGCGCGCTGGGATCCCCTGCTCTGCCTGTGGGCTTCGCTCGCCTTCGGCGGCGCGGCGGCGCTGGGTCCGGCGCTGCAATCGGTCGGCGTCACCTCCGGCTATCACCTCTTCAATGCTGCGCCCTACATCCTGACGCTGGCGATCATGATCATCACCTGCTCACCGAAGCGGACGCTGACCGGCGCGCCCGCCGAACTCTCGATCACACGGTAAACACGCACGAGGTCGTCCATGCCCGAGCGCTACATCAAGTCCGAGCCCTATGCCTGGCCCTACAATGGTGATCTCCGCCCGGAGAATACGGCACTGATCATCATCGACATGCAGACCGATTTCTGCGGCGTCGGCGGTTATGTCGACAAGATGGGCTATGACCTCTCGCTGACGCGGGCGCCGATCGAGCCGATCAAGCGGCTGCTCGCGGCGATGCGCAGCCAAGGCTTCCACATCATCCATACCCGCGAGGGCCACCGCCCCGATCTCTCCGACCTGCCCGCCAACAAACGCTGGCGCTCGCGCCAGATCGGCGCCGGCATCGGCGATCCCGGCCCGTGCGGCCGCATCCTGGTGCGCGGCGAGCCGGGCTGGGACATCATCGAGGAGCTGGCGCCACTGCCGGGCGAGCCGATCATCGAAAAGCCCGGCAAGGGCTCGTTCTGCGCCACCGATCTGGAGCTGATCCTGCGCGTCCGCGGCATCGAGAACATCGTGCTGACCGGGATCACGACCGACGTCTGCGTCCACACCACCATGCGCGAGGCCAACGACCGCGGCTTCGAATGCGTCCTGCTGCACGATTGCTGCGGCGCGACCGACAAGAGCAACCACGACCACGCGCTGAAGATGATCAAGATGCAGGGCGGCGTGTTCGGCGCGGTCTCGACCTCTGATGCCTTCATCGGAGCGATTTCGTGATCATCGGCGAAACGCCTCCGCCCTCGGGCGCCTTCGGCGTCGATGCGATCGCCATGACCATGCGCTTCGGCGACTTCCTGGCGCTGGACAATGTCGAGCTGAAGGTGCGGCCCGGCTCGTTCCATGCTCTGCTCGGCGAGAATGGCGCCGGCAAATCCACCCTCGTCAAATGCATCATGGGCTACTACCACGCGACAGAAGGCGACATTCTCGTCGGCGGCCGCGAGCAGGCGATCGCCAACCCGAAGGATGCCCATGCCCTTGGCCTCGGCATGGTCTATCAGCATTTTACGCTGGTGCCCGCGATGACGGTTGCCGAAAACCTCGTGCTGGCGCGCGACGACGTGCCGGCCGTGGTGAGCTGGCCGAACGAGATGAAAGAGCTGGAGGCGTTCCTTGCTCGGATGCCTTTCAAGGTGCCGCTTGCCGCGAAAGTTTCGGACATCTCTGCCGGCGAACGGCAGAAGTGCGAGATCCTCAAGCAGCTTTATCTGAAGCGCCGCTTCCTGATCCTGGACGAGCCGACCTCGGTGCTGACGCCGGCGGAAGCGGACGAGGTGCTCGGCATGCTCCGCGACATGGTCGTGAAGGGCGAGCTGACCATCCTGATGATCACGCACAAGTTCCGCGAGGTCATGGCCTTCGCCGACGAAGTCACCATCCTGCGCCGCGGCAAGCTCGCTGGAGCCGGCAAGGTTTCCGAGCTGACGCCGGATGAGATGGCACGCACCATGATCGGCGCCGAGGAGCTGACGGTGCAGCCGCCGCGCACCGGCGAAGCCGGTCAGGCCAGGCTGGAGCTGCAAAAGCTCCGCGCCCTGGACGATGCGGGCGCCGTTGCCGTGCACGATGTCTCGCTCACGGTTCGCGCCGGGGAGATCGTCGGCATCGCCGGCGTTTCCGGCAACGGCCAGCGCCAGCTCGTCGAAGTTCTGGCCGGCCAGCGCGAGGCCGAGAGCGGCGATATTCGCGTCGCCGGCGATCCCTATCACGCAAGCCGCGAGGAGATGCGGCGCCACAGGATGTCTCTCCTGCCCGAGGAGCCGCTGAAGAATGCCTGCGTCGGCGGCATGAGCGTCGCCGACAACATCGCCTTCCGCGAATTCGACCGCGCACCCTTTGCCAGCGGCGGCTGGTGGCTCAATCGCGGAGCCTTCCGGAGCGACGCCAGGAAGAAGATCGGGCAATACAAGATCAAGACCCGCACGCCTGACACGCCGATCTCGGCACTGTCCGGCGGCAACGTGCAGCGCGCTGTGCTGGCCCGCGAGCTAGGCGGCGACGTCGAGGTGCTGATCGCCGCCAACCCCTGCTTCGGCCTCGATTTCGCGGCGGTGGCGCAGATCCACGCCGAGATCATGGCGGCGCGCAACCGCGGCGCCGCCGTCCTGCTCGTCAGCGAGGACCTCGACGAGCTGCTCGAACTGTCGGATAGGCTGGTGGTGATGTTCCACGGCGAATTCGTGTATGAAGCACGGACCAGCGAAGCCGATCTCACCGTGGTCGGCCGGCACATGGCAGGACACTGAACGGAGGATCGATGGACGACGCATCAGGGCGCGACGAGCACTTCCTGCGCCTGTCCTTCGCGGTCGCCCGTCGTTCCCTCACCCATGGCAACCACCCGTTCGGCTGCATCGTCGTCGATGCCGACGGCAAGGTGCTGATCGAGACCGAGAACGGCTACATGCCGGATCGCGACGCCACCGCGCACGCCGAGCGCCTCGCAGCCACCCAGGCCTGCCGCACGCTCGATCGCGAGGTGCTGGCGAAAGCCACGCTCTATTCCTCAGCCGAACCCTGCGCGATGTGTGCGGGCGCGATCTACTGGGCCGGCATCGGCCGCGTCGTCTATGGCCTCAGCGAGCATCGCCTGCGCGGCATCACCGGCAACCATCCGGAGAATCCGACCCTCGACCTGCCATGCCGCGAGGTCTTTGCCAGCGGCCAGCGGCGGACGGAGGTCGTCGGGCCCCTGCTCGAAGACGAAGCTGAAGCGCTGCACGACGGCGTTTGGACGACGTAGCAGCACATCCCCAAAGGACCAAAGAAGATGACGCCGCGGAGGTTTGACGCGGCGCCATCGTCTTTCACCTGCAGAGCATCAGGCGATCAGAACTTCACGGTGATACCGGAGTAGAGCGAGGACTCGGTGCACGCTCCGGTGCTCACCCTCGCGCCACCGACGAGCGTGGTACAGCCGACCGCGAGGTTGTGATCGAGACCAAACTTGTTCTGCCAGTAGCGGTAAGCCACCCAGACGTCCACGAAGTGCGAGTACTTGTCGCCCCAGGCCGCCTTCGACGCATCGAAGGTCAGACGGATGGGCTCCGAATTCAACTCGACCGCAGTGTTGTAGACGCCGTTCGCCGGGCTGTAGGGAAGCGGCTCGGTGTCCGTGCCCTTCTTGCCGTACCAGCCGGCGCGGCCGCTGATCGAGAAATACTGCATGTTCGGCGGCAGGAAGCCGAGGTCCATGTAGTAATTGACCTCGACGGCCCAGGTTGGCTTGAACGACGTGTTGCCGTCGGCAAGACAGGTGACGCCGGGAACGCCCGGACCGAACAGCCCGCACTGGCTGAAGGAATTGTGGTTGGCGAACTCCCAATAGACCAACGGCGCGACATTGACGTACCCCTTGTAGGGCAGGTCGAATGCGAACTGCAGACCGCCGACGACGTCGCGCTTGGCAGCGCCGAAATACCGGTTCTCGGTGTTGGCATCCATGCCGACTTCGAACGAGATGTTGTGCAGCGGGCCCGCGCTGAAGGCCTTGGTGTTGAAGAGCTCGTTCCAGCCGAAGGTCGAGCGGAACAGGCCGTAGATTTCGGTCGCACCCGCGCACGTCGCCGGCGCACCGAAGATTGTCCCCGCATTGGTGCACGGCCCCGCCGGATCATTGTGATCCGACTTGAACAGGGAGATGGTGAAGAAGTTGGTGCCGTACGCCCAGAGGTCGAAATGGGTGAACGAATAGACCTGCTTGGTGGTCTTGCTGTCGATCGACCCATCTGGCCGGAATGACCACGCGCCCGGTTGCGCAGCGTTGAATATGTATGAGAACGTGACGCGGTTATCGATCACCAGGAAGAACGGAAGGTCTGGAGACTTCTTGGCCGCCTTGACCGGCAGGTCCGCCGCCTGAGCCAGGCCACCGATGGCCAGCGTAGCAAGTGACAGCGCCGCTGCTGCCACTGCCGTATAACGAAACGACATCCTGAATACCCCCTCGTTTGGGCAAGCAAAAATGCGCGCCCCAGGGTGCGACATTTGCGCCGATCTCCCGGACCGAGAAGCCTCAACTTTTCACATGGCGTGCCGCATGTTGCAGCAGCACGCGACGAGTGACGGAAGAATCGCAGCGCCCCGACGTGGAGCGAACACGCAACGAGAGAGGCATCGCTGCCGAACATTCCCGATTGTTTTTATTCGGATTTTCTGATTGAGCCCGAACGCAGTGCCGCATCGACGCTGCTGTTGCCGTCGCTGCACTCCACGCGATGGGCGACCGACGCGTCCATTGCTCAACATGGCGTCAGGTCTGCACAGCGGGTTCCGATTTACCTTGAACCGTCACAAATTTGCAACAGAGGACCGACTCGCGGACGCGATCGCCCTGCCGTCCAGGTGCCGTTTGCGGGAGTTGATCGCTCGGAATCGATGACAAGCGCTGGGCCGAGGGCCTGCCGAAGCGTTGAGCAAGGGATGATGCTTTTTCACATCTTACACCGCGGTCCAAACTGGCCCAGTATTGAGGCACTTCACCCATGCAAGCGCATCAGCGAATGTTAGATCCGACGCCCAACGGCCAGCATTCCGGCAAATCCCCGCTCCTGAGGACCATCGGCCTCACCAAGCGTTACGGGGATTTCCTTGCCAACGATTGCATCGATATCGACATCTGGCCGAGGGAAATCCACGCCCTGCTGGGCGAGAACGGCGCCGGCAAGTCGACGCTGGTCAAGGCGATCTACGGACTGATCCAGCCCAGCGCCGGCGAGATTCACTGGCAGGGCGAGCGAATCGTGCTGTCCGGTCCGTCCGAAGCGCGCAGCCGCGGCATCGGCATGGTGTTCCAGCACTTCTCGCTGTTCGACAATCTCACGGTGGCCGAGAACGTCGCGCTCGGCCTCGATGGAAAGGAATCCTTCAAGGACATGTCGGCCCGGCTGGAACAGGTGTCCAAGACTTACGGTCTGCCGCTCGATCCCAGGCGCGAGGTGTGGCAACTCTCCGTCGGCGAGCGTCAGCGCATCGAGATCGTCCGCGCCTTGATGCAGGATCCGAAATTCCTGATCCTGGACGAGCCCACCGCGGTGCTGACGCCGCAGGAAGCCGACCAGCTCTTCATCGTGTTGGAGCGCCTCAAGGCCGAAGGCCGCGCCATCCTCTATATCAGCCACAAGCTGGAGGAGGTGAAACGGCTCTGCGACACCGCCACGATCCTGCGCGGCGGCAAGAAGGTCGAGACCTGCAATCCTCGGCTCGAAACCGCCGCCTCACTTGCGCGGATGATGGTCGGCGGCGAGGTCAAGGAAGTGAAGGCCGCATCCGGCCGCAAGACCACCGTGCCGCGGCTCGTCGTCAACGATCTCTCGCTCGCCCCCGCCGAGGCGCATGGCGTGCGGCTCGAGCACATCTCATTCGAGCTAAAGGGCGGCGAGATCCTCGGCATCGCCGGCGTCGCCGGCAACGGCCAGGACGAATTGTTCGCCGCGCTGTCCGGCGAGAGCCTCTCGAAGGACCCCGGAACGGTGGTGATCGAAGGCATCGCCGCCGGTCATCTTTCGATCACCCAACGGCGAAAGCTGGGCGCAGCTTTCGTTCCCGAGGAGCGGCTCGGCCACGGCACGGCGCCGCGGATGAGACTGTCGGAGAATGCGCTGCTCACCGGCCATGCCGCCAGCGGCATGGTCCATCGCGGCTTCATCGATACGGCGGCCACGCTGAGAACGGTCGACCGCGCGACCGAAACCTTCGACGTCCGCAAGGCCAAGCGCGATCCCGAGGCCGCGAGCCTGTCCGGCGGCAATCTGCAGAAGTTCATCGTGGGACGCGAGATCCTGCGCAACCCAGCGGTGCTGGTGGTGAGCCAGCCGACCTGGGGCGTCGATGCCGGCGCTGCCGCCGTCATCCGTCAGGCGCTGCTTGATCTCGCCACCGCAGGCGCCGCGGTGCTCTTGACCAGCCAGGATCTCGACGAGCTCGCCGAGATCGCCGACCGCATCGCCGTGATGTTCCACGGCAAGCTGTCGGCTCCGCTCTCGGCAAGCGAAGCAAGCCGCGAGAAGCTGGGCCTTCTGATGGGCGGCAGCAGCCTGGAGCCGAAGGAGGTCGCGCATGCAGCTGGTGCTTGAGAAGCGTGCCGAGCGCTCCAATACGATCGCGCTGGTGTCCCCCCTGATCGCGATTGGCCTTACGATCGTCACCATGGTCATCCTGTTCGCGATCCTCGGCAAGAATCCGCTGCTTGCCCTGCACGCTTATTTCATTGCGCCCTTGACCGACGGCTATTCGCTCCAGGAGATCGCGGTGAAGGCAACGCCGCTGGTGATGATCGCGGTCGGCCTGTCGCTGTGCTATCTCGCCAACGCCTGGAACATCGGCGCCGAAGGGCAATTCCTGATCGGCGCCGTCGCGGGAAGCTGGATCGCGGTGAAGACGCAAGGCACCGACGCCGGCGCCTGGGTGCTGCCGGCCATGCTCGTCCTCGCCGCCGCCGCCGGCGCGCTCTATGCGCTGATCCCTGCGATCTGCAGGGTGAAGTTCGGCGCCAGCGAGATCCTGACCAGCCTGATGCTGGTCTATGTCGCCGACCTTTTCCTCGACTATCTCGTGCGCGGTCCCTGGCGCGATCCGCACGGCTTCAATTTCCCGACCACGGCCGAGTTCGATCCGGTGGCGACGGTGCCGTTGCTGATCGAGGGCGGCCGGCTCCATGTCGGCTCGATCATCGCCCTGCTCGTCGTCGCCGCAGCCGCGATCCTGCTCGGGCGCACCATCAAAGGTTTCGAGATCCGCGTGGTCGGCGCCGCGCCGCGTGCAGCGCGGTTCGGCGGCTTCAACGCCAACCAGCTGATCATCCTGACCTTCGCCGTCTCCGGGGCGCTGGCCGGGCTTGCCGGCATCATCGAGGTGGCGGGGCCGGTCGGGCATCTCCAGCCCGGCATCTCGCCCGGCTACGGCTTTACCGCGATCATCGTCGCCTTCCTCGGCCGGTTGAACCCGCTTGGAATATTAATTGCAGGCCTCTTCCTCGCGTTGACCTTTATCGGCGGCGAGCAGGCGCAGATCGCGATGAAGATTCCGCTGGACGTCACCAAGGTCTTTCAGGGCATTCTGCTGTTCTACGTGCTCGCCTGCGACTCCCTCATTCTCTACCGCTTCAAGCTGGTGTTCCCGAACCGACAGGTGGCCCGTGGTGCTGGTTGAGGCCATCATCCTGGCGGTGCTCGCCGCGTCGACGCCGCTGTTGATTGCGGCGACGGGCGAGCTCGTGGTCGAGCGTTCCGGCGTGCTCAATCTCGGCGTCGAGGGCATGATGATCGTCGGCGCGGCCTGTGGCTTTGCCGGCGCGTGGCTGACCGGATCAACCTTTATCGGCGCGCTGTTCGGCATCGTCGCGGGCACGCTGATGGCGCTCGTGTTCGCGCTGATGGCGCTCGGACTCGCCGTCAACCAGGTCGCAACCGGCCTCGCGCTGACCATCCTCGGCGTCGGGCTCTCGGGCCTGATCGGCGCCGGCTTCGTCGGCGAGCGCATCACGCCCGCCGTGCACCTCCATATTCCCGTCCTGACCGATATCCCGCTGATCGGCCGCGTGCTGTTCGGCGAGGACGGCTTCGTCTATTTCTCGATCGCGCTGATCGTCGGCGTGTGGTGGTTCCTGTACCGCACCCGGGCGGGATTGATCTTGCGCGCCTGCGGCGACAACCACGTTTCCGCGCATGCGCTCGGCTATCCCGTACTGCGCATCCGCACCTTCGCGGTGATGTTCGGCGGCGCCTGCGCGGGTCTTGCGGGCGCCTATCTGCCGCTCGCCTATACGCCGTTCTTCATTCCAGGTATGACCGCTGGGCGCGGCTGGATCGCATTGGCGCTGGTGGTGTTTTCGTCCTGGCGGCCGGGCCGGCTCGTCATCGGCGCCTATCTGTTCGGCGCGGTGACGATCCTGCAGCTGCACGCGCAAGGTTGGGGCGTCGGCATTCCCTCGCAATTCATGTCGGCGCTGCCTTACCTTGCGACCGTCATCGTGCTGGTCCTGCTCTCCCGCGCGCGCACGGGCGGCTCGACCGCACCGGCCGCGCTCGGCACGGTGTTCGTGCCCGACCGCTAGATTTCGTTTCCGCAGTGTGCGCGAAGGGGCGCGCATGCGGCGGATTGTGGCTTCCCCCGATGTTTGGAGATTGATGATGAGGAAATCACTTCTTGCACTGGCTGCCGGGCTCTTGCTCGCCGGGAGTGTCAGTGCGGCCTCCGCCGCCGACAAGCTGAAAGTCGGCTTCATTTATCTCGGTCCGATCGGAGACCTCGGCTGGACCTATCAGCACGACCTCGGTCGCCAGGCGCTGGTGAAGGAACTGGGCGACAAGATCGAGACCACCTATCTCGAGAACGTGCCCGAAGGCCCGGACTCCGAGCGAGCGATCGAGCAGCTCGTCCGCGCCGGCAACAAGCTGATCTTCACCACCTCGTTCGGCTACATGGATCCGACGCTTAAGGTCGCCAAGAAATATCCGAACGTGCATTTCGAGCACGCCACCGGCTACAAGCGCAACCCGAACATGTCGACCTATTCGGCGAAATGGTATCAGGGCCGCTACATTCAAGGCTTAATCGCGGCCAAGATGTCGAAGTCGGGCGTGCTCGGCTATATCGGCTCGTTCCCGATTCCGGAGGTCGTCTCCGGCATCAACGCGACGATCCTGGCGGCGCAGACCATCAATCCGAACATCAAGGTCAAGATCATCTGGGCCAACACCTGGTTCGACCCGGGCAAGGAGGCCGACGCCGCCAAGGCGCTGATCGACCAGGGCGCCGACGTGATCATGCAGCACACGGATTCGCCCGCGGCCATGCAGATCGCCAGCGAGCGCGGCAAGCTGGCCTTCGGGCAGGATTCCGAGATGATCAAGTTCGGGCCCAAGACCCAGCTGACCTCGATCCTCGACACCTGGGGCCCCTATTACATCGAGCGCGTCAAGGCCGAGCTCGCCGGCACCTGGAAGTCCGAGGACACCTGGGGCGGCCTCGACAGCCACATGTTCGCGATGGCGCCCTACACCAACATGCCTGACGATGTGAAAAAAATGGCTGAGGATGCCCAGGCCGCGATCACCGCTGGCAAGCTGCATCCGTTCAAATGCCCGATCGTTGGGCAGGACGGCAAGCCGGTCGAGTGCAAGGGCGGCGATCACCTGGATGACGGCCAGATCCTCGGCATGAATTTCTACGTGAAGGGCATCGACGACAAGCTGCCGGGCAAGTAGCACGCTTCTTGCATTGGCTAAATCACCTGCTCCTCCCGGAGGAGGTTCGGAGGGGGTGGCCAGAAGCACCCGGCACTTGTGGCTGCCCCCTCTTTTTATTTCGCCCCGACTATCCCGCCTGCATAGCCTGCGCCGCGGAACTGTGGCGACGGATGAGATCGGCGACATCGAGGCCCGGGATCGCACCGTCGATCACCGCCCATTTTCCAGCCACCATCACCCGGTCGGCGCGATGCGCCCCGCACAGCACGAGCGCGGCCAGTGGATCGCCGTGGCCGGAGAAGCGCAGCTCGTCGAGCCTGAACAGCGCAAGATCGGCGGCCTTGCCGACGGCGATCTCGCCAAGTTCCGGCCGGCCGACACACGCCGCCGAGCCCTTGGTGGCCCAGCGCAGCGCATCCTTGTGGCTGACCTTCGTGACGCCATAGCGCGCCCGTTGCAGCAGGAACGCGGCCCGGACCTCCTGCATCAGGTTCGATCCGTCGTTCGAGGCCGAGCCGTCGACACCAATGCCGATCCCGACGCCGGCTTCTTCCATGTCGCACACCGGGCAACAGCCGGACGCGAGCAGCTGGTTGCTGCACGCACAATGGCTGACGGTCGTGCCGGCCTTGCCGAGCCGTCTCATCTCGTCCGGATTGAAGAAGATCCCATGGGCGAGCCAGGTGCGCGCATTGAGCCAGCCGCATTGCTCGAGATAGTCGAGCGGACGGCAGCCATACATCTGCTGGCAGAATCTGTTCTCGTCTTCGGTCTCGGCGAGATGGGTGTGCAGGCGCACGTCGAGCTTGTCGGCGAGATCGGCCGTGGCGCGCATCAGCGACGTCGTCACCGAGAACGGCGAGCATGGCGCGAGCGCAATCTGCACCATCGCATCCGCGCCGCGCTGGTGATGCTTGGCGACCACGCGGGCGCTGTCGGCGAGAATGGTGTCCTCGTCCTGCACGACGCTGTCCGGCGGCAGGCCGCCGTCGCGCTGCGACAGGTTCATCGAGCCGCGCGTCAGCAGCACGCGCACGCCGAGGCGCTTCGCCACCGCCACCTCGATATCGACGGATTCCTCGAGCCCCGCCGGGAAGACGTAGTGGTGGTCCGTCGTGGTGGTGCAGCCGGAGAGCAAAAGCTCGGACATCGCCACGGTGACGCCGAGCTCGAGCGCTTCGGGCGTCAGCCTCGCCCACACCGGATAGAGCGCCTGGAGCCAGGGGAACAGCTCGCGGTCCATCGCGGCCGGCAGCGCCCGCGTCAGCGTCTGGTAGAAATGATGATGCGTGTTGATCAAGCCCGGCAGCACGACGTGCTCGGCCGCGTCGAACACTGCGACATCCGCACTTGCCGGCACACCGCCCGCCGGCACGAGCTCCACGATCCGGCCGTCCTTGACGACAATGCCGCGCTCGGCCCCGTCGGCGAGGATGGCCAGCGGATCCCTGATCCAGGTCGAACTTGCCTCAATCATGATCCTGGTTCTCCTCACACAAGCTGACAGCGGACCCGCAAGGCGGAGGACGACTTGCGTCCTTGCTGCGACTTGCTGTTGCCACTTGGCTCCCGTCTTGCAACACTTCTCTCGGACCACTCACCCTTGGGACGCGTTGGCGCAGCCATGGACTTGAATACCATCACAGCCGTCGCCCATCCGCAAACGCGCGCGCAGCTGCCCGTTTGGACGGCAGGTGATGCTTGGCTCGCGGGCGGCACCTGGCTGTTCTCGGAGCCGCAAACGCATCTGACACGACTGATCGATCTCACCGATCTGAAATGGCCAGCGCTGACGATCACCGAGAGCCACCTCTCGATCGCCGCCACCTGCACCATCGCAGAGCTCGATGGCCTCGCCTGCCCGTCCGATTGGCTCGCGGCGCCGCTGATCAACCAATGCTGCCGGGCCTTCCTTGCCTCGTTCAAGATCTGGAAGACCGCGACCGTCGGCGGCAATCTCTGCATGTCGCTGCCGGCGGGACCGATGATCTCGCTCGCATCGGCACTCGACGGCGTCTGCACCATCTGGAAAGCCGGCGGCGGTGAACAGAGGCTTCCCGTCGCCGAATTCGTCACCGGCAACCAATGCAATCGCCTGACGCCAGGCGACCTTCTCCGGCAGATCGACGTCCCGATCGCCGCCTTGAGGCGCCGCACCGCTTTCCGCCAGATCTCGCTCGCGCCGGTCGGCCGCTCGGCGGCGCTCTTGATCGGCAGCCTCGAAGCCGACGACACGCTGACACTCACAATCACCGCGTCGACGGTGCGCCCGATCCAGTTTCGCTTCCGCAAAGCCCCGGACTCGAGCGCGCTGCGCGCAGCGCTCATGCAAGAGATTACAGACGATCTGTACCACACGGACATCCATGGCACGCCACTTTGGCGCAAGCACGTGACGCTGCGTCTTGCCGAGGAAATTCGCGGCGAGCTGCTGGGAGCGACACCCGCATGAGCCTTGAGGTCAACGGCAAGGCATTTTCTCAGGAGCCGCGCGCCGGCCAGTGCCTGCGCACGTTCCTGCGGGAGCTTGGTCATTTCGGCGTGAAGAAGGGCTGCGATGCCGGCGACTGCGGCGCCTGCACCGTGCTGCTCGACGGCGAGCCCGTGCACAGCTGCCTGATCCCGGCGTTCCGGGCCGAGGGCCGCACCGTGACTACGATCGAAGGCCTTGGCGGCGATCATGGCACGCATCCGATGCAGCAGGCCTTCCTCGATGCGCAGGGCTTCCAATGCGGCTTCTGCACCGCCGGCATGATCCTGACCTGCGCCTCGCTGAACCAGGCGCAGCGCACCGACCTCGGCGCTGCGCTGAAGGGCAACATCTGCCGCTGCACCGGCTATCGCTCGATCGAGGACGCGATCATCGGCAAGACCAATGTCGAGGCGAGCGTCGAGGCCGGCGCCGCCTTCGGCCGCAGCCTGCCGGCCCCCGCAGGCCCCGACGTGGTCCGCGGCACGGCACGCTACACGTTCGACACCGCAATCGACGGCCTGCTCCACATCAAGCTGCTGCGATCGTCGCACGCCCACGCCAGGATCGTCGCGATCGACAAGTCGGACGCTCTGGGCATCCCCGGCGTGCACGCCGTGCTGACGCATGAGGATGCGCCGTCCGTCCTGATGTCGACGGCGCGGCACGAGAAGGACTGGATGGACCCGGAGGATACCCGCGTCCTCGACGACGTCGTCCGTTTCATCGGCCAGAAGGTTGCCGCCGTCGTCGCGGAGACCGAAGCCGCCGCCGAGGCGGCGTGCCGCAGGCTGAAAGTCAGTTACGACATCCTGCCGGCGCTGATCGATCCCGAGCAGGCGATGGCACCGGGCGCGCCGGTCATTCATCCCGGCCGCACCAGCGCGAACCGCGTTGCCGATGCCGAGCGCAACCTGGTCGCGGAGACTCATGGCGAGTTCGGCGACGTCGCATCGGCGCTTGCGACATCTGCCGCTACCTATGAGGCCACTTTCCACAGTCACCGTGTGCAGCACGCTGCGCTCGAGACCCATGGCGGCCTCGCCTGGCTCGATGATTCCGGCGTGCTCAATGTCCGCACCTCGACGCAGGTGCCGTTCCTGACCCGGCGTGCGCTGTCGGACATCTTCCAGCTCCCCATGGACAAGGTCCGCGTGTTCTGCGAACGCGTCGGCGGCGGGTTCGGCGGCAAGCAGGAGATGTTCGTCGAGGACATCCTGGCGCTCGCCGCGCTGAGGACGGGGCGGCCGGTCAAGCTGGAGCTGACACGCGAGGAGCAGTTCATCGCGACCTCGACGCGGCATCCGATGCGGATCCACGTCAAAGCCGGCGCCGATAGCGACGGCAAGCTCACCGCGCTCCAGCTCGACGTGCTCTCCAACACCGGCGCCTACGGCAATCATGCCGGTCCGGTGATGTTCCACGCGCTGGCCGAGTCCATCGCCGTCTACAATTGCCCGAACAAGCGGGTCGACGGCGTCGCCGTCTACACCAACACCGTGCCGGCAGGGGCGTTTCGGGGCTATGGCCTGCCGCAGGCGTTGATCGCGGTGGAAGCGGCGATCGACGAACTGGCGAGGCAACTTGGCATCAACCCTTACGAGATGCGGCGGCGCAATATCGTGAGGCCCGGCGATCCCATGCTGTCGCCGCCGCCGTCCGAATATCACGACGTGCTCTACGGCTCCTATGGGCTCGACCAGTGCCTCGACCTCGTCGAGCGCGCGATGCAGGCCGATGGCCCGCAGCCGGAGCTGTCGCCGGATTGGCTGATCGGCGATGGCATCGCGCTGACCATGATCGACACCGTGCCGCCGGCCGGCCACTTCGCCGATGCTGCGATCGCGCTCAACGACGACGGCGGCCTCGACCTCACCGTCGGCACGGCCGAGTTCGGCAACGGCACCAGCACCGTGCATCGCCAGATCGCGGCGACCACGCTGGCGACCACGGTCGAGAGGATCCATCTGCGCCAGTCCGACACCGCCCATGGCGGCCACGACACCGGCGCGTATGGCAGCGCCGGCACCTTCGTTGCGGGCAAGGCGACGCATGCGGCAGCCGTGCAGCTTGCGAGCGAGTTGAAGGCGGCAGCCGCCGGCGCCTGGCTGTGCGATGTGGAGACTTGCGCGCTCGATGCGGACGCTGTCGTCAGCGGCGTCCGCCGCATGCCTTTTGCGGAGCTGGCGAAGCTCGCCCGCGAGCGCGGACGGCCGTTCGCAGGCAGCGGCACGTCCGGCGGCACGCCGCGATCGGTCGGGTTCAACGTGCAGGGCTTTCGCGTCGCGGTGAACAAGGGCACCGGCGAGCTCCGGATTCTCAGGAGCGTGCACGCCGCCGACGCGGGCGTGGTCGCCAATCCCATGCAGTGCCGCGGTCAGGTCGAAGGCGGCGTGGCGCAGGCGCTCGGTGCTGCGCTCTACGAGGAGATGGTGATCGACGCGAGCGGCCGCGTCATCAATCCGAAATTCCGCGACTACCACCTGCCCTCATTCGCCGACGTGCCCCGCACGGAAGTGTTCTTCGCCGACACGTCCGACACGATCGGACCGCTCGGCGCGAAATCGATGAGCGAGAGCCCGTACAATCCGGTCGCCGCCGCGCTCGGCAACGCGATTGCGGATGCCACCGGCATTCGCTTTACTGCACCACCCTTCAAGCCGGACCGGCTGTTTCCGGGGCTGCTCGACAAGTTTGGGGGCTTCGACCGGACTCGATAGCAGCGACCATGGTGGCGCCATGCTCCCTCGCCCCGCTTGCGGGGAGAGGGTTGGGGTGAGGGGGAGTCTCGGCGAGGACGGTGACAGTTGGACTCGCGGAGAGTCCCCCTCACCCGGATTGCATCTTCGATGCAATCCGACCTCTCCCCGCAAGCGGGGCGAGGTGAAGAGAGCGCTCGCATTTAGCTGCCGCGATAGGTCGAGTAGCTCCAGGGCGTGACCAGCAGCGGCACGTGGTAATGGCTTTCCGGCTCGCTGATCGCAAAGCGCAGCGGGATCTCGTCGAGGAACGGCGGGTCGGACAGCGGCACGTTGCGCGCGGCATAATATTTGGCAACGCTGAAGCGCAGCTCGTAGCGGCCGATCGGCAGCGGACGGCCGCCGATCAGCGGCCCGTCGGTGCGGCCGTCGGCATTGGTCACCGCGCGCGCGATGATGCGGTTCTCGCCAAGGCTCGCGAGCTCCACGAGCTCAATCGGAATGCCCGGCGCGGGCTTGCCGATCTGGTTGTCCAGCACATGGGTCGAGAGCCGGCCGTGCACCTTCAGCCTGTCATCGGCGACGACGAGCTGGTCGAGCCGCAGCGCGGAGATGCGGCCGATCTCCTCGATCGCACGTCTTGTCTCGGTCTTGGCGATGTTGAGCAGCCGGGCCTCGAAGTCGCGCAGCACGGAATCCTTGGTGTGACGGCGCACGCAGACGATATAGGGGAAGCCGAACTTGTCGCGATAGGCATTGTTGGCCCGCTCGAACGCGGAATATTCGGCATCCGACAGCCGGTCGAGGCCGGCGCTGTTCTGCTCGTCGGTCGATTCCGCGGTGAGGCCGGCGGCGCGCTGGGTCTTATTGGCGAGATCGGGATGCGCCCGGATCAATGCCAGCTGCACGTCGGGCTCGGCACTCTGGATTGCCGCCATCAGCGCGCCGTGCAGCTCATTGATGCCGGCGAACGGCCGCTTTGCCGCGAGCTGCTCGGCGATCCACGGCGAATATTCGACGACGTTGGCGAGCACCGCGACGAAGTCGGCCGTGCTTGCAGTGTTGAGATCGCCGAGCGAAATCTGCGACATCATCTCACCCGATCTCGAATGCGTCGGCGGCAAGGTGGGCGTGCTTGTCGTGCCAGTGCTGCGCGATCTGCAGCCGCGTCGGCACCCAGACGCGCTCGTGCTTGCCGATATAGTCGAGAAAGCGGATCAGGCCCGCTGCGCGGCCGGGCCGGCCGGCGAGGCGGCAATGCAGGCCGACCGACATCATCTTCGGCGCGGTCTCACCTTCCGCGTAGAGCACGTCGAAGGCGTCCTTCAGATAGGTGAAGAACTGCTCGCCCTCGGCAAAGCCCTGCGGGTTGATGAACCGCATGTCGTTGGCATCCAGCGTATAGGGAATGATGAGCTGCTTGCCGCCCGTGCCCTTGACCCAATAGGGCAAATCGTCGGCGTAGGAGTCGCAGAGATAGAGGAAGCCGCCCTCCTCCATCAACAGACGGTTGGTGTTGATCGAGGAGCGCCCGGTGTACCAGCCGAGCGGACGCGAGCCCGTCGCCTCGGTATGGACGCGGATGGACTCGGCGATCTCGGCGCGTTCCTGCGCCTCGGTCATGTCCTTGTGCTCGATCCATTTCAGGCTGTGGCTGGCGATATCCCAGCCCGCCTCCTTCATCGCAATGACAATCTCGGGATTGCGCTTCAGCGCGGTGGCGACACCGAACACCGTGGTCGGCCACTTCCGCTCGTTGAACATCCGCCACAGCCGCCAGAAGCCGGCGCGCGAGCCATATTCGAACATGGATTCGATGTTGGCGTGGCGCTGGCCGGGCCAGGGCTGCGCGCCTAGTACGTCGGAAAGGAAGGCTTCCGAGGCGCGGTCGCCGTGCAGGATGTTGTTCTCGCCGCCCTCTTCGAAATTGACGACGAACTGCACCGCGACCCGCGCGTCACCAGGCCATTGCGGATGCGGCGGGTTGCGGCCGTAACCGCGGAGATCGCGCGGGTAGCGGGGCTCAGTCACTCAGACTTCCTCAAAGCGGATCGGCAGCGCGCCCTTCCACAGCACGCTCTTGCCCAGCGTCGCCAGATTCTCCAGGCCCGAGGTCAGCGTGATGAAATGGTTGCCGGCGAGCTGGCCCATCTTGCTCGCGAAATGCACGCCGCCATAGGCCAGCAGGATCTCGGTCTCGCTGATACCGCCGGGATAGAGGATGATCTGGCCGGGCGCCGGATAGCTGGTGTGGTTCTCGTAGCCGACGCCGAAGTCGAGGTCGCCGAGCGGCATCCACACGCCCTCGCCGCTCCAGCGCACATGGATGATGTGGCTTTCGAACGGCAGCGCCTTGCGGAAAGCGGCGACGGTCTTGGGCGCCGCTTGCTCCTCGAAACGGGCATCGAAGGTGAAATCGCCGGCGCGGATAACGAGTTTGCTCATCTCATCTCTCTGGATCGGGGGCGATGCGCCCCGCGGGAACTTTCAGCAAAAAGCACTCCATCGGGCTTCGCGCAAGAGGCGAAGCCACATCACCTGCGGTCGTAGGACCAGCCGAATATGCCGCTCCGCCTGACCTCCGGCTCCGGCTCGGCCGCGGCCGGCGCCTCCTTCAGTTCCGCCTGCGGCGGCGGTGCGGGCGGCGCCGGCAGGTTCTCGCATTTCATGGAATAGACCAGCTTGCCGTCCGCGGTCCGCCCGATCGGTGCGCAGGGGTCGGGACGCGCCGCCGCGCTCTTCGGCGTGGGCTTGATCTGCGCCGCCGCCGGCGCGGCGATCAGGAGAAGGACCAGCAGATATTTCGACATCGTTGTCGCCTGGAAGCTCAATGGCCCATTGAACCGGATTGCGCAGGCCAAGTCCATACGCGAGGCGGCGATCGTGCTCACGAACGTGTCCCGGACAAGCTGCAACGCTTTGAGCGTGGCAGCGCAGAGCCGGGACCCAGAGCGATACGGCACGATGCCGCGACGTGGGCCCCGGCTCTGCAGCGCATCGTCGAAGGGACGCTGCCATAGCGCGTCAAAGACGCGCGTAAACGCGCTGATGGCGTCCGGGGCACGAGAGCGAAGTGTGGTGGCACACTCTCCTCCTCGTCATTGCGAGCGCACGAAGCAATCCAGAGTCTTTCCACGGAGGGATTCTCGATTGCTTCGCTGCGCTCGCAATGACGGAGTATGAGGCAACTGCATGCTCTTTCGGCTCGCATCTTGCTTGCAGACACGCCTTCGCGTCCTCGCGGCTTATTCGCCCGAGCCTTGCTTGATTGCTCGACCCTCTCTAGCCAAGAGGGCGCAGGGAAGACCGGGTGCCGACTGGCACCCGCGGTCCGCTGCGCGAAAGGTAGCGCAAAAGAACCGCACAGCAGCATACAGGTGTAGCCAAACACTCGGCCTTCCCTGCGCGATGGTCGGACGGCTTATGCCGCGCTCTCCCGGGAGCCGAATTCCTTCTGGCCTCCCTCGCCCCGCGAATTGCATGATGCAGTCCGCCCGGTTGGGCTCGCTCGCACCTCCGCAGAAGCTTGACCGTAGCAACGACGGCCAGGACCACACGGTTTTGCCGTACGCACGGCCCGCCATTTCGCCGCAGTATTCCCGAGCCCTGTCGACAAAGCTGGAAACTTACAGACGAGACGAAGCCTAGCAGCGCCGTCGTCCGCACGCGGTTACGGACTCACAGGGACTACCCGCCCTGCCCGCACCTCTCGTGCCGACGCTGCCGCGCCCACCGCAAGCCCGGCTCGCGACAATGACGACCACAAGATCGCCCCTCTTGGATGAGCCGGGATGGGCGAGACATACGATATTTCCGAATTTCGGTAAAGCGGAATGTTTTCGCGCGGGTGGGTTGACAGCCCGGCGACACACCCGGGTCCCGTAGGGGTAACGGATTTAGCTTAGACGCGCCGTGTCCGGCCGAAAGACCTGTGCTGCCGCCGACCGCTCAGTATGGTGCGTAACGATAGCCCGGATCGTAGTAGTAAGGACCGCCGCCGTAATAGCCGGGACCGCCGTAGTAGGGACGCGGGCCATAACCATAATAATAGCGGTTTTCATAGTATTCCTGGCGGCGGCTCTCGGCGATCGCGCCTCCGATCAGACCTGCGGCCATGCCCATGAAGGCGAGACCCGCGGCATTCGGCCCGCGTCGATAGTAACGCCGCCGGTGTGCGCTGAAATCGGTGACGTCGGAGGCAGCCTGACCGGCCACGGCCGCCTTGGCGGCCGGTGTCCCGGCCGAAGCCGCTGCGGACGGGGATGCGGAAGCCGCAATCAGGGCGAGGCTCGCAAGCGCGACCACGATCGTGTTGCGGCCGGCAGCGGAAATCACGGGTCCAATACTCATTTTCGTATTCCCTCTCTTCTCGCCCAAAGAAACATAAGCAAACGATCTATAATCCGCAAACCACTGAAATGGTTTCATGATCGCGGCGATCTGCCACGCTTTGAACGATTGTAAACCGAACGATCAGATCCAGCTTGAACCATCCAACCTGAGCGGATAATGAACAGCCGCGCCGTTTTTCGGTCGCCGTAAGCGTTTCACGTGAACCAACGCATCAACCGACGCCGTCGGGATCGATGCCATTTTCGGGTTCAACGTGACTGACGCGTCCTTCTCCAAGAGAAACCAGATGATCGTGGTTCGCAAACTGCCGGCGCGCTATGCGCCGATCGTGATGCCATTCGTGCTGTCCATCCTCATGACGGCCGTGGTGTCGGTCATTTCGACGCTGCGGAGCCTGGGGGCAACGCCGGCGTTCCTGGCGACCTGGCCGGGCGCCTGGGGACTGTCCTGGCTCGTCGCCTTCCCGACGCTGCTCCTGGTGCTGCCGCTGGTCCGCCGGATCGTTGCCTGGCTCGTGGCAACCCCACCCGGCCGGTAGCCGCGCCTACGACAGCGCCCCCAGCACGCCCCTCGTCGCCTTGTCGATCTCCTCGACATAGCGGCGGCGGGCGAAGTTCTCGGTGAGGAAACCGACCACCTTGCGGCTGTCGGTGGAATCGACCACCGCCAGCATCTCCGCCTCGGCTTCGTCGAACACCGCCATCGCCGACTTCACGTTCATTTCCGGGATCAGCACGATGTCGATCAGGCGGGCGAGCTCGATCACCTGGATGTCGTCGGCGATGGTATCGAGGTCGCTGGAGAACAAATCGGGCAGCAGGACGAGGCCGATATATTCGTCCGCATTGTTGACGATGACGATTCCCGGCCGCGAGCCGAGCGCGAACTCGCGGCGCGCGGCGGCGATCGTCGTGGTCGAGGGCACTTTGCCGACGTCCGAGCGCATCAGGCGCTCGACCGTGAGGTTGCGCAGCCAGCCGACGTCGTTGGCGCTGCGGATGGTCTCGCCGCGCAGATGCAGGCGCCAGGTCGAGAAGGAATGGCCGAACATGAAGCGGACGCAGATCGAGGTGACGATGCAGCCCGCCAGCACCACGGCGGTGACGTCGACATTGCGGGTCATCTCGAGCACCAGGAACGACATCGTGAGCGGGCCGCCGACGATGGCGACGCCGAGCGTCGCCATGCCGGTCAGCATCGCCACCAGGGGGTCGATCACGAAATGCGGACTGATCAGCTCCAACAGCTCGGCGAAGAACTTTCCGATCAGGCTGCCGACGAACAGCGAGGCGAAGAACAGGCCGCCGCGAAACCCCGAGGCGAGCGAGATCAGGCAGGCCGTCACCTTCAAGGCGATGATCAGCGCGATCAGGCCGATCGTCATGTCGTGGAAGAGATCGAGCACCATGGCGCCATGGCCGGCCGCGAGAACCTGCGGCGTGATGATGGCGAACCCGCCGACGATGAGGCCGCCGATCACGGGACGCAGCCAGACCGGCATCCAGGCGAACAGCCGCTCGAACACCGGCGAGGAGCGCATCACGGCGATGCCGACGCCGCTGGTGATGAGGGCGAGCCCGATCAAGGCGAGATACTGCTCGACGCCGACGGCGCTGACCTTGGGTATCTCCAGCGAATAGGGCGCGCCGCCGAGCCATTGCGCGGTCAGGGCGCCCGCCAGCGAGGCCGCCAGGATCGGCGCTGCGCTGCCGACCGAATAGACGCCGACGATCAGCTCGCAGGCGTAGAAGGCGCCGGTGATCGGCGCGCCGAACGCCGCCGCGATCGCTGCCGCCGCCCCGCAACCGACCATCAGGCGCAGATCGTTGCGACGGAGATTGAAGAACTTGCCGAGCAGCGAGGCGATGCCGGAGCCGATCTGGGTATAGCCGGCCTCTAGGCCGACCGAGGCGCCGCAGCCGTTCGAGATCAGGGTCTGGCTCGACACAACCACGCTGTCGCGCATCGACAGATTGCCGCCGCGCAGCGCGTTGGCCTCGATCGGGTCGACGGCGTTAGAGATCTTCATCCGCCGTCGCGACCATTCCATGATGCCGAGCGCGAGCCCGCCGAGTGCGGGCGCGATCAATGCCGCCCACGGACTGACGCTCGCGTGGGCCGACAGGTGGACATCAACGGGAATGCCGTAGATCACGACATGCGCGATCTGGGCGATGTGGGCCATCAGCGTCACGACGGCACCCGCGAGCGTGCCGATCACGAGCGCGAGCGGGATCAAATAGAACTCGTTGCTGCGCAACAGCGCACGCAGCCGAACCATCGTGCGGTTCGTCTTCTTGCGATCGACGAGATGCCTGATCCGCACCAACATCGTCTGGCCCGCCTCCTACCCTTCCGACAGGCCGTAACCGGCCATGCGCTGGCGGACCCGTTCGATCTCCTCGCTCGGAAGCAGCGGCGGTTGTCCGATCTGCAGACAGCCGTGATATTGCCGCGCCAGCGTCTCGACCTCGACCGCCAGCCACATCGCCTTGTCCAAGGTCTTGCCGATGGCGATCATGCCGTGATGGTCGAGCAGGCAGGCCAGGCGGCCCTCCAGCGCCCGCACCGCATGCTCGGACAGCTCCGCCGTTCCGAACGTCGCGTAGGGCGCGCAGCGGATGCTGTCGCCGCCCGCCGCCGCGATCATGTAATGCACGGGCGGGATCTCCATGCCCATGATCGCCAGGATGGTGCAATAGGTCGGGTGGGCGTGCACGACGGCGTTGACGTCGGGCCGCGACTTCAGGATGTCGCGATGAAAGCGCCATTCGCTCGACGGCTTCTGGCCGGGCGCGTGCGAGCCGTCCATGGCCATGAAGACGATCTGCTCCGGACTCATGGCCTCATAGGGCACGCTGGTGGGCGTGACCAGGAGCCCGTCCGCATGCCGGACGCTGATATTGCCCGATGTGCCCTGGTTGATGCCGAGCGCGTTCATGCGCCGGCAGGCCTCGATAATGGCCTGTCTCTTGGCGAGCTCGTCCGCTGTCAGCGACATGTCGCTTTCCTGTCGAAGGGCTTGTTGGACCGGAAGTACGTCAAAGCAACGTGACAGTGCAAGCGAAAGCGTCCCGGATCCTGCCGCCAAGCCCTAGGGCAAACTGTCCGGACCGCCGCGACCCCGTTGATGACGAACTGCACGGAATAGGCGGCGAGCCTCATGCCAAGGACGCGCGAGAGCACGGCATTTCCGCAACCGCTGGCCGACCTGGTCTGACGCCGCGGGCCGCGGCCGCATGGAACGAGGCTTCGGCCGCCGACTTAGCTCAGCGTGACAGCAATGGACAATTGTGGAGACCCATCATGAGCGACAGTGGAGTTAGCATGCTCTTGGGCCACGCCTCGGCCCAGATGCTTTGGCTCTGGTTCATCGGCGCGTTCGTGCTCGGCGCGGTCCTCGTCTACGGGGTGATGAAGGCCGGCAACTTGCGCCGCAGCGAGCGCGCACGCCTTGATCGCGCAACGGAAGAGCGCCAGCGTCAGGAAGACCCTTTCAAACGCCCGACCTGAGCGCGGTTGCAGTTTGGAACTTTCGTTCTCCGACGGCTTTGATCGGCCGAGGATTGAGGAAGGCGAGGCCTTCCCGTGTCGCCTCATGAGGAGGACGTATGGCTAAACGAGCGAAGAAACGCACGACAAAGAAGACCGCGGCGCGCCGGCCGCGTCCGGCGCCGAAGATGCTCAGCGACCTGTTTCTGGAGACGCTGAAGGACATCTATTTCGCCGAGAACAAGATCATCAAGACCCTGCCCAAGATGGCCAAGGCCGCGAATTCCAAGGAGCTTGCGGCCGCCTTCAACAAGCATTTGCGCGAGACCCAGGGCCAGGTCAAACGGCTCGACCAGATCTTCAAGATGCTGGGCAAGCCGGCACGCGGCAAGCCCTGCGAAGCCATCAACGGCATTGCCGACGAGGGCGCCGAGATCATGAAGGAGTTCAAGGGCGCGCCAGCGCTCGATGCCGGACTGCTCGCGGCAGCGCAGTCGGTCGAGCACTACGAGATCTCCCGCTACGGCACGCTGCGCACCTGGGCCGAGGAGCTCGGCATGCAGGACGCAGCAAGGCTGCTCCAGGAGACGCTGGACGAGGAAGAAGCGACCGATCGGACGCTGACCGAGCTCGCCACCTCCGTGATCAACCTCGAAGCGGAAGAAGAGTACCGCGCAGCGGCCTGACCGCGCGCCCTGCCAATGAACGGAACGTCGCGGCCGCATGCCGCGGCGTTCGCTTGCCTTGATCGCACTGCGGCGCATGGCACGTGCGCGCCACCGCACTGGATTTCCTTGGAACCAGCCCCATATGCAGGCTTTCCCAGCCCCGAGCCCGCATCATGCAACCCAAAAATCCCCTCGACTGGATGCTGTCCGAAGCCCTGGACTCGCTGACCCGCGCCGATCGGCTGCGCCAGCAGTTCGGCCGCCAGGAAGCCTGCTGGGAACCGCCGATCGACGTGCTCGAAACCGAGCGTGAGCTCCTGATCCTTGTCGCACTTCCCGGCGTCAATCCGGACAATGTCGAGACCGTCATCCATGACGGCGTTCTCGTCATCTCGGGTCAGCGCACGCTCCCGCCGGAGCTTCGCAACGCCCGCATCCATCGGCTCGAGCTGCCGCAGGGCCGCTTCGAGCGCCGCATCGCGCTTCCCCTCGGCCGCTACGCCATCAGCCGCTTCGTGATGGACGGCTGCGTCGCACTGCGCCTCGCGAAATCCTGAGGTCGATCATGGCCACCGAACAGATGAACAACGAACAGACCAATAACGACGTGAAGATCCCCGACGACGCGCTGATCATCGTCCCCGTGCGCGAGATGGTGCTGTTTCCCGGCGCCATCGCGCCGATCACGATCGGCCGGGCGAAGTCGATTGCCGCCGCGCAGCAGGCACTGCGCGAGCAACGGCCGATCGGCATCGTCCTGCAGCGCAGCCCCGAGACCAACGACCCCGGGCCGGACGACCTCTATAGGGTCGCAACCATTGCCAACATCGTGCGCTACATCACCGCGCCCGACGGCACCCACCACATCGTCTGCCAGGGCGTGCAGCGCGCGCGCATCCTCGACTTCCTGCCGGGGACGCCGTTCCCCGCCGCGCGCTTCCAGCAGATCCCCGAGCCGACCACGACCTCGCCCGAGATCGAGGCCCGCGCGCTGAACCTGCAGCGCCAGGCCATCGAGGCGATCGAGCTGCTGCCGCAGGCGCCGCCCGAGCTCGCCGCGATGTTCCAGGGCACCAGCGCGCCCGGCGCGCTGGCGGACCTGGCCACCTCGTTCATGGACATCAAGCCGCAGGACAAGCAGGAGGTGCTGGAGACCATCGACCTCGCGCTCCGCATCGACAAGGTGTCGAAGCACCTGGCCGAGCGGCTCGAGGTGCTGCGCATTTCCAACGAGATCGGCCAGCAGACCAAGGCCTCCTTCGACGAGCGGCAGCGCGAGGCGATCCTGCGCGAGCAGATGGCGACCATCCAGCGCCAGCTCGGCGAAGGCGACGGCAAGGCCGCCGAGGTCACCGAGCTGACGGCTGCGATCGCCAAGGCCAACATGCCGCCGGAGGCGGAGGCGCATGCCAGGAAGGAGCTGCGCCGCTACGAGCGCATGCCGGAGGCTGCCGGCGAAGCCGGCATGGTCCGCACGTACCTCGACTGGCTGATCGAGCTGCCCTGGGCGCTGCCCGCGGAGAAGCCGATCGACATCAAGCAGGCGCGAGCCATCCTGGATGCCGACCATTTCGGCCTGGAAAAGATCAAGAGCCGGATCATCGAATATCTGGCGGTGCGCAAGCTCGCTCCGCAGGGCAAGGCCCCGATCCTGTGCTTCGTCGGCCCGCCCGGCGTCGGCAAGACCTCGCTCGGCCAGTCCATCGCGCGCGCGATGGATCGCCCGTTCGTGCGCGTCAGCCTGGGCGGCGTGCATGACGAGGCCGAGATCCGCGGTCACCGCCGCACCTATATCGGTGCGCTGCCCGGCAACATCATCCAGGGCATCAAGAAGGCGGGTGCGCGCAATTGTGTCATGATGCTTGACGAGATCGACAAGATGGGCCGCGGCGTCCAGGGCGATCCTTCCGCCGCCATGCTGGAGGTGCTCGACCCCGAGCAGAACGGGACGTTCCGGGACAACTATCTGGGCGTGCCCTTCGACCTGTCGCGCGTGGTGTTCATCGCGACCGCCAACATGCTGGACCAGATCCCGGGTCCGCTGCTGGACCGCATGGAGCTGATCAGCCTCGCCGGCTATACCGAGGACGAGAAGCTGGAGATCGCGCGGCGCTATCTGGTGCGGAGGCAGCTCGAGGCCAATGGCCTCTCGGCCGAGCAGGCCGAGATCGAGCCGGAGGCCTTGAAGCTGATCGTCAAGGGCTACACCCGTGAGGCGGGCGTGCGTAACCTCGAGCGCGAAATCGGCAAGGTGTTCCGCCATGCCGCGGTGCAGGTCGCCGAAGGCACGGCCACGAAGGTCGTGGTGACGGCAAACGACATCGCCACCGTGCTCGGCCAGCCGCGCTTCGAGGGCGAGATCGCACTGCGCACCAGCGTTCCGGGCGTTGCCACTGGCCTCGCCTGGACGCCGGTCGGCGGTGACATCCTGTTCATCGAGGCCACGCGCGTGCCCGGCAAGGGCGGGCTGATCCTGACCGGCCAGCTCGGCGACGTCATGCGCGAGAGCGTGCAGGCTGCGCTGACGCTGGTGAAGAGCCGGGCCTCCCAGCTCGGCATCGATCCGCAGGCGTTCGAGAAGAGCGACATCCACGTTCACGTCCCGGCGGGGGCAACCCCGAAGGACGGGCCGAGCGCGGGCGTTGCGATGTTCACGGCGCTGACGTCCCTGCTCACCAACCGGACGGTGAGGAGCGACACCGCGATGACGGGCGAGATCTCGCTGCGCGGCCTGGTGCTGCCGGTCGGCGGCATCAAGGAGAAGGTGGTGGCGGCGGCGGCTGCCGGCCTGAAGCGGGTGATGCTGCCGGCGCGCAACAAGCGGGATTACGACGACATCCCGAAGAGCGCGCGGGACAACCTCGAATTCATCTGGCTGGAGCGCGTCGACGAAGCCATCGCCGCGGCGCTCGAGCCGGCTGAAGCCAAAGAAGCGGCGGAGTGAAGGCGATGAAGAAACTGCTGGAAAGAGCGAAGCGATCGCGGAAGACGCAGCGGCTGCGCCAATTGCTCGATCGGGCGATCGACCGGATTCGCGATACGCTCGCAGGATCCGAGCCGCGGCTTCAGCCTGTTACGGTCCGGGTGAAGCGCCGCAAGGGTTGAGCCCTCCGTCTCAGGCCCTCGCGGCAGCCCCAGACAAAAGGCCCCCTCGTTCGAGGGGGCCTTTGCGTTGTTAGCCCACGGCGTCCTTGGCGGCCTTGACCGGGCGGGCGCGGACGATCTTCCGGGCCGGCTTGGCCTTGAACATCATCTCTTCACCCGTGAACGGGTTGGTGCCCTTGCGCGCCTTGGTCGCGGGCTTCTTGATGACCACGAACTTGGCGAAGCCCGGCACCAGGAACAGGCCGTTCTTCTTGAGCTCCTTGTGGCCGACGTCGGTCAACGTCTCCATGACGTTCTTGACGTCACGCTTGGAAAGCTCGGTGGCGGTCGCAATCTTTTCGATCAACTGCGATTTGGACATCTGGGTTGGCATCGTGTCTCCTCTGATTCGTTGCCGGTTGCATATTAGACCAACCGTTGAAGGCCTATAGCCTTCTGCACAGTTTTGTCGCGAAATTACGGGCTTTTCTGGCCTGCTGTGACAAAAAACCCTGCTTTTTAGCACCTTCCGGAGCGGAGGAAGCCTCGGGCAGCGGTTTTTGCCTTGTTTCAAAGGCCCGCACGACATCTTGCTAGAACTGATTCGCCGCTTTCGACAAGCGACGACCGGCCTCTTTGTGAAAGCAGACGCATGTTTCACCCTGAAAAATAAGGGTCGGATCGCAGGTCGCCGGTCTTCCTCCCCGTAAAAACGGGGAGAAAGTGAGGGGCGACTGGCTAGACGCGCTCGATGATGATGGCTGGCGCCATGCCGCCGGCGGCGCACATGGTGACGAGACCGCGCTTGAGGTCGCGCCGTTCGAGCTCGTCCAGCACGGTGCCGATCAGGATCGAGCCGGTGGCGCCGATCGGATGGCCGAGCGCGATCGAGCCGCCGTTGACGTTGACCTTGGCCCGGTCGAGCTTGAGGTCGCGGATATATTTTTCCGCCACCACCGCGAAGGCCTCGTTGATCTCGAACAGGTCGATGTCGTCGATGGTGAGGCCCGCCTTGGCCAGCACCTTGCGCGTTGCCGGTCCCGGTGCGTTCAGCATCAGGGTCGGCGAGTCCCCCATGTTGGCCATCGCGACCACGCGGGCCCGGGCTTTGAGCCCATGGGCCCTGGCGTAAGCGGGCGAGGCCAGCAGGATCGCAGCAGCGCCGTCGACGACGCCCGAGGAGTTGCCAGCGTGATGCACGAAGTCGATGTCGAGATCAGGGTACTTTTGCAGGATCAGGCCGCGATAGGTCGTGCCCTTGTCGTCGAGCGCGTAGTCCGCGATCGCCGGAAATGCCGGCTTCAGGCTGCTGAGGCCTTCCATCGTGGTCTGCGGCCGCGGGTATTCTTCGTGGTCCAGCGCCAGGCTGCCGTCCTCGCGGTGGACCGGCACGAGGCTCTTCTTGAAGTGGCCGTTCGCGATCGCATGCGCGGCGCGCTTCTGGCTCTCCAGCCCGAGCGCGTCGACGTCCCTTCGGGTGATGCCTTCCAGCGTCGCGATCGCATCGGCGCAGACGCCCTGATGCGACTGCGGATGCCGTGCCCGCAGGCGCAGATTGCCGCCGTCCATCATCATCGGGCCGCCGCCGCGGCGTCCCTCCATCGACATCATCTCGCAGCCGCCGGCGATGACGAGGTCTTCCGCACCCGCCATGATCGAGGATGCCGCCATGTTGACGCTGGTGATGCCGCTCCCGCAGAAGCGGTCGAGCGTCACCGCGCTGGCACGTACGTCGTAGCCGGCATCGAGCGCCGACATGCGGCCGAGATCGCCGCTCTGCGTTGCCACCTGCGCGCTGCAGCCCCAGACGATGTCGTCGACATCAGCGGTGTTGATGCCGGTGCGATCGGCGAGCGCGCGCAGCACGGTTGCGCCGAGCTGCTGCGGATGAATGCCCGACAGGGCTCCCTTGCCGGCCTTGCCGATGCCCCGCGGGGTCCGGCAGGCATCGATGATCAGCGCGTCAGCCATTGGCGTCGTCCCTTTGTTTATGGGTGTTGAAGACGGTTTTGAATAAGGGGGAGAGTGGAGTCAATGCACGGCGCCTTCTTCGCCTCTCCCCGCGTGCGGGGAGAGGCCGGATTTTACGCGCAGCGGAAAATCCGGGTGAGGGGGAGCTTCAGCAAGGACGGCGACAGATGGACTCGCGGAGAGAGCCCCTCACCCCTGCCCTCTCCCCGTAAGAACGGGGAGAGGGAGAAGAGCTACGCCCCCGCCGCGTTCTTCGCGATCACGTTGCGGTAGAAGCTGGCGCTGAGTTTTGCCGTGCGGACCTGGGTGTCGAAATTGACGTGGTACAGCCCGAAACGCTTGTTGAGGCCATACACCCACTCGAAATTGTCCATCAGGCTCCAGAGGAAATAGCCGCGCACCGGCACGCCTTCGTCGGTGGCGCGCTGGAGCTGGGCGAGATAGTTGCGCAAATACATGATGCGGTCGGTGTCGTAGATCTTGCCGTCGGGCGACACCACATCGTCGCCGGAGGTTCCGTTCTCGCTGATGTAGATCGCGTCCGTCTTCCAGATCTTCGCCGCCAGCTTCGGCACCCAGTAGATCGTCTCTGGCCCGACGCGCAGCCAGTCCGAATTCATGTGCGGAAACGATTTCGGGATCGGCAGCGGCTTGAAGCCCGCGCCCTGGTCGGACGCCACCACATAGTTCTGCGGCGCGTAGATGTTCAGGCCGAGGAAGTCGACCGGCGAAGAGATGATCTTGAGCTCCGCGTCGGTGTATTTCGGCGCGTTGGACCCGGCGTATTTCAGGAATGCATCGGTATAGCGGCCCGTCATGATGACGTTGAGATAACCGGCATTCATCTCGCGTAGCGCGATCTCCGCGGCGCGCACGTTTTCCGGCGTGTCGAACGCAGGCGCGCAGGCATCGATGTTCTCCGCCGGCCCCACCCTGGTGCCGCGGCGGCCATGGGCGCGCACCGCCTGCACCGCGAGCCCGTGCGCCAGCGCGCTGTTGTGCCTGATCTGGTTGACGTCGGCTTGCGGCAGCTTCAGGCCCGGCGCGTCGATGCCGATGCCGTAGCCGAAATAGACGAAGCGCCCGCTCTCGTTCAGCGTGAACACGTTCCTGACCCGGTCGGTGAGGTGCGCGGCGACATAGGCCGCGTAGTCGCCGAAGATCTTGCAGGTCTCGGTCGAACGCCAGCCGCCGAAACGGTCCTCGAGCGATTGCGGCAGATCCCAATGATAGAGGGTCAGCCACGGCTCGATGTCGTTCTTCAGGAGCTCGTCGACCAGACGATGGTAGAAGTCGAGCCCTTTCGGATTGGGCTTGCCGTCGCCGTCGGGAAACAGCCGCGGCCAGGCCACCGAGAAGCGATAGGCCTTGCAGCCGAGCTCCTTGATGAGGGCGATGTCCTCCTTGTAGCGGTGATAGTGCTCGTTGGCGCGGTCGCCGGTGGTGCCGTCCTCGATCTTGCCGGGGATGCGGACGAACTTGTCCCAGATCGAGGCCCCTCGCCCATCCTCCTCGACCGCGCCCTCGACCTGATAGGACGAGGTCGCCGTGCCCCAGAGAAAGCCCGCAGGAAAGCCGCCTGCATTGCGCGGCGGCCGTGCCGGCTTGGCCTCGACCGCCTCAAGGGGACTCGCAATCCCGGCTGCGGACAATCCCGCCAGCGTGGCAAACCGGCGGCGCGAGACCCCATCCGTCATCGATGCTGCTCCACTTCTCTTCGTTTCGGGCCGGCACAATGAACAGTTCCGGGCGATTTGAGAAGCGGGTGGATTCTAGCGTCGACTTGCTCCGATTGAACCGACCAAGACCTGCATCAGCCACTCAATGCCGGCGTCTCTCATCGCCGCCTTGGTTGCGATGGCCCGGATCGTGTCCGGTTTGCGCGCGAAAGGCAGCTCGACGAACACCAAGCCGAAACGGCGCGCGTGGTGCTCCACCAATCGGCGCGGCAAGGCTGCGATCAGGTCAGACCCGGAAAGCTGGGCAAGCGCCATCATGAAATTCGGGACCGTCAAGGCGATGCGGCGTCGGAGGCCGCGCTTGGCCAACATGTCGTCGACGAAACCGCGCGGTTCACCGCTGAGAGAGACCAGCAGATGTTGCGATTGCGCGAAGGCCGCATGGGTTGGCGCTTTTGACAAGCGATGTCCCTTGCGCATGGCCAGCACAAACTCCTCCTCATAGAGGCTGCGCGCCTCGAACCGCGGTGATACCGAAGGCAGCGGCAACATTGCGACGTCCAGCTCGCGTCTTTCCAGCATGTCGAGGCATTGCTGCCAAGGCTCTCCGATCGCGCCGTCGCGCGGCGCCGGCATCAGGTGGATCAACCCGATGTCTATGTGCGGCGCGGCAGCTGCGATCGATCGCAACAGCGGACCGGTAGCCGAGACCAGCACCGCATCGGGTGCGCCAATGGTGAACCTGCGGCTGCTCTTTTCGGGGTCGAACGGCGTAGCCGAGCCGAACAGCTGTTCGACGCGCGCGATGATCTCAGCCACCGGCTCCCCTAGCTCCAAGGCCCGTGCCGTTGGAACGACGCCCTTCGGGGTCCGCAGAAACAGCGGATCGTTCAGCAGAAGCCGGAGCCGGCCGAGCGCATGGCTGACGGCCGACGGTGTCAGGCTCAGCCGAGCGGCTGCGCGCGCCACATGGCGCTCTTCCAAAACCACGCGGAAGAGCACGAGGAGATTGAGGTCGATCCTGGATAAATCAATTTGGTTCAGCATGTTGCTGAAATCATATCGCTGGATTCATCGGGATCAAGGCTCCATGGATGAGCTCGCACGTCATTCGACCAGGAGCTGTGAAATGACCAGGAGACCGCCCGGAGCGAACAAAAGCCCAGATTCTCAGCAGATCTCGCGGCGCTCGATGATGGCCGCTACGGCTGCAATTCCACTGTCCGTTCAGCTGTCGGCCGATGCGGCGGCTCAGAACGAGGCGCTAACGGCTCTCGTTGAGCGCGCTCGGCAGAAAAATGCCGCCTTCATGCGGGGCGACATGGATCGCTGGTCCAGGCTTGTTGGCATTGCGCCGGATTTCACGCTGATGCAGCCCTTCGGCGGCCCGGCAAGCCGCGGATTTGACGCCAGCCCCGAGCGCCTTGCTGCGCTATCGCGATACTTCAGGGAAGGCAAAACGGAACTCGAGGTTTTGCAGACCTATGCATCGGACGCGCTCGTCGTTCTCGTCATGGTCGAGCGCCAGCGCGCCGAGGTGGGCGGGCTGCCGGCCCAAGACTGGTCGCTGCGCGTGACCGAAGTCTACCGCAGGGACGGCACGGATTGGCAACTCGTGCACCGTCATGCGGATCCGCTGGTCCGAAGCATCACCTTGAAACAGGCGGCGATACTCGCCCGGGGCTGGCCAGAGGAAGAATGACGAAGCGCCGCAGATGAGCTGGATTCGAGCTGACGCGAGATCTTGTCCGACATGTGATGCTGCCCCCGCGATGGTTGTTGCAGCCCGTACAATGACGGGTCAGGGGAATTTGAGAAGCAGTGGGGCAGACGAGGCAAATATGCCGAAGAGCGCCCCTGCTCCCAGGCGCTATTCAGGCTCGATGCCGAGCCCCTGGATGATCTTGCCGGACGAGACGAGCTGGTCGTCGAGGAAGCGCTTGGCGCCTGCCGCCGTCACGGCATCGCCGACACGGACATCGAAGCCGAGGGTCGGCGCGCGCTCGCGCACATCGGACGATTCCAGGACGCGCGCAATCTCGGCGCTCAGTTTCGCGACGATGTCAGCGGGAGTACCGGCCGGGGCCATGAACATGAACCAGCCCTGGAGATCGACGCTTTGCAGCATCTCCGCAATCGCGGGAACGTCCGGCAGGGAGTCGATCCGTTTGGAACCTGCAACGGCAACAGGTCGCAGCGTACCCGCCTTGATGAAGGCCTCGGCGATCGATGCCGACTGGATCGTCACCTGGATACGTCCTGAAATGGCGTCCTGCACCGCATTCGTGGTCGTGTTGTAGGGGATGAGGACAAAACCGGTCCCGGCGCTCTTGTTGATGGCTTGAGCGATCAGGCCCGAGAGGTTGCGCGCACCGTCGACGGCGAGGCTTAGCGAACCCGGTGCCGATTTTTCCAGCTTGATCAATTCCGGCAGCGTATTGGCCTTCACCTCGGGATTGACGAGAAGGACGTGATTGCTTTTGGCCACCATCGCGACCGGGATGAAGTCTTTCACGGGATCATAGGGGAGCTTCTTGAACGTGTAGGGGTTGGTGACGAGCGCCGCCGATGTGGCGAACAGGAACGTGTAGCCATCCGGAGCCGCACGGGCGACCGCCTGTGTGCCGACGAGGTTTGCGGCACCCGGACGATTCTCGACGACGAACTGCTGCCCGAAGGTCCGCGAGAGCTTTTCGGTGATGAGGCGACACATCACGTCGGGGCTGTTGCCCGCCGGCTGAGGCACGACGACGGTCACGGGCCGCTGCGGCCACGACTGCGCGAAGGCCGGAAGAGAGCAGCAAAGCGCAACGCCGGCGAGCAGCAGACGACGGGATAATCCGGACATGGGGTGTTCCTCCCTGGAGATCCCGCTTTGCGGGCCATTTTTGGTCGTTCGCACGCCGCAGCCGTCGGCGGCAGCAATCGCTCGATCAGGTTTCGTCTGTGACGACATTCCTGAGCACGCCGAGGCGTTCGACCTCGATCTCGACGACATCGCCAGGCTTCATCCAGAGCGGCGGCTCGCGCCGCGCACCGACACCCCCCGGCGTTCCGCTGACGATGACGTCCCCGGGCTCGAGGCGCGTAAACGTGGAGCAGTATTCGATCTGACGCGGGATATCGAAGATCATCTGCTTGATTAGCGCTTCCTGCATGACTTGCCCGTTGAGGCGGGTCTGGAGCTTGAGCTCTCCGAGCGGGCCGAGCTCGTCCGGCGTCATCATCCAGGGCCCGAACGCGCCGGTATCCGGAAAATTCTTGCCCGGCGTGAATTGATGGGTGTGACGCTGGAAATCGCGGATGCTGCCGTCATTGTAGCAGGAGTATCCCGCGACATGATCCATAGCATCCGCGCGGGAGATGTAACGTCCCGCCTTGCCGATGATGACCGCGAGTTCGCCTTCGAAATCGAGATCAGTCGAGACGCGCGGCCGCACGATGGGCTGCAAATGTCCGGTCTGGCTGTTGGCATAGCGCGAGAAAATGGTGGGGTGATCGACCTCAGCGCGGCCGGTCTCCTTGCGGTGGGTCTCGTAGTTCAGGCCCACGCACAGGATCTTGTCCGGGTTCGGGATGACCGGCAGCCAGGTGACCGTTGAGATCGGAACGCCGGCGACGGAGGTCTTTGCATCCGCAACGCCGGCGAAGTCGGCGCCGATAGCGGCCTTGAGATCGGCATAGCGCGCTTTGAGTGCAGCGCCGACATCGAAAAAGGTTTCGTCTTCGACAATGCCCCAGGTGGTGCGGCCGTCGATCGCCACGGTGGCAAGCTTCACGGTATTCTCTCCATGTCAGATCGGGAATCTTGTCTTGCTCGGACGTCGCGACGACGCAACTCGATCTCGCGCATGAGATCGCCTAGCTCGGAGGCATTGCGCACGGTTCCGAAAACGTAATGGTCTGGTCGCGCGATCGCAGCGACGACACCGTGGCGGTCGAACCAGTTCGCGAGCACGCCCTCGGTCTCTTCAAGCGCATTTGGCAGACCCGCGCCGGCAGGCGCGACTGCCGCCGCCGACACGTCCGGGCGCGTGGCACAGAGCGAGAGCATGGAAGCGGCATCATCGCTGCGGCCGTCGATCAACACGCGCCAGCCGGTCCCGGTCACATCGTCCAGCAAGCGAGCGGTAGGGCCGCTCGCGATGCGCGGCTGCGGAAACAGAGTGCCACGTGCGGGCATCTCGTGCTGTGACAGGCATCCCGCGCGGAGCGGCGGAATGATTTCCTGCCGCGTCAGCAGCAGCGGCTTGCCGCCGCCGTCGGCGAGGATTTGCGCATCCCGCCGCCGGGCCGCTGCCGCATCGCGTTCGCAGATCGACTGGCCGATCGCCTTGATCTTGCCGGTCAGCTCGATGACGTGCTGCTTGCGTTCGACCGTGTAGCTGTCGAGCAGACTGTCGGAGGAGACGCCCTTGAGCACATGATCCAGCTTCCAGACCAGGTTCGTGGCGTCGCGCAGGCCCTGGCACATACCCTGGCCGATGAAGGGAGGCTGCTGATGCGCAGCATCGCCGGCGATCAGGATCCTGCCGTTGCGCCACTCGGCGGCGACGAGGGCGTGGAAACGATAGGAGGCGGCCCGCCACAATTCTCCGTCATGCGGCGTGAGCCATGGCGCGAGCAGCTTCCAGACATTGTCGGGCCGCTCCATCTGCCGCGCGTCTTCGCCTGGCAGCAGCATGATCTCCCAGCGGCGGTGCTTCTTCGGGCCGATCAGGAAGCTCACAGGGCGCGCCGGATTGCAGAACTGCGCGGAACATTGCGGCAGTCGGGCAAGCGCGTCTTCGTTCACGCGGATGTCGACCACCAGCCAGGGTTCATCAAAGATGAGGTCCTCAAGCGCGAGATCTGCGATCTGACGCACGGTGCTCGATGCGCCGTCGCAGCCGACTACGTAGCGCGCCGTCACGGAGCGGTGCTGTCCATCGCTGTTCTTCAGGCATGCTTCGACGCGATCGGGCGTTTGCACGAGACCGAGCAGCTCGACCCCGAGCTCTACCCGCACGTTGGAAAAACTGGTCGCGTGGCAGCGCAGTTCGGCCTCGACCGCGGGCTGGCTGAACACCATGCTCGGCGTGTAGCCAAGCGGATAGGGCTTTGCGACCATGTCGATTCGCCGGATCAGCTGGCCGTCGACCCCAAAATGCTCCGATGCGGTGAAAGGCTCGATATAGGGCGAGATTGCATCAGTGAGCCCCATATTATCAAAGTGACGGAAAATCTCGTGATCGAGCGCGATCGCGCGCGGCTTGTCGTACACGTCGGTCAGCCGGTCAATGACCAGCGTGCGATGACCAAGGCCGCCGAGCAGGCCTGCGGCAACGGCGCCGGTCGGCCCGAAGCCGACGACGAGCACGTCGTAGTCGATGGCGCCGGCCGTATCCGTCATGTGCGCGCCGTCGCGAAGGGAACGGCGATCTGCGCCGTTTTGCAGGCGTCAGACTTGGGCGGAGCGATGCCCCATTGATCGGTTCGTCCCGGAGGCCAGACCCAATCGCTCGGCCCCTTCGCGACGTAGCTGTCGTCGATCTGCAAGACTTCGGCCGTGTATTCAATGACGCTACCAGCCGGATCTACGAAATAGGCGAACACGTTGTCGCCCGGACCGTGGCGGCCAACGCCCCAGCCGATCGGATAGCCATGATCGATCATGCGGCCGGAGCCACGCATGACGGACTCGAGATCAGGCATGAGGAAAGCCACGTGATTGAGGCCGTTGCGAGGAGCCTCCGCAAGCACGACCGCGTGGTGATCGCTGTTGCAGCACAGGAACGCCATCAGCTTGGATCGATCCGACAGCCGGAATCCCAAGGTCTCCTGGTAGAAGGCCGAAAGCTTTTCAATGCCGGCGCTGTTGATGTTGACATGTGCCAGCCGCTCGGGGCGATCCGCGATCACGCGCGCCGGCTTGGTACGGTCGCCATGAACGAACTCGATGACGCATCCCTGCGCTTCGCGAACCACGAAACTTGTCCCGCCTGACGGAGCAGGCGACGGCGCGGGTGAGCTGATCACCTCACAGCCGGCCTGCCGCGCACGCCCGAACAAGTGGTGCAGATCGTCGTGCGAGCGGGTGCGGAAGCTGATCTTGCGGAGTGACGTCGTCTCGCCCGGCGTGAGCTCGAGGACGTGGAAGTCGCTGCCCGTCGCGGCAAGGTACACCGTGTCGCCCGCTTCCGCCGCGACGTCGAGGCCCCAGACCTTGCTGTAGAACTCGATCGAGCCGGCAAGCTGCGGCGTCGTGATTTCGACGCTGCGCAGGGCCGTTACCGGAAAGGCGGACATTGGGCTTCCTTACCAAGGAACGCGAACGTCTCCCTCCTTAATATGTATAAAGTTCCACGTAAAGCAAAAATTTATAAATAATTGGCACGAGCCGTGCTAATGTACATAAGTGCTGGAGATTCTGATGGGATGCCCATGAGCACTGACGGCCAACCGGCCACGCTGGCCACCACGATCTACGCACGGCTCAAGGCCGACATCCTGACGACGCGGCTCGAGCCCGGTCGCAAACTCCAGTCGCGCTTCCTGATGGAGCAGTACAATGTCGGGCAGACCCCGCTGCGCGAGGCGCTCAACCGCCTGACCAGCGAAGAGTTCGTCGTCGGCATGGAGCAACGCGGCTTCTACGTGAAGGAGGTCAGCAAGGAGGAGTTGCAGGAGCTGACCAAGACGCGATGCTGGGTGGAAGGCCTGGCGCTCCGCGAGTCCATGCAGAATGCGACCCAGACCTGGGAAGAGGCTCTGCTGGTTGCGCATCACAGGCTTGATCGTACGGCGCGCTCGCTTAAGCACGACACGTTCGAGGACAATCCGGATTGGGAGAAGGTGCACCGTGCCTTCCACACGACGCTGATCGGTCTTTGCGGCTCACGGCCGCTGCTCGGCTTCTGCGAGCAACTCGCCGACCGGCTCTATCGGTATCGCATGATGTCGATTGCGAAGGCCTATCCGGCACGCAAGGTCGGTGCCGAGCACACCGATATCCTTCAGGCGGTTCTCGGCAGGGACAGTGAGCGGGCCGTGCATCTGCTTCAGCAGCACTATCAGCGTACGGCCGACGTCATCTATTCCGATCTCGACGGATTGCTGGCGTAGCTTCGCATCAGGGACATGGCTCCCTCGTTCAGCGCGAGCGCTTCGGCAACGGATCACGCGGCGTGCATCAGGATCATGAACCGGTCTTCGGTCTACAGAACAGATCGAAGGCTGAGCCGAACACGTTATGTCCGTCCGGACAATTGATTCCGGCGAAACCGCCATTGGCAAACGCCATCACGCCGAAGAAGATGAGCAGGCCGGCCATGACGGCAAGTCCGAGGGTGCCTCCCTTGATCAACCGCACCCACCTGGCCCACTTTTCCTGCCGAGCGATGAAGTCTCCCAGCATCGTGATCGACAGGTGAACGGCCGCCGTGATCGCCAAAGCAATCAGGCTGACATTGCGAGCACCCGACGCCCCGATCAACGCGGTAATGCCGAAGAACAGGAATTCCACAACATACAGCAGCCCGAGCCAGTAGCAGAACACGGCTCGACCAAGGCTGCCCGGCGTCGAGATCGTGAGCAGGGTCTGAACCGCGCGACCGGCCCTTGTGACCCACATCATCCAGCTTCGCTGTCCCCGACGGTGCTGTTCCGCCTGCTCGAGGATCTGTCCGGTAATGGTCAAGGCGCGTGAGCCGGTCCGCAGCGCGACCTCGGTGCTGGGCCTGCGGTTGACGTTGTAGTACTCGCGCACATAGTTGAGCATGCCCTGGTCGCCCAGCACCTCTTTCAGCGCCTGAGCGATCTGCGTGCGGCGCTGTCCGCCCGCGGTCAGCGCCAGTTTTTGCCATAAGGCATCGAAGGCGCCTTCGAGCGTTTCATTCTTCTGCTCCGCCAGCGCTTTTGTGAAGCCGTCAACCAATTGGTCGTAACTATCCGGCTTCATCTCCTCGCGTATGATCGTACATTGCGCCTCCTTGAGGAGAGCGTCTCTGATCACCTTGTCCTCGGCGGCAGGAAACAGGGTTGCCAGTATCCGCTCGCAACCGTCCAGCCGGCCCCACATGATGTCGTTGCGCCGCCACTGCTCGTCGAGAAAGGCGCCGAAGTGAAGCACGGCAACGCCGGCGAGCTTGTGTCGCAGGCCATTGCGTTCGTCGATCAGGCTGGTGGCATCCTCCGGACTGACCCGAACGATCTCGACGGTCGAAGGCTCGCCGGTACCTGTATCGTAGTAGAGCGGGAAGCTCGCCTGATCGTACTCGTCGAACCTCATGAAATATTCGGCCAGGAATTCGCGGAGCGCCGTCCCCTCCGGGGTGTTGAGCGCATCGACGTCATCTGGCAAGGCCACCTTGGCGACCGCGACGCGGACCTTGGGGCCGCCTTCGTCGCTCTCCTCGCAGGCATGAAGCTCCGGGTTCCCAAGCAGGGCCTGGGGAAGCGGCATCTGGCCGCGCGGCGCCATGCCGATCACCGGGGCGTAACCGTCTTTCAACGCGCGAATGTCGCCCTCGAGCGCGACCTGAAGCTGCGTCTCGACGGCCCTCGTATATTGGAGGAGCATCTTGGCGTTGGCGAAGACGTTCTCCTGAAGCGTCCGCAGCGGACTCGGAGGCGGCAGGTCGCTCGGAAGCGGCACGGGCGTACCGGACTTGGTCGTCAACGCCTTCAATTTGGGATCCGGCTTCTGGCCAAGAATCACACGAAGGGTCTGGATCAATTCTTCATGACATGCCGACCTGCACCCGTTCTCCGGGGGCTTCAACTGCCAGGTCACGCAACGGAGCTGGGCGATGGCTTCTCCGAGCCCGCCGGCGAGGCTGTTCAACGCAGCGAGGAGCGCCAGCGTGTCCATTCGCCGGTGGGACACGTGCCTGTCCCACCGTTCCATGAGATGTGTTTCAGCATCCGACCAGGCGTTCCCGGCGCCAGGCAGCTCGGGCTTGATGAAAAGACTTCGAAGCTGATGCACCTTGCGCAGGATAAACCCGGTGCGCCTGAGCCGATACTTGACGTCGTAATCGTCCAGAAAGGCGTTGACCGACTCGGTACGACCCTTGGCGTCTTTCTCGTATTCGTAGAAATTCTCCTCGCGCCAGGCTCGCGCCAACGCGCGCAACGCGTAAAATTGGTCGGAGCGGCGGTCGATGCCCCACCAGACGGCCAATCGATCGGCGATATCGTCCGTGACGGTCATCAGCCGGAGATGACGGTATGGCAGAAACGCGACGCCGTAGTAATCGACCATATGGCGCATGTCGCGCGACCGCCAGGCAGGCACCTTGCCGTCCCCGTCGAGCACGATGCGCGCGAAGGGGTCATCGTTGCGCGCTTCGATGTCGACTTCGACCTGACGCACGATCCGCTCGACCCGCTCGATGCGCCTGTTGCGCGCCAACACCGCTTCGATGTCCTCGCGGATCGTCTCATCCTGCGGGATTGTCAGCATGGCCGAGAGCGCATTGGCGAGCGCATCGGGTTTTTGGCTCGCGCTTCCCTGCTCGGTTTCGGGATGAGCGGGGGTCGGCTCGACATAGATCAGCTTGCGTTCCATCGGTAGGCTGCCGAGTCGCCATGACAGCGCATCGACGACGTAGCTGAACGGCTTGTTGTCGAGATAGCCTCCGTCGCCGAACGCGCGCTTGCGCCAACCGTCACCGTCCAGGTCCGCGATCGACAGCCCCGTGAAGAACGGCTTCCAGGCGTCGAAATTCACGCTCCCGACGGTCTGGCGCGCGTCGCACAAGCGCTGCGCGTCGGATACGGACATCGGTTCGAATGCGAATGGGAAGGATGACGTGCAACGCGCCGCAAACGCAAGGAACGGGGCGAAACTTTCGGTGAAATGGTTCTCGCCCCCGGCGGCATATTGGAAGTGATAGACCTGCTTGTAGCGCTGCTCATAGACGACCTTGTCGAACAGCCGCAACGGCACGACTGCGCCTCGAATGTCCGTCGTCGTGACGTACAGATCCAGTTCGTCGACCAGTTGAGACTCGCCCCTCGCCGTCGGCGCGACCCTCCCCTCTCTCTCCTTCTCCATTTTCTCGAAGGCATCGAGAAGCTTGACGTACATCCGATCGCTGTTCAGGAGCGACTGCGGCGCAGAACCGGTCTTGGCGAACTCCAGCCCCTCGTAGGAGGCGTTGTCGTTGAGCAGACGATTGATATCGCCCTCCTCGATCCACAACGTCTTCAATGGAGCGAACTTCTGTCCGCTGACGAGAGCTTTTGCGAGGAAAATGCCGTTGATGCCGCCAGCGGAGGTGCCCGCGAGCGAATCCACCACGAAGCGTGTGCGTTGCCCAGTCGGCAGAGTGGCCATGTCGGCGAACGGGTCACGCCCGCCGATGGTCAGATGCTCGAGATAGCGGGCGCGCAAGTTCTCGTCGCGCAGCAGCCACGACGCCTTTCGGTAGACCTCGCGCGTCCCGCGAAGATTCAGGTCGTCATGCTCCTTCGGCGTCGCGCACGCCATCTCGTAGAGCTCATTCGTAACTCCGTTGATGTAGATCGCGAGCGAAACGCCACCATACATCACGATGCCGAAGCGGATCTCCCGCGAATAGAGATTATCCCCCACCCTGGGGTGACAAGCCGCAGCAACTTCCATCGCCCGCCTCGTTCAAAAAATCTTCACGCAATTCGTCGAAGCGAGGCCACCCATGGCGGCTCGCGACGTTCCCACTAATCGGTCAGCAGCTCATTGTGCCCTTGCCACGACGCCACTGAAATTGCGCCGGGCTCCTGCACGCACACCATCGAGGTCATGCCCTCGAAATCACGATCGAAACATATGGACGCAAAATCGAACCGGCGTGGCTTGGTCCTCGTACGAACCTGCCACCCATCGCAACGGCTGTATTATGATCTATCAGCAACCATTGATACAAGCCTATCCAGGCCTGATTGCGACAATTTCCGCTGAACCTGCCTGAGACAATTTGCCCGACCGTTGGCACGCGGCGGTGCCGGATCGGAGTTCACGATCGTCATGGCTGGGCCGAAGAGCAGCACGTACAATGCGGACCGGCGCGGCGGCGGCCCCTCGTTCAGCGCGAGCGCTTCGGCAATTTCGGCAGCTTGTCGGGATTGAATGCCGGCATCTGCCCTGGTGGTTCAGGTGCGGGCGGCTGTTGTTCCGTGCGGATGAGCGTTCCGTGGAGGATCATGCCCGGCGCCTGAGGTGCCGTCGCGGTGTAGGTCGCGATCCTGCCAGGGCAGCTTCCTTCGATCGTCAGCGTCAGCTCGTCATCGTTGCCGAACACGGTGGCGCGACCGTCGGTATGACGCCTCGTCGACACGATAGCGGTGAAGCGATCTCCATCGACCTGGCAGGTGCCGTGATAGGTCATCAGGCTGTCACGGCCCCAGATCTGGCCGTCTGCGACATGGACGATCCCGGTACCCTGGTCGATCGGCGTCTTGTACCAAGCCGCGTAGGTGCCGTCCTTCAACATGGGAGCAGCCTCCCCTGGTATTCCCACGCCGACAATTGGCATCATTAGCGCCAACAAACGGTTAATGACCGGGCCCGTGCCAATCCGGTCTTTCCTTGCGCAGCTCGGCCTCGAGCTCCTCGATGATGCTGTGAAGCAGATGCACGGCAAGCGGGTCGGTCACCTCGCGCTCCAGATGCCGGTATCGCGCGATCAAAAATTCCTGCTCTCTCAACTGGTGCTCTGTCATCGGACGGGCCCTCCGACACATCGACGCACAGACGATCAAGCAGTTTCGTTAAAGTTTTCAGATCATTTGCTATGGTTTCTGACCGGTTAAGAGGCCCGCGCCGCCGACCTTCGCCCGCGGGCCTGCAACGATCGCCCGCCGTCATCCAGCGTGCCTTTGAAACCGCGCGCTCGGCTGGAGCAGGATCAGGCAAAGCACAACCGTTTCGGGCAAGACCCGGTGCCTCGGCCCCGCATAGAACCCGCGCCAACCCGTACAAGTACGGGCCCCTGATCTCAGGCAGCAGGCGATCGGAAGGAGCCACGCAATGACCGGGAGCACCGCATCCAGGCACAATCCCTCGCCCAATGGCCGGCCACCCGTCCCTGGCGCACACCCCGCCGATGTCGCGATTTCCGAGCGGCGCGCCGCCGGATCGGAGATGGCGCGGGTGCTCAGGACCGAACCGACCCGCATGGCCTTGGACGCCTCCGGCGCCGGCATCGCGCACTGGAATCACGACCCATTGCACGACGTCGTCGAGCCCATGAGCCACCACGTGATCATGGCGTATAACGGCGTGATACAGCGCATGGAGCGCCGGACGGGAAAATCGGTTTCGATCGGGACGTTTCGCCCCGGAGTCGTGATCATCATTCCGGAAGGATCGAGCTCCCGATGGGACATTCCGAAGCCGGTCGATGTCGTTCAACTCTACCTTCCGAATGCGACACTGAAGCGCGTCGCCGGCGAAGCCGGTATCGCAGGGGCGACCGACCTGCTGGAGCGGACGGCGCACCCTGACCCCATCACATCGAGACTGCTGTTGAGCGCAGCGGATGCACTCGAAGGCAACGGGGTCCTGGATGCGCTGTTCCGGCATCAGGTGACGGATCTTCTCGCTACCCGCGTCCTGGCGGCGCACACAGGCACGCGGGCCACGTTCCAACCGGCCATGGGCGGGCTGGCGCCGAAGGTCCTGCTCCGCGCGATCGAACGGTTGCGCTCGGACGGCGATGCGGACGTCTCGCTCGATGCGCTGGCATCCGATGCCGGCCTCTCGCGCTTCCACTTCTGCCGCGCCTTCAAGGAGAGCACCGGGCTCTCGCCCCACGCCTGGCTGCGCCAACACCGGCTCGAGCAGGCCATGCACAAGCTGCGGGAGAGCGACGAGCCGATCGTCTCGATCGCTGCCGCGCTCGGCTATTCCTCGCAGACGGCGTTCGCGGCGGCGTTCAGGAAGCTGACCGGCGAGACGCCGAGCGATTGGCGCAGGCGCATGCGCTAGCAGCAATCGCTCGATAGCGACAGCAATCGCGCTGGGGCAGCGGCACACCCGATCGGTTAGACCATCATCATGTCCAATCCCACGACGGAGACAGATGATGATCTGGAAAGATGTCGTCCAGCGGCTGGCAACCACTTCATCACGCAAGGGTCTGGCGACCGCAATCGTGTACGGCCTTTCGCTGACTGTCCGCTTCACGTCAGCCGCCGGTGACGAGGCCGACATACAACGCGCTCATCCGGCGCTGTCTGTCGTGACCGGGGACGGGCCCCGCCTTCTCCATCAGGACTGGGGCCGCAAGCCGCCCTCCATCGTCTTTCGTCAGGGCTGGCCGCAGAGCTCGCAGTCGTCCGGCTGCCCCCTCCATTAAGCGCGCGCAAGTCCGCTTCAACCCTTGGCGCCGTTGCTGACCGCAACAGAGCCTGCCGCGAACCCGTAGCCGCGGCGGCAACGCGCCCTCGTATCCGGGAAGATCAACCAGAGGAGACCATCAATGCGACTAGTCATCATCGGCGCCGGCTTCGCCGGCATGTATGCCGCTCTATCCGCTGCCCGCCTGCGTGACATCCAGGGAGTCTCGCCCGACGAACTCGAAATCGCGCTAGTCGCGCCCGAGCCGACGCTGGTCGTCCGCCCGCGGCTATACGAACAACATCCCGAAACCTTGACGGCACCGCTACTCGATGTGCTCAAGGCGATCGACGTCACCTATGTTCAGGGCAGCGTCGACACGGTGGAAACCCAATCCCGCATGGTGAGGATCGCCACGGCGAAGGGCACCAAGAAGATGCTCTCTTACGATCGCCTCGTGGTCGCCACCGGCAGCCGGCTGTTCCGCCCGAACATTCCGGGCCTCGCCTTGCACGGCTTCAGCGTCGATTCGCTCGACGATGCGATTGCGCTCGACAGGCACCTGCATGGCCTCGCCAAGCGGCCGGCCGTGAACGGACGCGACACGGTCGTCGTCGCCGGCGGCGGCTTCACCGGCATCGAGGCGGCCACCGAAATGCCGGCGCGGCTTCGTGCCGTCCTCGGACCGGATGCAAAGACCCGCGTCATCATCGTCGAGCGCAACAGCGCGATTGCACCCGACATGGGCGAAGGTCCGCGGCCGGTCATCGAGAGCGCACTCCAGAAGCTCGGCGTGGAAACCCGCCTCGGCGCCGGGGTGGCCTCGCTCGATGCGTCTGGCGTGACCTTGTCCAACGGTGAGCACATCGAAACCGAGACCGTGATCTGGGCGGCGGGGATTCGTGCGGCCCCTTTGACGAGGCAGATTCCCGCCGAGCGCGACAATTTCGGCCGGTTGCTGGTCGACCCCTGTTTGCGGGTGCCAGGCGTCGAGGGCGTCTTCGCAACCGGCGATGCGGCCCGTGCCGCCTGCGACGACGAGGGCAATTACGCGCTGATGTCGTGCCAGCACGCCACGCGGATGGGCGCCTTTGCCGGCAACAATGCCGCCGCCGAACTGCTCGGCGTTCCGACCAGGCCGTACCACCAGAGGGCCTACGTCACCTGTCTCGATCTCGGCGAAGCCGGCGCACTGTTCACGCGCGGCTGGGAGCGCAAGGTCGAGATGGTCGGCGACGTCGCCAAGAAGACCAAGCAAGAGATCAACACCGTCTGGATCTATCCGCCGAAGGCCGAACGCGCCGCCGCGCTCGCATCGGCCGATCCGGAACGCGTGACCAGCCTCTAACGCACGACGCCATGACGGCCGCGCTCCCTGGCTGCGCGGCCTGATCAACAAGATCAGCCAGCAGCATGAAACAGGAGAACAACATGAACCTCCACAACACCTCATACGCCGCGAAACCCGAAGAGCTCGTGCCGTCGCGCTACGCGCTCAAGATCGGTGAGATCGACGTGCTCGTGGTCAGCGACGGCGTTCTGCCGCTGCCGACCACCATGTTGGCGCACAACGCCGCCCCGGCCGAGCGTGCGGCCTGGCTGCGTGACATGTTCCTGCCGCCTGATGCTTTCGACTGGGCACTGAATGCGGTCATGGTGCGAAGCCGCGGCAAGACCATTCTCATTGACGCCGGCCTCGGCTCCGACCCGAACTTGCACTTGCCGCGGGCCGGGCAGTTGATCAAGCGACTGGAGGCGGCCGGCATCGATCTTTCCTCCGTGACCGATCTGGTGCTCACCCACATGCACATGGACCACATCGGCGGGTTGCTCGTCGACGGTGTGAAGCAGCGGCTGCGCCCCGACCTGCGGATCCACGTCGCGGCGGCGGAGGTCAAGTTCTGGGAAGCACCTGATTTCTCTCACACCAACATGCCTCAGGGCTTCCCCGATGCGCTGCGGGCGACCGCCAAGCAGTTCGTGAAAGCCTATGGCAGTCAGCTCAGGCCGTTCGATGAGGCGCACGAGGTTGCGCCGGGCGTCGTCGCACGGCGCACCGGCGGTCACACTCCCGGGCACAGCGTGGTTCGCATCGCGTCCGGCGGCGAGGCGCTGACGTTTGCCGGCGACGCCGTGTTCGCCGTCGGGTTCGACCAGCCCGACTGGCACAACGGTTTCGAACACGATCCCGAGGAGGCGGCGCGCGTGCGTACCCGTCTTCTGCAGGAGCTTGCCAAGACTGGCGAGATGCTGGTGGCCACGCACCTGCCGTTCCCGTCGGTCGGACGGGTCGCGGTGGATGGCGGCGCCTTCCGCTGGGTGCCGGTGTTCTGGGACTACTGAGCCGAGTGGACGCTGCGCTTCCTTCTCCTCCTTTGGGAGGAGGAGGCGTCAGCGCCTGCTGCAACTCAGAACGAATGCCCTTGGCCGTGCCGGGCTGACCGAGCGCGGACCTACTTGATAACGCAGTCTGATTTTGCATGTGGTGAGCCATTGGCGAGCGCATGCCGCCTCATCTCGTGAGGCACGACATCACCTCAGCGCCGAGGTTGGCGTCCGGACCGTTGCTTCCAATTGCGCGCCCCGCGGGCTTCTGCTAGCTTGAGGTACGCGCCTCATTTCACCTCGCCGGCCGGGTCGGTGACCCGCCTCTGCCGCAACGATGCGGGTGGCGGCCGATTGCCGCGCCGCCGGGGGTGAGGCATGCGCCCAATCTGGGCTCAAGCAGAGTTGGCCATCAAAAAGGGCCGACCGCCTTAGGGGAGGATGATATGCAGCGTCTCTTGGTTGCAGGTGCGTCTATTGCCTTCGCGATTGCAGCGGGGTTCGGCTCGGCCGATGCGGCGGACAAGAAGGTTCTGGCCTTCGTCGTCAATGGCGCATCCGACTTCTGGAAGATCGCCGAGGCCGGGATGAAGAAGGCGCAGGGCGAGTTGCCCAACTACGAGCTCCAGTTCAAATATCCGGAACAGGCTGCGGCCGCCGTGCAGCAGCGCGTGATGGACGACCTCGTCGCCGCCGGTGCCGCCGGCATCATGGTCAGCGCGGTCGATCCGAAGAACCAGACCGAGCACCTCAACAAGGTTGCGTCCCAGACGGTGCTGTTCACCACCGACAGCGACGCGCCGCAATCCAAGCGCGTGGCCTATATCGGCTCTTCCAACACCGACCTCGGCAAGGAGGCAGGAAAGCTGATGGTCAAGGCGCTGCCGAACGGCGGCAAATGCGTCGGCTTCGTCGGCCTGCCCGGCGCCGACAATGCGCGCGAGCGCATCGAAGGCGTGAAGGAGACGATCAAGGGCTCGAAGGTCGAGCTCGTCGACGTTCGCGGCGACGAGATCGACCAGACGCGCGCCAAGCGCAATGTCGAGGACATCCTCGCGGCCATGCCCGATGTGAGCTGCCTCGTCGGCTTCTACTCCTACAATACGCCGCGGATCTACGAGGTGCTCAAGGAGGCCGGCAAGCTCGACAAGATCAAGATCATCGGCTTTGACGAGGATCCGATCACGCTCGGCGGCGTCAAGGAAGGCAGCATCGTCGGCACGGTGGTGCAGCAGCCGTTCGAGTGGGGCTATCAGGGCATGAAGCTGATGGCGAACTACATCGGCGGCAACAAGTCCGGCATTCCGGCCAACGGCATCATCATCGTGCCCGGCAAGGTCATCGAAAAGGCGAATGTCGACGAGTTCATGGCCTCGATGAAGCAGATGCTGAAGAAATAGGAGATATCCGCGCTGCCCGCCGCGCAGCCTACCATGCCAGAACCGTTCCTCGAGCTGGTCGACATCAGCAAGAGCTATCCAGGCGTGGTCGCCCTCGACCACGTCGGTCTCCAGGTGTCGCCCGGCGAGGTCGTTGCGCTGATCGGCGAGAACGGCGCCGGCAAGTCGACGCTGATGCGCGTGCTCGGCGGGGTCGTGGAGCCGAGCGGCGGCGTCATCCTTGTCGACGGCGTCGCGCGAGGCTCGCTCACCGTGGCGGACGCGATCAAGGCGGGCATCGCCTTCGTCCATCAGGAACTGAACCTCTTCGACAATCTCGACGTCGCCGGCAACGTCTTCATCGGCCGCGAGCCCGTGCACGGCGGGCCCTTGCGGCTGATCGACCGCAAACGGATGCATGCCGGTGTCGCGCCGCTGCTGGAGCGGCTCGGCTGCGATTTCGCGGCCGATGCGCCGCTCGCCGAGCTGTCGCTGGCGCAGCGCCAGCTCGTCGAGATCATGAAGGCGCTTTCGCTCGATGCTCGTCTCGTCATCATGGACGAGCCGACCTCGAGCCTGACGCTCGCCGAGACGGACCGCCTGATGCGGACCGTGGCCAGCCTGAAAGCCCACGGAGTCAGCGTCATCTTCATCACACATCGGCTCAACGAGGTGATGCAGTGCGCCGACCGCGCGGTCGTGCTGCGCGACGGGCGCGTGGTCGGCGCACTGACACGTGCGGAACTCTCTCCGGCGGCGATGATTCGCCTGATGATCGGCCGCGACCTGAAATCGCTCTACGTTCCGCCGGCCGCGCCGCCCGGCGACAGCGTGCTCGATATCGTCGATGCGGTCACCGACACCTATCCCGGCCGCGCCGTGAGCCTGTCGGTCCGCCGCGGCGAGATCCTCGGACTTGCCGGTCTCGTCGGGTCCGGCCGCACGGAGCTCGCGCGCGCCCTTTTCGGCATCGACCGATTGCGCGGCGGCGCGATACGACTCGATGGCGAGCCGATCCGGATCGCAAGCCCACGGGCCGCCATCGAGCAAGGCATCTATCTTGTTCCGGAGGACCGCAAGGGCGCGGGCCTGCTGCTCGACGTCTCGATCACCGAAAACATCTCGCTGCCGGATCTGGCGTCCTATATGCGCTTCTGGCTGGTGGATAGCGCGCGCGAGAACGAGAATGCGGTGCGTCAGCGCGAGCGCCTCAAGATCCGCGCGCCCGACGTCAAGACCGTCGTCGGCTCTTTGTCGGGCGGCAACCAGCAGAAGGTCGTGCTCGCCAAATGGCTGTCGATGCAGCCGAAGGTGCTGATTGTCGACGAGCCGACGCGCGGGGTCGATGTCGGAGCCAAGCAGGAGATCTACGGCATGCTGCGCCGCCTGACCGATGCCGGCGTGGCGATCCTGATGATCTCCAGCGACATGGAGGAGGTGATCGGGGTCAGCGACCGGCTCGCGGTCATGCATGAGGGCGCGATCTCGGGCTTCCTTGATCGCAGCCAGTTCAGTGAGCACAATGTGCTGCAGCTTGCCGTTGGCCACACAATCGCGGCGGAGGGACCTTGAGCAAGAAAGACCTGAGCCTTCTCGTTCTGATTCTGGTGGTCGGGACCGTCGTCGCCCTGATCAATCCGAGATTCCTGTTCGTGGGCAATCTCTCCAACACCGCCAACCAGATCGGGCTGTTCGGCATCTTCTCCATCGCGGAAGCCTTCATCATCATCATCGGCGGGATCGAGCTGTCGGTCGGTTCGGTGATCGCACTGCTGGGCGTCCTGTTCATCGACCTCATCGTCAACCACGACGTCAACTGGGTGGTAGCCCTCGCGATGATCGTCGCGGCCGGGCTCGTGATCGGCCTCGTCCATGGCACGCTGGCGACCCGGATGCGGATCCAGCCTTTCGTGGTAACCCTGTGCGGCCTCCTGATCTATCGCGGCGCGGCGCGCTATTACACCGAGGACGCGACGGCGGGCTTCGGCTTCGGCGCGAGCTTTCCGATGCTGGAATGGCTCGCCGCGGGCCGCACCAACGTGCTCGGATTCCCGCTGCCGCACAGCGTGGTGGCGCTCGCCGTGGTGGCGGTGATCGCCTGGGTGGTGCTTCACCGCTCGGTGTTCGGCCGCTATCTCTTTGCCGTCGGCAAGAACGAGGAAGCGGCACGCTATTCCGGCATTCGCACCAGCCGCGTGATCGTCTCGGCCTATGTCATCTGTGGCGGGCTGACAGCGTTTTCGGCAATCCTGATCGCGATGTATACCCGTTCGATTTCCCCCGCCGTGCACGGCTCGTTCTACGAGCTCTACGCCATCGCCGCCGCCGTGCTCGGCGGCTGCTCCTTGCGCGGCGGCGAAGGCTCGATCATCGGTGTCGTGCTCGGCACCGTGCTGCTCCAGGTGCTGCAGAATCTGGTCAACCTGCTGGGCATTCCGAGCTCGCTCAATTTCGCGGTGATGGGAACGGTCATCCTGATCGGCGTGCTCGGAGATCAGTATCTCGTGCACCGACGCCAACGCGTGGGAGTGGCCAAAGGCCGGGAGCAGGCGAGCGTCGCTGCGGCGCCGCTCGAGCGAGTGAAGGTGGAGTGAAGGCGAGGGTTTCGCGGGCCTGTCGTCGACATAGACGGCCATCCAAGAGAGGACGCTCCAAAATATCTAGAACGTCACCCGCATCCCCGCGTAGAACGCGCGCGGCCGTGCCGGGCTGAGCGAGCGCGGGTCGGTGAAGGCATTGCCGCCGTTGGTGAAGTTGGGCAAGGCCCCGGTATCGAAGAATTGTCCGTAGGTCGCGTAGCGCTTGTCGAAGATGTTGTCGACACGGCCATAGAGCTGGATGTTCTTCGTCACCTGGTAGGAGGTGTTGAGATTGAACACCGTGTAGGACGGCAGCTTCGCGAACTGGTTCGACTCGTCGCCGACGAGATATTGGCTGGAGACGAACAGCGCGTTGCCGCCGACCTTCCAGACGTCGGTCACGGCGTAGTCGACGCCAACCTTGACGCGGTGGCGCGGGATCGCGGGGATCTGGTTGCCGGGCCTGACCTGGACGGTGTCGGTGGCAGGGTCTCTGAACGGGCTCTCCGAGCCGAGCTCGAGCGGATCAAGGAAGCGCGCATCGACGAACGCATAGCTCGCCTGGACCTGCAGCGTGGGCGACTTGATGCTGACTTCGGCTTCGAACCCCTGCCGCCGGGTGCGGCCGACATTGGAGAAATAGCCGAAGCCGGTCCGCCCGACGACAGGCACCGCTACGATGTCGTCATAATTGGTGGCACGGAAGCCGCCGACCTTCCATCCGAGCGTGCCGATGTTCAGCTCCTTGGTGCCGCGAAAACCGGCTTCCACGGTCTTGGAGACGACCTGCTTCAACGGCGGATCCGCGACCAGAAACGCCGCGAGCAGGCAGGGCCTGGCGGGATCGGCGCAGCCGAGCTCGAGCGGCGTCGGCACGCGGTTGGCCTCGGAATAGCCGGCATAGGCAGTCAGCTCGGGCGTGATCTTGTAGGTGCCGCCGATGATCGGGTTGAAGCGGGTGTAGGTGTGATCGCCGTTGAGCGCGGTGCCGAGCTGGTCCTCCAGCGAGATCCGCGCCACGTTGAAGCGACCGCCGCCCGTGATGGCGAAAGCATCCGTGACGTTGAACGTGTCCATCGCATAGAGGCCGTTGTACTGGTTGACGGTCCGCAGCGAGACGGGGCCGGCGACCGGGTTTGCCGTGGGAGTCGGGCCCAGGAAGACGCCGCTGCCGCTGACGACGTAGTTCTCTCCGATCGAGCCGATCTCGGCGGTGGCGTTGTAGCGCGTGACACTGGCATCGTAGGTGGCGCCGATCACGAAGCGGTTGTCGTGCCCGAACAGCTGATCGGTGTTGGTCGCCTGCCCCGACACGCCGAGGGTGGTCGAACGGATCGAGCCCCGGTCGATCTCGCCGAGGATGGTTCCCGGCGCGAAGGGATTGGCGAGTTGCGCGCCACCCGCGCCGTTCGCCGCGGTGGTGTCATCGCCGAAGCACAGCAGCGCCGGATCCGCACCGCACTCCTGCACGTCGGTCGGGTTGCCGTCGACCACCTTCTGCTCGTACCTGCGCACGTGAGCGGTGCCTTCGAACGTCCAGGTCGGCGTCGCCTCGACCTTGCCGGTCAGGTTGAGATAGCCGACGCGATTGGAGGTGGTCTGCGGGGTGGTGTAGGTCGCACCCCAATATTTGTCGAGCAGCTCGGCCGGAACGGTGGCGCTGGCCCCGAAATCGTTCTTGGCGACGCCCATGTTGGCGTGGAATTCGCTGTCGCCGGCCTTGTAACCGACATCGCCGTAGAAGCGCCGCACCGTCGATTGGGAAAAATTGCGGAAGCCGTTGTCGCGCAGTCCTTCGAGCGCGGCATAGACGGCGTAGTTCTGATCGACCTGCTTGCCCCATTGCGCCGAGCCCTGGACGCGGCCGAACGAGCCGCCCATGAGATCGAGCTCGGCGCCCTGATAGGTGAAGCCGTCCTTCATTTGCAGGTTGATCGCGCCACCGAGCGCATTGAGGCCGAAGGCCGGGTTGTTGGTCACCAGCGTCACCGACCTGATCGCGGCGGTGGGGATCAGGTCCCAGTTGACGGCATCCGAGAATGCCTCGTTGATACGGACGCCGTTCTGATACACCGCAAGGCCCTGCGGCGTGCCGGTCACGGGCGACGCGACAAAGCCGCGGAATTCGACATCCGGCTGGAACGGATTGCCGGTGACTTCGCTGATGTTGACGCCGGCGATGTTGTCGCGCAGCGCGTCCGTGACGTTCAGCGAACCCGTGCGCCTGATCTGGTTGGCATCGACGGCATTGATCGCCGACGGGACCTTGTCGACGTCGAGACCGCGGCCGATGCCCGGCGAGGTCGGATAGACGTAGATGCGTGTCCTCGGCGCGGCGGATGCCGGCGCCCCCACGCGCGCAACCGGTCGCGACGGCGCCGCGCGCCGCGTTGCAGGAGGTGGCGCGGAGACCTCGACCGGCGGCAGGTTCTGGACGTTGGTCTCCTCGTCCGGCGCGGCCCCGGCGGGGCTCGCAAACACCAAGCCCGACGCCAGCCCGGTCGACACCGAGGCCATCAACAAAGCACGCTTGAACGAATCAACCTTGCCCATCCCCGCCTTCCCATCCGCGACCACCGGCTGTTTTGATTTCCGCCGATTGGTCGAGGCGAGTTTATTCGGCCGCATTGGGGACGCCAGCCACAAAAGGTCGGGTCCAATCCGCACCCGTTTTCCCGACCAAATCGGGAATTTTTCCCGATCGCTTCGGGTGCGATCAGGTTGCCGCCGTCGGCACCAGCGCTTCCACGGTCACACCACCGTCACCGGAGACCACATTGAGCGTGCCCCCCAGCGCCAGGATCCGCTCGCGCATGCCGACGAGGCCGAAGCCGAGCTTCTGGCCCGGCTCCATGCCGCGACCGTTGTCGCTGACCCGCACCCGGGCACAGCCGCGGCCGCCGGCCTGCTCGACCGGCTCGATGACGACGCTGACCGAGGTCGCGCCGGCGTGGCGGAACACATTGGTGAGCGCCTCCTGCACGATGCGGTAGATGGTGAGATCGGCGGTCTCGCCGGTTGCGCCCAGCGCCGGCGAGATCGAGGTCTCGATCGCGACGTCGGGCCGCGACTCCCGCCAGAGCCGCGACAGGGATTCGAGCGCCTGGCGCAGGCCGAGCTCGGCAAGGCCCACGGGCCGAAGCCGCTCCAGCACGCGACGATTGAACTGCTGAAGTGCATTGATCTGCTCCAGCATGGCGCTGCCATGTTTTCGCACGGCATCCGCACTCGGCTCGCGTCCGTCCGCCTGCTTCGCCAGCGCGCTCGCATGTGCGCGCAGCGAGAACAGATAGGGCCCGAACTCGTCGTGCAGCTCGCGCGCGATCTCCTTGCGCTCGATGTCCTGCAGCGACACGGCACGCTCGGCAAGGCGCCGCTTCTCCTCGACCGCTTCACCGAGTGTCGCGGCAAGATGGTTGAGCCTGGTGCAGATCGCGGCAAGCTCCGGCGCGCCGCCCGGCGCGACACGGGCCTCGTAATGTCCGCTTTCGAGCTTGCCCATGGCCTCCGCCAGCGACTGCAGCGGTGCCAGGGCACGGCCGACCACCTTCATCATCAGGAAAAACAGCGCGAGCGCGACCACCGATCCGACCTCGAGCTGGGTCACGATGCCGTCCCAGATCTCGGCGATCTCGTCGTCGGGGTGCGAGGTGATCACGAGCGAGCCGGGCTTGCCGCGGATCGCGACCGGCACGCTGACCGCGGTCTGCTCGGGATGAACCAGGCTGACGAACCAGGCCGGCGGGCCGCGCGCGTCGCCATCGGCGCCAAGCCGGGGCGCCGTCAGCGGGTTCCCACCGGAATCGTGCAGCGCGATGCTGACATGGCGCAGGCGGCTGAGATCGCGGGCGATCTGGTTCAGCCTGGCATCCGGATCGGGCGCCTCGTTGAGATCGGCAACGATCATCTCGATGAATTCGCGCGCGAGGCGGATTACGCTCTGGTCCTCGGCCTGCACGCGCGGGCCGGCCTCGGCGACCTGGCGGCCGATATTGACCGCGAGCCCCAGTGCCAGCAGCAACGCCAGCAAGAGATTGATGCGCCCGCGCAAGGAAAGATTTTGCCACATTGGTCTCGCTCGTGCCTCGCGAAGGGTTGGCCGCGCCTGTCCGATGACGTTGACAGAGCCGAACCGCCCGATATCTAATCGGAAGCGTACAGCAATCCCGGCCGGGTTGCATGAGGCGACACGAGACGCGCGTCTTGTCCGGTCAGCCTCGTGCGGCGCAGAACAGGCAAGCTCCAGGGGACGTGGCTGTCGCGAGGAACGCCCATGCGCATTCTGATCGTCGACGATCATCCCATCGTCGCCTCCGGCTGCCGTGCCGTGCTGGCCGACGAAGGCGAGATCGAGATTCTGGAGGCCGCCGACGCCGAGGACGGCGAGTGCGTCTTCATCGTCGAACGTCCAGACCTCTGCATCATCGACATCAATCTGCCGACCGTCTCCGGATTCGAGCTCGCGCGCCGCATCCTCGAGCGTGCGCCCGAGGCTCGCATCATCATGTTCAGCATGAATGACGACCCCGCCTTCGCCGCGCGCGCGATCGAGTGCGGCGCCAAGGGCTACGTCTCCAAGACCGGCGACCCCGACGACCTCGTCGAGGCGATCCGCGCCGTCGGAAGCGGCGGCACCTACCTTCCGACCGCGATCGCGCGCAGCATCGCCTTTGCGGGGCCGACGCTGGCGCAAAACCCGCTGTCGAAGCTGAACGCGCGCGAGATGGAGATCCTGCGGCTGCTCAGCGCCGGCAAGAGCCTGTCCGAGATCGCCTGGCTGGTGCAATCGTCCTACAAGACGGTCGCCAATACCTCGTCCATAATGCGCCAGAAGCTCGGGGTGAAGACCTCGGTCGAACTGGTGCGGCTGGCGATCGACAGCGGCGTCGCCTGACGACGCCACAAATTCGGTCACACAAGCGTTGCAATCTTGATGTGGTGAGATGCCACGGAGTCTTTCGGCATGACGATTCAGACTGTCTCGACCAACAAATCCCATGGCGGCGTGCAGGGCGTCTATCGCCACGCCAGCCAGGCGACCGGAACCGACATGGTGTTCTCGGTCTATATCCCGCCACATGCGGACGGCGCCAAACTGCCCGTGGTCTGGTACCTGTCCGGGCTCACCTGCACGCATGCCAACGTCACCGAGAAGGGCGAATTCCGCAAGGCTTGCGCCGAGCTCGGCCTGATCTTCGTCGCGCCCGACACCTCCCCGCGCGGGCCCGACGTGCCTGGCGATGCCAACAACGCCTATGATTTCGGCCTCGGGGCCGGCTTCTATGTGGACGCCACGCAAGAGCCGTTCGCGCGCAACTATCGCATGTGGAGCTACGTCACGGACGAGCTGCCGAAGCTCGTGGCGGAGAACTTCCCGGTCGATGCCAGGCGGCAATCGGTGATGGGGCACTCGATGGGCGGCCACGGCGCGTTGACGGTGGCGCTACGCAACCCGCACCGCTTTCGCGCAGCCAGCGCGTTTGCCCCGATCGTGGCGCCCTCGCTCGTGCCTTGGGGCATCAAGGCGCTGTCCGGCTATCTCGGGCCGAACAAGGATTCCTGGCGCAACCACGACACGGTGGCGCTGATCGAGGACGGCGCCAAGTTCTCCGGCTTCCTGGTCGACGTCGGCGAGGCCGACAATTTCCTGAAGGAGCAGCTCAAGCCGGAGCTGCTCGAGGCCGCCTGCGCCAAGGCCGGCATCCCGCTGACGCTGCGGCGCCAGGCGGGCTACGACCACAGCTATTATTTCATCTCGACCTTCATGAGCGATCACCTGCACTGGCATGCGGCAAGATTGACGGCGTGATCTTGCTCTCTCCTCCCCCTCTCCCAGTTTTTACGGGGAGAGGGTTGGGGTGAGGGGCTGCTTCCGCGAAGACGCTGAGAGTTGGACTCGCGGAGACTCCCCCTCACCCGGAATTTGCTCCGCAAATTCCGGCCTCTCCCCGCACGCGGGGAGAGGCGAAGACCTCATGGCTTACCGTAATTCGGCGCCAGCAGGCGGTTGCGGATGAGATAGCTCATGGTGCGCGACCAGGATTCATCCGTGTTGCCGCGCATGTCGGCGCTGGCGGCGGTGATCATGTTGCCGGTCTTCACATCGCGCAGATAGACGTTGAGATTGATGATCAGGTTCGAGACCTTTTGCACGAGGCCGGTGATCTCCAAATCGGCACCGAGCTGCCCGGCGAGCTTGAGGTCGCAGCCGCCGCAGGCCTGCAGGTTCGCGTGACGCGCGGCCTCCCGCACCGGCGCGATGTCGAGCACCTGGAACTTGCCCGACTCTGCCAATTCCTTGCGCAGCTGCTCGCTGATGCGCACGAGTCGCGCCTCTTCCGGCTTGGAGCCGTAGAACTCGCCCGGCAGGCTGGTGTCGATCAGCTCGAAATCGAACACCGCGAGTTTTGGCGGGTCGGCGAGCGCGGCCGCGCCCGTCAACAGCAAAGCCGCGATCGCCAACAGTGCTCGCATGATCGTGATTCCCGGCCGTGCGCGCGCGGGGACGAAATGCGGGGTTGCATGGCCTGACAATTTGGTCATGCTTGAAGCAGAGACAATTCTTCACCGGCGGTCAAGCCGGGGAGATCGTCTGGAGGAAACATGATCCGATGGTTGGCCGGCCTGATCGGCTTTGGTCTTGCGGCGACGAGCGCGCTTGCGGCCGATCCCGTCACGGTCGGCGTCGGCTATCTCGGAATCGCCGGCACCCGATCGACGCTGTCGCTGGTCGAGCAGCCCGCCGAGAATGACGGCGTCGCCGGCGCGCGCCTTGCCATCGAGGACAACAACACCACCGGGAAATTCACCGGCCAGCGCTTCACGCTGGAGGAGCGCCGCATCAGGGAAGGCGAGGACGTGGCGCAGGCTGCGACCGCGCTCGCCGAGAAGAACGGCTTCATCATCGCCGACCTCCCCGCCGATGCGCTTCTGAAGGCCGCGGACGCCCTGCGCGACCGCGGCACGTTGCTGTTCAACGCCGGCGCGATCGACGAGCGGCTGCGCGAGGCCGATTGCCGCGCCAACGTCATCCACACCGCGCCGACGCGCGCGATGCTGGCGGACGCACTCGGCCAATATCTGGTGTGGAAGAAGTGGTCGCGCTGGCTGCTGGTGGTCGGCTCGCACGACGAGGACAGGCTGTTCGCCGATGCGCTCCGGCGAACCGCGGCGCGGTTCGGTGCCAAGATCGTGCAGGAGCGGACCTTCGAGGACAAGGGCGGCGCGCGGCGCACCGATAGCGGCGTGACGCAGATCCAGCGCCAGATTCCTGTCTTCACGCAACAGGCGCCGGCCTATGACGTGCTGGTCGCCGCCGACGAGAGTGAGGTGTTCGGCGCCTATCTGCCCTATCGCACCTGGGATCCGCGTCCGGTCGCCGGCTCGGCCGGCCTCGTGCCGCGCAGCTGGGACGCATCGCAGGACCAATGGGGCGCGATCCAGATGCAGAACCGCTTCATCAAGCTGAATTCGCGGCGGATGACCGCGCTCGACATGCAGGCCTGGACCGCGGTGCGCATGATCGGCGAAGCCACCTCGCGCACCAATTCCGGCGAGGTCAAGAAGGTCACCGATTTCATCAAGGGCCCGGATTTCTCCGTCGCCGCCTTCAAGGGCACGCGGCTGACCTTGCGCGACTGGAATTGGCAGCTGCGCCAGCCGATCCTCCTGGTCGACGGCCGCATGGTGGTATCGGTGTCGCCGCAGGAAGGATTCCTGCACCAGGTCTCCGAGCTCGACACGCTCGGCTACGATCGCCCGGAGAGCAAATGCAAGCTGAAATGAGGACGCAGATGTTGCGCATGTGGCGTGTGGGGCTTCTGTCCGGGCTGGCGTTCGCCGCGGCGCCCGCGCATGCTTTCATCGCCTATGTCTCGAACGAGAAGAGCAACACGGTCTCGGTGATCGATACCGACAGCTGGACCGTGACCAAGACCATCAAGGTCGGCCAGCGTCCGCGCGGCATCGATTTCACCCGCGACGGCAAGTTCGTGATGGTCGCGGTCGGTGACGACGACACCATCCAGGTGATCGACACCAAGACGCAAAGCGTGGTGGACAGCCTGCCCTCCGGACCCGACCCCGAGCTGTTCGCGCAGGATGCGGCCGGCAAGATCCTCTATGTCGCCAACGAGAACGACAACACGGTGACGGTGATCGACCTCGAGAAGCGCACCCGGCTCGGCGATATCCAGGTCGGCGTCGAGCCCGAGGGCATGACCATCAGCCCGGACGGCAAGACGCTGATCAACACGTCCGAGACAACCAACATGGCGCATTTCATCGACACGTCGTCGCGCCAGATCGTCGCCAACGTGCTGGTCGACGCGCGGCCGCGCTTTGCCGAGTACAAGCACGATTCTTCGGAGGTCTGGGTGTCCTCGGAGATCGGCGGCACCGTCTCGATCATCGACCCCAAAAAGCACGAGGTGATCGGCAAGGTCACGTTCGAGATCCCGGGCCTGCGGAAGGAGGCGATCCAGCCGGTCGGGATCGGCATGACCAAGGACGACAAGACCGCCTTCGTCGCGCTCGGCCCCGCCAACCGCATCGCCGTGGTCGACGTCGCCTCGCGCAAGGTGACGAAATATCTCCTGGTCGGGCAGCGGGTCTGGCACATGGCGTTCACGCCGGACGAGAAATATTTGCTCACCACCAACGGCGTGTCGAACGATGTCTCCGTCATCGACGTTGCCGCGCAAAAAGTGATCAAGACCATTCAGGTGGGCGAACTGCCCTGGGGCATTGCGATCGCGCCATGACCAGCCCTGCCCCGATCGCCGAACCGCAGCAGACGCCGAGACCGGGAGCGGCCACGGTGCCGGCGTTGTCGATCGAGGGCGTCAGCCATGCCTATGGTCTGCGGCGCGCCTTGACGGACGTGTCCTTCAATGTGCAGCCCGCGAGCTTCACGGCGCTGCTGGGACTCAACGGCGCCGGCAAGAGCACGCTGTTCTCGCTGATCACGCGCCTGTTCGGCATCCAGTCCGGCCGCGTCGGCATTTTCGGGCACGACGTCAGCAAGAGCCCCGGCGAGGCGCTGCGGCTGCTCGGGGTCGTGTTCCAGCCGCGCACGCTCGATCTCGACCTGTCGCTGACGCAGAACCTGCTCTATCACGCCGCGCTGCATGGCATCGGCCGCCGCGACGCCTCGGCGCGCAGCGCCGAGCTGCTCGGGCGCATCGGCCTTGCCGATCGCGCCGCGAGCAAGGTGCGCGACCTCTCGGGCGGACAGATGCGGCGGCTGGAGATCGCGCGGGCGCTGCTGCATCGGCCGCGCCTCTTGCTGCTCGACGAGCCGACCGTCGGCCTCGACGTCAAGGCGCGCGCCGACATCATCAGCCACGTCCGCCAGCTCGTGACCGAGCAAGGCATCGGCGTGCTCTGGGCCACGCACCTGTTCGACGAGATCATGCCCAGCGACGATCTCGTGGTGCTGCACCAGGGAAAGGTGCTGGCGCAGGGGCCGATGAGCCGCGTCGTCGCGGAGGCCGGTGCGCAGGACGTCAACACCGCCTTCATGCGCCTGACCGGCGCGCAAACCATGCCTGGAGGCGGCGCATGAGCAGCATCACAACGCGCGAGGCGCCGCGGGGATTTTCGCTCTCCGAGTACATGACCTGCCTCACTGGCATCGTCTGGCGCGAGGGGCTGCGCTTCCTGCATCAGCGCGAGCGCTTCGTCTCGGCACTGGTGCGTCCCCTGGTGTGGCTGTTCATCTTTGCCGCCGGCTTCCGCCAGGTGCTCGGCATCTCCATCATCCCGCCCTACGAGACCTACATCCTCTACGAGGTCTATATCGCCCCCGGGCTGATGGCGATGATCCAGCTCTTCAACGGCATGCAGTCCTCGCTGTCGATGGTCTATGACCGCGAGATGGGCAACATGCGAACGCTCCTGGTGAGCCCATTGCCGCGGGGCTTCCTGTTGTTCTGCAAGCTGCTCGCGGGCACCGCGGTATCGCTGCTCCAGGTTTATGCGTTCCTGCTGATCGCCTGGCTCTGGGACATCACCCCGCCGCCCCAGGGCTATCTCACCGTGCTGCCGGCGCTGATCCTGTCGGGGCTGATGCTGGGCTCGCTCGGCATGCTGATCTCGTCGGGCATCAAGCAGCTGGAGAACTTCGCCGGTGTCATGAACTTCGTGATCTTCCCGATGTTCTTCGCCTCCTCCGCGCTCTACCCGCTCTGGCGGGTGCAGGAGGGCAGCCCCTATCTCTATTATCTGTGCGAGGCCAATCCGTTCACCCATGCGGTTGAGCTGATCCGCTTCGCGCTGTATGGCCAGGTCAACTGGATCTCGCTGGCGGTGGTCGCGACCTGCACAATCGTCTTCATGATCGGCGCGATCCTGGCCTATGATCCCTCGCGCGGGCTGGCGCGACGCGGGCCTGCGGGAGGCGAAGGATGATTGTTCGAGTTCTGGCCAGTGCTGTCCTGGTGCTCGCTGTTGCGAGCACGGCGGCGCACGCCGCCGATCCCCGCTATCCGGACTGGCCGTGCACCCAGGCCAAGGTGCCGGAGATCTCGCTGGCTGCCGTGTGGGCCGGTCCGCCGCTCGACGACGTCCAGAACAGATGGAAGGACGACGCCAGGATCAGCGCGCTCGTCGCAAAGCTGGCGGCGCGCAAGACGCCGCTGGATGAGGCGGAAAAGCTGGTGAAGGAGTTTCTCGCAGGTTCCGCCGCCGACAAGAGTGCGAACGCCAGGCTGCTGTTCGCCGGCCTGTTCGACACGCTCAACGCCCAGCGCTCCCAGGTCATGAACGGGCTCGAACGCGTCAGCCGCAAGCAGCGCGATGCCGCCGACAAGATCCGCGAAGAGACGATTCAGCTCCAGGCCCTGCAAGGGGCCACACCGCGTGACGAGGCGAAGGTCGAGGCGCTCAGCAACGAGTTGATCTGGAAGACCCGGATCTTCGAGGACCGCCACAAGGTGGTGCGCTTCGTCTGCGAGGTTCCAACCTCGATCGACCAGCGCCTGTTCGCGCTCGGACGCGTGATCCAGCAGGAAATGGAATAGCGTCAGTGGGCTGACGGCTCACGGAAAGTTCCCGCAATCGCCTCAGCAACGTTAACCTTTCGCCGCGCTATCTGCCGGAACCAAATCGATTTATGATGGCTTGTCGAAGTGAACTCCAGACGTCGGGAGGCCTCGATGGGAACCACAAGATTCATGTTCGCGGGCGCCGCGGTCCTCGGCATGCTCGCAACCAGCGCCTTCGCTGACGACATGACCGGGATGATCACGCGGATCGATCGGCTCAACGGCACGATCTCAATCCAGCAGACGCAGAAGGGCACGGTCGGCGCCAGCACCGGCAGCGCCGGCGCGCTGCAGGAGTACAAGGCCAAGGATGCCGCGATGCTGGACGCCGTCCATGCCGGCGACAGGGTGAGCTATTCTGCGACCGAGACCAACGGTACGGGCACGTTGACGAAGTTGCAGAAGCAGAAGCCGTAACACCGTCTTTCGTCTCCCGCTTGCAAGGACAGGCAGAGCACTTCGCCCAACCGTTACTGGTCCGGGCGCGGTTCCGGCTGCGCTTCCTCGGTCGGAAGTTTTGCTCCCTCCCAGCCGTCGGTGCCGTCGGGATACCAGGCGATGTTGGAATAGCCGTAAGCCAATGCGCGCCTGGCTGCGTTCCAGGACATCCAGCAATCGGCGAGGCAATAGATCACCAGCAGCGCGGCCTTGTCGCCGCGCGAGGCGCGCACAAGGCCACGCTGGAGATAATCGTCCATGGCGCGCGGCAGATTGCCGTAGCCGGTGTCCGGCAGCCAAAGGCTGCCCGGAATGTTCCTGCGCGGCGCATCACGCCACACCGTGCCCGCAGGCAGGTTCTTCGGCTTCGGCGGGCGCGGCATCACATCGACGAAAGCGCCGCTGCTCGCGCGCCAGATCGCCTCCGCCTCTCCGGTCGTGAGCACGCGCGCGCCAGCGAGCGTCGCCGGCACCGGCGCGCGATAATTGTCGGTGCGATAGCCCTCGGGCTCGAACGGCTCCTGCTGCTGCGCCAACGCCGGGACCACGAGCAGGGCAACGACGAACGCCGCAGCAAGCGGCCGGCTCATGGCGCCTTCTTGGCAGTCTCCGCGCCGAGCGGCCGATTGCTCTCGTCCAGCAGCGGCACGCCGAAATCGAGCAGGATCTTGTTGATCTCGCCCTGGTTCTCCTGGATGACCCGGTTGAGCTGCCGCTTCCAGTTCTGGTCGGCGGGACGCACGCCCATGCCGATGCGATAGACCAGCTTCGGCCCGGTGGTCTCCTTCACCAGCGGCGTGACGTGCAGCGAGGAGCCGGCCTTCTTCGCATAATAGCCGGCCATCGGTCCCCAGAGCACGCCGGCGTCGATCTTGCCGGCAGTGAGGTCCTCGATCATCGCCTGCGCCGAATTGTCGAAGCGCGTGTCGATCATCAGCGGATAGGGTTTGGCGTCGCCCATCAGGCCCGCCAACGCCATATTCGTCGCCGGCGGCGTGCCGGCGACGATGCCGATATGCTTGCCCTTCAGGCGTGCGTCCTCCAGCGTGTCGACGTCCTCGAGCCCGCTGCCGGTCTTCGCGACCAGCGCATAGGTCGTGCGATAATAGGGATTGGTGCCCTGCACGAGGTCGTCGCCCTGCGGGAAGCCCATGATGACGTCGCAGCGATGTGCGCCCAGCGTCATTCGCACGAAACCGGTCGCTTGCGGAAAGAAGACGTAGTCGAGCTTCTTCTGCAGCTTGTCCGCCAGGAACTCGGCGAGCTTGTTCTCGAACCCCTCGCCCTTCTCGTTGGAGAAAGGCAGGTTGCGCGGGTCGGCGCAGACGCGCAGCACCTTCGGGTCAACCAGCTCGAACGAGAGATCGCCGGTCTCGTTGGTCTGCGCGAAGGCGATATCGCCGAACGCACAGGATGCGATCACGATGCAGAGTGAAAACCACCAGCGACGATGTCGTCCGGCCTGCGTCATCGCGCTTCCTCCTCGTTTTGTTTGAATGTTATCCATGCAACGCATGACGCGCCACGTGTGCCAACTTTTGCTGGCTTTGCTTTGTTGCAGTGCAATGAGGCCGATCCTTTGAACTGAGGCGGAAAAGTGTCTCGCATCGCTCTCGTGATCGCAGCCTTGTCCCTGGTAGTAGCGACGCTAGCACGCGCCGGAGCGGCCGAATTGCCTGTGAGCGAAGTCGCGCCGGGAATCTTCCTACACTCCGGGACCATCGCGCTGATGAGCCGCGAGAATGAGGGCGACATCGCCAATGTCGGCTTCATCGTGGGAGATGACGCGGTGGCCGTGATCGACACCGGCGGCAGCCTGCGCGAAGGCGAGGCGCTGCTGGCGGCGGTGCGCGCGCGCACGCAGAAGCCGATCCGCTATGTCATCAACACCCATGGCCATCCCGACCACGTCTTCGGCAATGCTGCCTTCGTGGCGGAGGGAGCCAGCTTCGTCGGCCACAGCAAGCTGCCGCAGGCGCTGGCGAGCCGCGGACCGTTCTATCTCGACAATTTCAGACGCATCATGGGCGCCGAGTTGATCGGTCCCGTGAAGATCGTGCCACCGACCCTGCTCGTGACGGACACGCTGACGCTCGATCTCGGATCGCGCCGCTTGACCCTGAGGGCATGGCCGGCCGGGCACAGCGACAACGATCTGACCGTGTTCGACGAGACCACCAAGACCCTGCTTGCCGGCGATCTCGTCTTTCTCCGCCACATTCCGGTGATGGACGGCAGCATTCGCGGCTGGCTCGCTACGCTGAAGGCGTTGGAGACGATCCCGGCGCTGCGCGTTGTTCCCGGTCACGGCCCCGTGAGCGACTGGCCTGCGGCGCTGAGCGATCAACGGCGTTACTTGTCAACGCTGCTGTCCGATGTCCGCGCCCTGAACAAGAAGGGCGCGCCGATCCGCGCCGCTGCGGACAAGGCGGCCACGGAAGAGCGGCCGCACTGGCAGCTGTTCGAGGACTACAACGCCCGCAACGCAACTGCAGCATTTTCGGAAATTGAATGGGAGTAGCGGGCGCGCTACCCTGGCAGAGATCAGCTTCGCTTGATCCAAGGAGCATGACCATGACGGGATGCACACGCCGCCTGCCCCTGATCGCCCTGCTCCTCGGCATCGCCTTCGCCGTGCCGACGCAAGCGGAAGAGGCCTACGATCCCTGGCCGGGCCTGGTGCAGGACATCTTCAGCAACCGGCCGATGAACGACGGCGCCGAGGTGATCGGCATCGAGATGCCCTATCGCGCCGAGGATGCGGCCATCGTGCCGGTGACGCTGCGCAGCAAGCTGTCGCCCGCAGATAGCCGCCGCGTCCGTTCGATCACGCTGGTGATCGACCGCAACCCCGCACCGATGGCTGCGAAGTTCGAGCTAGGCCCGGACGCCAATGTCACGGAAATCTCGACCCGCGTGCGCGTCAACAATTACACCGACGTGCATGCCGTGGCCGAGCTCAGCGACGGCCAGCTCTACGTCTCGAAAGTCTATGTGAAGGCCTCCGGCGGCTGCTCGGCCCCGGCAGCAAAGAACGTGGAAGAAGCCAAGAACCGGCTCGGCCAGATGCGCTACCGGCAATTCGCCCGTGAGGACGGTCCGGCCAGCCGGTTGCGCGAAGCGCAGATCATGATCGGCCATCCCAACAATTCCGGATTGCAGATGGACCAGGTCACCCAGCTCTATATCCCCGCCTTCTTCATCAACCAGCTCAAGCTGACGCAGGACGACAGCCCCGTGCTGTCGATGGAAGGCGGCATCTCGATCTCGGAAGATCCCAACCTGCGCTTCACCTATGTCTCCAACGGCGCCAAGCGTTTCCGCGCGGAAGCGAAGGACACGGACGGGCACGTGTTCCGCAATGAATGGGACGTGGAGAAGCCGGGGACATAGCTGCGTTTCTCGCTGTCATTCCGGGGCGGTCCGCAGGACCGAACCCGGAATCTCGAGATTCTCAGGTGCGCAATTGCGCACCGTAGTTCGATGCTTCGCATCGTCCCGGAATGACGGTGCTTGGATCAAAAACACCTCACCTCGGCTTCCGCCTGCGCGCGCCTCAGGTCATTCACCGCCGAATTCGCCTGCTCCGAGGTGCGAAACTGCACGCCGAGATTGCCGCGCACTTGCGACATGCTGAGCGCGGTCTCGGCGGTAACATAGCGCTCGTAGGGCATGATCGAGGCGACCACGTCGATGGAGCAGGAACATTGCTCGATCGCGGACCGCGTCTCGCCATTGGCCTTCATGCAGCCATAGACGTATTCGGCGCGCGCCGCGGTGGGATAATCATTGGCCTCTTCGGCCCCTGCCGCGCATAGGCTCGCAGCGAGCGCCGTCAATGCGGCGACAATCGGTCGTAGCCGTCCGGCCAGATTCATGCGCGTCCTCCCGCTGGTTGCGAGCCAAGCTATGCTATGCGTATTGTGCTGAAAAGCACTCTGTCAGAGGAAACGGCTCACAAGGTGATGAGAGTTTTGGCACGAATATTGGCGCTCGCAACGGCGCTGGCGCTGACCCTGGTCGCACCGGCCGGCGCCGCGGACACGATCCGCCTTGCGGTGCAGAAGACCGGAACATTCTCGTGGGAGCTGGCCGCGATCCGCAGCGCCGGCCTCGACAAGGAGGCCGGCCTGTCGCTGGAGGTCACCGAGCTCGCGAGCACCGAGGCCGGCAAGATCGCGATGCGCGCCGGCAGCGCCGACATCATCCTGTCGGATTGGCTGTGGGTGTCACGCGAGCGCGCGCTCGGTGCCAAGCTCGCCTTCTATCCCTATTCCAGTGCGCTCGGCGCCGTGATGGTGCCGGCCAATTCGCCGATCAAGACGCTTGCCGACCTCAAGGGCCGCAAGCTCGCGGTCGCCGGCGGGGCGATCGACAAGAGCTGGCTGCTGCTGCAGGCGCGCATGAAGCAGGACGGCATCGACCTGAAGTCGGAAGCAACCATCGTCTATGGCGCCCCGCCCTTGATCGCCGCCAAGTCGCTGGACGGCGAGATGGATGCGAGCCTCAACTTCTGGAATTTCTGCGCCCAGCTCGAAGCCAAGGGTTTTCGCCGCCTCGCCGGGATCGAGGAGATCTTGCCGAAGCTGGGCGCCAAAGGCGCGGTCGCCGCAGTCGGCTATGTCTTCGACGAGAGCTGGGCCGCGAGCCATAAGGAGGCGGTCGCGCGGTTCATCGCGATGACCCGCAAGGCCAAGGAGCTGCTGACGACCTCGGATGCGGCCTGGGACAAGGTCGCGCCGCTCACCGGCACGACCGATCCTGCCCTGCTCAAGACCTACCGCGACCGCTACCGCGACGGCATTCCGCGCCGGAGCATCGATGATGAGGAAACGGACGCGCGCGTGCTGTACCGCGTGCTGGCCGAGATCGGCGGACGCGAGCTCGTCGGCCCCGCAGCCGAGCTCGACCCCGGCACCTTCTATCACGCGGTCCCCGGAGACTGAGGTGCTGCGCCTGCTCTCGTTCGCCCTGTTCCTCGCGATCTGGTGGATTGCCGCGCTCCTCGTCGGCGGCGCAAAACTGCCCTCCCCGCCGGCGGTGCTTCAGGTGATGATAGCGGAAGCATCGAGCGGCGCGTTGTTCCTGCATCTCGGCGCCACGCTGGCGCGCGTCGCGCTCGCCTTCACGCTGGCAATGTCGCTCGGCAGCGCGATCGGCTATTTGATGGGCCGGGTCAAGCTCGCCGACCGACTCGGCGATCCCTGGCTGATCCTGCTGCTCAACCTGCCCGCATTGGTCGTGATCGTGCTGGCCTATATCTGGGCTGGCCTCACCGAAGCCGCCGCGATCGCGGCGATCGCGATCAACAAGCTGCCGACCGCCATCGTCACCTTGCGCGAGGGCACGCGCGCACTCGACCGTTCGCTCGACGAGATGGCGAGCGTGTTCGCGATGCCGCGCTGGCGCGCCTTCCGCCACGTCGTGCTGCCGCAGCTTGCGCCCTATATCGCGGCCTCTGCCCGCTCCGGCCTGTCGCTGGTGTGGAAGATCGTGCTGGTCGCCGAGCTGCTGGGACGGCCGAACGGCGTCGGCTTCGAGATCGGCGTCGCCTTCCAGCTGTTCGACACGCCGCGGCTGCTGGCCTATTCCCTGACATTTGCCGCCGTCGTACTCGTCATCGAAACCTTGCTGGTGCAGCCGTTCGAAGCCCGCGCAAACAGGTGGCGGCCCCGTGCGGCTTGAGGTCGACATCACGGGCAAGACCTTCCGGAGTGCCGCGGGCGGAACGCACGAGGTGCTGGCACCGGTCAAATTCGCGCTGCAATCCGGTGAGGTCGGCGTTCTGATCGGCCCGTCCGGCTGCGGCAAGAGCACGATGCTGCGCATCATCCTCGGACTGGACCACGACTTTGCAGGCCACGTCGCGCGACCGCCGCAGGCGCGGATCGGCATGGTGTTCCAGGAGCCGCGCCTGTTGCCGTGGCGCTCGGTCGAGCAGAATGTAAGGCTGGCTGCACCCGGTGTCGCCGATGCCAAGCTCGCCGAGCTGTTCAAAATCCTGGAGCTGGAAGCGCATCGCAACCATTATCCCGGTGAACTCTCGTTGGGTTTGGCCAGGCGCGTGGCGCTCGCCCGCGCCTTTGCCGTCGAGCCGGATATTCTCGTGCTCGACGAACCGCTGGCATCGCTCGATGACGCTCTCGCCGGACGGCTGCGCGATGAGATTGCAACGCTCGTCGCGAGCCGGCCAGTGATGACGCTTTTGGTGACACACAGCCTGGACGATGCAGTGCGCCTGGGCGACCGGCTGTTCTTCCTGTCGCCGCGACCGGCGCGGATCGTGGCCGAGGTGCCTATCGGCATCCCGCGCGGCACACGCGGCGAGGCCGAGATTGCGGCGATCAAGGCCAGCCTCGCCCAACGAACTCAAGGCGACCGCACTGAGCGAGATGCCTCATAGCCGCTCGCCTGGCGGACGTGCTAGATTAGGCCGGCGGCGGAGCTGATGATGACACGGACAGTCGCCTTCGCAACGCTTGGTCTTGCAGCGCTTAGCCTCGCACTGGTTGCGATGACGGCGGGCGCGCAGGACATGATGCGTGGCGTCGACCTCACTTCCCCCGCGATGGTCTCGGCTGAAATGACGAGGCCGGAGGTCGAGGCCATGTTGGCCAAAGCGAGCCCAAAGCAGCCTGCCGATTTCACTGGCAAGCGCCTGTCGGGTCTCGATCTCTCGGGGCTGGACCTGTCCAACACGGTTCTCCGCGCCGCGCGGCTCAACAAGACAATACTTCGAGACGCCAGGCTGGACGGTGCGATCCTCGATCAGGCGTGGCTGCTGGATGCGGATCTTACCGGCGCAAGCCTGAAGGGCGCCAATCTGTTCGCCTCGCAAATGGCCCGCGCGCGTCTCGACGGCGCGAACCTGTCAGGAGCGCGCATCGCTGCCGACCTCACCGGCGCAACCCTGGTCGGCGCCTCGATCGCGGACGCGCATCTTGGCGCCGATATGCGCAACCAGTCGATGGGGCTGATGCGCGCGGTGCTGAGATCCGCCAACCTGGAACGGCTGAACGCGCGCAACGCAGATTTGTCGCGCGTCGACCTCGAATTCGCAGTCCTCAGGGGCGCCGACCTGAGCGGCGCATCACTGAAAAACGCCCAGCTCGGCGGAGCCGATCTGACCGGCGCCATCGTCATCGACGCCGATTTCGACGGCGCCGATCTCGTCTCGGCGAAGCTGATCGCACCGAACGGCCTTGACCGCGCCAAGAATTTCGACAAGGCAAAGAACCGCGAGCGCCTGATCAGGGAATGACGGCGCCCTTTGGGAGGACTGGCTGATGCGTGGGGTTCTTGCTTTGATCGCGTTGTTGACGCTTGCCGGCGAAGCCGCCGCGCAGACCAAGAGCAAGGGCATAAGGCTCTGGAATCTCACGACGGAGACGATCTCCGGCTTCCAGCTCTCGCCCGCTGGCAGGACCGACTGGGGTCCGAACCAGTGCCTGAACGACAAGGATAAGGAGGTCGACCACGACGAGCGGCTGCGCATCACCGGCATCGAGCCCGGCCGCTACGACGCCAAGGTCAGCTATCCCAATGCACGGCAGTGCATCGTCCGCGACATCGAGATCAAGGCCGACGCGGTGTTCTCGATTGCCGACAAGGATTTGAAGGACTGCAGCAAGTAGCGATTGAATCGATTCTTGCAGCTCACGCCTTGTCGTTCGGGTGCGGATATTCGCAGCGCCACCGCACGGCCTGCCATTTCGGATGCTCGCCGATCCATTGCGCGATATAGGGCGGCGCGGCCATGACGCATTGGCGGGGCGACCCGGAATAGTTGAACACCAGATGCTGCTCTTCGCAGGTCGCTGGCGAGAGCACCGCACACACAGTCACCACCAGGTCAATCGGGTTCATGCCGGAATCCTCTCGCAACGAGCGATGCAGAGATTAGCACATGGAGCTACGCCCCAAGGAAGGGGAAGTTTCAAAGCGCCGAAGCCTCGTCATGGCCGGGCTTGTCCGGCCCTCCACGCCTTGCCTCGTGGAACAAAGAACGTCGATGCCCGGGCCTTCGCCTCGCCGAAGCGGCTTCGGCGCGCAGGCGGGACAAGCCCGGGTATGACGACCTTCCGCGCTAGAAGTTCACGCCGAACACCAATCGCGCCTGATGCCGCTCGAAATTGACGAGATCGAGATTGCCGCCTGAGCCGGCTGGGCGCCCCCAGGCCTGCATGCTCCAGCTCATGGTGAGCCGGGAGCGCTCGGAGAGCTGGAAATAGGCGGTGGGGCCGACAAACAGGGCCTGGCCCGAGAACTCACCGAGGCCGATGCCCTCATATTGCCGGAAGTAGCGCATCTCGCCGCCGAGCAGCACATCGGGGCGCACCCGCACCAGGCCGGCAAACGCGGCGCCGATCGTCGAGCTCTTCTCGGATGCCCCTCCAATCTCGAAGCGCGCCCATTCCGGCTGGTAGATCAGGTTGAGGGCGCCGATGGCGAAGTTCGGGATCAGTTCGCGGTCGAAGGCGAGCGTGAATTCGGTGCCGTACATCCGCCCTTTCGCGCCGCTGGTCTCGTCGATGCGGTCGCCGTGGAGCTCGGCCGCAATCGTGAGGCCGAATGGCGCGCGCTCGCGGTTGAGCAGGCGATAGCGCAGGTCGAGCGAGATGCCCTGGAAGTTGAACTGGCGGCGATCGTCGATATCAGGGACGCCGGTGATGTCGTGCAAGCTGGCGGTACCGCCGACTTCGATACGAAAATTCGGCAGCGGCACCACCTCGATCTCGAGCTCCTGCGCGAGGGCGCGATAGGCCACCCCGCCTTTGCCGAAGCGCCCCGTCGTCTGGCTCTGGAATTCGCGCTCGCCGACATTGCCGACATCGGTGCCGATCATGAAGCCGAAGATGTGCTCGGTATCAAAGCCTTCCTCGGCGCTGGTGCGTGCCGGCGCCAGCACGATCGCGCACGCGATCACCAACCAGAACTTGCAGGCTCTGCCGCCCATGCCGTGCCCCAAAGGCGCGCTCCGCTCTGATGCGGCAGCAGCGCTGACCGAGCACCAGCGTAACACACTGCCGCGGAGCATGGTCGAGATTTTGCGGAAGAGAATTGAAGCTCCTGCACATGCGGCTTTGGTGTCGATCCGCAAAGCACAGAGCACGGCGCGGCGGTGATCCGACACTGCCACGGCGACGACGGCGTTCGCCATCGAAGCCGCAGCAGGTCGTCGGTCTTACTTGCGCGAAGCGCAGGCGTACATGTTGATTTCCATGCCGACCGGCACTTCCACGATCTTCGGAGCTTTCCAAGCCATTCGGGTCTCCCAAGGTATTGAGCGCGACATCGCGCGGCGAAAAACCTAGGGCTGCCTCAAGGGCAGTTCAAGCCTCGATTCGTCTGCCGAGCGCGTCTGTGCCGATTCTTCGCGGCCACATTTCTCTCTCGGACAAAGCAAGTTCCCTCTTGGTCAAGCACGACCAGCGAGACACTGCTTTGTGCAACGCACCGCGCGTCGAATCGACAAGGGTGTCGTCAGCAGCCCTTGTCGGCCATTTCCGCATTCGGCTTGGCGCCTGCGGCGCGCTGAGCCGCCGTCGGCTCGCTCTGCATTTGCCGCTGTGCATCCTCCGACGATGCCGGCGATTCACCGCTGGCACGATTCATCGTGCTGGTCGGCGGATGCTGGCTGGTATCGCTCGCCGAGCCGGACGTGTGCGATTGTGCGGAGCCCACGGTGACCGGACCAGAACCCGCATCCTTGTCAGTGCTGGCGCTGCCGGTGTTGCACGGGCCGGCGACCGCAATCCCGGCGCTCAGCGTCAGGATTGCGCAGGCAGCAAGAATGGAACGCTTCGTGTTCATCTGCATCTCCTCTTCTCCCGCCGCGCAGCCCCGGCGACGGCAGGACATCCGGAGAAACAGGCCGAGCAGCCCGATGTTCCCGAGCGTCAGACCGGAATGGTCGCAAACATTGCGCCCGTCATGTCCGTTCCATCGCGGCGTTCACCGGAGCAATCGCACGAGCGCGCGACCGGCGCGCGAGTTCAGCTCCTTCGCGTCCAGCGTTCCGTCCTTGTCGGGATTCGCTGCGTTGAAGCGCTGCTCGACCACCGACAAATATTCGTCGAGGGTGAGGGTCCCGTCGCGGTCAGGATCGGCGGCGGCGAGTTCTTTCGCGCTCAACCGTCCACGCAATTCGCGTGCATCGAGCGTGCCGTCATGATCGGGATCGAGCTTTGCGAACGTGGCGGCGGCGGCCTTCTTCACCTCGGGAAGATCAAGCGTGCCGTCATTGTCGGTGTCGAACATCTTGACCGCATTGGCGGAGGCCGACCAAGCCGGACCGGCGGACAGTGCAATCACAAGTGCAAGGGCAATTGAGCGAGCCGAAATCATCGAGACCTCCCTGACCTAGAGCCCCCGGATCGATGGGGGCAGAGCCGACATAAATCCACAAGCCGACCTCGGTTCAAGTCCCGACCTGCAACTTGCGCGCGCCACAACCTTCGCGTCGCGGAATTTCTCAGCGTCTGCGCACAAGTTCGAGTTGTCTTTGTCAGGTTTCCGTCAGGTGACCGCCAACGATATCGGCAGGCCACGTACGACTTTCGTATTGACGCGTTTTGGTTTCCGACGGAGTGTTGCAGTCGCAGCGTCAAAAGGCGCGCATATTGGGAGGAACGGATGAAACGCTTTGCGATGGCCGCGGGCCTCGTCATGCTTGCGTCAACCTGTGCAAATGCACAAACCACCGAGCAGCTCGTCAAGGGTGCGACCGACACATCGAACGTTCTCAATTACGGGATGGGCTACAATCTGCAGCGCTTCTCGTCGCTGAAGCAGATCAACAAGGACACCGTCAAGAACCTCGTCCCGGTCTGGAACTATTCATTCAACGACGACCGCAGCGAGGAATCGCAGCCGCTGGTGTACCAGGGCGTGATCTACGTGACCTCGCACAACGCGACGATGGCGGTCGATGCCAAGACCGGCAAGCAGATCTGGAAGACCAAGGTCGAGTACCCCGCCGAGACCCCGCGCATCGTCTGCTGCGGCATCATCAACCGCGGCGCCGCGCTCTTCGACGGCAAGGTGTTCCGCACCACGCTCGACGCCCACGTGATCGCGCTCGACGCCAAGAACGGCAAGGAGCTGTGGCGGCAGAAGGCGGCCGACATCAAGGAAGGCTATTCGATGACGGTGGCCCCCCTCGTTGCCGATGGCGTCGTCATCACCGGCATCTCCGGTGCCGAATTCGGCACAAGGGGCTTCATCGACGGCTGGGATCCGGCAACGGGCAAGCACCTCTGGCGGACCCACTCGATCCCCTCGCCGGACGAGCCCGGCGGCGATACCTGGAAGGGCGACACCTGGAAGCTCGGCGGCGGCTCGACCTGGATCACGGGTTCTTATGACGCCGAGCTGAACACGGTGTATTGGGGCATCGGCAATCCCGGCCCGTTCAACTCGGCCGTGCGCCCCGGCGACAATCTCTACACCTGCTCCGTGCTGGCGATGGATCCCAAGACCGGCAAGATCAAGTGGCATTACCAATTCTCGCCGAACAACCCGTTCGACTACGACGCCGTGGCCGAGATGGTGCTCGCCGACGTGAATGTCGAGGGCAAGCCGACCAAGGCGCTGATGAATGCCAACCGCAACGGCTTCTTTTACGTGCTCGACCGCACCAACGGAAAGCTGCTCGCCGCCAATCCTTACGTGAAGGTGAATTGGGCGACCGGCATCGACATGAAGACCGGACGTCCGATCGAGACCGACGTTTCCAAGGACGCGCGCGAGGGCAAGAAGGTCACGGTCTATCCGTCGATCCTCGGCGGCAAGAATTGGGAGCCGATGTCGTTCAATCCGCAGACCGGCCTCGCCTATGCCAACACGCTCAATTTCGGCGGCAAGTACAAGGCGGAGCCCGTCACCTTCAAGCAGGGTGAATGGTATCTCGGCATGGACCTGTCCGATCCCTGGCAGTTCGACGATGGTCCGCGCGGCTACCTCAAGGCCATCGACCCCATGACCGGCAAGGCCAAGTGGGAGGCGCCGAGCGACATTCCGCGCTTCTCGGGCGTGCTGTCGACCGCCGGGGGCGTCGTGTTCTCGGGTCAGCTGACCGGCGAGTTCGAGGCCTTCGACGCCGACACCGGCAAGAAGCTCTGGCAGTTCCAGACCGGGTCCGGCATCGAGGGACAGCCGGTGACCTGGCAACAGGACGGCGTGCAATACGTCGCGGTGACCAGCGGTTATGGCGGCGTTTACTCGTTGTTCTCCGGCGACGAGCGGCTTGCCAACGTGCCGCCCGGCGGCTCGCTGTGGGTCTTTGCGGTCAAGCAGTAACCACGGCACGATGCTGATCGACGTATCACACAAGACGGTGGCGACGATCGCCACCGTCGCGGCGATGACGGTCGCGCTTGCGGCGACCGTCCGCGCCGCGGATGACGCAACCGGCAATCCCTTGCAGGCGCAGATCGACCACGGCAAGTCGACCTATGCCGAGAAATGCTCGCACTGCCACGGCCCCAACCTGATGAACTCCGGCACCATCACGCCGGACCTGCGCGCCATCCCAGACGACAAGACGCGCTTCGTGACCACCGTGAAGAACGGCAAGAACAACAAGATGCCGCCCTGGGGCGACATTCTCAGCGACGACGAGATCGGCAACCTCTGGGCCTTCGTCTCCAGCCGGAGAAAGCCATGAGGAGCCGGCGTGTTGCCTGGAGCGCGGCAGCCTTTCTGTCCACGATGGCGTCGGCCGCTCTGGCGGCCGACGATCCCCTGAAGGTCTGTCTCGACGAGGACCGGCCGCCGCTCTCGGTGCATCACCGCGGCAAGCCGGATGCCGGCTTCGACGTGCTGCTGGCGCAGGCGATCGCCGAGCGGCTGGGACGCCCGCTGAAGATCCAGTGGTTCGAGAGCAAGCTGGACGAGGATTCGAGCCCGCCGCTCGAGGCCAACGCGCTGCTCTCGGACGGGCGCTGCTCGCTCGTCGGCGGCTACGCGCTGACGCAGGATTCGCTCGTCGCCCCCGGCATGAAGACGGCGCGCTTGCCGGATTTCGCCGGAGCCACGCGCGACGATCGGCGACGTCGCGTCCCGCTCGGCGTGCTCGCGCCGAGCCAGCCCTACATCTATTCGCCGATGACGGTGGTGCTGGGGCCGAAGGCGCAGCGGCGCAAGGTCGGCGACATCGGCGATCTCGCCGGCCTTCGTCTCGTCATCGAAAGCGGGTCGCTCGGCGACGCGATCCTGATGACCTTCGACAAGGGACGCCTGATCGACAACATCACCCACCTCGTCCCCGGCCGCGACGATCTCCTCGGCGCGCTCGAGCGCGGCGACCATGACGCGACGCTGATCGATCTTGCCCGCTTCGACGCCCATCGCGCCGCACACCCGGACACGGCGATCACGGCGTCCGGCTACTATTACCCGATCGGCGCCAATCGCGGCTATGTCGGGCTCGCCAGCGACGGCGCGCTGATCGAGGCCGTCAACAAGGCGCTGACGGAGCTCACGGCTTCGGGCAGGATCGGAGAATTCGGCAAGCAGGCCGGCCTCACCTATCTGCCGCCGCGCGAGCCCGCCATCCTCGGCGATGTCTGGACGAAGATCATCCAGCGGTGACGGTAAGGGCTTTCGTGCCCGGCTGCATCCTCAGTTTTGGAGCATGCATAGCTACATCAACACCGTCGTTGCGAGCGCAGCGAAGCAATCCAGAGTCCCTCCACGGAAAGATTCTGGATTGCTTCGCTGCGCTCGCAATGACGGAGTGTGGAGTAGCGGCAGCGTACCTCTTGCGGGAGTCCGACGGCATCGACTCGCCTAGTGGCGGCCCGAACCGTATGATGCTCGCATTTCATTCGCCATCGGTGCCCCGTGAATTCCCCGGCCATCGCCAGCAACCTGCGCGACCTCCTCGCCCGCGAGATCAAGACCCGCGAGCTCTTGCGCGCGCTGATCGTTGTCGGCCCGATCGTCGCCGCCTATTTCATCGCGCGCGAAACGGCGTTGCTCAATCTCGGACTGGTCGCGGTTTCGTTGCTCATTCCGGCGCTGCGGCTGCGTCTGGCGCCAAAAATCGTTGTGTGGCACTACCTAGCCATTCTCGTCACCTTTGCCGCGCTGTTTCTGGCCGCTCCGATCAAGCCGCTCTTCGTAGCGCTGACGGCGCTCGCCGGCTTCCTTGCGGTGGCGGGGACGCGCCATGGCGAGCATTTCCGCACACTCGGCAATTGGGTGTTCATCCCCGCCGTCTATCTCGCCTGCGAGGTGCGGGAAGGTCTCAGTCCGTCCGAGGCGCTACGCCACGCCGGCGTCATCATCGTCTCCTCTCCGGTCGCGCTGGCGCTGGTCTGTGCCATCCAGATCTATGACCAGCGGCGGCGCGGCGGCACCGGGGCGGCTTCGTTCGGGCCAGCCGCCGCCGAGTGGTTTCTGCCCGCGCTCGCGACCGCCATGGCGGTGTTCGCATCAGCAGCGCTGGTCGAGATCCTCGACCTCGCGCAGGGGCAATGGGTGATGTGGTCGGCTGCAAGCGTCGTCGTCGGCGATCTCGCCGCCTCCACCGACAAGCTGAAGCAGCGCGCGATCGGCGCTTTTGTCGGCGTGCCGCTGGGCTTTGTCACAGGCCTTGCCCTGCCGCAAAGCCGCATCGGCTACGCAGTGGCGGTTCTCGCGGCCACCCTCACGCTGATCTCGTTCTCCCGCTATGTCGTCGGCTTCGGCCTGCGCTGCTTCTTTATCGCGCTGGCGGCGTCCTTTGCCGGCGGCGCCAGCGGGATCGCTGAGGAGCGCATTATCAACGTGCTGATCGGCGGCACGTTCGGTCTTATCGCAGTAGCCCTGACGGAGATCGTTTGGCCGCGGCTGATACGGAAGGCACGAACCTCCGGGTGATCAGCGAATAGGCACCGCGCAAGCCAATCGAATGCGCCAATCTGTCTCGCCTGCGGCGCATGGCAGCGACGGCCTGATGCAGTAGGTTCGGCAAAAATCCGGGAGAGAATCATGTCCGCCAAGCTCGATCGCCGCCACTTCATCGCCGCCGGTACCAGCGCATTCGCAATGCCTTTCGTTTCGCGTAGCGCCTCCGCGCAAGGCAGCTGGCCGGCGCGGCAGATTCGCATGATTTGCAGCTATCCGGCCGGCGGCCAGACCGACCTGCTCGCGCGCGCCTATGGCGAGTTCATCTCCAAGCAGGTCGGCAAGACCGTCGTCATCGAGAACAAGCCCGGCGCCGCCGGCGCGATCGGCACGGCGGAGGTCGCCCGCGCCGACCCCGACGGCCACACCATCCTGTGCTCGATTTCGACCACCTACATCATGAACCGGGTGGTGATGAAGAATCCCGGCTACGACATGGACAAGGATCTGACACTCGTCAGCGTCATTCCGGGCGCGGGCCTGTTGCTGGTCGCGAACCCCAAGACCGGGGTCAAGACGCTGGAGGATTTCGTCGCCTTCGCGCGCAAGAGCGGCAAGGTGAACTTCGGCACCTACAGCGCGGGCTCGGCCCCGCACATGACGATCAACGAGCTCAACAAGCAATACGGCCTCAACATCGAGCCGGTGCACTACCGCGGCGAGGCGCCGATGTGGACGGGAATGCTGGAAGGCACCCTCGATGCCGCGATGGGCAGCTACACGGCCGCGCAGTCGGTGCTGCAAAGCGACCGCGGCACGGTGTTCGCGGTGCATTCGAAGAAGGTCGACGCGATCCCGAACGTCAAGACGCTGCCGGAACAGGGCGCGACGTCGAAATTCTTCACCGTGAGCGGGTTCACCGGCTGGGTTGTGCCCAAGGCGACGCCGCAGCCGGTGGTCGATCGCATCGCCGAGCTCTGCGTCGCCGCCAACAACGATCCGAAGGTGAAGGAGGTTCTCGCGACCTTCGTGCTCGAACCCGCGATCGGATTCAAGGAAACAAACGCGCTGTACCAGCGCGAGCTGCCGATCTGGATCGAGAGCGCGCAGGCGCTCGGCCTCGAGCCGGCCTGAACTTGGAGACATGGCCAGCACGCCGGCTGCTCCCTCCCCGACCGGAGTCCGACCAAAGCCTAGTGTCGGAGGCGCATTTTCCCGCTATGATTGTGCGCCTCTGCGGACAAGGAAGGTCGATCGCATGACACCGGATGCAGTCGCCGTCGCCGTTATGATCATCCTGCTGTTTCCGATGGGCTATTTCACGCTGGCATCGCCCGCTTTCCTGCTGGTGAGGCTCGATATTCAACCCGTCGCTCAGCTGCTGCGCGGAATGTTCAACGCCCATTTTCTGGTGATGCGCGTCGCCGGCGCCATTGGAACGGTGGCGCTGCTGCTCGACGGCCGCCTGCTTGCCGCCTTCGGCGTCGGCATGATCACGGCCCTGGCGATCTGGGGCCGCCCCTGGTTCATGCAACGGGTCGACGACCAGCTCAGCGCGCGGGACGCCGGTGACGCCGAGGCCGCGCGTCGGTTACGCCGGCTGCATTGGAGCGGAATGCTGGGGAACGCGGTGCTGCTGGTCGCGCTCGTGGCCGGCATTCCCTATGTCGCCATGCCGACCTGACAGGCGCGACACCATGCGAGCGTTCGCGTGGAGCATTCGCTTGAGAACGTCTAATGCTCGCCCGAGCTCGCCGCGCCCTGCTGGGCCTTGTGGATCGAGGACGGCACCACGCCGAAGTATTTTCGGAACACCCGGCTGAAATGCGATGAGCTGGAGAACCCCCAGGAGAAGGCGACGTCGGTGATGGTCTTGCCGGCGTGGGCCTCGAGCTCCTGGCGGCAGTTCTGCAGCCGCGCCTGCCAGATGTAGTCGCTCACCGTGGTGCCGCGCTCGGAGAACAGCATGTGCAGATAGCGCTTGGAGCAACCGAGCTCGGCCGAGATCTGGTCGATGCACAAATCCGGGTCGCGCAAGTGTTCGCGGATGAAGAACTGCGCGCGCACATACATCGCTTCGGGCCCGACACGATCGAACATCGTGTCGGCCTCGCGCAGCGGCAGCAGCAACAGGTCGATCAGCGAATCGGCGACGCCGACCGCGCTGTTGGCCGACAGTTTTGCCGCCTCGTCGAAGGCGGCATGGACGAAATCGTGAGCGATCCGCCCGGTCCCCGTCTTCGCGGTCAATTTGCAGGCCGGCATTCGCTGCGACGGGAATCCGCGGTCGCGCAGCAGCGCCTTCGGCACGATCACCACGTCATGACGGGTAAAGGCGGGACTGATGATCGAATGCGGACAGGAGACGTCATAGGCGATGATGTCGCCGGGGTTGATCTCGATGTGCCGGCCTTCTTGTTCGAAATAAGACACGCCGTAGGTCTGGAAGTGGATTTTTATGTACGGGTGTTCATTGGCCTTGGCGCGCGCCAGCGTGTGCGCGATGCGATGCTGACTGACCTCGATCTGGCAGAGCTTCAGGCGCGAGACCGTGGTGTAATCGATGCGACCTTCGAGCGAGGACGCCTCCAGCGGATCGACGTCGAAATGCCCGCACAGGCTCGTGAGCCCGTCGATCCAGCTCTGGATCTGCCGCTTCGGCGTCATTCCGGTCGTCGAGAGCGTGTGAATGGTGTCGGACATTAATCCAGCCACTGATTTGATCCGGAGATTCGGCGCGAATCGCAACCAGCGCTGCCGGAGCCCTCAGCCGTGATTGCGTGACGTTTACCTCGCATTTGAGCGGTCTCTTGCAACGAGCGCCATCGTTCCATTGCCACTCTTGAAACTTAATCCTCCGCCTTAGTTGCAGCGCCGTCAAGGGGAACCTGAGCGCAGAGGCGGTCTCAAGGACGCACCGAAGCCGCTGAATTCGCTACTGCAAAATCAAAATCTTCACCTCCGTGCGCTGTCGAGCAAACCGCCTTCTCTCTTGGGCAAGTTTCCCGATGGCGAAGCCGTTAGGGATTGCGGCAGGAACAACAAGAACGGGCCGCTCCTGCACGTGGACCCGTGGCTCTCATCAGGAGGAGGAAACAGCACAGCATCGTTTCTGGTCCCAACGTGACCGCCCTGCACGAGCAGACGCCGGACGAGAAGCCCGGTGATTGAGCAATGCTTCGGAAACAATAAACGAGACCAACGGAGGAATAACCTATGCGCAAGGTGCTACTGGCGACCTATCTCGGCTCCGCGGCGGCTCTCGCCGTCGGCAGCGCCTCAGCCAATGACGAGCTGATCAAGATGTCGCAGAACCCCAAGGACTGGGTGATGCCGGCGGGCGACTATGCGAACACCCGCTATTCCAAGCTGAACCAGATCAACGCTCAGAACGTCGGCAAGCTTCAGGTCGCCTGGACGTTCTCGACCGGCGTGCTGCGCGGCCATGAAGGCGGCCCGCTGATCATCGGCAACGTCATGTACGTCCACACGCCATTCCCGAACAAGGTCTACGCCATTGACCTTTCCAACGAGAACAAGATCATCTGGAAGTACGAGCCGAAGCAGGATCCCAACGTCATCCCCGTGATGTGCTGCGACACCGTCAATCGCGGCCTGTCCTACGGCGACGGCAAGATCATCCTGCATCAGGCCGACACCAACCTCGTCGCACTCGACGCCAAGACCGGCCAGGTGGCCTGGTCGGCGACTAACGGCAATCCTGCGAAGGGCGAGACCGGCACGTCGGCCGCGCTGGTCGTCAAGGACAAGGTCCTGGTCGGCATCTCCGGCGGCGAGTTCGGCGTGCAGTGCCACGTCACCGCATACGACCTCAAGAGCGGCAAGCAGGTCTGGCGCGCCTATTCCGAAGGCCCGGATGACCAGATCAAGTTCGATCCGGCCAAGACCACCGCGCTCGGCAAGCCGGTCGGAGCCGACTCCAGCCTGAAGACCTGGCAGGGCGATCAGTGGAAGATCGGCGGCGGCTGCACCTGGGGCTGGATCTCCTACGATCCCGCTTTGAACATGGTCTATTACGGCTCGGGCAATCCCTCGACCTGGAATCCGAAGCAGCGTCCGGGCGACAACAAATGGTCGATGACCATCTTCGCGCGCGATGCGGACTCCGGCATGGCCAAGTGGGTCTACCAGATGACGCCCCACGACGAGTGGGACTATGACGGCGTCAACGAGATGATCCTCACGGATCAGCAGATCAACGGCCAGCCGCGCAAGCTCCTGACCCATTTCGACCGCAACGGCCTCGCCTACACGATGGATCGCGAGAACGGCGAGCTGCTGGTCGCCGAAAAATACGATCCGAAGGTGAACTGGACCTCCGGCGTCGACATGGACAAGAACTCGCCGACCTACGGCCGGCCGAAGGTGCTCGACGCGGCCTCGACCGACAAGGCCGGCGAGGACGTCAACGTGAAGGGCATCTGCCCGGCCGCGCTCGGTACTAAGGACGAGCAGCCGGCAGCCTACTCGCCGGACACGCAGCTGTTCTACGTTCCGACCAACCACGTCTGCATGGACTACGAGCCGTTCAAGGTGAGCTACACCGCGGGCCAGCCCTATGTGGGTGCGACGCTCTCGATGTATCCGCCGCAGGGTGAAAGCCACATGGGCAACTTCATCGCCTGGGACGGCAAGACCGGCAAGATCGTCTGGTCGAACAAGGAGCAGTTCTCGGTCTGGTCGGGTGCGCTCGCAACCGCCGGCGGCGTGGTGTTCTACGGCACGCTCGAAGGCTACCTGAAGGCGGTCGATGCCAAGTCCGGCAAGGAGCTCTACAAGTTCAAGACTCCCTCCGGCATCATCGGCAACGTCACCACCTATGAGAACAACGGCAAGGAGTACGTTGCCGTGCTCTCCGGCGTGGGTGGCTGGGCCGGCATCGGTCTGGCGGCAGGTCTGACCGATCCGACCGCAGGCCTCGGTGCCGTCGGCGGCTACGCGGCCCTCAGCAACTACACGGCGCTCGGCGGTACGCTGACCGTGTTCTCGCTGCCGAACTAAATCCGTCAGCATCGCTCCGGCGCGTGGATCGCTCCACGCGCCGGCTCGTCTCCACCGAATGCCGGCCGAGGGAAAAACTCTTGCGTAAAATCTGCTTTGTCATTGCTGCGACGATCTTGGTTGCGTCCGGAGGAATTGCGGTCGCGGACGGTCCGGGCGATCCGGCTGCCGTGAAGAAGGAAGACGACGGAAAGTGGCTCGATAAGGAGGGCAATCCCACCTACAAGATTTCGGCCGACGGCACCGTGGACTGGTTCACCTATTCCGGATACCGCCGCTATCACTCGGACTGTCACGTGTGCCACGGCCCCGACGGCATGGGATCGACCTACGCGCCGGCGCTGAAGGATTCCGTCAAGTCGATGAGCTACGGCGACTTCCTCGGCGTGGTCGCCTCTGGCCGCAAGAACATCTCGACCGCGCAGGAGAACGTCATGCCGGCGTTCGGCGACAACCCGAACGTCGCCTGCTACATGGACGACCTCTATGTCTATCTCCGCGCGCGCTCCACCGAAGCCTGGGGCCGGCAGCGTCCTTCGAAAAAGGAGGAGAAGACGGAGGCCTACACCAAGGCTGAAGACGCCTGCATGGGCAAGAAATGAACGTTACGAAGGCGGCCAAGACTACTTCTTGGCGTCTGATGCGAATTTGAGGAGCTACCGATGAAGACACGTGCCGCCGTTGCTTTCGAAGCCAAGAAGCCGCTCGAGATCGTCGAGGTCGATCTGGAAGGCCCGAAGGCCGGCGAAGTCCTGGTCGAGATCAAGGCGACGGGCATCTGCCATACCGACGCCTACACGCTCGACGGCTTCGACAGCGAGGGAATCTTCCCGTCGATCCTGGGACATGAGGGGGCCGGCATCATCCGCGAGATCGGCCCGGGCGTGACCTCGGTGAAACCGGGCGATCACGTCATCCCGCTCTACACGCCGGAATGCCGGCAGTGCAAAAGCTGCCTCAGCCAGAAGACCAATCTCTGCACCGCGATCCGCGCGACGCAGGGCAAGGGCGTGATGCCCGACGGCACCAGCCGCTTCTCCTACAAGGGCAAGCCGATCTACCACTATATGGGCTGCTCGACCTTCTCGAACTTCACCGTGCTGCCCGAGATCGCCGTTGCCAAGATCCGCGAGGACGCGCCGTTCGACAAGAGCTGCTACATCGGTTGCGGCGTCACCACCGGCGTCGGCGCCGTCGTCAATACCGCCAAGGTCACGCCGGGCTCCAACGTGGTCGTGTTCGGCCTCGGCGGCATCGGCCTCAACGTCATCCAGGGCGCCAAGATGGCCGGCGCCGACAAGATCATCGGCGTGGACATCAACGATTCCAAGGAGGAATGGGGTCGCAGGTTCGGCATGACCGACTTCGTCAACCCGAAGAAGATCACCGGCGACATCGTTCAGCACCTCGTCGGCCTCACCGACGGCGGCGCCGACTACACCTTCGACTGCACCGGCAACACCACCGTGATGCGCCAGGCGCTGGAAGCCTGCCATCGCGGCTGGGGCACCTCGATCATCATCGGCGTCGCCGAGGCCGGCAAGGAGATCGCCACCCGCCCGTTCCAGCTCGTCACTGGCCGCAACTGGCGCGGCACGGCCTTCGGCGGCGCGCGCGGGCGCACCGACGTGCCGAAGATCGTCGACTGGTACATGAACGGAAAGATCCAGATCGATCCGATGATCACCCACGTGCTCAAGCTCGAGGAGATCAACAAGGGCTTTGACCTCATGCACGAGGGCAAATCCATCCGTTCAGTCGTCGTGTTCTAGCTCGAAAACGTCACACCAAGGAGGATCGACCATGACTGTTGCACTCCATCCCTCGATCGACAACGGCATCAAGCAAGGCAGCGGCAGCTTCGCCGGCGGCACGCTGGTCTGCAAATGCAGCGACCACCCGGTGAAGGTCGGCGTCAAGGGCGACGTCGCCCACAACCATGCCTGCGGCTGCACCAAATGCTGGAAGCCGCAGGGCGCGACCTTCTCCGTCGTCGCCGTGGTGCCGCGCCAGAACGTCACCGTGCTCGAGAACGGCGACAAGCTCCAGATCGTCGATCCCTCGGCGGTGATCCAGCGCTACGCCTGCAGGGCCTGCGGTACGCACATGTACGGCCGGATCGAGAACAAGAACCATCCGTTCTACGGCCTCGATTTCATCCATCCCGAACTGTTCCAGGAGCAGGGCTCGCAGGCGCCGCAATTCGCCGCCTTCGTCTCCTCCGTGATCGAATCGGGCGTGAAGCCCGAGCAGATGGCCGGCATCCGTTCGCGGCTGAAGGAGATCGGCCTCGAGCCCTATGACTGCCTGTCGCCGGCCCTGATGGATGCGATCGCAACCCATGTGGCGAAGGCCAAGGCCGCCTGAGAGGGCTGCCCGAGCTGGCCGGCCGCTAGACCTCGGCCACACCATCTTCGGCTCGCTAGCGCCCGTCGCCGCCAGCGAGCCGCACCGGACCCGCGGCGCAATGCCGCCGCTTCTGCACCACGCGTGAGTAAGGGCCATCGGCTCCTCAGTCCTGGTCTCTGAATGACTGCGCAGGACCGACCGCTTCCTGCTTGAAGTTCGCGGTGTCCTGCGTTCTCCCTCCCTCGACTGAGGCCTACTGCTTCGTCCGTTCGGTCTTGCTGGCGGACGAAGCTTTTTTCGTTGCGCCCATTCGATGAGCAGGCGGCGGGATGACGCGCCCTGCTTTTGACAAACCGTCGATGCAATCTTTTCCCGGTGAGAACACCCGGCTGTGAACGCCGGGTCGGAGCGATCTCTGCTAGGGTCGTGCCGTCACGATGCCGCGCGAAGACAATCAATCAAGAAGAAAACGGGAGGTATCGAGCACATCCAGACATCGCCATCCGCGTTCCTGCCTCCCTCCGGGATTTGCCCGCGCGGGACCACGGCGGGACGTGGCGAGACGACGCACGAACCGTCGCCGACCGGCGGCGGAATTTTGAATTTGGCATGCTTATGAAGAGCGAGGCACGATCATGATCAAGGTGAAGATCAACGGCCAGGAACAGAGCTGGGACGGCGACCCGGATCTCCCGCTACTCTGGTTCCTGCGTGACGAGGCCGGACTGACCGGCACCAAATACGGCTGCGGCCAGGCGCTGTGCGGCGCCTGCACGGTCATCGTCGACAAGCAAGCGGTGCGCGCCTGCATCACGTCCGTCAACGATGTCGCCGGTCGCGAGGTCACCACGATCGAGGGTCTGCATCCGAATGGCGATCACCCGGTGCAGAAGGCGTGGCGCCAGCTCAACGTGCCCCAATGCGGCTTCTGCCAGGCCGGCCAGATCATGCAGGCTGCGGCCCTCCTGATGGATAACCCGAAACCCTCGCATGACCAGATCCGCGAAGGGATGGCCGGCAACATCTGCCGCTGCGGCTGTTACCAGCGCATCGAGAACGCCGTCCATCTCGCATCGACGGGGGTGTGACATGAACTTCATCGACAATCCCGGCAAGCTGCGCGGCTTCGAAAAGCACATCAAGGTCGAGAAGGTCACGCGCCGAAGCATCCTGAAGGGGCTCGGCGTCGCCGGCGGCTTCGTGCTCGCCGCCCCCGTGATGTCGCGCCAGGCGCTCGCTTATGAGACCGGCGCCGGCAAGATGCCGCATGGCGTCGTGGTCGATCCGCGCGTTTTCGTTTCGGTAGGCGCGGATGGCATCGTCACCATCGTCGGGCACCGTTCGGAAATGGGCACCGGCGTGCGCACCAGCCTGCCGCTGATCGTGGCCGAGGAGATGGAGGCCGACTGGTCCAGGGTCAAGGTGCAGCAGGCCCATGGCGACGAGGTCAAATTCGGCAACCAGGACACCGACGGCTCGCGCAGCACGCGGCATTATCTGATTCCGATGCGCCAGATCGGCGCCTCCGCCCGCACCATGCTGGAGCAGGCCGCAGCCAAGCGCTGGGGCGTGCCGGCGACCGAGGTCAAGGCGGTCAACCACGAGGTCGTGCACAGCGCCAGCGGGCGCAAGCTCGGCTTCGGCGAGCTCGCTGCCGACGCCGCAAAGGAATCGGTGCCGAGCATCGAGGGCCTCAAGCTGAAGGACCCCAAGAACTTCCGCTATCTCGGCAAAGGCCAGATCGGCATCGTCGATCTCCATGACATCACCACCGGCAAGGCGCGCTATGGAGCCGACGTGCGGCTGCCGGGCATGAAATATGCCGTGATCGCCCGCCCGCCGGTGACCGGCGGCAAGCTGGTCAAGTTCGAGCCGGAAGAGGCCTTGAAGATCCCCGGCGTCGAGAAGGTGATGCAGGTTCGCGGCTGGCCATGGCCGTCGAAGTTCCAGCCGCTCGGGGGCGTCGCGGTGATCGCGCGCAACACCGGCGCGGCGATCAAGGGCCGCGACGCCTTGAAGCTGGTCTGGGACGACGGCCCCAACGGCAAATACGACTCGGTCGCCTACCGCAAGGAGCTCGAGGAAGCGTCGCGCAAGCCCGGCCTCGTGCTGCGCAAGGAGGGCGATGCGGACGCTGCCTTGAAGAGCGCCGACAAGGTGATCGTCGGCGAGTACTACCTCCCGCATCTCGCCCATGTCTCCATGGAGCCGCCGGTGGCGGTCGCGGACGTCAAGGGCGACAAGGCGGAGATCTGGGCGCCGGTGCAAAGCCCCGGCGGCACCCGCGAGGACGTCGCCAAGACGCTCGACATTCCCGAGGCCAACGTCACCGTCAACGTGACCCTGCTCGGCGGCGGGTTCGGACGCAAGTCGAAATGCGACTTTGCGCTCGAAGCCGCGCTGCTCTCGAAAGAGCTCGGCGCGCCGGTGAAGGTGCAGTGGACGCGGGAGGACGACATCCACAACGGCTTCCTGCACACCGTCTCGGTCGAACGGATCGAGGCCGGCCTCGACAAGAGCGGCAAGGTGATCGCCTGGCGCCATCGCAGCGTGGCTCCCAGCATCGCCTCGACCTTTGCCGCCGGCACGGTGCATCAGGCGCCGTTCGAGATCGGCATGGGCCTGGTCGATATACCGTTCGAGATCGCGAACATCTCTTGTGAGAACCCGGAAGCCGCGGCGTTCACCCGCATCGGCTGGTTCCGCTCGGTCTCGAACATCCCGCGCGCCTTCGCCGTCCAGTCGATGGTCGGCGAGATCGCGCAGGCAACAGGGCGCGACCAGAAGGACATGCTGCTCGAGCTGATCGGCTCGCCTCGCATCGTCAAGCCCAACGTGAAGGACCTCTGGAATTACGGCGAACCCCAGGAAAGCTACCCGATCGATACCGCGCGCCTGCGCAAGGTGGTCGAGCTGGTCGCCGAGAAGGGTGAATGGGCCCGAAAGGTGCCGAAGGGCCACGGTCTCGGCATCGCCGTGCACCGCAGCTTCGTCAGCTACATCGCGACCATCGTCGAGGTGGCCGTCGACGACAAGGGCAAGCTGACGGTGCCGCGGGTCGACACCGCGATCGATTGCGGCACCTACGTCAACCCCGAGCGCATCGCTTCGCAGATCGAGGGCGCGGCGATCATGGGGCTGAGCCTTGCCAAATACGGCGAGATCACCTTCAAGGACGGCAAGGTGCAGCAGAAGAATTTTGACGACTTCCAGGTCGTCAGGATGGACGACTCGCCTGTGGTGACCAACGTCTACATCGTGCCGCCCGGACCCGACACGCCGCCGAGCGGCGTCGGCGAGCCCGGCGTTCCCCCGTTCGCGCCGGCCCTGATCAACGCCATCTTCGCGGCGACGGGAAAACGCATCCGCTCGCTTCCGATCGGCAAGCAATTGGAGGCGTAAGCCGCGGAACAGAAGCGGCCTCGCGCCGTTTGCATCGATCTGACAGGAGCAGATCGATGACCAACATCTCAAAGGCGCTCGCAGTCTCGCTGTCGGGCGCCTTTCTTTTGACTGCCGCGGGCGCATTCGCTCAGAGCAGCACGACGCCGCCGACCACGGCCACGCGGCCCACCGGGCCCGACCAGAATTCGCTGCCCAACGCCAACGCCCCGCCCGCCTCCACCACCCAGACCACCGGGCAGCACAACCCCGATCCCAAGATTCGCGAGATGAACCAGAAGGAAAAGGACAAGGTCGAGCGCGAGGGGAAGTAGGTTTAGCGCCTGCGCATTGATGCGCCCTCTCCGGTTTTGTCCGCCGAAGCCTTGGCGAAGGCGATGTGGGAGAGGGCAGCGACGCTGGTCGATGCGCGCTCACTTGGGTGAGGGGTCTGCCTCTGCGCGCCAATCTCCCGATGAAAGCGCGCGGATAGAACCCCTCGTCCGGCGCTTCGCGCCACCTCTTCCCACAGGGGGAGAAGGAAGAGCCACACAAAATGCGGCGGACGTTGCCGTCCGCCGCATTCGCCACCCCCCTGCTGCTCCGCTTCTGTCGATCCGCCCGCGGAGCTATTTCTTCAGCGCGAAGACCCAGATGACGCCGCCCTGCGGCACGTTGGCTTCGATGCCGATGTTGTTGGTCACGAGCGCGTCCTGGATGCGCTGCGCGTCGACGCCCCATCCCGACTGGATCGCGATGTATTGCGTGCCGTCGATCTCGTAGGACACCGGCATGCCGACGATGCCGGAGTTGGTCTTCTGCTCCCACAACAATTCGCCCGTCTTGGCGTGGAAGGCGCGGAAATAGCGGTCGTTGGTCCCTCCGACGAAGACGAGATCGCCCGCGGTCGCCGTGACCGATCCGAACAGTTGCGACTTTGGGAAGTTGTGCTGCCAGACCTTCTTGCCGGTTGCGGGATCCCAGGCCTGGAGCTCGCCAAAATGATCCGCACCCGGCTTCGTCTTCAGGCCGATATCTTCCGGCTTGGTGCCGAGCCAGAGCTCGCCCAGCTTGAGCGGCACTTTCTCGCCGGTAAAGCCGCCGCAGAAATTCTCGTTGGCGGGCACGTAGACGAGGCCGGTCTTCTGGCTGTAGGCCGCCGACGGCCAGTCCTTGCCGCCCCACAGCGACGGGCAGAACTCCACGCGCTTGCCCATGACCGGCTTGTGCGCGGGGTCGACGATCGGCTTGCCGGTCTCGGGTTCGATGCCCTTCCAGACGTCGGTGAAGACGAACGGCCAGCCGGCGACGTAGTTGATCTTGGTCGGCGTGCGCTCGAGCACCCAGAAGATCGCGTCGCGTCCCGGATGGACCAGGCTCTTGATGTTGCGGCCATCGCGTTGCAGGTCGATCAGCATCGGTGCTTCGACCTCGTCCCAATCCCAGGAATCGTTCTGGTGATACTGGTGATAGGTCTTGATCTTGCCGGTGTTGGGATCGAGCGCGAGCACTGATGACGTGTAGAGATTGTCGCCGGGATGCGAGTCGCCCGGCCACGGCGCGGCGTTGCCGACACCCCAATAGATCGTCTTGGTCTCTTTGTCGTAATTGCCTGTCATCCAGGCCGACCCACCGCCGTTCTTCCAGTCGTCGCCTTGCCAGGTGTCGTGACCGGGCTCGCCTTCACCGGGGATGGTGTAGGTCCGCCACAGCTCCTTGCCGTCCTTGGCATCATAAGCCACGATATAGCCACGCACGCCGAACTCGCCGCCGGAGCCGCCGACGATGACCTTACCGTCAACGATCAATGGCATCAGGGTCAGGTACTGGCCCTTCCTGTAGTCCTGCACCTTCGTGTCCCACAGCACCTTGCCGGTCTTGGCATCGAGCGCGACCACGTGGTCGTCCGTGGTGGCGAGGTAGAGCTTGTCCTCCCAGAGGCCGACGCCGCGGTTGGTCGGATGCAGTTGGAACAGATCGTCAGGAAGCTGCCGCTTGTAGCGCCAGTATTCGTCGCCGGTCTTCGCATTCAGCGCGATCACCTGCCCCATCGGGGTCGTCACGAACATCGCGCCATTGTTGACGATCGGCGGTGCCTGATGGCCTTCGACCACGCCGGTGGCGAAGGTCCAGACCGGTGTGAGGTTCTTCACGTTGGAGGTATTGATCTGGTCGAGCGGGCTAAAGCCGTGCCCGTCATAGGTGCGCCGGTAGAGCATCCAATTGCCTGGCTCCGGATTTTCGAGCCGCTGCGAAGTGACGGGCGAATAATTCTCGATCGGGCCAGCCAGCGCGGCGGTCGAAACGAGGCAGGTGAAGGCGACGAAGCCGGACAGGTAGAATTGCTTCCTGGTCATGGAGAGTTTCATGGACGTTCCCCTTTTTCATCCGCTTGAATTCTTGTTGTGAATTCTTGTCGTTCGTCCCGTCGTCCGCCGCGTCGGCGGAGGCGGCCGTTCGTGACGCGGGCCCAGCCCGCAACCGTCCATCATCCTGGCTGTGTGCCACCTACCTTTCCCATGAAATTGCCGGCGACGCTGAGCGAACCGTCAGCGAGCGCCAGCGGCAGCGCTGCAAGCCGCCGCGGTGCCGGCCCGAACACGACCTGCGCGCCCGCGCGGGGATCGAATTCGGAGTTGTGGCACATGCACTTGAACACCTCCTTGTCGCCGACATCGCTCTTCACCCAGGCGGTGACGGGACAGCCCGCATGCGAGCAGATCGCCGAATAGGCGATGATGCCGTCGACGGCCCGCGCGCGGGTCTTCTCGTCGAGGTCGGCGGGATCAAGCTTGATGATCAGGATCTCGTTGAGCCGTGAGGCGCTGCGCACCACCGCTGAGGTGGGGTCCTTCGGCCAGGCATGGACCGGCGGTCCGCCGGCCTTGAGATCGGCCGCGGTGATGAGCTTTCCCTCCTGGTCACCTTCGGAGAAGACGAGCAGGTCGCCTTTCTGCGGCCGCTCATCCGAGCCGGGCGGATCCTCACCTGCGCGGGCCTGGGTGGAACAGCCGAGGCACGCTGTCGTCGCGAGCGCACCGAGCAGCATGGATCGCCGCGTCTGCTCGGCACCCGCATCGACGTCGGGTTCCGCAGCACTCTCTGAGGATTGTGAATTAGTATCGACCGATGCGCGAGCCATGCCCGTTAGCAGGCACTGGAACTCTGCCGAAAACAAGGCGAAGACTTGGCGCCGCAGTGCATCAATGTGGCTTTGCTCGCGTTGATTGAGCAAGACTAAATGCGTTCCAGCGCGTTTTCGCGAATTCTACATCGCATTGCGCGAACGGCATGATGATTTTGCAGATCAGATCGATGCTGCGGGAATTGGTGCGGCGCGCCATCACGCAACGCGAGCTGCACCTTTCTCAGGCAGGCATTTTGTATTCACGACCTGAGCACGTGACGCGGCGAAGCGATGCGGCCCGCAAGTGTTGCCGACGCCATTTCAAAACTGTCGGCGATACGACGCGCCTTGTCGATGAACAGCGCAGCCGCCGCCGGCGGGCAGACCTCGCGCGCGGTCTGCTCGAACAGCTCGAGCCAGCGATCGAAATGGCCTCCGGCCAGGCTCAGCGGCAGGTGTGCCCGCATCGGCGAGCCATGATAGCGGCCACTCATCAACACGACTGACGACCAGAAATCCCTGAGCTTGGCGAGATGCTCGTCCCAGTTCTGCACGACGGCGAAGACGGGCCCGAGCAGCGTGTCCTCACGCACGCGTCCGTAGAAGCGGGTGACGAGTTCTGCGATCATCTCCTCGGTGATCCCGGTGCGCTCGATCGCATCCTGGGTCAACAGGTTCCGCCGCGCGGCCGCAGCTTCCCGCTCGGCCTTCAGTCGATCCGACATGTCCTTTGTTATCCGTTCCGTTGTTCCCGCAGGCTGCCCGTTCGACATTGTCGGGCCAATTGCGCGCGGCGTCTTTGTCGCAGCGCAAATTGCGGGGATCTGACGGCGGACGCTAGGTGCCCGCCGCCAATGCCTTCATCAGGCGGTATAGGTGTAAAAGCCCTGCCCGGTCTTGCGGCCGAGATGGCCGGCATCGACCATCTCCTTCAGCAGCGGGGCTGGCCGATATTTAGGATCGTTGAAGCCCTTGTAAAAGACCTCCATCACCGAAAGCATGGTGTCGAGCCCGACGAGATCGGCAAGTGCGAGCGGCCCGATCGGATGGTTGCAGCCGAGCTTCATGCCGGCGTCGATCTCCTCCGCCGTCGCGATGCCCTCCTGCAGCGCGAAGATCGCCTCGTTGATCATCGGGCACAGGATGCGGTTGACGGCGAAGCCCGGGCTGTTCTTGGCCGTGATCGCCACCTTGCCGACGCGCTTGGCGAAATCCAGCGCCTTCGCATGAGTGTCGTCCGAGGTCTGCAGCCCACGGATGAGTTCGAGCAGCGCCATCACCGGCACCGGGTTGAAGAAGTGCATGCCGATGAAGCGGTCGGGACGGTCGGTCGCCGCCGCGAGCTTCGTGATCGAGATCGAAGAGGTGTTGGTTGCGACCAGCGTGCGCGGCGACAGCGTGGCGCAGAGATCCTTCAGGATCTTGACCTTGAGCTCCTCGTTCTCGGTAGCGGCCTCGATGACGAGGTCGCAATCCGACAGCTTCGCCCGGTCGGTGGTGCCGGTGATGCGCTTGAGCGTCGCCTCGCGGTCGGCCGCCGACATCTTCTCTTTCTTGACCAGCCGCTCGAGGCTTCCGCCGACGGTCGACAGGCCGCGGTTCACCGCCGCGTCGGAAATATCGACCATCACGACCGACAGGCCCGCGGCGGCGCAGACCTGCGCGATGCCGTTCCCCATGGTCCCTGCCCCGATGATGCCAACGGTCTGGATCATTGCGTCACATCCTTCATCCTTGCGGGCGAGCCAGTTGCAGCCCGGCCCCATTGTTCCTGCATCAGGGTCTAGCACCGCCGTTCGGCTGGCGCGACCCGATCCTGTTCCTTAGCGCATCCGAGGCCGGAATAAAGCCGCCCGCGGGGGCGGCCAGTTGCCTCGATTGTGGGTCCCTGGCCGCGTTTTCCGGTCATCCTGAGCCTTGCTCCAACCCCCCGTGGGGCTGCCCAACCGTTGGGGGCTACCGCGGGCCTTGATTATGGCAGCGGCAGCAGCGAGAAGGGCGGCGCGGGGCTGCCGCGGAACAGGAGCTTGGCCCGAGACGGATGAACGATTTCGCACGATCCATCGGTGCCGCCTTTGCGCTGATCGGCGAGGCCGACACCGAGCTATTGGGCATCGTCGCCTTGTCCGTAAGGGTCAGCCTGACCGCCAGCATCCTCGCACTTCTGATCGGCGCCCCCTTTGGAGCCCTGCTTGCGATCACCCGCTTCCGGGGACGCCAAGTCATCGTCATTCTGACCAATGCGCTGCTCGGCCTTCCACCGGTCGTGGTCGGGCTCGCCCTCTATCTCCTGCTGTCGCGGTCCGGCCCGTTCGGGGCGGCGGGCTTGCTGTTCACGCCAGCCGCCATGGTGATCGCGCAGACGCTGCTGGCGACGCCCATCGTGGTGGCGCTGGTGCACCGGCCGGCAAGCCTGTTGTGGGCGGAGTATGGCGACCTGGCGCGGATCGACGGATTGTCGGCCCTGCGCAGCATGGCCCTGCTGTTCGCGCTCGGCCGGACCTCGCTGCTGACGGCCTTTCTCGCCGCGTTCGGGCGCGCCATCGCGGAAGTCGGCGCCATCATCATCGTCGGCGGCAATATCCGCGGCTTCACCCGCACGATGACGACGGCGATCGCACTGGAAACCAGCAAAGGCGACCTGCCGCTGGCGCTCGGACTCGGGCTGATCCTGCTCGCACTCAGCGTCGCGGTGTCGACCGTCGCCTTCGTCCTAGTGGGGCGCGTTGGGGAAAAATAGCTGCTCGCCGCCGACCTTGTACCCGGCGATCGCTTCCTGCCCTTGCGGCGAAATCAGCCAGTCGATGAAGGCCTGTCCCTCCTTGGCCTTCACGTTCGGATGCTTTTCAGGATTCACCAGCATGACGCCGTACTGGTTGAAGAGCCGCTTGTCCCCCTCGGTCAGGATGGCGAGTTCGCCGCGGTTTTTGAACGACAGCCAGGTGCCGCGGTCCGACAGGAGGTAGGCGTTCCACGACGAGGCCATGTTCAGCGCCGGGCCCATGCCCTGGCCGATCTCCCGATACCAAGTGTCCTTGCCGGCACTGAGGTCGACGCCGGCCTCCTTCCAGAGCCTCAGCTCGGCCGCATGCGTGCCGGACTTGTCGCCGCGCGAGATGAACGGCGCTTTCGCGGTCGCAATCCTGCGCAGCGCCTCGACCACGTCCTTGCTGCCCGAGATCTGCGCTGGATCGCTCTTGGGGCCGACGATGACGAAGTCGTTGTACATGACGTCGAAGCGCTTCACGCCCTGCCCTTCGGACATGAACTTGTCCTCGGCGGGCCTGTCGTGGACGAACACCACGTCGGCATCGCCGCGCCGCCCGATATCCAGAGCCTGGCCGGTGCCGACGGCGACGACCTTCACGCCGATGCCTTCGGCCTTCGCGAACAGCGGCAGCAGATGGCCGAACAGCCCCGACTGTTCCGTCGAGGTGGTCGACGCCACGGTGATGGTGCGATCCTGTGCGGATGCGATGGTGGACCAGAGCAGAACCGCTCCGATGGTGGCAAGCTTCCTCATGCGCCGTCCCCGATCAGACAATGACGGTTCTGAAATAGCGGCTCGCGACGACGACGGGAACCCCGACTTGGATCGCAACGAGAGCAAGTGCTGCCGCGCATCGGCAGGAACGTGGTCTGCGCATGCGAGTTGTCCGGGATGCAAGTCAAGGAGAATCCGATGAAGAAGATCATCCTGGCAGCCGCATGCGTCATGGCGCTGGCGACAGGTGGCGCTTTCGCGCAGACACAACCCGCACCCGGCGCATCCGGTCAGGGCGATGTCGGCCCCTCATCGCGAGGCCCGGCAACCAAGGGAATGACGACAGGACGTTCATCGAACATGCAGAACGAGGCCAGCGACGGCAAGGGCGCGCAGTCGCCTTCGGCCGGCGGCAGCGACACCAACAACATGAGCAGCCAGGCCGGCGGCAGTGCGGGTACCGGCGGCACCGGCTCCGGCAAGTGACCTGAGGATCCAATATCTCTAGGGATGCGAGTCAATTGAAGCAATCGCGAACGGCACTCCACTCTGCGGAGCGGCATTCGCCCCGCAGAATGGATGCGCGGATGTTCTGCAATTGGTCCTGCCTACGTTGACACGGGTGTGACGGCCGGGGCAGGTTTTCACATTGCTGACGAATCAGCGATTGCCTCACGCCGAGCACCTCTTGGACAACTCCCAGTGCTTTCGAGACTGATATCGTTGCTGCGCCGCATTCCAGCGGTGAACTGGGCGTTTTCCCGGCTTCGGCCTGTGCCGCACAGCGGCAACCTCGACGTCGCGCCGACTGCAGAGGCTTCATCTGCCATCGCCGAAGACGTTGCCAGCACTACTCCAGAGCCAATCGCCGAGATCAGCTATGATCCAGTCCACGATGAGGCTGATCTCGCCGCCACCGCTCCGGTCGCGGAGAACGATGCGGCTGTGTCGGTCGTCGCGGACATTGCGGCCGACGATACCTGCATCGGCGACTCATCTTCAGAGTTGGCAACGGCAATCGAGGCGCCTGCGGCGCCGCCAGCGACCGAGGAGGCGTTGGCTGCATCGGCCGGTGTGGAGAACGAGCCAGTTGCAGCCTCCGATCTCGCCGTCGTGGACGATGATGCATCGCCTGCTGGAATCTCTGCAGAGATCGACTCTGCCACCGCAGAAGAGATTGTGGCTTCATCAGCAGACGTCGCGACCGCTTCGGCCGATCTCCCTGCCCTCATCATCGAGGCTGCCCCCTCGCCCGACGTATCCCTCGATCTCGTACCCGATGCCGCCGAAGCAATCCCGGTCGACGTCGAGAACGTGGCGGCTGTTGTCTCTGAAGCCAGCGCCGAGATCGATCCGGCGCCCGTTGTCGCAATCGCGCCGACGCCCGCAAATGATGTTCCGCTCGCCACGGCCATTGCGGCGGTAGCCAACGAGTCATCCAGCGACGTCGCGGAAGCTGAACCAGCTCCGGCTCTCACGTCTCCTTCGCCAGAGATCCGCAGCGCACCGAAAGTTCGCGCGCGCGCCGTAGAGCCCGCCGACCGCGCCGCGCTGATCCGGCAGCGCTGGGCCGAGAGCGGAATCAGGATGTGGAATCCGCAGCTTCACGGCACCGGCGAGGCCGCGCTGAACATCCAGGGAAGCGTCGGGCTGCTGCCGCCGGCGGCCGGCGAGACAATGCCGCGCTACGACAAGCTGGAATTCAGGATGCTCGGCGGACAGATCGTCTGTGAGGGCGTCATCGTCGAGGCCCCCGTGCAGGCGGGCCATCGGAGCTTCACGCGGCTCGCCGAGCCGCGGAGCATCGAGCGGATTCGCGAGCCGGCGCGCGAGCGCCAGGCCGTTCTCGCCTGATCCTTTCGTCTGCGACCACCACGAGAATGTGCTAGGCTGATGTCCCGACATGGGAGATCCCAGATGCACGCAAGACCATTGCTCTTTGTCGTGATCGCGCTTGCTGTCTCGCAGCCGGCGCTCGCCGCGGGCAAGCGGCCGCATCACATGACTGGGCCCGCCACCGATCCGGCCGCTCCCTACAAGGCCGATCGGCTCTCCTCCTCGCGCGGCGAGTCGATCCTCGACACGCCTGGCCAGACCACCGTGCTGACGCGGCAGGTTCTCGACGACAAGAGGGCGACCAGCCTGCGGGACGCCATGCGCTCGACCGCAGGTGTGACGATCGGACGCTAGGCCGCTTGCACCGCTCTCGGTCGCCCGCACCGAGCACTCGCTGACACCCATGGCGAGCAGGGCGTAGCTGCGGCGATTTCGGACGACGTGCCTGAGACGCACGCCCCTTGCCGCCGGCTATCCTTAACGGGACCTCACCAATGCACGCGACCGGAAGATCCTGAGGCAGCGCGCAACCAGTGCTGGCCGAGCCCGGCTAGCGTCGATCTAACGGGCCCTTTACCCGTGCCGTGCAAGATTGCCCCGTTTTTCAGGGATCTGGGGCTCGTATTTCAATGCCTGTTGCCGAATTGAAATCTCGTCTTGCTGCCGCGATGCGATTGTTTCGCGTTCCCGCCGACAATCCGGATCTCACACGCGCGCAGTTCGATGCCTTCTCCAAGCAGATCCCACTGCTCTACTTCATTCTCATCAGCAACACGATTGCGGTCGCCTACACCTATGTGAACGTGGCGCCGGACTGGCTGACGACGATCGTGCCGGCCGTGCTGACGGTGCTCGCAGGCTCACGGACCTTCTGGTGGCTACGCCAGCGCCGGCTCGTTCGCAGCGATGCCGACATCCTGCGCAATCTGCGCGCCACCAATTGGCTGACCCTGCCGATCGGTGCCGGCTTCACCGCCTGGTCGTTCGCGCTGTACCCCTACGGCGATCCCTTCGCCAAGAGCCAGGTCGCCTTCTACATGGCGGTCACCGTGATCGGCTGCATCTTCTCGCTGATGCATCTGCGCTCGGCGGCGCTGATCGTGACGCTGATCGTCGACGTTCCCTATGTGTTGTTTTTCTTCGCCACGGGCGAGCCGACGCTGAAGGCGATCGCGGTCAACAACCTCCTGGTTTCCGGCGCGATGGTGACGGTGTTGTTCATCTACTATCGCGACTTCGCCGATCTCGTCGCCAGCCGCAAGTCGCTGCTCGCGCAACAGGCGGCGACGCAGGCGCTCTCTGACGAGAACTTCCGCCTTGCCAATCTCGATTCACTCACCGAGCTACCGAACCGCCGCCGCTTCTTCGCCGAGCTGTCGAGCGCCTTCACCGATGCCGAACGCAGGAAAGTCCGGGTCGCAGTCGGCATCATCGATCTCGACGGCTTCAAGCCGATCAACGACAATTACGGCCACTCAGTCGGCGACCGCGTCCTGATCGAGGCCGGCCGGCGCATCCGCGAGGTCTGCGAGGGTTTTGGTCCGCACCGGGTCGAATTCGCCCGACTCGGCGGTGACGAGTTCGGCCTCGTCGTGTGCGGCGACCCCAATGATGCGGATCTGCTACGGCTGGGCCAGCGCATCGGCGACCAGGTCAAGCTTCCCTATCAGCTCGATACCGCTCATACGGGGCTGTCCTGCTCGATCGGCTTTGCGTTGTTTCCGCAATCGGCCACGACCGCGGAAGCACTGTATGAATGCGCCGATTATTCGCTCTACCATGCCAAGCGCCATCTGCGCGGCCGCACCGTGATCTTCTCGAGCGAGCTCGAGGCCGAGATCCGCAGTCGCGGGGTCATCGAGAACCTGCTGCGCACCACTGATTTCGCCACCGAGATGGACCTGGTGTTCCAGCCGATCGTCGATGCCATGAGCGAGCACACCGCCGGCTTCGAGGTGCTGGCGCGCTGGCGCAGCGCCCGCCTCGGCCTGGTCTCTCCGGCCGATTTCATTCCGGCTGCCGAGCGCATCGGTCTGATCCGGCCGCTGACGCAAGCGCTGCTGGTGCGCGCACTCGCCGTCGCCAGGACGTGGCCCGATCACATCCGCCTCTCGTTCAACCTCTCTGCACACGACGTCTGCGCGGCGGAAGGCATCTTGCCGCTGATCGCCATCATCGAGAAGAGCGGGCTGCCGCCACAGCGGATCGATTTCGAGATCACCGAAACCGCCGTCACCTTCGACTTCGTCCGCGCGCAGCAATCGATCGCAACGCTGAAGGCAATGGGCTGCGGCATTTCGCTGGACGATTTCGGCACCGGCTATTCGTCGTTGAGCCACGTGCACCGGCTGCCGCTCGACAAGATCAAGGTCGACCGCAGCTTCGTTTCCGACATCAACGAGAATCCCGTCAGCCACAAGATCATCAAATCGCTCACCGGCCTCTGCGACGACATGGAGATCGCCTGCGTCGTCGAGGGCGTCGAGACCCGTGCTCAGCTCGACACCCTGCGCCGCCTGGGGTGCGACTTCATCCAGGGTTATTATTTCGCCAAGCCCATGCCGGCCGATGCGATTGGCGACCATCTGGCGAAGGAGAGCCGGCGCCTCGACGGCACCGAGGCCAAGGTCGTGGCCTAAGCCCCTCGTCTACCTCGCCAGGCTCGGCAGATCGAGCCCCTTGTCGCGGGCGCAGTCGATCGCGATGTCGTAGCCGGCATCGGCATGACGCATGACGCCGCTGGCGGGATCGTTCCACAGCACGCGCTCGATCCGCTTCGCCGCCTCGGGCGTGCCGTCGGCGACGATCACCATGCCGGCATGCTGCGAATAGCCGATGCCGACGCCGCCGCCATGATGCAGCGAGACCCAGGTCGCCCCGCTGGCGCAATTGAGCAGCGCATTGAGCAGCGGCCAATCGGACACCGCATCCGATCCGTCCTTCATCGCCTCGGTCTCGCGGTTGGGGCTCGCCACCGAGCCGCTGTCGAGATGATCGCGACCGATCACGATCGGCGCCTTCAATTCGCCGCGCGCCACCATCTCGTTGAAGGCAAGGCCGAGACGATGGCGATCGCCGAGGCCGACCCAGCAGATCCGCGCCGGCAGGCCCTGAAACTTGATGCGCGCCTTGGCCATGTCGAGCCAATTGTGCAGATGCTTGTCGTCGGGCATCAGCTCCTTGACCTTGGCGTCCGTCTTGAAAATGTCGTCGGGATCGCCCGACAGCGCGGCCCAGCGGAAGGGCCCGATACCGCGGCAGAACAGGGGACGGATATAGGCGGGCACGAAGCCGGGGAAATCGAACGCGTTCTTCAGGCCCATGTCCTGCGCCATCTGGCGGATATTGTTACCGTAGTCGAGCGTCGGAATGCCCTGGGCATGGAAGTCCAGCATGGCCTGGACATGCTCGACCATCGACGTCTTGGAGGCGCGCTCCACCGTCTTCGGATCGGACGCACGCTTGGCTTCCCACTCAGCGAGCGTCCAGCCCTTCGGCAAGTAGCCGTTGATCGGATCATGGGCGCTGGTCTGGTCGGTGACGATATCAGGCTTGACGCCGCGGCGGACCAGTTCGGGGAAAATCTCGGCGGCATTGCCGAGCAGGCCGACCGAGACCGCCTTCTTCGTCTTCGCGGCGTCCGCCATGATCGCGAGCGCTTCGTCGAGCGTTGCGGCCTGCCGGTCGAGATAGCCGGTCCGTAGGCGCATCTCGATGCGGCTCGGCTGGCATTCGACTGCAAGCATCGAAGCGCCGGCCATGGTCGCGGCCAGCGGCTGCGCACCGCCCATGCCTCCCAAGCCGGCCGTGAGAATCCATTTGCCGGCGAGGCTGCCGCCATAATGGCGACGGCCGACCTCGACGAAGGTTTCATAGGTGCCCTGCACGATGCCCTGGCTGCCGATATAGATCCAGGAGCCCGCCGTCATCTGGCCGTACATCATAAGACCCTGGCGATCGAGCTCGTTGAAATGATCGAGCGTGGCCCAATGCGGCACGATGTTGGAGTTCGCGATCAGTACGCGCGGCGCGTCGGCATGGGTCCGGAAGACACCGACCGGCTTGCCGGACTGCACCAGCAACGTCTGGTCGGCTTCCAGCTTGCGCAAGGCCGCAACGATCCGGTCAAAACTTTCCCAGTCGCGTGCCGCGCGGCCGATGCCACCATAGACGACGAGCTCGCTCGGGCGCTCCGCAACGTCTGGGTCGAGATTGTTCATCAGCATGCGCAACGGCGCTTCCGTGAGCCAGCTCTTGGCGCTGATGTCGCTGCCGCGGGGAGCGCGGATGGTGCGGTCATTGTCCAGTCGGCGGTTCATGTGGACCTCTTCAGACGAGTCTCGGAAACGGATCGAAACGAAGCTGGGCGACCGCGGCAGCCGGAAGCGCATCGGCTTCGATCAATGCAGCGGCCTTGGCGAGATCGCCGGCCATGTAGCGATCGGCAGCGAGCGCAGGCACCTGCTCACGCAACGCGGCAATGACGGTGACCAGCGGCGCGCTGGTCGCATGTGGCGCACGCAGCGTGATGCCTTGGGCGGCGACCAGAAGCTCGATGCCGAGAATGGCGGCGAGATTGTCGGCCATGTCGGACAGGCGCCGCGCGGCATGCGCGGCCATCGAGACATGGTCCTCCTGGTTGGCGCTGGTCGGCGTCGAATCGATCGAGCAGGCGAGCGCACGCTGCTTGTTCTCGGCATAGAGCGCGGCCGCCGTCACCTCGGCGATCATGAAGCCGGAATTGAGGCCGGGATCGGGGGTGAGGAACGGCGGCAGGCCGAAATTGAGCGCGGGATCGACCAGCGTCGCGATGCGCCGCTCGCTGATCGCGCCGATCTCCGACAGCGCCAGCGCGATCGCGTCGGCGGCGAAGGCCACTGGCTCGGCGTGGAAATTGCCGCCGGAGACGATCTCGCCGGTTTCGACCAGCACCAGCGGGTTGTCGGTGACGGCATTGGCCTCGACGATCAGCGTGCGCGCGGCCTGCGTGATCAGATCGAGGGCGGCGCCTGCGACCTGCGGTTGGCAGCGCAGACAATAGGGATCCTGCACACGCTCGTCGCCTTCGAGGTGCGAGAGGCGGATGTCGCTGCCGTCGAGCAGCGCGGTCAGCGTCGCGGCCGCCGCGATCTGGCCGGCATGGCCGCGCAGCGCCTGGACTTCGGGGCGGAACGGTGCCGTCGAGGCCATCGCCGCATCCACCGACAGTGCGCCGGTCACGAGTGCGGCGCGGGCGAGGCGATATGCGCGCAGCACGCCTGATACGGCGTAGGCGGTCGAGAATTGCGTGCCGTTGATCAGCGCGAGGCCTTCCTTCGGCCCGAGGGTCAGCGGCGTGAGGCCGGCGACCTCGAGTGCGTCGGCGCCGGATACGGTCTTCCCGTCAACGATCGCCTGCCCCTCGCCGACCATCACGGCCGTCATGTGCGCGAGCGGTGCCAGATCGCCGGAGGCGCCGACCGAGCCCTGCTGCGGCACCAGCGGACAGACGCCACGGGCCAGCATGTCCTGCAACTGCTCGATCACCGCGCGGCGCACGCCGGAGGCGCCACGCCCGAGCGAGACGATCTTCAACGCCATCATCAACCGCACGATCGGCTCCGGCGTTGCCGGGCCGACGCCGCAGCAATGCGAGACGATGAGGTTGCGCTGGAGCAGCGCGGTCTGGTCCGGCGGAATGCGCTTGGAGGCCAGCTTTCCAAAACCGGTGTTGATGCCGTAGACGGGGACGTCCGCCTGCGCAGCTCGCGTAACGATTTGCGCAGCCGCCTCGACACGCGGCCAGAACGAAGGATCGAGCACGACGGGGGCGCCTTCGAGCACGCGCGCGAGATCGTCGAGGCTCACTGTTCCCGGCTTGACGACGATCGCTGTTTCCTGCTCCGTCACTGCCCCCTCCATACCCGCTTGTGCAGCGGATTGAAGCCGATGCGGTACACCAGCTCGGCGGGCCGCTCGATCTCCCAGATCGCAAGGTCGCACCATTTGCCGGCTTCCAGCGTGCCGGTCTCATTCAGGAGACCGACTGCCCGCGCGCCTTCACGGGTGACGCCGGCAAGGCACTCGGCCACGTTCATCCGGAACAGGGTCGCACCCATGTTCATCGCGAGCAGCAGCGAGGTCAGCGGCGAACTGCCGGGATTGCAGTCGGTCGCCAGCGCCATGGGAACGCCGTGCTTGCGGAACGTCTCGACCGGGGGCTTCTGCGTCTCGCGAATGAAGTAGAACGCGCCGGGCAGCAGCACCGCCATCGTGCCGGCGCTCGCCATTGCGACGGCACCGGCCTCATCGGTGTGCTCGAGATGATCGGCCGAGAGCGCCGAGAATCTCGCGGCAAGCGCAGCGCCGCCGAGATTCGAGAGCTGGTCGGCATGGAGCTTAACCGGCAGTCCAAGTCCCCTCGCCGTTTCGAACACTCGCGCGGTCTGCTCGGCGGAGAATGCGATGCCCTCCATGAAGGCGTCGACGGCGTCGGCGAGGCCCGCTTTTGCGACCGCCGGCAGCATCTCCTTGCAGACGCGGTCGATGTAACCATCCTTGTCGCCAGCGGCCTCGACCGGCAGCGCATGCGCGCCCAGGAACGACGTGCGGATCGTCACCGGCCGCGCGCGGCCGAGGCTGCGCGCCGCCGCAAGCTGTCGCATTTCGGTTTCGGTATCGAGGCCGTAGCCGGACTTGATCTCGACCGTGGTCGCGCCCTCATCGATCAGCGCGGCGAGCCGCGGCAGCGCGCCTGCCACGAGCTCGGCTTCACTGGCCTTGCGCGTCGCCGCCACGGTCGAGACGATGCCGCCGCCGGCGCGCGCGATCTCCTCGTAGCTCGCCCCCTTCAGGCGCAGCTCGAATTCATGCGCGCGGTCGCCGCCATAGACCAGATGGGTATGGCAGTCGACGAGACCGGGCGTGATCCAGCGCCCCTCGCAATCGATCCGCTCGATCGCGTCCGCATCGACGGGAAAGTCCGCTGTCGCGCCCGCATAGGCGATGTGGCCGCCGCGTGCGGCGATGACACCATGCTCGATCTCGCCGAGATCGGGACGATCGGCCCGCATCGTCGCGAGGCGGGCATTGTGCCAGATCCGGTCGAAGCGCGCTGCCATGCGGGTATCCATTAGCCCTGGGGATGCTTGACTTATATGTCTAGACATATAATCGTAAGGCGGTTCTGTCCAGCCGGCGTGTAAATCATGACCCGACTGCATTTCGCTTCCGCGCTCCTGCCTTCGGGCTGGGCCAATGACGTGCAGGTGGTCGTCACCGCCGGCGCGATCGCGGCGGTGACACCGGGCGTGGCGCCGGCCGCCGGCGACGAGCGCCACGCCATCGCGCTTCCGGGACTTGCAAGCCTGCACAGTCACGCGTTCCAGCGCGGCATGGCCGGCCTCGCGGAGCTGCGCTGCGATTCCACCGACACGTTCTGGACCTGGCGCGAGACGATGTATCGCTTCGCGCTGGCCATGACGCCCGACGACGTCGCGGCCGTTGCGACGCTGCTCTATGTCGAAATGCTCGAGCAGGGTTTTACCCGCGTCGGCGAATTCCACTATCTGCACCACGACCGCGACGGCTCGCCCTACGCCGACCCTGCCGAGATGGCCGCGCGCATTGCGCAGGCCGCCGAAGCCTCCGGCATTGCGCTGACACTGCTGCCGAGTTTCTATGCGCATGGCTCGTTTGGAGGCGCAGCGCCGCATGCGGGGCAACGCCGCTTCATCTGCTCGGTCGATCAGTTCGCCGCATTGATGACGGCCTCGCGCAAGGTGATCAGCGCACTGCCGGGCGCCAATATCGGCATCGCCCCGCACAGTTTGCGCGCTGTGGCGCCGGACGAGCTTGCGGCGATCATTCCGCTCGCGAACGGCGGACCGGTGCACATTCATGCCGCCGAGCAGGTGAAGGAGGTCGAGGATTGCCTCGCCTGGTCGGGCCGGCGTCCGGTGCAATGGCTGCTGGAGCACGCCCCGCTCGATCGGCGCTGGTGTCTCATTCACGCGACCCACATGACGAGTGAGGAAGTGACGGCGTTGGCCAGGACCGGTGCGGTGGCGGGCCTCTGTCCTGTTACGGAAGCGAGCCTCGGCGACGGCGTTTTTTCGGCGCGGGAGTTTGTCGACGCCGGCGGCCTTTTCGGCGTCGGTACCGATTCCAACGTGTTGATTGGCGCAGCCGACGAATTGCGCCAGCTCGAATACGGCCAGCGGCTCAAGCACCGCCAGCGAAACGTGCTCTCCGGCGGCGCAGGTCATTCCACAGGACGCTCGCTGTTCGACAGAGCGCTCGCCGGCGGCGCGCGGGCGCTGGCGCAGCCGACGGTCGGCCTCACACCCGGTGCACGCGCCGACATCGTAACGCTCGACGCAGCGCATCCTTCGCTGGCGGGACGCGCGCACGATGCCGTCATTGACGGCTGGATCTTCGCCGCCGGCGGCGCCGCCATCGATTGCGTCTGGGCCGGCGGCCGCAAGGTGGTCGAGGGCGGTCAGCATGGATTGCGCCAAGCCGCACGCGAACGCTTCAACGCATCGATGCGGAGGCTCGTCGCATGAGCCTCGTCAGCGATGCCGACAAGCCGACGCTCTACAAGCGCATCCGCGCCGACATCGAGAAGCGCATCCTGACCGGCGAATGGCCGCCCGGCCATCGCATTCCATTCGAGCACGAGCTGGTCGCGCGCTACGGCTGCTCGCGCATGACCGTGAACAAGGCGTTGTCGGAGCTCGCGCAAGCCGATCTGATCGAGCGGCGGCGGCGCGCCGGCTCGTTCGTGCGCCGGCCGCAGCATCAGTCGGCGGTGCTCAAGATCGCCGACATTCGCGCCGAGATCTCCGCGCTTGGACGCAGCTACGGCTACGAGCTGATCGGCCGCAAGCTGCGCGCGGCGACGGCCGCCGACCGCGATCGCCTCGGCGTGAAGAAGGCCGGCAAGGTGGTCGCGATCACCTGCCGACATAGCGCCGATAATGTGCCTTTCGCGGTCGAGGACAGGCTGATCGACCTCTCGTCCGTGCCCGACGCCGCGGCCGCCGATTTCTCGCGCGAACCGCCAGGCTCCTGGCTGCTTCACCATGTCCCATGGACCGAGGCCGAGCATACGATCAGTGCCATCGTTGCGGACGACCGCACGGCGGAAGCGCTCGACATTGCCGTCGGCGCCCCCTGCCTCGTGATCGACCGCTACACCTGGCGCAGCGCACGCACCATCACCGCGGTGCGCCTGCTCTATCCCGGTGACTCTCACCGCCTTGTCGCCCGATTCAAGGGAGGCTGAGAGGACATGTCGGCACAATTCGTGCAACGCATCGGGCAACGGTCCAGGTGGGCCGACAGTGATCAACAGGACGTCAAACCATCGATCGGCAAGAGGACGAAAATCATGCGTAGTTCGAAAGTATTTGCGACAATCATTGCCTTCGCGGTGGCCACCCCCGCGCTCGCCGACGACGTCAAGGTCGGCGTCGGCATCTCCGGCTGGACCGGATTCGCGCCGCTGACGCTGGCGAAGGAGGCGGGCATCTTCAAGAAGAACGGCCTCGACGTCACCATCAAGAAGATCCCCCAGAAGGACCGCCATCTCGCCATCGCCTCCGGCGACATCCAGTGCGCGGCGACCACGGTCGAGACCTGGATCTCCTGGAACGCCAACGGCGTCGCGACCAAGCAGATCTTCCAGCTCGACAAGAGCTACGGCGCCGACGGCATGGCCGTGCGCAACGACGTCGCCGCGATCAAGGACCTCAAGGGCAAGACCGTCGCAGCCTCCGCGCCGGGCACCTCGCCCTATTTCGCGCTGGCCTGGATGCTGAAGAAGAACGGCCTCACCACCAAGGACGTGACGATCGTCAACCTCGAGCCCGCTGCGGCCGCGCAGGCCTTCGTCTCCGGCCAGAACGATGCCGCGATGACCTATGAGCCCTATTTGTCGACGGTGCGTGCCGCGCCCGACAAGGGCAAGATCATCGCGACAACGCTGGACTATCCGATGGTGATGGACACGTTCGGCTGCACGCCGAAGTTCCTCACCGACAATCCCAAGGCCGCCAAGGCCCTCGCCGACAGCTACTTCGAGGCGATCGAGATGATCGCCAAGGACCAGGCCAAGTCCTACGAGATCATGGGCGCCGACGTGAAGCAGACCGGCGAGCAGTTCGGCAACTCGGCGAAATATCTGCGCTGGCAGGACAAGGCCGCGAACCAGAAGTTCTTCGCCGGCGACTTCCTGACCTTCAACAAGGAGGCCGCCGAGCTGCTGCTCGAGATCGGCATCATCAAGGCCGCGCCGAAGGTCGAGGACCTCTACGACGCGAGCTTCATCAAGTAACGTTCTCCAAGATGCCGGTTCCGCCTCGGGCGGAGCCGGCGCACCATTCGGATACAGTTTGATGCGTCCCCTGGATCCCGTGACATCGAAGCAGCGTGCGGCGTACGGCTTGGCGTTCTTCGTGCTGTTCGTCGCCCTCTGGTCGTGGGCGACGTTCGGCGGCCATGTGTCGAAGACCTTCCTCGCCAATCCGCTCACCATGGTGCAGGAGGGCCTCGAGCTGCTCGCCAAGCACGGCTTCCTGTTCGACATCGGCATGACGATCTGGCGCGTCGTCGGCGGCTTTGCACTCGCGGCCGTCATTGCGGTGCCGCTCGGCGTGCTGATGGGCGCCTACAAGCCGGTCGAAGCCTTCCTCGAGCCGTTCGTCTCATTTGCACGTTATCTGCCCGCTTCCGCCTTCATCCCGCTGCTGATCCTGTGGGCCGGCATCGGGGAATTGCAGAAGCTGCTCGTCATCTTCATCGGTTCGGTGTTCCAGGTCATCCTGATGGTCGCGGTGACGGTCGGCGCCACGCGGCGCGATCTGGTCGAGGCCGCCTACACGCTCGGCGCCAGCGACCGCGGCATCATCCGCCGCGTGCTGCTGCCCTCCTCCGCGCCGGAGATCGCAGAAATCCTGCGGCTGGTGCTGGGCTGGGCCTGGACTTACGTCATCGTCGCCGAGCTGATCGGCTCGTCCTCGGGCATCGGTCATATGATCACCGACAGCCAGGCGCTGCTCAACACCGGCCAGATCATCTTCGGCATCATCGTGATCGGATTGATCGGCCTGATCTCGGACTTCCTGTTCAAGGCGTTCAACGCCTGGCTGTTTCCCTGGAAGCTCGCATGACTATTCTTAGGATCGAGCAGGTCTCGCGCACCTTCCCCGCGCGCCACGGCAACGCGCCGACCAGGGCGCTGGAGCCGACCGACCTCACCATCGGCAACAACGACTTCGTCACCATCCTCGGCCCCTCCGGCTGCGGCAAGTCCACGCTGCTGCGCATCGTCGCGGGCCTCGACCGTCCGACCGGTGGCCGCGTCACGCTGGACGGGCGCGAGGTGACCGGCCCGGGCGCCGATCGCGGCATGGTGTTCCAGTCCTACACGCTGTTCCCCTGGCTGACGGTCCGCGAGAACATCGCCTTCGGCCTGCGCGAGCGCGGCGTGTCCGAGGCGGAGCGACACAAGATCGCGGATGCCTTCATCCGCCAGGTCGGACTGTCCGGCTTCGAAAATCACTGGCCGAAGCAGCTCTCCGGCGGCATGCAGCAGCGCACGGCGATCGCACGCGCGCTCGCCAATGACCCGAAGATCTTGTTGCTCGACGAGCCCTTCGGCGCGCTCGACAACCAGACCCGCGCCCTGATGCAGGAGATGCTGCTCGGGATCTGGGAGCGCGACCAGAAGACGGTGCTGTTCGTCACCCACGACATCGAGGAAGCCATCTTCCTCGGCAGCCGCGTCATCGTCATGAGCGCACGCCCCGGACGCATCAAGGCCGAAATCCATGTGGACCTGCCGCATCCCCGCTCCTACAAGATCAAGACCACGCCGGAATTCGTCCAGCTCAAGGAACGGCTGGTCGAGGAGATCCGCACCGAGGCGCTGAAGGTTGCCGAACATGCCTGACGCTCGTACCGAGGGACATCGCGTTCTCGCCGACCTCCATGCACTTCGCGCCATCGGCGCCTACAAGACCGGCGTGCACAAGCCGACCTTCTCCGAGCCGCACAAGCTGTCGCTGGAGTGGCTCGTTCAGAAGCTGCCCGAGGCCGATCTTTCCGCGACGATCGACGGCATCGGCAATGTCTTCGGGACGAGCACGAAGCCCGGGCCGAAGCTGCTGGCGGGATCGCACCTGGAAAGCCAGAATTATGCCGGCTGGCTCGATGGCCCGCTCGGCGTCGTCTATGCGCTCGAGGCCGCGCGCGTCCTGAACGCCGACGCTTCCGTGAACGGCGCGGTCGAGGTCGCCGCCTGGTGCGACGAGGAGGGACATTTCGGTCATTTCCTCGGCTCGCGCTCCTATGTCGGACAGGTGGCCGAGGCCGACATCGAAGCCGCCCGCGACCGCACCAGCGGCCGCACCATGCGCGATGCCCTTGCCGACATGGGGCTCGCGGGGCGTCCGCGCATCACCGCCGAGCCGGGACGGCACGTCGGTTATCTCGAGGCGCATATCGAGCAGGGCGACACGCTCGAAAGCGGGCGCCTCGCGATCGGCGTCGTGACGTCCATCGTCGGCATCTGGCAGTACCAGATCAATTTCACCGGCGAGCAGAACCACGCCGGCACCACGCGCATGGCGGTGCGCAAGGATGCCGGCCTCGCGCTGGCCAAGTTCTGCGTCGCGATCGAGGAACGTTTTCCGAAAGCCTGCGGCCCGCGCACGGTCTGGACCACCGGCCGCATCACGCTCGATCCGGGCGCGCCGAGCATCATCCCCGGTGGCGCAGAGATGCTGTTCCAGATTCGCGACGACGATCCGACGGTCATCGCGCGGCTGGAGCAATTGCTCCGGACCATGGCGGACGAGGCCAGTGCCAAGGGCCCCTGCACCGTCAGCGTGACGAAGCTGCGCACCGGCGCACCCGCGATGATGAATGCGGGCTTTCAGGACGCGATCGAGGCCGCGAGCAAGGCCGTCGCCGGCGGCCGATCCATCCGCATGCCCAGCGGCGCCGGCCACGATGCGCAGATGCTGGCAACCGTCATGCCCGCCGGCATGCTGTTCGTGCCGTCGATCGGCGGCATCAGCCATCACTGGACCGAGAACACGGCGGATGCCGACATCGTGACGGGCGCAGAGGTGTTCGTCGAGGCGTGCCGGCGGATCCTTGGCGGCTAGCGCTGCGTCCGGAGCGCGACCGAGAGTTTGGCGTCTGCTCTCTCCGCCCGTCATTGCGAGGAGCTCGCGACAAAATTGCGTAGCAATTTTGCGCAGATGCGACGAAGCAATCCATAATCTATCCGCAGAAAGATTCTGGATTGCTTCGCTGCGCTCGCAATGACGGAGTATGACGCAACTACATTGCTCTTTCAGTGCCGTAGGGTGGGCAAAGGCGCATAGCGCCGTGCCCACCAACCTTGGCAGTAAGCGAGAATGGTGGGCACGCTGCGCTTTGCCCACCCTACGATATTTGAGCTTGTCACACGCAGATACGCCTCGCTCCATCCGGGCTACCGGCCACCTGCAATCGCGACAAGTTGCTCGCAGCTGGCACGAGCTGCGACAATCTGAACGCGGTGCCGACACAAAGCTGCGGCATTTCTCCGCTTTCTCCACCGTCCCGCCTGTACTTCCCCGGAGTTCCCATGTCTTCTGCCGATCGGCCGGCGACCCGTCTTGCCACTCGGCTTGCGTTCCTCGTCGCGGGCTTCGGCATCGCGTGCTGGGCACCGCTGGTGCCGTTCGCGAAGGCGCGGCTCGCCGTCGACGACGGGGTTCTCGGGCTGCTCCTGCTCAGCCTCGGCATCGGCTCGGTCGTCGCGATGCTGCTCACAGGCGTTCTCAGCGCGCGCTACGGCAGCAGGCCGGTCATCGTCGCGGGCGGGCTTGGTCTCACACTGGTGCTGCCGCTGCTGGCGATCGCAAGCTCGCCGCTGTCGCTGGCGCTGGCGCTCCTTGCGTTCGGCGCCGCGCTCGGTTCGATCGACGTCGCCATGAACATCCACGCCGTGGAGGTGGAGCGCGCCGCGGGACGCCCGCTGATGTCCGGGTTCCACGCCCTGTTCAGCATCGGCGGCTTCGCCGGATCCGCGCTGATGACGGCGCTGCTCTCGCTGCAGCTCGGGGCACTCGCCTGTACCCTGATCTGCTCCGTGCTGATGCTGATCGCGATGCTCGTAACCTGGCCGCGCCTGCTTCGCTCGGTGCAGGTGCAGGAAGGCCCATTGTTCGTGCTGCCGCACGGATCGGTGCTGCTGCTGGCGCTGCTCGGCGCCATCACCTTCCTGGTCGAAGGCGCGATGCTCGATTGGGGCGCGCTGCTCGTGATCAGCGCCGGGCTCGTCAGCGAGGCGCAAGGCGGCGTCGGCTACATCGTGTTCTCGATCGCGATGACGATCGGGCGGCTCGGCGGCGATGCGGTCGTTGCGCGCATCGGAGACCGCACGACATTGCTGTGGGGTAGCCTCATTGCGATCGCCGGCTTCGTGGTGCTGCTCACCGCCCCCGTGGCAGCGGTCGCCATCGGCGGATTCCTGCTGATCGGGCTCGGCGCCTCGAACCTCGTGCCTGTGCTGTTCCGCCGGGCGGCGCAGCAAAAGGTGATGCCCACGGGACTTGCGGTCGCGGCGATCACGACAGCAGGCTACGCAGGCGTCCTGCTCGGCCCTGCAGGCGTCGGCTTCGTCGCACAGCTCGGCGGACTGCCGATGGCATTTTGGCTGCTCACCGCCTTGATGGGTCTCGTCACGTTGACGGCTCAGATCGTCACCGCGGAGCAGCGCCCGACCGGGTTTTAGCCTCCGACCGCCGCAGCTCGCCGCGGCAGTTTCCAGCCGGGCCGGATGAAGTGGCAGGTGTAGCCGTCAGGATAACGTTCGAGATAGTCCTGATGCTCGGGCTCGGCTTCCCAGAACTCGCGCGCGGGCGCGACCTCGGTCACCACCTTGCCGGGCCACAGGCCTGACGCCTCGACGTCGGCAATGGTGTCTTCGGCAATCCGCTTCTGCTCCTCGCTGGTGTAGAAGATCGCCGAGCGATAGCTCGTGCCGATATCGTTGCCCTGACGGTTGAGCGTGGTCGGATCATGGATCTGGAAGAAGAACTCCAGCATGGTCCGGAAGCTGGTCCTTACTGGATCGAACACGATCTCGATCGCTTCGGCATGGCCATCATGATTGCGGTAGGTGGCGTTCTTGACGTGCCCACCGGTGTAGCCGACGCGGGTGGAGATCACGCCCGGCTGCTTGCGGATCAGATCCTGCATGCCCCAGAAGCAGCCTCCGGCCAAAACTGCGCGTTCCGTCGTCATGTGATGTGCTCCCAATGATCGCCAAACAGCTCGTGCATCATATAGGCTTTCGGCCACCCGGCCGAAAGCCACGCATTGACGCGGGTCCACCCGGGCCTGGACCGGATGGACCGGAAGCAAACGCTTGCCCTAGACCAGCTTGGCGTCGAGCGTGATGGCGGCGTTGAGCACCTTGGACACCGGGCAGTTCTTCTCGGCCTCGCCGGCGAACCGGGCGAAGCCGGCATCGTCGAGACCAGGCACTTTCGCCCGCAGGGTCAGCGCGGATTTGCTGATCTTGAAGCCCTTGCCTTCGGGCTCGAGCGTGACGGCGGCTTCGGTCGAGAGCTCGTCCGGCGTGAAACCCGCCATTTGCAGGCCGAAGGCAAGCGCCATGGTGAAACAGCCGGCATGGGCTGCGGCGATCAACTCTTCGGGATTGGTGCCCTTCTCGTTCTCGAAGCGGGTCTTGAACGAATAGGGCGTCGCGGCAAGCACGCCGGATTCGCTCGACAGTTGGCCCGTGCCATCGCGACCAGTGCCCTTCCAGACTGCTGTTGCCTTGCGGATCATCTCAGCTCTCCTTGCTTGCCTAAACCGGATCGAACGCGCGGATCGGCGGCAGATTGCCGGTGAACTTCTCCACCTCGACGGTCGTCAACTGGCCGGTGCAGCCCTGCGCCAGGGACGAGGTGCCGACGTCGCGGGTCAGCACGTTCGGATTGCCGTGAACGCAGAGCGGCGCCTCGTCTTCGGGATCCATCGGATCATACCACGCGCCGGTCGGAAGCTGAACCACGCCGGGCGAGATGCCGTCGGTGACGTGGACCGCGGCGAGGCACGCGCCGCGATCGTTGAACAGGCGGATGATGTCGCCGTCCTTGATGCCGCGCGCCTGTGCATCGACCGGGTTCATGCGCGCGACCTCGCGGCCGCGATGCTTTGCGGAGAGCGAATGCCCGCCGAAATCGAGCTGGCTGTGCAGGCGCGTCACCGGCTGGTTGGCGACGAGGAAGCACGGTGCACCTCGCTTGGGAATATCGGTCTTGTCGAGCCAGACCGGATGGCCCGGACAATCCGCATCGCCGTGCGCTGCGATCTTGGCCGAGAAGATCTCGATCCGTCCGCTCGGCGTCGGCAAAGCGTGATTGACGGGGTCCTCGCGGAAGCGGCGCAGCCGGCCGCCGTCGTCGGGCTGCTGCGGCACGACCAGGCTGCCGCGCGCCCAGAACTCGTCGAAGTCAGGCGCCTCCAGGCCGCGCTTCGCCAGCGAGGCGCGGGTTGGCTCGTAGAGATGCTCCAGCCATTGCCGCGACGTGCGTCCCTCGGTGAAGGGCTCGCGCACGCCGAGAGGTTCGGCGAGATCGGCAAAGATGTCGTAGTCGTCGCGCGCCAGCCCGAACGGCTCGGCGATCCGGTGCATGGCGACCATGAGCGGGTCGTTGGTGGAATAGCCGATGTCCTCGCGCTCCAGCGTCATCGTGGAAGGCAGCACGATGTCGGCGTGGCGGGCGGTGGCGGTCCAGGCGAGCTCGTGCACGACCAGCGTGTCCACCTTCGCGAAGGCCTTGCGCAGGCGGTTGATGTCCTGATGGTGATGGAACGGATTGCCGCCCGCCCAGTAGACCAGACGAATGTCCGGATAGGTGCGCGTCTCGCCGTTGTAGCGATACGTGCCGCCGGGATTGAGCAGCATGTCGGCGATGCGCGCCACCGGAATGAAATCGGCAACGCCGTTGCGGCCCTGCCCCAGCGTCGGCCCCGGCACGTCGTTGACGCGGCGGCCGTAATAGCCGATCGCCCCCAGCGAATAGGCATAGCCGCCACCGGGAAGGCCGATCTGGCCGAGGGCCGCCGCCAGCACCATGCCCATCCACACCGGCTGCTCGCCATGCTCGGCGCGCTGCAGCGAATGGGAGACGGTGACGAGCGCACGCTTTCCGGCAAGACGCCGCGCCAGCTTGCGGATCGCATCCGCCTCGACGCCGCAGATCGCGGCGGCCCATTCGGCGTGCTTGGCTTGCCCGTCGCTCTCGCCGTTGAGATAGCGCAGGAAGATTGGCCAGCCCTCGGTGTAGCGATCGAGGAAGGCCTGGTCGTGCAGGTTCTCTCCGACCAGCGTATGGACGATGCCGAGCATCAAGGCGGTGTCGGTGCCGGGCACGCAAGCCATCCATTCGGCGCCGGCTTCGACCGGCAGATCGTCACGCAGCGGGCTGACCAGGATGAACTCGCAGCCGCGCGCCCGCGCCGCCGCCATGGCGCCGCGCTCGACATGCTTGCTGATCGAGCCGCCGGCCACCATGGAGTTCTTCAGCGCCATGCCGCCGAACGCCAGCACGATGTCCGTCTCGGTCGCAATCTGCTCCCAGGTGACGTTGCGCTTGGTGATGTCCTCGTAGCCGGCCAGGATCTGCGGCAGTAGCACCGAGGACGCACCGGACGAATAGGTGTTGACCGAGCGCACATAGCCGCCCATCGCGATATTGAGGAAGCGATGCACCTGGCTCTGGGCGTGATGGAAGCGCCCGGCACTCGACCAGCCATAGGAGCCGCCGAACACGGCGCCGGGTCCGCGCGTGTCGCGGATGCGGCCGAGTTCGTCACCGAGGAGATCGAGCGCCTTGTCCCAGCTGACGGAGACGAATTCGTCGCGGCCGCGGCGATCGTCGGGGCCCGGCCCGCGCTCGAGCCAGCCGCGGCGGATTGCCGGCTGGGCGATGCGCGCCTGGTGGCGGAGCGCGCCGGGAAAATTGTCGATGATGCCGTTCGGATCGGGATCGCCCGCATAGGCCCTGACCTCCAGCCCGGCCGCGCCCTGGCGCGCGGAGAACACGCCCCAATGCGAGGTGTGCGGCTTGAAGCCGTCCGACAGGTCAAGACCGGGGTCGGGGAAGCCAATCGTATCGTCCATCTCTGATCCTTGTTCCGGCGGCGTCGGCAAAGGGTGGTAATATACCGATCCGCTCCGGACGTCGTCGAAATCAGGGTTGACGGGAACGCTGACCTGCCCCGCGCAAAGCCAGCCTCAGGGCTGTTGACACTCCCGAGTGTCATCGAGCGCGTTATGGCGCCGACGCTGCATCATCCGCGTGCGCAGCAATCGACCAGCAGATTCCAGATCCGCTGCGTCTCTTCTCTCTTGTTCGCCTCCGGCACGTTCTCCGCGCTCGACCGATCAAGCGCGGCGATAGCGGGAGGTTGGCGAGGCACGATCCACCGCTCCGAAATCGGGTCGTACCATTTGCCGATATTCATCTCAGTCACGACGGTCGACTCACAAATTGACAGGCTCGGGCGATGCGCCCCGCGCGGTGCTCATTGGAGCCCGTGTGGCGCGCCACCCGATTCACCAATCAGGAGATCGCATGTTGGTTCCAGAACCCGCTGCGTCAGCCTGGCCGGGCCGGATGCAGCGTGCGCGGATGCCGCTCGTGCAGCAATCGCGCGAGCTCCTCACGCTCGGTGTCGCGGCCCTTCATCGCGGTCTCGAACAGTGCTTCCTGGATGTCGCGAGGCATGTCGCCCCACACGTCCATCGCCGCACGCCCGAGCAGGTCCGCAAAATGATCCACTCCATCGCTCATTCGGCTCTCCCGATCTGCACACGGGAATGGAACAGCGGCGGCCGCGCCGCGTTCCACTGCCATCATTGTGAAAAGGAGACGTCTTTTATGGGATTCTTCACCAAGGACATCAAATCGATGGAAGACCTGCTGCTGCACGGGCTCCAGGACATCTATTACGCAGAACAGCAGATTCTGAAAGCGCTGCCGAAGATGATCGACAAGACGACCAACAGGGATCTCGTCGCCGGGCTGAAGGCGCATCTGGAAGAGACCAACAAGCAGGTCGAGCGCCTCGACAAGGTCTTCGCCAAGCTCGGCAAGGTGCCGAGCGGCATGCATTGTCCGGCCATCGACGGCCTGATCAAGGAAGCCGACGAGACCGCCGGGGAGATCGAGGACAAGGCCGTGCTGGACGCTGCGATCGTCGCCAACGCACAGGCGGTGGAGCACTACGAAATGTGCCGGTACGGCACGCTGATCGCCTGGGCGGAAGAGCTCGGCCACGACGACATCGTGCGCTTCCTCACCACCAATCTGAACGAAGAGAAGGCCGCCAACACCAAGCTCAACACGGTGGCCCTGCGCAAAGGCGTCAACGCCAAGGCGTCCAACGCCGCGTGATCGAGGCAGACTGAGCAAGACGATGGCGGCGCCCGCGGCGCGGCCATCCTGATCTCCGCTGCGAACAGATACCTCCGGTCAGATGAACGGCTTGCCACCGGTGACGGCCAACGTCGCCCCCGACGTGTAGCTCGAAAGCGGATCGGCCAGCATGACATAGGCCGTCGCGAGCTCGGCCGGCTGACCGGCGCGCTGCATCGGCACCTGCTTGCCGAAGTTCTTGACCCTTTCCTCCGACATGGTCGAGGGAATCAGCGGCGTCCAGATCGGCCCCGGGGCCACCGCATTGACCCGGATGCCCTTCTCGGCCAGCATCTGCGCGAGCCCGCCGGTGAAATTCTGGATGGCACCCTTCGTCGTGGCGTAAGCCAAAAGGCTCGGGTTCGGCATGTCGGAATTCACCGAGGCCGTGTTGATGATCGCGGACCCCGGCCGCATGTGGGGGACGGCAGCCTTGGCCAGATAGAACATGGCGTGGATGTTGGTCTCGAACGTCCGCCGCCATTCGTCGTCGCTGATATCTGCGATGTCCTTGAACGTCGCCTGATGGGCGGCGTTGTTGACGAGGATGTCGATGCCGCCGAGCTCTTGGACGGTGCGACGCACGATGGCGCGACAATGCTCGGGATTGCTGATATCGCCCGGGATCAGGACGGCCTTGCGTCCCTCCCGCTCCACCAGCGCCTTGACCTCGGCCGCATCCTCGTCCTCGTTCAAATAGGAGATGACGATGTCCGCGCCTTCACGCGCATAGGCGATCGCCACCGCGCGGCCGATGCCGCTGTCGCCGCCCGTGATGATGGCCTTCTTTCCAGCAAGACGGCCGGCGCCCTTGTAACTCTCTTCGCCGTGATCCGGTCGCGGCTGCATGGCCCGCGTCGAGCCCGGCATCGGCTGCTGCTGCGCAGGATAAGGCGGCTTTGGATAATCGATCATGGACAACTCCCGGCGTTTGCTGCGCTAACGGAGCGCCGCCGAAAGTGTTCCTGCCGTGCATGAGGATAGACGTGCCCCGGCTCCGCGACGTACCAGGGTTCGCCCGCAGCTTGCGTGAGGCGGGTCGTTCAGATCCGCACTCCGTCTTGCTTCCGAGCGGCCTCGAAAACAGGTGAATGCCGCTCACCGATGCTTGCAAAGTTCTCATTTGTCGGCCGGTTCCGCCTCGAAGCAGACTAGCCCCAAAGTCCAAGCTTGCGAGCGCCTTGGAGAGGAAACCACCTCGCGCGTTCATCGCGGCGTGCGTCCTACGCTGGCATTCGTTCGTCAAGGAAACCGTCGACCGCAGCGAAGACCTGCCAGCGATTTTTCTCCATGAATACCGAGTGCGTGCCGTCGCCGATCTCGATCCAGCGGCGATACGGCGCTGCCGATAGCTTGCTGAACACCGTTTGCGCCATATCCATCGGGCAGTCGCGATCCAGGTCGGCATGGACGATCAGGACCGGCATCGTGAGCAAGGAAGGATCATAAAGCGGCTTGCCGGATGCCCAATATTCGCGGCTGTCCTGAACCGTTCCGTTCGGCGCCCGCAGCTTGTCCGACCCAAGTCCCGTGTTGGCAAAAGTTGCCTCCGCCCATACATCGAACCAGGCCGGCGGCAATATCGCGTTCTTCTTGTCATCGGGAACGCCGTTGAGCCAACGGCTCTTGGCCGCCGATCGCTCGACAACGCGATAGGCGCCGAGGGGTCCGCCGGAATCAGCCGCGCTCGGGGTGGTCCGGAGCCATTGCGGCGCGATCAGAACGAGCTTGTTGACGTGCGCCAGGTTCTCCGAGGCATAGCGTGACATCAGCGTCGTGCCCCACGACCACCCGATCAGGTTGATTCTGTCGACACTTCGCCGTGACCGGATGAACGCAGCAGCACTCGCAACGTCGCGCACAGCGACAGGCGTCCGCACGATCGGCTGATTGTCGGACGCCGGTTCTTCCATTTCTGACGGACGGGTCGACTTGCCGTAGCCACGGACATCGACAAGATAGACGTCATAGCCCTGCTGGGCCAGATGATCCATCCAGGACACGCCATCCAGACGAAGATCGAACGAAGTCGACGCCGGATAGGTCGATCCTGCGACGAACAACACGGTCTTCTCGACCGAAAACCGGACCAGGTCGGACCGTCGCTTGTTGCGAACGAAGAGTTCGATCCCAGAGGTGTCGCTCGGGATCATCATCTCTTCGCTGATGATGCTGTCGGCGATCGATTTTTGCATCTCGGTGTCCTCTCAGGTTACACGAACCGCCAGTCGAACCTATCGCCGCTGCGCGTGACCCGCCCGGCCGACGTGTTGGCGAAATGAGCCGTGAATACGGTCGCTCGATCTTCCGCTGCCTGCTCGAGAAGCCAGCGGCGCGATGCGCGGGCACGCTCTCCGTGCTCACAGAACGCGCTATTCCAGTCCGGACGATAGATCTGAAGCGGCTGATGCATGATATCGCCGCTGAAGAGCGCCTTCTGTCCCTGGTCGGAGAGCTGGACAGCGACGTGACCAGGGCTGTGCCCCGGGGTTGGATGGAACGTAAGACCATCTCCGATCGCGGCCTCGCCATCGACGATTTCAGCCTGTCCGCTCTGGATGACAGGAAGAACGCTGTCCTCGAATACGCCGGCGCTGAATCCTTCCTTGCCAGCCGGGCCGGACCAATGATCGTACTCGGCCTTGGAGAAGACGTACTTGGCATTCGGGAACGTCGGCACCCAGCGGCCGTTGAGGAGTCGCGTGTTCCAGCCGCAATGATCGGCGTGCAGGTGGGTACAGCAGACATAATCGACCTGTTCGGGTGAGATGCCCGCTTCCGCCAGCCGGTCGAGGAAGGGCAGATTCAGCTGATGAAAGCGCGGCAGCATCGGACGGTCCTTGTCGTTACCCGCGCAACTGTCAATCAGGATCGTGTGGTGCCGCGTTTTCAGAACCCAGGTGTGGATGCTGGCGATGAAGCGGCCCTCCGCCTCGTCGAAGCAATCCGGTATCATCAGCGCTCGGTGCGTCTCCAGAACCGACGGATCCCAATTCGGGAAGAGGAAGTCCGGGGTGAAACCCGGACCTCGCATTTCGATAACCTGACGAATGGCAACGTTGCCGATCGCGTGCACTGCGGTCATTTGAAACAGACTTTCTTGCATTGTGCAGATTGAAACGCGACCGCTACGCCGCCGCCGTCGCGACTGACGGGACCTTGGCCGCTGCCGGCCCGGATCGAAGCCAGAACAAGCCGAGAAAGAACGAGATCGCCGAAACGACCATCAAGTAGTAAAGGCCAGCGTATATATCGCCGCTCGCAATCTGGAAGGCCGCGGCAATCGCCGGCAAGAGGCCACCGAAATAGCCGTTGCCCACGTGATAGCTGAACGAGACCGACGTGTAGCGCACCTGGGGCGGAAACAGATCGGTCATCGCCGATGCCAGCGGACCAAAGATCATGCCCGCGACCGTGCTGAGCGCCGCCAGCACCAGGATGATCATGCCGAAGTTCATCGCACCTGGATCGGCACGGTTCGGATATCCGGCCTCCTCGAGCGCGAGCTTCAGCTTGCCGGTGAACGCCGCGACGTCCGGAGCGTGCCCTGCCGTGGCAACCGGAATGGCCCTGGCGCCGACGAAAACCGTCGCGACCGCGCCTTTTGCTTCGGACCTGGTGGAATAAGGTGCGCCGAACCGTATCAAGGCGTTCTTGGCGATGTCGCACCCCGTGGTGAATTTCGCCGTCCCGACCGGATTGAATTGGAAGGAACACTCCGATGCATCGGCTGCCACGGTGACAGGGACGACGGCTTGCGCCGTATACAGCGCGGGGTTGGCATAGAAGGTGAGCGCCTTGTAGAGCGGAAGGTAGGTGAAGGTGCCAATGACGCAGGCAGCCAGGATGAATATCTTGGTGCCGTAGCGATCACTCAGCCAGCCGAAGAAAATCATCACCGGCAGCGTCAGCATCAGGGCCGCACCGACCAGGAGACTCGCGATCTGCGGATCGACCTTGGCCGTGCCGGTGAGAAACACCAGAGAATAGATCTGAGCACCGACCAGCAGCACGCTCTGGGGGACCACCATCGCAAACATCGCGATCAGCACGCGCTTCAGATTCGGCCACGCCCGGAGCGTGTCGGAGATCGGAGACTTGGAGAGCGTCCCCTCGTTCTTCATCTTGAGGAAGAGCGGCGATTCCTGCAGCTTCAACCGAATCCAGACAGAGATCGCGAGCGGCAACACCGAGCTGATGAACAGGATGCGCCAGCCCCAGTCATTGAAGGCCTCGGGCGTCATGCTGGCGCGCATGAGATACACGGAGAGCATCGAGAGAACGAAGCCGATCGGTGCAGAGGTTTGCAGCCAGGACGTCAGCCAGCCACGGCGACCCTGCGGGGCATGCTCTGCGATGTAGGTCGCGGCACCGCCATACTCACCGCCGAGCGCCAATCCCTGGATCATTCGCAGCAAGATCAAGATCGAGGGCGCCCACAGGCCGATCGACGCATAGCTCGGCACCAGGCCGACCGCAACGGTTGCAAATCCCATCATCAGGATCGTGGTGAGAAAGGTTTGCTTGCGTCCGATCATGTCGCCGATGCGGCCGAACACCAGCGCTCCAAACGGCCGAACGAGATACCCGGTGCCGAAGGTGAGAAGCGCGAAGACGTTGGCCCAAACCGGGTTGTCGCCCGAGAAGAAGTTGACCGAGATGGCCGAGGCCACCGAGATATACATGAAGAAATCGTACCACTCGATGACCGTACCGACGGTCGCCGCGATCATGACCCTTCGCTGCAACTCGATGGTGGGCTCTGCCGCACCAGGACCGGCGTTTGGTAGATTCCTCATCAGTACCCCCGCAGCTGTCTTGTCCGCTTTCGCGGCACATATGACCCGGCTTGCGTTGATGACCGCTGCCGTGTGATATTTGAAATCGATAGATGAGATAGGGGGTATAATCCTGATGAATATCAGGGGGCATGATATGCCGCTGCTCGTGTCGCTCACGGTGATGCTCGATGAGCGGAACATCACCCGTGCGGCAGCGCGGCTCGGCATCAGTCAACCGGCACTTTCCGCCCAGCTGGCGAGGCTGCGCGATCTATTCGAGGATCAGCTGCTGACGCCTGCCGCATCGGGGAAAGGCATGGTTCTCACCCCGCGGGCAAACGAGCTCAGAGAGCCCCTGCGACTCGCGCTTCAGAATGTGCAAGACGTCATCGACACACCGTCTGGTTTCGACCCGAAGACATCGGATCGCACTTTCACGATCGGCGCGAACGACAACGCAACCGCCATTGTCGGATCGCGGCTGGTCTCATTCTCGCGGCGGGACGGCTTGTCGGGCATTCGGTTCGCTTTCCGGTCGATCGATTCGACGAAACTGGCCGGCCAGCTCGAGGCGGGAGATCTGGATGTCGCACTGGTTTCGAAGAATGCAGCACCGAGCGGAATGCCGTCACAGCCGCTGCTCGAAGAGCGATTCATGATGGCCCAGCGCAAGGATCATCCGCGCGGGTCGCGACGGCCCACGATGAAGGAGTATTCGCGCCTGGAGCATGTCATCGTTTCGGGAGAAGGCGGCGGCTTTCGCGGCTTCATCGACGATGTCCTGGCGAAGGACGGGTTGACGCGCCGCGTCGCTGTGTCGGTTCAGCACTACAGCGTCGTGCCGCTATTGCTGCAGTCGACCGACCTCGTCTGCACTCTTCCGCAGCGCTTTCTCAGCCGCTACCAGGACGTCTTGCAATCTCTGCCCCTGCCCTTCGATACGAGGCCCTTTACGCTGCACGCCACTTGGCACGCCAGATTCGACAACGATCGCGGCCATCAATGGCTTCGGCAGCAACTCAAGGATTGCGCCACCTGACAACGAGAACTGAACACGCGAAGTCCGAGAGGATCACCGCTGTCTCTTCACCCGCTCCCATCACCGTCAGGCGGACGCGCGCCGCCATCCGATGCTACCCCTTCTTGTCATCAAGCAGCTTGGCCACACGACGCAAACCAAGCAGATAACCCTGAGTGCCGAACCCTGCGATGACCCCATCGGCTCGTTTAGAGACGAACGAGTGGTGGCGGAATTCCTCGCGCTTGTGCACGTTGGAAATGTGCACCTCGATCACTGTCCCCTCGAACGTATTCAAGGCATCCAGGATGGCGACCGACGTATGGGTGAACGCCGCCGGATTCATCACGATACCGGCAGCCGTCTCGCGCGCCTCGTGGATCCAGTCGATCAGCTCGTACTCCCTGTTGGATTGATGGAAGCGAAGCTCTAGGCCAAGCTCCCCGGCCAGCGTTCGGCAATCGCGCTCCACGTGCGCAAGCGTCTCGTGGCCGTAGATGTGGGGCTGGCGCTTGCCGAGCAGGTTCAGATTTGGCCCGTTCAGGACGTAGACAAGACGACTCATGAGATAACTCCGTTCAATGATGGGCAAGGATCTCGCCGAGGAACTGCTTGGTGCGGGCATGCTGAGGATTGCGGAAGAAGGCGTCGGGCGCGCCTTCCTCGATGATCTGACCTTCAGCCATGAAGATGACGCGATCGGCAACCTGGCGGGCGAAGCCCATCTCGTGGGTGACGCAGATCATGGTCATGCCATCATTGGCCAGGCCTATCATCGTATCGAGCACCTCCTTGACCATCTCAGGGTCGAGCGCCGAGGTCGGCTCGTCAAACAGCATCACCTTCGGCTGCATGCAGAGCGCCCGCGCGATCGCGACGCGCTGTTGCTGACCGCCGGAAAGCTGAGCCGGATATTTCTCGGCCTGGTCACCGATGCGCACGCGCTCGAGGTATTTTCGCGCGGTCGCCTCCGCCTCGGTCTTGCTGATCCGGCGCGCGCGGATGGGCGCGAGCATACAGTTCTGCAACACCGTCATATGCGGAAAAAGGTTGAAGCTCTGAAAGACCATGCCGACGTCCTGACGTACGACATCGATGGCCTTGATGCTATCGTCCAGCCGATGGCCGTTCACCACGATGCTGCCCTGCTGGATCGGCTCCAGGCGGTTGATGCAGCGGATCAGCGTCGATTTGCCCGAGCCGGACGGGCCGCAAAGCACGATCTTTTCACCTCTGCGCACGGTGAGATCGACGTTGCGGAGAGCTTGGTATCCGCCGTACCACTTCTGCACGCCCTTCATTTCGATCAGGATCTCGTCCTGCATGCTGGTCTCCGCCGTTGGGCGGCGGCCGACGCGGATCGCGTCGGCCGCTCGCAGTGCCTATTGGACGGTGAAGGGAACGCCGGGGACAGAGTCCGGAAAGACCGGGACCGGGACCTTCATCCATTTGGCGTAGAAAGCGGCCAACTTGCCGTTCGACTTGATCTGGTCGATGAACTTGTTGGCCGTCTCGTTCCATTCCTTGTCGCCCAGGCGGGTGCAAGCGCCGTTGTACAAGGCGGTGAAGTGAAGCTTGGGCTCGAAGCCGAGTTCCGGCTTTGCGGCGTTGAGGCGCTGCGGATAAAACAGGTTCGCGCCGACTGCCTGGACCTGGCCGGAGAGCAGTGCCTGGATGGTGGCGGCATCATCGTCGAACCTGCGGATCTCGGTCCCGGACGGCGCGTTGTTGGTCACCTGAGTATCCTGCGTGGACGACCTGGGAACGCCGATGACGAACTTCCTCATGTCGGCATTGCTGTTGATCGGCGTTGCCTGGGCGGCGACCAGCGTGATCTCGTTGGCGACGTAGGGCTTGGAATACTGCACCGCTTTCGCGCGCTCGGGCAGCATGGCCATAGTTGCGAAGAGAATGTCGACGCGGCCCGTGGTCAGCGCCGGAATACGATTGGCCACCGCCAGCGGGACGAACTCGGCTTTCACGCCGAGATATTCAGCGAAGGCACGCCCCATGTCGGCATCGATGCCATCCTGCTTTCCCGAGCTATCCACATAGCCCCACGGTGGATTGTCGCCCTGAATGCCGATGACGACGACGCCCTTCTTCTTCACGTCTTCCAGAGTGCCCGCCTGCGATTCGCCTGCGACAGCGATGGCCCCCAGAGTCAAAAGCGCAACGCCGAGCCGGCGACGATTGAGTGAAAACAACATGAAATTCCTCCTCCTTGTAGTGGCTGTATTGATTGAGCAGGTGCGCCATTCCTACCTTTGACTGGCCAGGGCGAGCCTGGCTTCCATCCGGCTGCCCCACCACGAGAGTGGCCAGCAGAGGATGAAATACATTGCGCCGACCACGCCGAAGACGAGCAACGGCTGGAAGGTCTGGTTCGATACGATTTGGCCGGCGCGAGCGAGTTCGATGAAGCCGACGATGGCAGCGAGCGAGGTGCCCTTGATGAGCTGCACGAGATAGCCGATGGTCGCCGGCAGCGAGATGCGGATCGCCTGCGGCAGCACGATGTCGCGCATGCGCGACGAATAGTGCAGACCAAGCGCCATCGCTGCCTCGGTCTGGCCACGCGGCACGGCCTGGATCGCTCCGCGCCAGATCTCGCCGAGGAAGGCGGAGGCATTTACGGTAAAACCGATCGCCACCGCTACGAACGCGTCGAGCTTCAAGCCGGTCAGCGCCAATCCGTAATACACGACGAAGAGCTGCAGCAGCAGCGGCGTGCCCTGGAATATCCCGATATAGATGCGGGTCATCCACTCCACGCCCCTGTGGCCGCAGGTGCGCAGCAAAGCGATAGCGAGCCCCGCCGTGCAGCCACCCACGAACGCGACCAGCGTCAGCAGCACGGTCCATTGCAGACCACGCAGCAGGAAGCCGAACTCGGGAAGGCCAAAATGCGGTGTCATGATCGCCTCCCTCAGCGTGTCGGATATGAGAAGAAGCGGTGAGAGATGATCGCAAAGCCCAACATCAACAGCCAGGAGATCGCGAGGTAGAGGAAGGTGACGGAGAAGTAGACCTCGAAGCTGCGGAACGTGTCGCTTTCGATGCGCTGCGCAACCGACGTCAATTCGTAGGCCGATACCGCCGAACAGATCGACGAGGTCAGCGTCAGCATGATGAACTGGCCCGTAAGCGAGGGGTAGATCGCGCGAAGCGCGGGCTTGAGCACGATGAACCGGAACACTTGCCCTTTGTGCAGTCCCAGCGCGTAGCCGGCCTCGACCTGTCCCTTATGGATGGATTGCACCCCGCCGCGGATGATCTCGATGGCGTACGCGCCGCCATTGACGCCGAGCGCGATGATGGCGGTGACTGTCGGATTGAGCTTCAATCCGACGAGCGGCAGGGCAAAGAACAGAAAGAAGATCTGCACCAGAAACGGCGTATTGCGCACGATCTCGACGAAGCCGATCACGAGAGCACGCAACCAGGCCGCCTTCGAATCGCGTGCCGCGACGCCGGCGACACCGATCAACATTGCGAGTGTCATGCCGGCAAGCGCCAGGCCCAGCGTACCCACGCACCCCCACAGCAGCGCGGGCATGGCATGCCAAACCACCGAGAAATCGAGCGTATAGCCCATCTTGCGTTTCCTCTCGGGCGTTGTACGTGCCGCTCGCCCGTCGGCCGGGTGTCACCCTCCCAGGGATGCAAAGGTCGCGAAGAAGACGTCCGGATCAGGTGAGATGCCCGTGAATAGGCGGAATGCTTCGGTGCCCTGGAAGATCGCCATGCCACCGCCGTCGACGGTGCGGCAGCCGAAGGCGCGCGCCGCGCGCAGCAATGCGGTTTCCAGCGGGAAATAGACGATCTCAGCGACCCATAGATCGGGACGCAGCAGGGAAGTCGGCAGCGGCGTGCCCGGATATTTGTCCATGCCGATCGGCGTCGCGTTGACAATTCCGTCTGCGGCAGCCACGGCCGCTGCAACATCCTGGCCGGCCCGCAAGCGCCCTTCTGCAAATCGCGGGGACAAGCTGTCGGCCAGGCTCTGCGCCTTGGCCACGTCGACGTCGACAATGGTCAATTCCCGCACGCCGAGCTTCATCAGCGCGAACGCGACCGCTGCGCCCGCACCGCCCGCGCCGAATTGGACGACGCGGCCGAGCGGCGCACCTTGCATGTTGCGGCGAAAGTTCTCCGCGAAGCCGAACCAATCGGTGTTGTGGCCGCTCATTCGACCGTCCCTGATGACCACGGTGTTCACGGCACCAAGAGCCTCGGCGTCCGGCGCAAGCTCGTCCAGGAGCGGGAGAATCGCCTGCTTGCAGGGATGGGTCACGTTCAGCCCGTCAAAGCCCATCCACTTTGCCGCCGTGAGCAATTCCGGCAGCGCTTCTGCACCGAGTTTCAGCTCCGTCAGGTCGATCTTCTTGTAGAGATAGCGGATGCCCGCGGCATCAGCGGCCGCTTCGTGCATCGGCGGGGTGCGGGACGCCGCGATGCCGCTGCCGATCAGGCCGACGAGGAAGCTGGATTTCGGATGCATGCTCGGCATCGCCGGTCAGCTCAGGGGGACGGTCAGTTCGGCGATGACCTGAGCCGTGCTCGGCCTGACGCCGCGCCACCAGGCAAAAGCTTCGGCCGCCTGCTCCACCAGCATGCCGACGCCGTCGGCCAGCCTGGCGACACCTTCGGCGCGGGCCGCTTGCAGAAACGGAGTCAGTCCTTTGCCATAGGCGAGTTCGTACGCCAGCTCCGCACCGCGGAAGACGTTGCCTGGAAGCGGCGGCATTTCACCGCGCAGGCTGGCCGATGTCGCGTTGACCACGACGTCATAGCCTTCGGCAAGGTCGGCCAGTTCGGCATAGCCGCTGACGATCAGGGGACCACAGCCGGCAAACTCTTCGGCCAATGCCACCGCTTTCGACAGCGTTCGGTTGACCAGAACCAGCTCGGACGGCTCCTGGCGCAGGAACGGCAGCAACGCGCCGCGCGCCGCTCCTCCGGCGCCGAGCATCAGGACGCGGCGGCCGGCGAGTTTGAGACCGAGATTGGCCGTGATGTCACGCACGAGGCCGATCCCGTCGAAATTCTCAGCAATAATCCGATCACCGACGAACTTCAGGCAGTTTGCGGCGCCAGCTCGCTCCGCGCTTTCCGAGAGCTCGTTGGCGTATTCGAAGGCATCGAGCTTGAACGGAGCGGTGATGTTCAGCCCCTTGGCGCCCTCTGTCCGGAATTGATCAACCCGTTCGGTGAAGCCATCGAGTGGTGCCTCGATCGCCTCATAGACAAGGTCCTGTCTGGTCATCCTGGCGAACGTGCCATGAATGAGGGGTGATTTGCTGAAGCCGATCGGATTGCCGATCACCGCATAACGATCGCTCATGGCTCACTCCTGCACCGCGGCTTCGTTGTAGAGAACACCGTCGCGCACCATCGCATCGACGAGCTCGGCCGACAGACCCAGCGACTCTGCGATGCGGCGATTGTCCTGGCCGAGCAGTGGTGCCGGCGTGCGCACCGTGGTGTCGCAATCGGAGAACCGGAACGGCAGGTTCGGCAACGTCACCTTGCCGAGGACAGGATGCTCCTGCTCGACCAGCATGCCGCGCGCGTGGATCTGCGGATCCTTCACGACCTCTTCGATGGTCTGCACGGGAGCCGACGGCACACCTGCTTCGTCGAGGGCCGCGAGGCAGGCATCCCGGGACGGCTGCGACAACGTCCAATTGCGCACGATGTCCATCGCTTCGGCATAATGGGCGTTCCGCGCGGCAGGCGTGGTGAAGCGTTGGTCGGATGACAAGCTGCTTCCTCCGATCAGCATCGCCAAGCGCCGCCACGCATCGTCGACTTGCGCCGCGATGACGAGATTGCCGTCCCTGGCCGGAAAGACGCCGTAGACGGTCGAGTCCGGCTGTCCGCTGCCGGTCTGCTTCGGCAGGTCGGCACCACCGGAGAGGAAATAGCGCTGCACCGCATAGTCGTGCATCGAGACCATGCAGTCGTACAGTGCGAGATCGATATGCTGGCCGCGTCCGGACGACACGCGGCCAACCAGCGCGGCATTGATGGCGGCCACGCCGTGAATACCGGTATACATGTCGGCCAGCGGCATCCGCAGCAGCGGCGGCGCTTCGCCGGGATTGCCCAGTTGTGCCAGGGCGCCCGACATCGCCTCGGCGATGAGGCCGAAGCCCGGACGGTCGGCATAGGGACCGGTGTGGCCATAGGCGGAAACCGAGCAATAGATCAGTCCGGGATTCCGCGCCGACAGCGCCTTGTAACCGAGCCCGAGGCGCTCGAGTGCGCCGGGGCGGTAGTTCTCGATGAACACATCTGCCGTGTCGATGAGCTTCATCATCATGTCGAGACCGCGCTTGTCGCGCAGGTCGATGCACAATCCCTGCTTGCCCATGTTCTGCTGCAGGAAATAGCCGGATTGTCCGTCCTTGAAATAGCCATGGGCGCGGCCCGCATCGCCTGCCTTCGGACGCTCCACCTTGATCACTTCCGCGCCCATCGCGGCGAGGCAGCGGCCCATGAAGGGCCCTGCCAGGAAATGGCTGTAGTCGATGACGCGGATGCCTTTGAGGGGTAGATCTTGCGAGGTCATGCCTGCTCTCCTGCGGCCTGGGCCTTAGAGCGCATCGGAATCATCAGCCGATGCTCACCGAGCTGCACCACCTCCCCGCGTTGATTGATGAGCTCCGAGGGCAGCACCACGATGCCCCACCCTTCGCGCTTGGTTGTTCGCATTGAACCGACGCGGAACTTCACGTGGACGGTGTCGCCGAGCTTGATCGGCAGCTTGAAATCCCACGTCCAGCCGAGCGACATTCCCGGAAGGAATCGGTAGTCGGCACGGGTCTTCAAACCGTCGGCCAGCGACAGGCCAAACAGCCCGTGCGCGACGCGCGTGCCGAATGGTGTGGTCCTGGCGTATTCCTCGTCGACGTGGACCGGCGTAAAATCTCCCGTCAGCTCGGCATAGGCATTCACCATGGCCTCGGTGACCGTCACCGAGGGGGTGACGCATTCGTCACCCACCTTGGCATCGTCCCAGTAGCGCTCATCGGTCATGTCGCGTCTTCCTCTAGGCACGGGGATTGATCGCCAGGGCGGCTTCCACGGCGCCTGCGCTGGCTTGCAAGATCTCGACGTTCAGGCCGCCCGGCAGCTCGAGCCAGTTTGGCCCGGCAGGCAACGCCTTGGCGCCCCACGCGGCAGCACGGGCGAGCACACCTTCGTAATCGTCGACCATGATGCCGAGATGGGCGAGACGCCCCTCCGGTCCGACGAAATTGGGGTCTTCGATGAGCTGCACGCTTCCGAGCACCCAGACCTGACGCGGCCGGGCACCATCGGCGGGTTGCTCGTCTCGGATAGTGAGACCAAGCACCTCACGGAAGAAGCCGACGTGACGATCAACGTCCGGCACGCGGATTGCGACATGTTCGACATAGGCCCGCGGTAGCGACATCGTCTCAGGCCTTTCCTGGATAATCGCTGCGGGCGTATTCAAGTCCCTTGACCAACGCGACGAGGGTGGAATTGACGGGGGTCGGCACGTTGAGCTTGGCTCCCCAGCGCACGACGGAGCCGTGGATGTAATCGACCTCGGTCAGATTGCCGGACTGCAAGCTCTGCAACATCGACGTCTTGAACTCGGGCGGCAGTCCAGCGGACGCCATCGTCCAGGCACGGCGCGGATCGGCAATCGAGATTTTCACGCCGGCAGCCTGCGCGACCGCGATGCCCTCCGAGATTGCGGCCAGCGCACAATCTTCCAGGATCGGCAGCGAATAGAGACCGCCATAGGTCAGGCCGGTGACGGCGGTGATTCCTCCTCCGGCGACGTTGATGAATAACTTGTCCCACATCGTGCCCATGATGTTGTCGCTGAGCAGCGTGAGAATGCCGGCACGATTGAACGTCTCGGAAATTCGCTGTGCGCGTTCCGTCAAGCGTCCATCAAGCTCGCCGATGATGGTTTCCTTGCCGACCACTCCGGAGCGAACATGACCGGGGCCGAGCAGCACGCCGCCAACGTAGGTCTTGCCTGCCATGACGCGGTCACGACCGACTTCCTCCGAAAGGATGTCCTCGTGACCAAGACCGTTTTGGAGCGACATCACAACCGTCTGCGGCCCGATGATCGGCGCGGCCGACCGGATCGCATCCCGGGTGTGGTAGGATTTGACGAGGACGACGACGAGGTCCGCCACGATGCCGACCTGGGTCGCTGAGGTGCAGGCAGAGACCTTCACAACGGTCTCGGCGTCACCTTCGAGCATCCGCAGACCACTGGCGTTGATCGCGTCGACATGGGCCTGGAAGGGATCGATCAACCAAACCTCGGCACCACCGCGCGCGAGCGCGCCACCGATGGTCGAGCCAAGGGCCCCCGCTCCGATAAAGCAGATCCTCATCCGGACGCTTCTCCCTCGCCCATTTTGGCGTTGAAAGCGTGCTAGCAGGCCGCTTGGTATTTGGATATGCTATGATCCTTATAACCATTATTGCGAAACGCAATGAAGCACCTGGCCCTCTCCGAGGCGAACCTTTTGGAGCCGCGCCTGCTCAGGCTCTTTGACGCACTGTTCACCACCGGCAGCGTCACCAAAGCAGCCGAAAAGCTCGGTCAAAGTCAGCCGACCGTTTCGATCTGGCTCGCGCGCCTGCGGAAGGAGCTGGACGATCCCCTATTCATCCGGTCTGCGGAGGGAATGCTGCCGACGCCGCGCGCCGAGGCTCTCATCGGCACGGCCAGACAGGCGCTGGAGATGCTGCGGCGTCTGGCGGAGCTTCGCCCTCAGTTCGATCCGGCGACTGCAAAGCGCCGCTTTGTCATCTGCATGACGGATGCGAGCCACATCACGCTGCTTCCCGCCATACTCGCCCACGTTCGCCGCGCTGCTCCGGGCATCCGCATCGAGGCAGCGCAGATCGGCGGCGATACGCCACGAATGCTGCAGTCTGGCGAAGCCGATCTGGCGCTCGGTTACATCTCCGATCTCGACGCCGGACACTTCCAACAGGCACTCTTTCCCCAAGATTGGGTCTGCTTGGCGAACGCAGGACATGCCCGGATCCGAGACCGCATCTCAGCAAAGGATTTCCGGCGTGAGGCGCACGTCCTCATTCGCTCCGGCACCGGACATCAATTGCTCGCGGACGCGCTGAAGGAGCAGCAGATTGTCCTTGACGTTGCGCTTGAGCTCCCCGGTTTTTTGGGATTACCGGCAATCGTCGGAACGACCGACCTGATCGCCACCCTGCCAAGGCACATCGGCGAAACGTTGGCTCACTATTACGGACTGCGCGTGCTTGATTGCCCGCTGGCGATCGCCGGCTTTACCGTCAAGCAATATTGGCACGCCCGCTTCCATCACGACCCGGCGAGCCAATGGTTGCGCGATTTATGCGGGGAGCTGTTTCAACAGCAGGACGTGAGGGGCCTGCATCGTTCCGGTCGGCCAAGGAAACGAAGGCCACGCGATTTGCAGCCGTAAGCCGCGCCTTCGTGACCGGTCCCATTTCCCAGATCCCGGATCGCGTGAGAGCGATGCTGCAAGCCTCTGCTCTACGATTTCAAATTGTACTGATCCGCCGTGTCCTCGCAGGTAAGAAACGAGATACCGGGTAGATCTCGTAGCCACGACAGGAGCCTGCCAGTGTCGGTGGTGACCATGCTGCGCAGGACGCTCTCGGCGCGGGCCGCGGACAGCGACGCAAGGACCAGACACAACGCAACGACAAACCGTTTCATACGCAAGATCCAGTTCAGCCCGAGGCGCGCTCCGCCGTCGCCCCGGCGAAATCCAGGACGGGCGCGGCCGCGAGAAGCGCCTTGGTGTAGTCATGCCGGGGGCGATCGAACACGTCGTCGCGCGAGCCCTGCTCGACGATCTTGCCGCCCTGCATCACCACGACGCGGTCGGCGACCTGCTCGACCGCGGCGAGATCATGGCTGATGAACAGGCAGGCAAAACCGTATTGCGCCTGCAGCCGCTCGAACAGCTTGAGCACCTGCGCCTGGATGGTCATGTCGAGCGCCGATACCGGCTCGTCGGCCACGACGAAGGCCGGCTCGCGCACGATGGCGCGCGCAATTGCAATGCGCTGCCGCTGACCGCCGGACAGTTCGTGCGGCCAGCGCGCAGCCAAACCGGCAAGCCCGACCTCCTCCAGCATCGTCTCGACGCGCCTGTCGCGTTCAGCCGACGTCAATTTCGGCACGTGGCGCAACGGTTCGGCGACGATCTCGCCGACGCGCATGCGTGGATCGAGCGAGGAATAAGGATCCTGGAACACGAGCTGCGAAGCCAGGCGGAAGTCGCGATCGACGGTCGCGGTCACGTCCCTGCCCCGGAACCTGATCTCACCGCCGGAGGTCGGGATCAGCCGCAGCATGGCGCGGCCGAGCGTGGTCTTGCCCGAACCGCTGCCGCCGACGACGGCGACGGTCTCGCCCATGGCGATATCGAGATCGACGCCATTGACGGCGGAGACGCCGTTATCGCGGCGGAACAACCGCTGCCGCCCGGCAAAGCCGACCTTGAGCCCGCGCACGCTGACGAGAGGCTCGCCGCCCTGCCGCGCCTTGGTCGCGGCGCCGCGGCGCGGCAGGGCCTCGACCAGACGCTTGGTATAAGCTTCGCGCGGCGAGAACAGGATCTGCCGCGTCGTGCCTGTTTCGACCATCTTGCCCTGGCGCAGCACCAGCGCGCGCTGCGCATAGCGCGACACGAGGCCGAGATTGTGGGTGATCAGCATCACCGAGGTGCCGTGGTCGCGGGCGAGCCCGACCATGAGGTCGAGCACCTCGCGCTGCGTCAGCGTATCCAGCGCCGTGGTCGGTTCGTCCGCAATCAGCAGCTTCGGTTTCAGCAGCATCACCGATGCCAGCATGATGCGCTGGCGCATGCCACCGGAGAATTCGTGCGGATAGGCATCGAAGGTCCGTTCGGGATCGCGAATCTGCACGCGCGCCAGCATGTCGAGGCAGCGGCGCTTGATCTCGCGTTTGCCGAGCCGCTCGTGCAGGCCGAGGCCTTCGGCCATCTGCGCGCCGACGCTGATGGCGGGATTGAGCGAGACCATCGGCTCCTGGAACACCATGCCGACAACAGGGCCGCGCAGCGTCCGCATCTGGCGCGCAGAGACATTCGCAAGGTCGATGCCGTCGAGCACGATGCGGCCGCCGGCCGTGCACAGCCCTGGCGGCAACAAGCCGAGCACGGCGCGCGCCGCCGCCGTCTTGCCGCTGCCGGATTCGCCGACGACGGCGAGGAACTCGCCACGCTCGACGGCAAAGGACAAATCCTCGATGATCGCCCCCTTGCTGGCGGAGGCCTCAATGCGCAGATTCTCGACCGACAGCAGCGTCATCCGTGCGCCATCCTGGGGTCGAGGCGATCACGCAGAGAATCGCCAAGCAGGTTGATGCCGAGCAGCGTCAGCGCAATGCAGAGGCCCGGCGCGATCGAGAGCCAGGCCGCGGTCTCCATGAACGGACGGCTCGCTGCAAGCATGTTGCCCCAGGTCGGCGCCGGCGGCGGCACGCCGAGACCGAGGAAGCTCAGCGCGCTCTCGGCGAGCAGCACCCAGCCGAACATGCTGGTCGCGAGCACCGCAACCGGCGCGATCGCGTTCGGCATCACGTGGCGGAACATCGAATAGGCTTCAGAATTGCCGATGACGCGCGAGGCCTCGACATATTCTTTCTCGCGGATCGACAGCACGGTGCCGCGCACGACGCGGACCACCGAGGGGATGTAGGCGAGCCCAAGCGCCAGGATCAGCCCGGCCTTGTTGGCGCCGACCACGATCATCACCGCCAGTGCCAGCAATATACCGGGGAACGCCAGAAGCGCGTCGTTGACCGCCATGATGATGCGATCGACCCAGCCGCGGATGTAACCGGCCGCACAGCCGATCGCCATGCCGGCGGTCACCGCAAGCAGCACCGTGATCAGGGCAATCACGACACTCGCGCCGGCCCCGACCATGATGCGGCTGAGCACGTCGCGGCCGAACTCGTCCGTCCCGAACCAATGCAGTGACGACGGCGCCTGCAGGCGCGCGCGCAGATTGATGCGGAGCGGGTCGAACGGCGTCCAGAATGCAGCCGTGAGCGCCGCACCGAGCAGGAGCGCGATCAAGCTACCGCCGATCGCGGTGTTGGCGCGCATCCTCATGCCACCGTCACCCTCGGATCGAACAGCGGATAGCAGAGATCGACCACCAGATTGACCACGACATAGATCACCGCCGTGAACAGGAGGCAGCCCTGCACCACGGGATAGTCGCGGGCGAAGATGGAATCGACCAGGAGCCGGCCAAGACCGGGCAGCGTGAACACTGTCTCGATCACGGCGATGCCGCCCAGCAAATGTCCGAGCACGAGGCCGATCAGGGTCCAGGTCGGCGCAAACGCATTGGGCAGCACGTGGCGGGCAAGGACGCGCCATTCCGGCACGCCCTTTGCGCGTGCGTGGGTGACATATTCGAGCCTGAGCACCTCGATCGAGGCGGCGCGCGCCATGCGCGTGAGCACGCCGATCTCCACCATGGTCAGCGTCGCAATCGGCAGCACGATGAAGGTCGCCGCCTGCCAGAAATTCTCCGCGAACGGCACATAGCCGATCACCGGCAGCCATTTCAGCTTGAGGCCGAACAGCAGCAGCAGCAGCAGGCCGAGCCAGAAGCTCGGGATCGACAGCAGCAGCGTGGCGCCGCCGACCACGGAGAGATCGAGCAGGCTGTTCTGCTTCCAGGCGGCGAGGAGGCCGGCCGGGACGGCGATGCAGGCAGCAAGCCCGACCGCCACCAGCACGATGACGGCGCTGACCTGGAAGCGATCGAGGATCAGCGGCAGCACCGCCAGGTCGTTGGTGATGGAGTGGCCGAAATCCCCGGCCGCGAGCTTGGCGATCCAGTGCACGAACTGGACCGGGATCGGCTGGTCGAGCCCGAGCTGGGCGCGGAGCTGCGCCGCCTGCGCGGGATCGGCGGCATCGCCCAGCATCACCTGGACGGGATCACCGGGAATGAGCCGAACCAGCGCAAAGACCGCGACCGCGACCAGCAGCAGCGTCGGGATCGTCATGGCCAGTCGTCTTGCGAGGTAACTCAACATCCCGACGCCTCGTCTACTCGACCGTGACGCCCCAGAACCGCGGCTCCGGATAGAGCCAGCCGGCATAGCCCTTGATGCTCTTGCGCAGCGCCGTCAGCTCGGCGCCGTTGAACAGCACGATCATCGGCACATCGGCGATGAAGCGCCTGTGCATCTCGTCAAACAGCGCCTGGCGCTTGGCGACATCGTCGATCATCATCGACTGGCGCAGCATCTCCTGGCCCTCCGGATTGTCCCAGACCTTGCGCGGCTGCGCGGCCTTCGGCCCGGTCAGCATCTCGAAGCTCAAGGACGGATCGAGCCGGGCCGAATAGACGAAGGCCATCGACTGGTAGTCGCCGCGATTGTAGCGGTCGAGCTGCGCCGCCCAGTCCATCACCTCGAGCTCGATATTGATGCCGACGGTCTGCGCCATCGCCTGCACCAGCACGGAGGCGTCGAACACGAAGCTGTAACGCTTGTTGGTGATCATCTTGATCGGCTGGCCGCGGTAGCCCGCTTCCGCCAGCAGCTTCTTGGCTTCCGCGATGTTCTGCGTGTAGCCATGCGACTGCGCCTCGCTGTAGAACGGGCTGCCGAGCGGCAAAGCGGAATTGTTCGGACGCGCCGTGCCCAGCATGATGGCCTCGACGATCTGCGCGGTGTCGATCGACAGCGCAATGGCGCGGCGGATGCGGACATCCTTCAGCAGCGGATCCCTGGTCTGGAACAGGATGCCGGTGAGGCCGAGCGCCGGGGTGATGCTGAGCTGCACGTCCGAGCGCGTTTTGAGCTCCTCCAGATCGGGAATCGACAGGCTCATGATGACGTCGAGCGAGCCGCTGAGCAGCCCGGCCTTCGCCGCAGAGCTGTCCGGGATCACGTTGAAGCGCACGCGGTCGACCTTGACGTCCTTGGCGCCGGTGTAGCCGGTGCGCGGCTCGCTACGCGAGACATATCCGTCGAATTTGACGACATCGACATATTGTCCGCGCTTCCATTCGCCGAGCCTGAACGGGCCGGTGCCGACAGGGGCGATCCATTTGCCATCGGGCCCGACGGAATCGTGGTGGATGATGGCGGTCTGGCCGCAATCGGGCCGCGCCAGCGTCGGGAGGAACAGTGCCGTCGGCTGATCCAGCGTGATGGCGACGGTGAGCGGATCCGGCGCCTCGATCTTCTCGATGCGAGCAATGCCTGTCGCGCTGAACTCGGAGAGGCAGCGCCATTGCGTCGCGGGGTCGAGCCAGCGCTTCAGCGACCAGACCACGTCGTCCGCGGTCATGGAGGCGCCGTTGTGGAACTTGACACCCTGGCGCAGACGGAACGTATAGGTCTTGCGGTCGTTCGAGACGGCCCAGCTCTCGGCGAGCATTGGGCCGATCGAGGTATCGTCCCGGAAGGCCACCAGCCCTTCCACCACATGCGCCATCACACCATCGGTGTTGGCGTCGCGGTTGGTACCGGGATCGGTCGAACGGATGTCGGCATTGAGCCGCGCCCGCAGCAACGTTTCGGCGCCGGCCTTTCCGACCATGGCCAGAAGGGCGAGCGCGGCCAGGCCGACCGCCCACACCGGTAACGGCCGACGCCGGCGCATCACGACGCCCTCGCCGCGGCCGACCGCTCGAATGCGGCGCGCCCGATCTCGTCGATCTCGAGCCGGTACTCGGCGAACTCGCGATTGAGCGCCGGCAGCGGCGCCGCCTGCATCAATCCGCTCGCCGGCTCCATCAGGATCATCGCCACGGTGGCGCTGAGATTGTTGCTGAGATTGCGGCGCGGCGGGCGGCACACCGACCAGGGATAGCCGAACTCGTCGAACAGGGCGTTCTTGACGGTGTCGAAGGTGATGCTGCCGATGTGCGGCTGGAGCAGATCGCGGACGCGAATGTCGCGGTAGAGGCTGTCAGGCGTGTTGAAGATGCCGGTGTCCTTCAGCTTGCTGAGCGCGACGGGGCTGAGGAAGTTGTTGGCGTGGACCAAAAGGCCGTTCTGCGGATGCACCTGGAAGGTCTCGTCGGGCGCGCACTCGAAGTCGATCGCCACGCCCTCGCGATGGCTGACGATCATGTTGTTGGCGGCCGACTTCTTCGTGCAATAGACTGCACGCATCGCCAGGGCGAGATGCTCGTTCTCCAGCACCTTGCGGCGGATCAGCGCCAAGGGCACGCCGGCCTGGCGATAGTCGCGGTCGCTTTCCAGATAGTTGGCGGTGATCGCGATGCCGACGGAATTGAAGCCGCAGCGGCCAAGCGCGCCGGCTTCGGTGAAGGTCATGAGGTCCGGCCCGTCGTCGCGCCGCACCTTCAGCACCACCGCCGTCTCCGCGCATTCGCGCTTCCAATCCCAGTTTTGGGCGTGGATCAGGCGGCCGCTGGCGGCCGCCTGCGGCATTACGACGACGCCGGTGCAGCCATCGGGATCCTCCGGCGTCTTGAGGCGCGCGCGGATCGCAGGGTTTGCAAGCTTGATGATCTCGGTACGGGCGTTGAGCAGGACGACGTCCTCGAACGGAACGTCGGCGCCCTCGGCGATGCCGCGCATCTCCTCGATATAGCTCGGATCAAAACCCTCGATGACCGGCAGATATTCCCGCACCAGCTCGGCAACTCCCTTGGAGTCGAGCGAGAGTTCCTTCAGCTGCGCGAAGTAATGCGTCGTCCCCTTCTTGATGCGGCCCGCCGCCTTCTGCCCGTACTGACGGCCGCGCTCGCGCGGAGGACCGGAGATTTCGATCAGCGGAAAGGGTTCGACCATGGGACGCCAAATTCCTTCTTGAAGTTCCTTTTGCTTTCTCATGAAGCCTAATGTATTTTGTGCTGACATGAAACAAAAATCTTCGACCGCGAAATCCACCGTGGAAAAAGCGTCGCCAAGCCGGCTGCAGCGGGAACTATCGGCCGGGATCATGGACCTGATCCGGAGCGAAGGGCTCGCGCCCGGCACGCGCCTTGCCGAAGTTGCGCTTGCCGAGCGCCTGCAGGTCTCGCGCACGCCTGTGCGCGCCGCGCTGAAGCTGCTGGCGCGGCGCAAGCTCGTGCATGCCGGCGCCAGCCGCGGCTATTTCGTCGCTGAGACTGCCCCCGCCGCGCACAGGGCGCCGCCAAAGCCCAGCCCCGACGATACCGACCGGCTGTTCCTCGCCATCGCGCGCGATCGCCGCGCCGGCCGGCTGCCGGAGGACGTTTCCGAGCGCGACCTCATGCAGCGCTATGACGCGACACGGCCGATCGTGCAGCGCGTGCTCAGCAAGCTTGCGGAGGTCGCCGCGGTCCAGCGCAAGCCGGGCCATGGCTGGCGCTTCCAGCCGACGCTCGCCGATACGCAGGCGCGCGACGAGAGCTATCGCTATCGCCTCCTGATCGAGCCGGCCGGCCTGCTCGAGCCGGGCTTCAAGCTCGATCCGGCCTGGGCCGCCGAGATGCGCCGCCGTCATCAGGAGATGCTGGCGATGCCATGGAGCGACACCGCCAGCATCGCGCTCTACGAAATGAACGCGGCCTTCCACGAAGGCCTCGCCGCCGCATCGGGCAACCGCTATCTGCTGGTCGCGGTTCAACAGCAGAACCGGCTGCGGCGCTTCGGCAACTACGACTGGACCTTCGGCCACGAGCGCGTGATCGTGAACTGCCGCGAGCATCTCGCCATCCTCGACCAGCTCGAAGCGGGCCAGAACGAGGCCGCAGCCGCGCTGCTGCGCCGGCATCTCGAAGGCGCAGCAAAGCTCAAGCGCGCCCCAGCCAATTCCAACACGCCATCCAAATCCTCCTGACGTTTGCAAGAGTTGCCATGACCATGAATGCCCTCGCTTTCTCCAACAGCCCCCTCACTCGCGAGGTCATGGAGCCGTTCTGGCTGCCGATGACGCCGAACCGCCAGTTCAAGTCGAAGCCGCGCATCTTCGTCGGCGCCGAAGGCATGCACTACGTCACCGACGACAACAGGCGCATTCTCGATGGCATGGCGGGACTGTGGTGCGTGAACGCAGGACATGCGCAAAGGCGCATCGTCGAGGCGATCCAGGCGCAAGCGGCGAAGCTCGACTTCGTCTCCTCGTTCCAGATGAGCCATCCGGCCGCCTTCGAGCTCGCCCGCCGCATCGCCGAGATCGCGCCCGCCGGCCTCGACCACGTCTTCTTCACCAATTCCGGCTCGGAATCGGTCGACACCGCGCTGAAGATCGCGCGCGGCTATCACCGCGCCCGCGGTGAAGCCAGCCGCATCCGCTTCATCTCGCGCGCAAGAGCCTATCACGGCATGGGCTGGGGCGGCCTGTCGGTCAGCGGCATCGTCCGCCACCGCAGGGATTTCGGCCCGCTGCTGCCCGAGGTCGATCACCTCCCGCACACGCATAGTCCCGAGCACGCGGCGTTCTCGCGCGGGCAGCCGCAATGGGGCGCGCATCTCGCTGACGAGCTGTCAAAGCTGCTGCAGGTGCACGATCCCTCGACCGTCGCCGCCGTCATCGTCGAGCCCGTGACCGGCTCCGGCGGCGTGCTGCCGCCACCGGTCGGCTATCTCGAGCGGCTGCGCCAGATCTGCGATCAGCACGGCATTCTCCTGATCTTCGACGAGGTGATCACGGGCTTCGGCCGACTGGGCGCAGCGTTCGGCGCCAACGCCTTCGGCGTGACGCCCGACCTCATCACCTGCGCCAAGGGCATGACCAATGCCGCCGTGCCGATGGGGGGCGTCGTCGTCAGCGGCAAGGTCTATGACGCGCTGATGCAGGGGCCGGACAACGCGATCGAGCTGTTCCACGGCTACACCTATTCGGCCCATCCGCTGGCCTGCGCGGCCGGTCTTGCCGCGCTCGACGTGTATCAGGATCTCGGCCTGTTCGAGCGGGCGCGCCGCCTCGCGCCGGCGTGGGAGAACCACGCGCACGGCTTGCGTAACCTTCCCCATGTGTTCGATATCCGCAACATTGGGCTGCTCGCCGCAATCGATCTGAAACCGCGCGAGGGTGCGCCGGGCGCGCGCGGCAGCGAATGCGCCAATCGCTGCTATGACGACGGCATCCTGATCCGCGGCAGCGGCGATACGCTGCTGATCTCGCCGCCTCTGATCATCACCGAGGAACAGATCGCCGATATCTTTGCTGCCATTGGCCGCGCATTGAACAGCATCAGCTGACGGCCGCCGTCCTGCATGAGGGCGCGCTACCCATGGCGTAGCCGATCGGCTTCTGGTTGTCGTCGAGATAGGAGAAGGGGATCGAGGAGTCGCGGAAGCCGAGCGTGATTGCGCCGGTCTCCTTGACGTCCTTCAGCGTTCCCGTGAGTTCCTATGCCATCGCCGGCCCGGCGGACAACGCGCCAACAAGCAGACAGAAGCTGATCCGACGGTGTTTCACGAAATTCCCCCTCTTTTGGTGTGACTAACGATACTTCAGCGACTCGATCTCGAAGGCCTGGCAGGCGATTTGACCCGTACTTTCGCAACCTGCTCCGCACGCCCGCCTGCGGCATGGGCCGGATTATTCCTGCACAATTCGGACCAAAAGAGATTTAGCGAGCGCTGGCTATTCGTCCGGTCCTTGAATGCGACTAATGATAGCGGCAACGCCCATTTGTTGCCCCCGATGGCCGCCAATCCCTTGCGGCCATGCGCCGCGGCGGTGCCTTCCGTAAGCCAGGCGACGCCGCGGCCGGCCAGCGCCATCTCGCATAGCACATCGGACATGTCGCTTTCGATCACCCGCTGGCCGGCGATCGGGGCATTCTCCAGGATGAGATCGACCAGGCGCGCGAAATAGACACCGGGCGAATACATCAGCAGCGGAACCGGATGCGACGCCTTGCCCGGCAGCGATATGCCTCCCTTGCCGGCCAGCGCCTCGCTGACATAGGGCCGCAAATATTCGGTGCCGAGGCTCACGCGCTCGTAGCGGTCCGGATCGAGATGGATCGGCTGCTGGGCGTGGTGATAGCAGATCATCAGGTCCGCGTTGCCCGACACCAACGAGGTGACGAGATCGTGGATGTTGCCGACCACGACCGAACAGCTCATGCGCCGCTCGGCGGACCAGGCCTGCCACCACTGCGGCAGCTGCGCCGTCGCCATGGCGAACGGCAGTGCGATCCTGATGTGCTCATGCGAGCGCAGCGGCTTGCCGCCAAGCTCGTCGCGGCTGTCGAGCATTTGCCGCAGCAATTCGCCGGCATGCTCGCGAAAGCGCTCGCCTTGCGGCGTCAATTGCGTCGGATAGACGCTGCGATCGATCAGATCGAAGCCGAGCCAGGCCTCCAGCGACTTGATGCGGCGGCTGAACGCCGCCTGCGACGTGTTCCGCCGCTCGGCCGCACGGGTGAAGTTGCCGGTCTCGGCCACCATCAGAAAATCCTGCAGCCAGCGCAGTTCCATCACGCGACCTGTCTTGATGCGGGACGCTGCGGCAGATCCCCCGCGATACCCTGCTCCCGACGGCGCGGGACGGCGCGCGTCGACCGGCATTGCTTGCTGCCACGGTATTGGTTGCCCCATGGCGCGCAACCTAGCGAAGCGGCATATGCCCTGACCAATGCAAGCCTTGCATCAGGGTCTTCCGACGCCGATCCCCGCCCAATTCGCTTCAAATCCCGGCCTTTCATGCGCCGATCCGCATTCGCCCGATAACGCCCGACTGCTCCCAGCGTGCTACGGCGGGGCCAATCATGCAAGTTTTGCATGATGCAGACATGGCATCGCCGGCGGCGATCAGGCCGCCCTAGATTGGCGGCCGCAACGCCACTCCTCGTCCCGATCAGCTCTCTTGCCGCATCGGGCGACAGCCCAGAATGAGTCCTGCCATGAAAATCTGTGTCCTCGGCGCCGGCGTCATCGGACTGACGACGGCATGGTGCCTCAGCGAGGCCGGACATGACGTGATCATTGTCGACCGCCATGCCGAGACCGGCGCCGATGCCAGCGCAGCCAACGGCGGCCAGCTGTCCTATGCCTTCGTGACCCCGCTGGCATCGCCTGCGACACTGTTGAAGCTGCCCTCGCTGCTGATCGCCAGAGGCTCGCCGATGCGTATTCGCCCCGGCCTTGATCCGCAGCTGATATCCTGGGGCGTGCGCTTCCTGCTCGCCTGCCGCTCGGCCGCCGTGCGCGACACCGTTGCCGCGCAGCTCGCGCTTGCCGCCATCAGCCGGGACGAATTGACACGCCTTTCGCAGACGCTCGATCTCGCGTTTGGATTGCGAACCGCCGGCAAGCTGGTGCTGTTCCGATCGCCCAGCGAATTCGACGCCGCGCGAAGCGCCGTCACCGGCGAGGCCGGCGCTGATCATGCGCAGCAGGTGCTCACGCCGGCCGAGTGCCTCGCACTGGAGCCCGCGCTCAAGCTCGGAGCACGCGAACTCGCCGGCGGCATTTTCACCGCCTCCGAACAGGTCGGCGATTGCGCCGCGTTCTGCGCCGCGCTTGCCGACCGGCTGACGCAGCGAAACAATGTCGAGTGGCTGCTCGACACGCCTGTGACCGGACCGGTCCGGTCCGGCGGCCGTCTCGTTGGCGTGGACACCGCCAAGGGGCGCGTGCAAGCCGACCGCTTCGTTCTCTGCATGGGAGCATCCTCGAGCGCCTTTGCAAGAGCTTGCGGATTCTACCTGCCGATCTACCCGGTCAAGGGCTACAGCATCACGCTGCAGCCCGCGCGCGACGCCAGCGCGCTTCGCCACAGCGTCACCGACTTCGAACGCAAGCTGGTGTTCGCGCCGCTCGCGCGCGACCAAGGCACGGCGATCCGGGTTGCCGGGATCGCCGATCTCGACGGCAAAGATGCAAGCCTCGATCCGGGCCGTCTCGACATCCTGCGCCGCGCGGCGGCGGAAATGCTGGGGATGGCGACTGGCGGCGACGTCGAGCCATGGTGCGGGCTACGCCCCATGACGCCCGATAGCCGGCCGATCATCGGGTGGTCGCCGCTCTCCGGGCTGTTCATCAATTCGGGCCACGGCATGCTCGGCTGGACGCTGGCCTGCGGCAGCGCCCGCCTCACCGCTGACCTGATCGACGGCAAGCCGGCGGCGATCGAAGCCGGCGCGTTTGCGGTGCGGCGCGCGGCGTGAAGGTTCTGTCAGATACGTTTTTTCTTTGTCGCCGAGATCCCAGAACAGGTCCGCCATGAGCGCAAGGGTCGGCTGTTGGCGAGGAAGAACTTCTTGAGTGCCCGGCAGACGCTCCTCCGATGCAAATTTTGCATTGGCTGGCCGGGAGAACGCGAACTAGCCTGCTGCGCGCATGACGGAGACTTTTCAGATGAAATGCCTGCCTGCCCTTCTTGCCGCCATTTGCTTTGGTCTCGTCCCGACTGCCGCTGCGTTCGCCGCCGACACGGCCGATCTCCTCATCAGCGGAGGGACGATCTACACCGGCGCCGACGAGGCGCCGTTCGTCGGCGACGTCGCGGTGAGCGGCGACAAGATCGTCTATGTCGGCCCGCATGCCGGCGCGCCGGCGGCAAAGGCCAGCATCGACGCACAGGGCATGATCGTCGCGCCCGGGTTCATCGACGTCCACACCCATCCCGAAAGCTATATCCGCTCGGGCGATGCGGCCAAGCGGCTGAATGCGCCATGGTTGACGCAGGGCGTTTCGACCATCTTCATCGGTGTCGACGGCAGGGGTACGCCCAACGTCGCGGCCGATCAGGCCGAGCTCGAGGCGCAAAAGGTCGGCACCAACATCGTCAGCTATGTCGGCTTCGGTGCGGTCCGCGAGGCGGTGCTGGGCCATGATGCCCGCGCGCCTTCGCCTGATGAACTGGAACGCATGAAGGCGCTGGTTGCCAAAGCGATGTGCGAGGGCGCCATCGGCCTTTCCGCCGGGCTGTTCTACGCGCCGCAGAGTTTTGCCAGGACCGAGGAAGTGGTGGCGGTGGCGAAGGAAGCCGCGCGCCGCGGCGGCATCTACGACACCCACCAGCGCGACGAGAGCTCGTATTCCATTGGTCTGATGAACTCCGCGAAGGAGGTGCTCCAGATTGGCCGTGAGGCGGAGATGCCGGTGCATTTTGCGCATCTGAAGGCGCTCGGCGTCGACCTGCAGGGCCAGGTGCCGGAAGTGATCGGCCTGATCGAGGCGGCGCGCGCGGCGGGCCAGAAGGTGACGGCGGATCAATATCCGTGGCTGGCGTCGAGCACGAGCCTCGATGCGGCGCTGGTGCCGCGCTGGGCGGTCGATGGCGGCTATGCGGCGATGATCAAACGTTTCGACGATGCGGCACAGATGGCGAAAATCCGCGGCGAGATGATCGAGAATTTGCGCCGCCGCGGCGGCCCGGACTCGATCCTGCTGACCAGCGTCGATCGGGAATGGACGGGAAAGCGGCTGTCGGAAATGGCCGAGGCGTGGAAGGTTGAGCCGGTCGACGCCGCGGTGCGCATCCTGCGCGCCAACCCGCGCGACTCGATCGCTTCCTTCAACATGATCGACAGCGATGTCGACCTCGTGATGAAGCAGCCATGGGTCGTCACCGGCTCCGACGGCACCGACGGCCATCCCCGGCAATTCGCCACCTTTCCGCGCAAATACGCCGTCTACGTCAGGGAGCGCCAGGTCATCGATTTGAAGACGTTCATCCGTCAGTCCACCGGGCTGTCGGCCGACATCTTCAAGCTCGACCGCCGCGGCTATCTGCGGCCGGACTATTTCGCCGATGTCGTGGTGTTCGACCCGGCCCGCTACGCGCCGAAGGCGGATTATGTGCGCCCGCGCGAGCTAACCGTCGGTGTGCTGACGCTGTTGGTCAACGGCGCGCCGGCGATCCAGGACGGCCAACTGACGACGGCGGCCAGCGGCCGCGCGCTCAAGCGCACGCCGGCGCCGGGGACTTGTCCTTAGAGACCGCCCGAGGGCCTTTCAAATGACGACCTGATTATGAATGTTGTATCAAAGGAGCGCGACCCTCAGAGGTACCGGTCGCTGCGCTGCCTTACGAATGATGCGCCGCCGCTGGCGCTGAGCGTAGACCGTCGCGTCGATCAGGATCTCGGCATGTGGCACTTCGACCATGCCGCGGCCGCCATCGGCATCTAGCCGATACGGATGATCGTCAGCGATAGCGAGCATTCGTGCAACGCGCGTCCGAGCTCAGCGGCCTGACCACGTGACATCATAGCGCCGCCACCGTTGCAAAGCCGTGCTCTGCGGCCTCGAGCGCGGCGGCGATGTCGGCCTCGGTATGGGCGGCGCAGAGGAACATGTTGTGCTTGGGGTGGAAGTAGACACCCCTTGCAAGCATCGCGCTGCAGAAGGCCGAACCCTTCCGGTAGTCCGGGTCCGCTTCAAACAAAAGGGTCGGCATTTGCACAGGTCCCGATTGACGGATCGAAAGACCGAACTGACGGGAACGCGTGTCGAGGCCATCGCGCAGCGTTTGCCCGAGCTGCGCGAGGCGGGTCGGAACATCGTCCCTGCGCACGATCTTCAATGTCGCGACGGCAGCAGCCATGGCGACGGCGCCGGCCCAGAATGAGCCCGTGACGAAGACCTGGGACGCGGCACGGCGCAGCCAATCGGCTCCGGTCACAGCCGCCAGGGCATGACCGTTGGCGATCGCCTTGCTCCAGGCCGACAAGTCGGGCCGAACACCAAGGCCTTCCCAGCTACCCGCGGCATTCAGGCGGAAGCCGGCGCGAACTTCGTCGATGAGCAGCGCGGCCCCCTTGCTGTCGCAGATGCGACGCGCCGCACGCGCGAACTCTGCGGTGGGAAGTTCCTGGTCGCACCCGAGATCGTGGCGGAACGCCGAAATCAGGATTCCGGCAAGATCATCGCCCGCCGCCCTGGCCGCCGCCTCGAGGCTCTCGACGTCGTTGAACGTGAAATATCCGAGATGGGCGCGATCCTCCGCGGTCACGCCGAGAAGCGACGGCGAGCACCACGGCACGGCACCATGATAGGCGCCCTTGGCGACGAGGATCTTTCGTCGACCCGTTGCAGCCCTTGCGATCGTGACGCACGTCGTCGTCGCATCGGTGCCGTTCTTCTGAAACTGCGTCCAATCGGCATGTCCCACCATATTGACGACAAGCTCGGCCAACTCGACCATGACTTCGGCCGGACCATTGAGGCAGTCGCCGTCGCGCCGCTGACGCTCGGCGGCTTCCTCCACCTCGGGATGGTGATGGCCAAGCAGGTTGGGACCCCAGCTGCACATGAAGTCGACGTAGCGATGACCATCGACATCCCAGAGCACGCCGCCCTCGCCGCGGCTGAAGAACTGCGGATACGTCTCCGGCAACTTGGCCGCGTGGAGATGTCCCCACATCCCGCCCGGCACAACCTTTTCGGCCCGCGCCCGCAGGGCAGCATCCCTTGTCCTGATCATCTCCGGCATGCTCTCTTCTCCAATTTTGATATATCATATATTATGTTGTCGGATACAAGGGAATTGTTGCTTTGCCGGCCCGGACCCGTAGACCTCGTATCAAAGGCTAGGGTGCGGATCCGCCCCCGTATCGGCGGGGATTGCCGAAACAGCCCAGACCTTGCGGGGACCGAGAATGGCTGACGTTGAACAGAGACATGGCGAGGGCGCTGTGGGCCCGGTGGCTCGCGACAGCCTGACAAGCCTGGTCTACAACAATCTGCGCCAGGCGCTGATGGAAGGCCGGTTCTGGCCGGGCCATCGCTTCAAGATTCGCGACCTTGCTGCGACCATGAACGTGTCGGAGACGCCCATTCGCGAAGCCCTGATGCAGCTCGTGCGCGGCCGCGCGCTCGAGATGCAGGCGGGACGCTCGATCATGGTCGCCCACATGACCGCCAAGCAGTATATCGAGCTCAGGACCGTCAGGCTGTTTCTCGAGGGACTTGCCGCCGAGCACGCAACCACGCGCATCTCGGACGCCGATATCGACAGGATGGAGGCCACTCACCGCGAGCTGATCAGCGCGGAGAAAGAGCACAGATGGTCCGACGCGGTTCGCGCCAACTGGCAATTCCACCGCGGTCTCTATGATGGATCGGGGCTTCCCGAAGTACTCGCCATCCTCGACGATATCTGGATGCGGAACGGACCCTTGTTGAATTTCCATTATCCGCACGCCCCCCCAACCTATCCAAACGAACATCAGCACCTGTCCGTTCTCAAGAATCTGCGGCAGCGCCGGCCAGACAAGGTTCGCGAGTCGATCCAGGCGGACATGATGGAGGGCGGCCAGAATCTCGTTCGGTTGCTGGAAAAGCATGGCGGCACGCGCTTCATGACACCCGAGACGGCCATCGACGAAGACGTCGATATTGAAGCGACGAAGACGCGCGCTGCACCACCTGCCAAGGCAGCACGCGCGAAATCCAGGCGTCGCTGAAAGTTGCTCACGCGGAACGGGGCGCAGTGAAACGATCGAGGATGTTGCGGGTGATCCGCTGCGTGTACGGATCGCCGCGCTTCAGCCCCATCACCCATTCGCAGGTCGCGGCTGTCAGCACCTCGCCCTTGCCGCGGGTCATGTGCACCATCATGCCAGAGCCGTATTTGTAGCGGGCCAGACCCTCGGGCGTGACCTCACCGTTGATGCACTCTACCAGACCTTCGTGGTCGCTATTGCGGATGTAATAGCGGAAGCCCTCACCCTGCGGCTCGTCTTCGGCCAGGACGGCCGGCGCCATCGCCAGAATCTGAATGGTCTCGGGCTGCCCCTCGGCCGGGACTGGAAAAGGAAGCCCGTTGCGGAACGTGTAGTCCAGCCCGTCGACCTCGTAGGCAAAGATGTGCTGCTTGTCGCCGAAGATGTCGGCATAGTGCAGCCCTGTGCCGGCAAATGCCCAATGCTCCGGGCGATAGACCGTAAAGCCTCGTTGGCCGTTCGGCGCGAATCCGCCCCAGGACGCGTAGAGGCCGTGCGCACCGTTCACGCCGACCGTCGAGGCGCCGGGCCAACGGACGTTGCGATCTTCCCAGGCAGACGTCATCAGACGCGCGCGGTCCGTGCCGACGATCGAGTCCTTGTGGATGGCTTTGAACTTGTAGCAGACTTGGCGCTTGCCATCGTCCTCGAGCCGGATCTGCCACAGGAAGTTGGCGCCGAAGCGCGCGAGCCGCCCGCCGCCCTCCACATAGCGCTCGATCGCCTCGCGCATCTCCCATGTCCAGTACTCGTCATGGCCGATGATGGTGACGCAAGGATAGGCCTCGAGCAGCTCGGGCCGGTAGTGAAGATCGGTCTGGGTGATCATGTCGAGGGCGTAGCCTTCCTTCTGCGCCCAGAGCACGAAATGCCGATCGAACTGGGCCCAGCCCGCTGCCGCATAATATTGGCCAAAGCCGTTGGAGAACGCCCACTCCTTCATCTGATAGCGTGGCGCGTCGCCCATCTCGGGCGCGGGATTGGCGCAGATGCGCGGTGCGCCGGGCGGCAGCCAGACCACGCCGCGCGTCCATGGCCGCTGCAGCGACAACACCGGCGACGGCTCGTCCCGCTCAGGACCTTCGACGCCGAAATAATGATTGGCACCGCCGAAATCATTGTAGGCGGTCCAGGTGCCCGTCGGCAGGATCATCAGTATCTTCGCGCGCCGCGTTTTCTCGGTCGGGCGCACGACGAAGAAATGATGCTGGATGAAGCGCGCCCCGTTCGCTCGCTCGCACGACGAGACCACGCGATAAAAGCCCGATCGCAGATCCGGCGGCAACGTCCAGCGATGAGCGACGGGCCAGTTGCAGCCGTTGCGATAGGCATCGGACGGCGTAGCCGCGAACACGCCGTCAAGCGCATCGACCTCATGCACCATCTCGGGCTCGAGACCGTCGCGATAGATCTGCAACCGCCAGGCCTTTGCGGTCGCGGAGGAGCGAAAGACGACTTCGTCTCCCGGGTCGTAAGACATCGCATCGGTGTAGGTGTAGACTTCCGCGACGGCGGGATCGCCGCGCGGAGCCTCATACCAGGGCTGGCTGGCCCAGTGCTCGTCCGCATGCATCGGGCGCGCCTTCCGGGGAGCGACGTTGAAGGATCCCAATTCCGGCGGGTGAAACTCAGGCTTGTCCGACATGACAGCCTCCCTGGTTCGATCTGGCGACGAGACGGCAATTTTGCATGTTGGGCCGAAATCGAGGCCGCAGTCTAGGCTTTGGCAGGCATGACGAACGGCCTTGGATCGAGAAAGCGATTCACGACGTTCAACGTGATGGTGCTGATGTTGTTGTCGTAATTGTTGTGACCCAACGACATGCCGTAGGTGATCGATCCCGTCGCAAAGACGGCGCCGCCATGGGCGGTCTCGAAGAACACCATGTCGGCGCGCACCAGCGCATTCTGCGTGCCGTCGAGTCCGTCGACCACGGTGCGAAACTCCTCCGGCGTGGGCAGCGCGCCCGCGCCCAATCCTTCCGACGTCGCGATCCGCAGCGCATGCGGCGGCGTACCGAGCTCGAGATCGTACCGGTCGATCTCGCTGCCGACGGCACCATTGTAGCGAAATCCAAAATCACCGAACTTCTCGTGACGGCCCGTGCCCTCGAAGATGAACGCGACGCGCGCATCGTCGCTTTCGGCGGTGCGCAGATAGTAGCCGCAGGTATCGTTGATCATGGCCGAGAACCCGACGCCGACCAGCTTTTGCGGCGCAAAGCCCGAATGCCGCCACAGCGAGCCCGGCTCGCCGGTGCCGGCAAGATGCACTTCGCCCGGCTCCGATTCCCAGGTGCGCGTTCCGGCCGTGCCGCGGCGAACTTCCAGCGCGGCGGGCGCGGCCGGATGAAAGCCGCAGCGCCAATAGAATGCGTTGCCTCCCATCGAGATATGCCGCCCGCCCGCATTCTGATAAGCCATGATCGCGTTCATCATGTTGAAGCTGTAATATTCGGGATGGGTCGGCGTCATCATGACCCGGTAAGGGGCGAGCGCCCGCGCTCCTTCCCGGTCAAGCTCGACATCCGTGATCAGATCGTAGGCGATCCCCTTCTCCTCGAGCCAGTCGAGGATGTGGGTGTCGTTGATCAAATTGAACCAGTAGCCGCGCGGACGCATGTTGAGGACGGGCCGCAGCCAGGAGCTGTACGCCCGCCCCGAGCCGTCGACATGGCAATCATAGGTCGACTGGCCGATCTCCGGGTTCTCCTGCATGAAGACGTCATCTTGCGGCAACCACAGAACGTGCTCCATTAGCGTTTCGAAGTGAACCTGATAGAGACGCAGCGCGCTGTTGGCATAAGCCAGATATGTCGCAACCGAAGCGACCAGGACGAGATCCGCGCGTCTGGACGCCTTGCCCGGCGTCACGAAGAAGGTGACGTAGCTTTCGCAGTCCCGGTCGGGATTGTCGCCACCTGACGTCAGCCGGAGCGCATAGACGCCGGATCGCCAGTGGGCCGGCACATCGAGCCTGCAAGTGGTCTGCCACTCGCAATCGTAGATGTCGTCGCTGTGGAAATGAATCGCCGCATATTCCTGCAGCGACAGCCGCCAGTCGTGGACGGAGCCAGACCAGTGAAAGCCGGTGACGCCCCTGCGGGGCAACTGGCGGAGGCTGCCATGCAGGCCGTTCGGCGAAAGGTCCTTGATCGACAGCGACGAGATTCCGTTCGAGAAATCCCAGAAGGCGACAAGCCCGGCATCGCTCGCTCCCGTTCGCTGCCGGCCGTCGAATACCCGCAGCGCCTCTGCGTCCAACCGACACGAAAAGACACGCGGAGCTTCGATCTTGCCGTCGAAGTGCGAGGTATATTGGCAATCCCCATTCGCATGATGGGCCGCGATCAGGAACGGCAGGCCGGAATCGAGCGCGGGCGCGTGCGGCAGCGCGAACGATTTCGAATAGGCAGCGGCCGGCCGAACGCCGTCTGCCGGAACGATCAGCGACAAGGAGGCCGATCCCTGCGCAAGGTCAAGCGCGCACGATACGAATGCCCAGACGCGCTGCCGTAGCTTGACGTCGAGGGCAAAACGCGCCGGCGTACCGCTCACCTGGCCCAGCACCAGGACCAGTTGCCCCTCCTCGTCGAGCTGGAGCGCATAGCCGCGCGCCGAACGCTCGCACCAATTTCCCATCAAGGCCTTGGCATTGTCCGCGATCCGCGTCGGGTACACATAGGCTCCGAAACACCAATGCGCGCCGGTCGGGACCAGTACACCGTCGTGGTCAATGACGGCATTGGATCCCGGGCGGATCGGTTGGTCGAGGCAGGCATGCTCACCGTCAATGGGGCTCGTCATTACCTCATATTTGAAGCCCGGGCCGTTGGTGTCGACATCGCCGCAGCGCAGCCTGAGCACCTCGACCTTCACGCTCGGGCGCTTGCTGCTAAGCTGGAATCTGACGGCCTCGCCTGCCGGGACACTGATGCGATCCGGATAGCCGAGATACTCGTTGGTCTTATAGATCACCGGAAATCTCCGCAGGCAGCGTCGTTCCCGTCATCTCTTGCCAGCGCAGCTTGAAGACATGCCACTCCGCTTCAACAAGTGAGGTGAAGACGCGATCATCGACGAAAGGCATCGGATCGCCCCGACGCTTGGGGATGCGCGACAGCCGCCAGGCCTTGCCAGGCTCGAGCACGATCAGAACAAGCCGCCCTTCCGGCTTGCCCCATCGCATCCGCGCCAACAGCTTGCGAAGTTCCGGACTATGCACGCCGAGCGGACTTGCGCGGAACTCCTTGACGAGATCGAGCCTTCCGGGATCGATCACGTAGCGCAGCGCGCCGGGGTCACTGGTGTGATCCATGGTCGGTCCTCACTTACAAGCGCAAAATGGCAGCTAATGCGGTTTAACGTGTCAGCCAGGCCATCCACCGCTCCCGCAGTTCGTTACGATGTTCGCCGATCCAGGCGAAATCGGGCTTGACCAGCTTTTCGTAGTTCTCCGGCGAGGTCGCGTAGAGATTGCGCTCTTCCGGCTTCAACAGCTCGATGGCCGACTTGCTGGCCGTCGCATAGTTGACAGCGCGCATGAACGGCACGTGCGCGTCGGAGCTTGCATAGAAGAAGTCGAGATAGGCCATGGCGGCATTGAGGTCAGGCGCACCCTTGAGAACAGCCATGTAACCGGTGTCGCGAATGGCCTGGTCCCAAGACATCGCAACCGGGACGCCCTCCTTCACAACGGCGAGCGCGCGGCCTGAATAGCTCATGGCCATGACGACCTCGCGGCTGCGCATGATCTGCTGCACCTGGTCGCCTGTCTTCCACCACACCGCGACATTGGGACGGATCTCGTCCAGCTTCTTGTAAGCGCGATTGATGTCCAGCGGGAAAAGCTGCTCCGGCTTGACGCCGTCGGCGAGGAGCGCGGCCACCGGCACCCACCAATCGCTGTCGCCGGTGTCTGGCAGCCCGCGCGGCCCGGGAAACTGCTTGACGTCCCAGAAGTCGGCCCATGTCTTGGGCGCCTTGTTCTTGAACGTTTCGGTATTGTAGGTGATCAGCATGCCGCCGGTCGTGCGAGCAACGCCGTAGGGCTGACAGGCGTCGGAGACGCCGAACTTCTGGACGCTGGGCAGTTTCGCACAGTCGATCTTCTCGAGCATGTCGGTGCGTCCGACCAGGTCGGGACCCGTCGCCGTGACGATGTCGAACTCCACCTTGCCGGTTCGCTGCATCGCCTTGGCGCGCGCCCACTGGTCGGGGACCTCGATCGCGACCGGGACGATTTCGACATTCTTGGCCTTGTTGAAGGGATCGTAGAAATATTTCGCGAGGGTGTTGCCCATCAGGCCACCGGTCGTGGCAATCACCAATTGGTCTTCCAGTTTTTGAGCGGCAGCCGGCAACGCTCCACAAAGAACCAAACCAAGCACGACAGCTGCCGAATTCCACATCCAACCTGTTTTCAGCATCGACGATCTCCTCTCTCTGGTTCTCACTGGCTCGCTATCGGGTGACGCTGCGGGATCGGAGGACATGGGCCCCCAGCAGAATCAAAATGGATAGGACGATCAGCAGTGTTGCGATCGCGGGAATCACCGGCGTCAGGTTCTGCTCGATGTCCTCGAACATTCGGCGCGGCAGCGTCTTCTGGCGCACACCGGACAGAAAGAACGACACCACCGGCTCGTCGAAGGAGATGATGAAGGCAAACAGCGCACTGCTGGCGAGACTCGGCAGGACGAGTGGCAGCGTGACCAGGCGAAAGGCCTGGAAGCGTGTCGCGCCGCAGCTCATGGCGGCCGCCTCCAGATTGGCATCGACCTTTCCCAGGGCGGCGGCCATCGTGAAAACGACGAACGGCAAGGTGAGCACCGTATGCGCCAGCACGAAGCCTGGAACGGTGCCGGAGAGACCGATCGTCTGAAAAAACAGATAGAGGCCGACGGCGAGCGCGATATGCGGCACAATGACCGGCCCGATCAAAAGGATCTGGAAAGCCGTGACCAGCCGGCTGCGGCCGCGGATCATTGCATAGGTCGCGGCTGTGCCGATGACCGACGCGAAAAGAGCGGTCAGCAAGGCGACCTGCACGCTGAGCCAGGTGGCGGCACGCCATTGCCTGCTGTCAAAATATTCCGCGTACCATTTCAGCGTGAAGCCGGACGGCGGAAATGCCAGATAGTCGTTCTGGCTGAACGACATTGGAATGACGATGACGAGAGGCACGATGATGAAGGCCAGCACGGCATAGACATAGGCCCCCAGCGCAAGCGATCCGCGGTCGGTCGGCGGTTTCACGAGGCATTCCCCATCAGCCGGTCGAACCGCAGCGTCTTGCTGAAGACGATCGCCAGCAGCGTCACGAATACGGTCAGTACCCCGACCAGCGCCGCAGCGAAGGGCCAATCGAGCACCTCACGGATCTGCTTCGAAACGAGCGTCGAGATCATCATCTCCTGCGGCGAGCCAAGCAGGGCGGGCGTGATGAAGAAGCCGATCGCCGTGAGAAACACGAGCAGCGAACCGGAGACGACGCCCGGCAGACTCAGGGGAAGGATGACTTCCAGAAAGGTCCGCAGGCGCGTCGCGCCGAGCACGGCGGCCGCACGCCCATAGTCGTTCGGAATGCTGCGCAATGCGCCGTAGATCGGCAGGATCATGAACGGCAAGAGCACGTGGGTCATGGCGATGACGACGGCGCTCTGGGTGTAAAGCAGCTTGAACGGCTGTGACGTCAGTCCGAGAGACATCAACGCCGAATTGATCAGCCCGTTGCGCTGGAACAGGAATGACCAGGCGGCGGTGCGTACCAGGACGCTCGACCAGAGCGGCAGGATGACACAGACCGCGACAAGGGCGGCGACCGTTCCCTTCGCCCGGCTCATGTAATAGGCGACCGGGAAGCCGAGGATGACCGACAAGGCGGTCACCAGCGTTGCGGTCCAGAGCGTGCGCATCAGGACGCGCATGTGAACCGGATTTTCGACGACGCGCGCGTAATTATCCAAGGTCGGATGCGGCTCGAGGATGCTGATCACCAGGAGCTGCAGGATCGGATAGACGAAGACGAAGGCGATGATGGCGAAGAACGGCAGGAGCAGCAGCAACGTCGACAGGCCGCTCAGCCGGCGGCCGTCGGAATGCCAGAAATGCGATCGCCTCGCCTCCGTCATCGCCGCTTTCCCCGGTAGAGCAGCATCGCCTCAGTAGGGATAGTGAAGGTCGCAACGTCACCCTGGGCCAAGGAGCTGAGCTGCGAGGCGCCGGGGATTCGCGCGCGCATCTCGGTGCCGTCAGGCAGACGTCCGATCAGAAGCAGGGCTGCCCCGGCATAGACGGTGTCGCTCAGCGTCACAGTGATGACTTGCCCGGCGGGATTGGCGCCGAGTTGCAGCCGCTCGGGCCTCACGGCCAGCACCGCCGCCTCGCCGGCTGCAACCGGCTCGACGGCCGCCGTGGCCGGCAGGCGCCATATTTCACCCCAGGGCAGCGCCACAGAGATGCCGTCGCCGACGCTTTGGACGGCAACGTCGACGAAATTCATCTCGCCGATGAAGCCGGCGGTGAAGAGATTCGCGGGCCTTTCGTACAGCTGGCGCGCCGGCCCGATCTGCTGGATCTTGCCATCCCTCAGGACGGCGATCCGGTCGGCCATGGTCAGCGCCTCGCTTTGGTCGTGGGTGACGAAGATGACGGTGATGCCAAGCTCGGCGTGCAATCGCTTGATCTCGAGCTGCATGTCTTCGCGCAGATTCTTGTCGAGCGCACTGAGCGGCTCATCCATCAGGAGGACGCGCGGCTGATAGACGATCGCACGCGCGAGCGCCACGCGCTGCTGCTGACCGCCGGAAAGCTCATTCGGACGACGGTGGCCATAGCCTGCCAGACGCACGGTTGCGAGCGCGGCTTCGGCGCGCGCGTGACGTTCGGCCGTCCGGAGACCGCGCATCTTCAAGGGAAAGGCGACATTGTCGAGAATCGACATGTGCGGGAACAGCGTATAGTTCTGGAACACCATTCCCAGATTGCGTCTGTTCGAAGGAACATAGGTCAGGTCTTCGGAATCGACGTGAATGGTGCCGCTGGTCGGGAATTCGAATCCCGCAACGCTCATCAGGATCGTCGTCTTTCCGGAGCCGCTGGGTCCGAGCAGGGCGATGAACTCACCGGCAGCAATATCGATATCGACGCCATCGACGGCGGACACGGCACCGAAGCGCTTCTCCAAGCGACTGATGCGGATCGATGCGCCCGACGCCGATTGCCTGGCCGATGCAATATTCACGAAGCCTCGCTTCCCTTTCGCCTGCCCTCGGGCGGCCCTTGCACCCAATCCAAAGCCGCCCCAGCGACTTCGATATAATATTTGATATATCAGGTTATCGCGCGATGAACCCTGCGACAAGGGCCATCTGCGCGTCGAGCATAGGCTTTCCGCCGACGACCTTTGCGCCCTGCGCAGCCGCCCTTGCAAGAAGCCGGGTCACTGCAGGATTGACGATAATGTCGCTGACGGTGGCGCCGGGACCGACACCTTCGATGTCCAGCGGAAGCGGATCATCCGGCTTCATGCCGAGCGACGTCGTATTGACGATGAGATCGAATGCGCGCGCCTCCGCGCGGCCGGCGCTGACCTTCGTGGCGGGATAATGCGCCGCCACGGCAGCCGCAAGCGCACGAGCTTTCTCCTCATCCCGGTTCATGATCGTGAGTTCGCGCGCGCCGGCCTCCGCCAGTCCGAATGCAGTTGCACGCCCCGCGCCACCGGCACCGACCTGGAGCACCTTCCGATCGCGCACCGCAATTTCATGCTGCGCGAGGCTGGCGATGAATCCCCTCGCATCCAGATTGTCGCCGACGAGGCGCCCTTCCGCCGTCCGCTTCACGAAATTGACCGCGCCAATCAGTCGCGCCGTCGGCGTGATCTCATCGAGATGCTCGATCACGCCGGTCTTGTGCGGGATCGTGACGCCGAAGCCGAAGACGTTGCGCATGAGCCTGATGCTTGCGGCGACCTGGCCGAGATCGCCGGGCAGGACATGGATCGGCGACACCGCCAGATCCTCACCGATCGATCCGAAATAGGCATTCATGACCGCACTCGCCCGCACATGATCGATCGGGTCGGCGAGCACAAACATGATCTTGGTCTTGCCGGTGATCTCCATGGACTAGTCCTTCTCAGGCCGGCAGAGCAGCGCGGCCGTAACTGCCATAGCGTTCGACCACCCGCGCCATTTCGTCGTCGGCAAGGATCGCGGGTGCGCCGGCCTGACAGGCGAGCAGATACTGCCGGGCAAGGGTTTCGAGCTTCACGGTGAGGTCGAAGGCCGCCTGCAGCCCTGTGCCGACGGCAATCATCCCGTGGTTCGCGAGCAGGCAGGCCTTGCGTTGTTTCAGCGCCGCGACGGCGCCGTCGGCGAGAGCCCTGGTGCCGAACGTGGCGTAGGGTGCGCAAGGCACATCGTTGCCACCAAAACTGGCGACCATGTAGTGGAATGCCGGGATTGGCTTTGCGAGGCAGGACAGCGCGACGCAGCAATCGGCATGGGTGTGCACCACCGCGTTCACTTGCGGATAGGCGTTGAGGATCGCCAGATGCATGTGCCATTCACTGGAGGGCAAGCCGTCTCCAACCACCGTTCCGTCGCGCTTCAAACGGACGAGACCGTCGATGGTGGTGTTGCTGCTATGGCCGCCGGTCGGCGTGATGAGAATGTCTTCTCCGATGCGAGTGCTGACATTTCCGCTGCTGCCGTGGTTGAAGCCCTTGGCCTCGAGGCGGGCCACGATATCCAGCACGGATTGCCTGAGTTCGCGTTCGTTCAATTGGCTGCCTCCGGATTCAACATTGCTTCGAGCGTCGTCGCGAACAGGTCAACGGGGCCCAGCTTGCCGGACTTGAGACAAAGGGCCAACGGATCCTCGTCTTCAGTCACCGCGGTGCCGATGCCGGGTCCGCCATAGGGACCGACCCGCAAACGTCGAATGCCGAGCTGCTCGACGATCGCACCAGAGGTCTCGCCACCGGCCACCACGAAGCGCCGTACGCCGACGCTACGAAGAGAGACAGCGAGTCGACCAAGAATGGCCTCGGCGAGCTTCGCCGCGCCTTCACGACCGTATCGCTCCTGAGCCATCTTGACGGCCTCGGGCGTGTCCGAAGTGGCGAAGCCGATAGGACCATTCCGCAGCCGCGGCCGCGCCCAGTCGAGCGCGTCGCCAACCGTCGCCGCCGCATCTTCAGCGTTCAGAAGATTGATGCGAAGCAAGGGATGGCTCTTCTCGAATTCAGCAAGTTGCTCCAACGTCCGCTCGGCGCAACTCCCGGCGAGAACCACGCCGCCGCCACCAACCGCGCGCAAACTGGGCGGTCTCCTGGCCGCGGCGATGAGCCCCCGCGCCTTCCAGATGTCCGGGTAGTGCTGCACGATCGTCGCATTGCCTGTCATCAGCTTCCAATCACAGGTGAGCGTGGCAAGCGTATCGAGATCCCGATCGTAGATCGTGTCCGCAATGAAGTAGCGGATACCCCGAGCCGCCGCTTCCGCGATCGCGCGACCGGCCGAGTCCGCGCCGGCGTTGACCTGCGAATGCGCCAGAAGGCCGACCTTGGCCCGCGTTTGACGCTGCAGAACCCGGACCAGATCGGGATCGGTCATCGGCGTCAGCGGATCATTGCGTTTCGGCGAGTCCGAGATCAGCTCGGTGCCGAGAAAGAGATGACCGTTGTAGACACTCCTTCGAAGGGCGGGAGAAGCCGGGCAAAAGGCGGTGTATTCGGCGCCGGTCAGCTGCATCAGCAGATCGGAGACGGGGCCGATATTCCCCTGGTCGGTGGAATCGAACGTCGCACAATATTTGAAGAAGATTTGCCTCGCGCCCCGCGCAAGCAGCGCCCGTGCCGCCTTCGCCGTCATGCTGACGGCTTCGCTCGCGGGGATCACCCGCGTCTTCTGCGCGACCACGATAGCCGGCACATCGCCGCAGCCGCGAACCAGATCGGGGTCGGTGACAAATCCGCATTCGATGCCGGCAGCGACCAGCATCGCGGCCGTTTCCATGCCGCCGGTCAAATCGTCCGCCACCACCCCGAAGATAAGCTTCGTCATGCGTCCCGCAGATCTCGAGCAGATAGTCTGCGAACGTTGATACATGATATATCAAATATTGGCAAGACTTCCCGAGGTAAAGGTCCCGGAGTGCGGCTGGCAAGATGGCGGAGAGCGAACAGTCGAACCGACGTGTCGCGACCACAGACTTCGGACATGTGAGACCGCGCCGGCTCTCGTCCGCCGCCTGTGCACACACCGCCTCTAACGACGAGCACGTGATCGATCTGCTCAATCGGAAGGGGCGAAATGATGAAACGAAGGAAGATTCGCACGGCAATCTGGCCGCGGGAAAGGTCGCACGAGAGCCGTTTCGGGCTCGGCAGTTCTTCCCGCAATTTATTGAAGAAGACCGCTTTCGCGATGGTGGGCGCACCAGGGCTCGAACCTGGGACTCGCTGATTAAGAGGCAGCCTCGGGTTGAGAACAATCAATGAACTTACTGGTCGCAGCATCCGCGTGGTCGGAGCATCCGCGGGGTGAATCCTGGCATCTAGTTGGCGGCCTATCTCTTGAAACTACTCTTAGAGCAGCTCAAGGGGGCGGTTTGGAGCCTTTTCCGTTCCGATTGATCGAGTCCTCGGGTACCCTATTCGAGCTGCGTCGGCGGAACTGCTGAAGTTGATGGATGGCCGCATGGAGAGCGGAGATGGGCCGGCTCGATAAGCAGATGGATCCCTTCCACCCTGCCGCTCATCTGACAACGGCGGATCGCGTCCCTGAGAATCGAGGGCTTGAGCAAGTCGACACGGCGTCGGTCGTTGATCCAGCCCGAGAGCAAGCCGCCTCGTCGCCCGCGCAGTTTGGGTCGGGCCAGGCGGCGACCGGCGTAACGGGATCTCCCAATTGGATCGACCGAGCACGTCGCATCTGGCGGCGCCATCTCCAGCGCGATCAACTCCCCCGGACGACCGGAGGGTCGATGGGAAACTTCGAGCGGTGGTTGATCGCACTGCTGAGCGTCGGCTTCGTCGTGAGTTGCGTTTGCGCGATCATTGTCATCATGCAGGTCAACGCGCGCAAATTGGAGATCGCAACACTGCAACGTGATATCATCGCGCTCAAGTTACGCGTAGCCAGGCTCGATCAGATCGCAAGCGCCAATGAGATCCGCGAAAAGGCAAGCAGTGGAACACCCAGGCCGCCGTTGGAGACCCAACCTGACCAGGCTCCGCTTGTCCTGTCACGTGAAGAGATTCAGCTTATCCGAGACCATATCAAGCCTGCACCAGTTGCGGGCCCCGCGACTGAAACGATAAGGGTCGGCGATCCCGTCGTGGGAGAAACCGTTCCCTTTCCCTCTCCGATCACGGAGAAGGTGCGGAAACTGCTCGGCGCAAGATTTACCATTCGCAATGGCGTTGTTGTCATCATCCGCAGCGGCAGCCGTCACGCTGATGCTGTGATCGGGCCAAATTGACGAGAACTGGCCGCGATCGCAGTAGCCGATCGCCCTCTTAAGGCTGGTTGTTTGGTGGTCTTTCAATGAACCGCCGGCTGCCATTGAGAAGCTCGAGGTTATTGGCGATAACCGGGTTGCCTGGATCGAGCGAATAGGCCTTCTCAAACTTTCGGCGCGCCGCACTCAGATTGCCGCGCAGCATGTACGAATATCCCTGGTCATTTAGGACTTGCACAGTTTCGCCGCCGAGCCGGATCGCTCGGGCATAGGCCTGGTCAGCAAGGTCGAAACGACGCAGCTTGTCGTAGCTCGCCGCAAGTCCAATCCAAGCCGTGACGTCCTTGGGTGATTTCTCGACGGCGTCCTTGAAATAGCGCTGTGAGAGTCCGTAACTGCCGCGATTGTAATGCTCCAGGCCCAGCCGCACGGGCTCGTCCGACGGGTAGTACTTGACGTCGGTCGGCTCCTGCACGGGGTCTCCGCCCGGTGGCTCGACCGGAGCCACGATGGCAGCCTCCCGCGTGGTATAGTCACAAGCAGCAAGGCCTGGCGCCAGCCAGCAACAGGTCAGCAGTAGAATGGCACGTCGCATAATTTTGTCCCCGCCCGGCCCAGCGGACTCACTGCACCGCACTCAAAATATCCCATCGCCCAACTCAATTACCTGAAGTCGCTACCTGCCCTCTGCCCGGCCGACTGGCACCGATACTCCCGCCGATGCTCCCGCACCCAATCCAGTTACGTTGACATTCTGCGTGACCGGAGGCCGCTGGCCCATGAGTTTCGTCGGATCGCCCATGTCGGGAAGCTGATCCACCGGCTGTTGCTGATTGCCGTAACGCGTCACCGCGGAGCCCACGCGTCGAGCATCGTATGCGATCCGGCGATCGCCGACGTATCGCGGCCATGGATGGATTGTATGGGTGACGGCGTTGACCTCCTTGGCATTGCCGGCACTCATCGTGATGGTGTCGGAACGCTGAAAGTAGCGATCCACCTCGTCATGACCGGCGACGCCGTAACATCCCCCGAGGAGGAAGGGCGCAAACAGAGCCAGATACCTGATCGTCATCTCGCGCGTCCTCTAGTTTAGAGTTTTGACGACCGTCTGATCGGCACTCGCGGCCGGGACGACGACGGGGGCCCTGAGTTCAGGCGCGATGATGTGGCCATACGGTCCCTTCACCTCGCCTCCGGAGTTGACGTAGTCATGGTAACGCTTGCGGACTTCCATCTGGCCATTGAGGAAGAAATCAACGTCATTGGCCGGAAGGCGGGAGTCGAGCGGCGACGCCAGTTGCTGACCGGGTGCGGCCGGCGCGACCAGGCGTGGCGTCACGATGATGACGAGATCGGTTTCCTCTTGCTGGTACGACTTGCTGCTGAACAGGGCTCCAAGCACGGGCACCGAGCCGATCCAGGGCAATTGCGAAACGTCCTGACGGTTGCGGGTTTGCAGCAGGCCGGCGATCGCAAAGCTCTGGCCGTCGCGCAGCTCGACCGTGGTGCGCGCGTCGCGGCGGGTCAATGCTGGAACAGTCGTCCCCTGGATCGTCACTGCATTGGTGAAATCAAGCTCGCTGACCGACGGCTCGACGCGAAGATTGATCACACCGCGCGATAGCACGGTTGGCACGAAAGCCAGTTCGACGCCGAACTTCTTGTAGTCGATCGTGATGGTCGGAAAGCCGTTCGTCGTCTGGGTCGGTATGGGCACTGGAAACTCACCGCCAGCCAGGAAGCGGGCGGCATCGCCGGAAAGCGTGGTCAAGTTTGGCTCGGCCAGTCGGCGGGCCAATCCCTTGGTTTCCAGCGCGGAGATCAACAAATCCACCGAGCCGCCATTGCTGGTTCGAATGAGACTGGTCAACAGACTTCCGAACGGTGCCGGCGCGACCCCCCCTGCAGTCCCGGCAAGCGTCCCCAGAGTTCCGAGGATCGGAAGACTACCCGTCGGCGGAGCGCCGACAGCTCCTCCCCCGGCACCGAGAGGACCGTTGGCGGTATTGATTCCACCAATCGGTGCTCGACCGGCGCGTGTCACACCGCCCAGCCCGCTGTTGCCAACGTTCGTCCCATTGGCATTCGCCGCATAGAGATTGACGCCCAAGTTGCGTCCAGCCTCCCGGCTCACCTCAAGAAAGCGCACCTCGAGCATCACCTGTTGCGGCGCCGCGACGCTCATCGCGTTAACGACGACGCCCCCTTTCGCGACCGTACTGGTGGCGATCGCCATGGCCCGCTCGGCGGTAACGGCATCGGCTGCGGTCCCGCTAAGCACGACCTGTCCCTCGGAAGCCGACACGCGAATACCGTGGCCACCGGTGCTGGTCCGGATGTTCTGCTGTAGATTTCCGGTATCGATCACGACCTCGACGTCGAGGATCCCGATCTGCTTCATCGATGAATCAAATAGTATGACGTTTGTTGTGCCGGTCTGCTTGCCCTGCACGTAAATGAGGTGATCGCTGAGCGATTTCACGTCCACAATATCAGGCGAGCCGGCCACGATGGTTGCGAAAGCAGTATCGACCTTGAAGGTGCGTGACTTGTTGACGACGAGCTTGACCCGCTGGACGTCGTTCATTTCGCTGACGAAGACGCCGCCGGAGGACCCCCGCCGGTCTGCAGCCGTCGCGCGGTCAGGGGTCGCAAAGGAGGCGAGCGCCGCACCAAGACCCATCACGCCAAAGGCGAGAAGCCTCCCTGCAGCCCTACCCGAAACGCGATCACCACCCATTCGAGTCCCCCCACTGTAATCCGCGGCCATCCCCGCAAATCTACGTGCTCGATGCCCTCAACAATTCTCCTCCGCGTACCACGTCGCAGAGCTTACGATCTGTCCCACTACAATTCGTTACTACGTGCTTCCAAGATCATCGTCCTTCATGCAGGCAGCTTGCAAGACGAGATACTTACCGCACAGCCGCAAGCAGAAAGAAAACCCTGCAATGTTGCCAGCGCGCATCATTCTCTCTGGTTGTGGGGAACTATCCCGCGGCGCGACCGCTCTGGGCACGCGCTCCGGTCGTCGCTTTGCGATCGAAGGACGGTCGGTCGCACGCTTGGCGATTCGCTTGGCCGGGTAATTCCGCATCCGCGCGTTTGGCCCGCATGCCGCGGCCACGAGGCACTGCCGGGGGAAACATGTCAGACTTGCTGCCATATTTGCGCTAGAAGGGAATCTGGTTGGAGGCGCTCGGCGCATTGAGCGCTGTGCCCCATATGGGCATCAGCATCGTAAAGTTTGCCTGGGAAGCTGTAACACTCAGGCTGTTGCTGTTGGCCCCAACGGTCAGCGTTGGCGTCAGACCTCCGAAAAACAAGAAGGGGGCAGCGTTCTGCTTGGCGGCGGTGGACAGGGGATCCCCGGTGCAGCCGGCCGGCGACTGCGGCGGGCTTTGAAGCAAGGCAGGCGTATAGCAGCTGATCATGACCGCACGGGCGCCAGCACTCGCGAGCGTCCGCAAGGATTGCATCGTGATGGCATAACGTCCGAGATCGAAGATGACGAATATCAACGTGAAAAACGCCACGGACACCATGATGAATTCAAACGGCGCCATACCGCGATTGTCGAGCTTTCTCATTACTGCACCAAAGCGACAACTTGGGTGTAAATAATCGTGGCCGGAGCACAGCCTTCCGTGCTGAGATAGCCGCCACCGCTCATGTCGATGGTTTTGGCGATCACTTGTGAACAGGTCGTATTGGTGCTGGAAGTCGTTCCGGCCCAGCTAACGTCGACCTTGGGAAAGTAGATTGCCCCGCCCAGGCTAACCAGACCGCCACCGTTGATGGTGACCTTGTTGCTGGTCTTGCTCGGAGCCTGATCGTCGATCAGGACGCCATCTAGATCGGAGGAGAACGTGTTAGTGGCAGGTGCGGAAAGATCAGCCGTACCCCCGTTGATGGTAAGCTGCGAGTCTCCGAGCAAGACGAGGGTTACGCCTACGCCTTTCAGTTGTCCGCCAGTCATCTTTATATTTGCTTTGTAGAAGAAGTATGTTCCCGGGTCCAAAACGTACTTGTCGCCGTTCTGCACCGTGAAACTGCCGTAAGCCCCAGTCCCGGCGCTATTTGGCGCGCAATGCTTCCAGCCATCCGCCTGAAGGGTGCATGGCATATTTGTATTGCCCGTCCTGCTGTTGAACGATGCGGTGTCCAGTTTGCTGAGCGGATTGCTAGCGTACGTCATGAAATAGTTGTGCGGCACGCTAAGACCGCTGCAGGTGCCTGACGGGGTGCAGCCACTTACACCATAGACCGCCCATCCCGAGCCGGTGAAAGATGGAGTGCTGGCGAGTTGGACACTCGTATCCGACATCAGCGCGCAGCCAGTTCCGTTGTTGCTGAGATTGCCAGCCAGCTTGAGTGCGCCTGAATCAGGTCCAAGCGCGAGGACGCACGCCTTGGTCGGCTGCTGGACCAGTGCAATGGCTTGGGCGGGGATGTTGACGGTGGTCAAACCCAGCACTGCCGCCAAGTACGCCGGTTGTTGCTGGCTGACCCTGGCGCGAACGGCGTTGCCGGTGCCTGCAGGTGGTGTTGTGAACGTGCCCGCACTGTAGTCGCCGATATCGATCTGCACGGCCCGCGAGATTCCGGTCGGTAGGGTTGTCGGACAGTTTCTGCCCGGATAGCCGGTAGCGTCGTTGGGACTCGAGTTGCAAAATCCGTTCTGTGCCGCGAATTCCTTGCCGCGATAATCCACTGATTGCGTGTCGCAGTCCGCACCCGCCATTATACATGAAAGCCGCAATGCGCCCGAATAGGCGGCCGAGTCGGCCGCGTTCTGCGCATGCTGGCGGGTGACGTACCACGATCCGGCCTCCGCCCCGAGTGCGACGACTCCGATGAGAGGCACGAGAGCGATGACTGTTGCGAATGCGATGGAGCCACGTTGGGAACGGAGTAGACTACGCATGGAAGCCCCCTACTGGAACCGTTCTGAGTAAGGCAGCGTGTAGGTACAAGTGGTGGGACACAGCACCCCTCTCCACACAATTGGAGCCAAGGTGATGGTTGTCGAGAATGTAATGTACTTGGGAGACTCCAGATTGCCTGGCGAACAGGTGGCCCCTGCGTCTCCGCACAAAACCTGAAGGTTGCTGATCGCATGACCGGCGACTGTCGTCTGTAGCCCTGTCTTCCAGCTCACCGTGCCGTCAGGGGCGAGCGGATTAGCGTACTGCACATACTGCCCGAAGGAGCGCAATGCGCTCCATGCGGAGATAAACTGGAAGCCTGCAGCAGCCAAGTCGGCGAGCGGCATGAGCAGGAACGCCACCAAAACCGGGTAGACGATCAATGTCTCAAACGCGACGGCCCCGCGTTGATCCACGATGAACGACTTCTTGTGGCTCATGAGCCTACCTCGACCGCAGTCGTCGACCGGAACGGCACTCACCAAACATAGGGGATCACCCTCCAGCGCGAGGCTTCGTAACTCGAATATTCAGGGCAGTTGCGCCGAAGCAGGTCCTCTTCGTAATGAATTCGGCAAATCTGGACGCCGATATGCAGGACGAGCAGGATAGCGGTCAGCAGCGACGGGTTTTTCAGCACCACACCCAATACCGCGATTTCTTCCGCAAGGTAGAGCGGGTGCTTGATCCACCGATACGGACCCGTTTGCACCACGTTGCGCGCCTGTGGCACCAAGCTGAACGACCTGCCAAGATGCCTGATGGTGACCAGCATCATGATCATGCCGATCAACACGCAAGCGGTGGATGCGAGGTTTGGGAGCGCCTGGTCGGTCTTGCCGAAGAGCGCGATCGACCATGGCATGTAAGTGCCGACGAACGCCGCTATTCTCGGGCGAAGACCTTCCGCCTGCGCCTTTGCCGGCGGCCGCGTGATGGTCAACAGAGCCAGCAGTACGTAGAAGATCGCAAGGCACACACTCGACAGGAGCGAGGGCCAGGGATCATCGGGCGACGAGCCAATCTTGAAGGCGACGCCAAGTGCCAGCAACATGAACCACATGCCGCCGAACAGCTGCATCGTCCGATCGTAAGAGGAGGCTTTCGACAGGACAACGGTGCTCATGGCTATTTACCGAAGCTGGCAAATGAACGTACGAGATGCAGAATGGGACTTCCTCCCAAAATGACGAACATGGCTGGAAGCAGGAACAGCACCATGGGAATGGTCAGCTTGGCGCCCAGCTTGTGTGCTCTTTCTTCGAGCTTGGTAATACGTTCCCGCCGCAGGTCGACGGCGATGCTCCGCAGCGCCTGGCCAATCGGCGTCCCGTATTGCAGGCTTTGGGCGAGCATAGTCCCGAATCGGCGCAGCCCATCCGACGTAGCTCCCAGCTTCTCGAATGCCTCGCTGCGGCTAGGCAGTATCCGCAGATCATCAAGAAGATTCCTCAAAACCCCGGCCATGGAGGGATTGGTCTCATTCATTTCCTGCGCAACGCGTGCCAGCCCGCTCTCCAGGCCCATTCCCGCTTCGCTGCACACAACCAGCAAATCGATCATATCCGGCGTGCCCAGACGAATGGCCGCATCAAACCGCCGCTTCAGCATCGCCAGTATCAACCGCGGTCCCACGATTCCGACCGCCACGCCCATCAGTGTGAAGACAAGCACGTCCAGCAGCGGCTTCCCCAAGAGCTGAGCGACCCCTCCGGCAATGATCGGGCATAAGAACATGCTGACGGCCTTGACACCGATCCAGGTCGGCAGGGCTCGACGGTGATTGAAACCGGATGATTGAAGAATCGCTCGCAGTTGATCCAGATTTTCCTCTGCGTAGAAGCGGCGGTACCGCATCCCAAGCGACGAAAACCAACCGGTCATGTCTTGGAAGGGCGCTGACCGTCCAGCAACGCCCATCACGGCGTTCGAGACCCGCACGTCCAACGCGCGAATGTGCATTTCGCGGATGATCAACACGCAGCTCGCAGCACCAGCTGCCAATGCGAGAGCCACCAGACCAAGACCGAGCGTCATAGTGCCGTTTCCCGTCTGACCATCCAACTTATCACCAAGGCCCCGACAAGCACCGAGACCACTGCGTAAGCCAGCAGCTTGTTTCCAACGGGATCAGTGAACAACAGGTCGACCGTTTGCGGATTGGCCGCGTATAGCACCCCGCCCCCAAGCAAGGGCGAGATCGTCAGCGCCCGCGAGGAAAAGATCACCTCTCCTGCCAGCGCCTTGGCCCGAGCAGCCAGTGCAACACGTTGCCTCACGGTGTCTCCCAGGTTCTGTAAGGTCTCCGCAAGGCTACCACCCGACTTCAACTGAACTGCAAGGGTCACCGCGAACATCGCATATTCCGCCACCTGCGTTCGCCGATAGACACTTTGGACGGCGTCCTCCGGAGGTCTTCCAAGGTTCACCTCGCTGCATACGATGGCAAACTGCCCAGCTGTTGGTTGCGGCATGTCGCGCGCGAGGGCGCGAAAAGCTTCGTGCACAGGCAGACCCGATCGAACGGTGCTCGTCACGAGCTGGATCGCATCAGGCAGCTGTCGAAAGAGCTGCCTGGCGAAGCGACGTTGCTGCCATCCGAAGAGGCCTCGCACGACGACGATGGCGGCAATTGCCGCCGCGACCGACACGTAAAGAATGGAGAATCCCAGCAGGCGATTGGTGTAAAGGATTGCTGCTGCTGCGATGGCACCGGCAAGCAGCACATAGATTGGATGCCAGGCGTAAGGAATCTCGCGATTGTAATTGGCCACGCGATGGAGCAACAGCGACGAAGACCCCGCCTCCAACCGGCGAATGGATGGTAGGTTGACTGGATGGGAAGCTGGCAGAGCAACCGCCAGCCGGCGATTGATGCGTCGCTCCCGAGCATCGAGCCACAGCGAAATGGCTGCCGCGCACATCGCGAGCGCCAGAAAGGACGCGATTACGGACTCCGGCATCATATCTGCCTCATTGCCTCGGCCCACGCTCCATCCAGCCCGTAATAGACAAGACGGCTCTTGAATTTCGGAGTTGCAAGGTTGCACCTATAGGTGCCCGATAGACGACCCTGCTCATCCTCCTCCTTGTATTCGAAGGCTGCGATGTCATTGGTGGTGATCACCTCCCCTTCGAGGCCGATGACCTCACTGATCTGAACGATACGACGTTGCCCGTCCCGCATGCGTTCGACCTGCACAATGAGATCGAGCGCAGCGACGATCTGCGCTCGAATGGCTCGCGACGGTAGATTGACTTGTCCCATCTGCACCATGTTTTCGATGCGGGTCAGGGCGTCCCGGGTACTATTGGCGTGGACCGTGGAGATCGAACCGTCATGGCCGGTGTTCATCGCCTGGAGCATGTCGAAAGCTTCCGCGCTGCGGACTTCGCCGACCACGATTCGGTCGGGACGCATGCGCAGGGCGTTCACCAGCAGATCGCGTTGCGTCACCTGCCCTGTGCCCTCCAGACTGGGAGGCCGGGTCTCCAGGCTGATCACGTGCGGCTGCTGAAGCTGCAACTCTGCCGCATCCTCGATCGTTACGATGCGTTCGCTGTGATCGATGAATTGACTCATCGCGTTCAGGAGCGTCGTCTTGCCGGATCCGGTACCGCCGGAGACCAGAACATTGAGCCGAGACCGGGCGGCGATCTCCAGCAGTTTTCCGATGGCCGCGGTCATTGAGCCATTTTCGATCAATCCAGCAATGTCCAAACGCCGGGTTGGAAACTTCCTGATGGAGATGCACGGACTATGGATCGCCAGCGGCGGGAGAATGATGTTGACGCGGCTGCCATCCAGCAGGCGGCAGTCCACCATCGGGCTGGATTCGTCGACGCGCCGGCCAACCTGCGCGGCAATCTTCTGAGCGACGGAGGCGATATGATCATTGTCGCGGAATCGCACTGCGATTCGTTCCAGCCTGCCGCTTCGTTCCACGTAGACGTTGCTCGGACCGTTCACCATGATATCGTTGATCGATTGATCGAGCAGCAGCGGACGAAGCGGCCCGTAGCCCGTCATGTCGTCGGCAATCTCGTCCGCAAGCTGAAGCTGCTCGCGCCCCGACAGCTCGAGCCGCTCCTGGTTGGCAATTTGATGGATGATTTCCTCGATCTGCCGCCGAAGAACTTCGCGCGAGACAGTTGCGGCCACCGCTGGCTCGATCTGCTCGATGACCCGTTCACGCAACGAAGCCGGTATCACCGGGTGGTGGATCGGGGGTTCGTCGCGCCTCGGCGCGGATGCGGGCACGTTTGACACGAGTGGAGGCGCGCTCGGCGCGGATGCAGCAACGTTGGGCATCGACAGAGGCAAGCCTGCCGCAGGACCAGGCAGCCCGGTCCCCAACGCAGCTGCAAAAACGGACGCCTCTTCCTCACGCCGACCGAACTTTTTCATCCCAGATGTGCTGTGAGCACCCTCCTCCACCAGCTCTTCCGCTCGGCGCCGACACCACTGATCTCCCGTACAATCGGTGCCAGGTGACGTCGCAACTTCCTGACGTGCTTCAGAGCTGGAATTCCGAGATTGACCGCCTCGGTCATCCCCTTGCCGAGATCGGGAACGACGATGTCCGGCTCGGCGCCCATCGCCTTGACAACTGCCGCCCTGGGAAGTCCACCGGGACGACCGGCCCGGTTGAGCAAGGTAAAGACCCGATCTTTGCCGGCGATGTTGATGACGGCGGTGCGCAGTGCGTGGGCGTTGCGAAGTCCGGTCACCTCGGCTTCGAGCAGCACCATCACGTGACGGGAAAGCGTAATCACCGGATAGATCGATGGCGGGAACGGGACGGGCACATCGACAACGATGTAGTTGAATCGTTGACGGAGCAGACCCAGCACGTGTCGTACGCCGGCTTCCGTGATTTCGAGCTGCGCATCGAGATCCTCGTCGGCCGAGACCAGACAGACCCGCTCGTTGACTTCGATTGCTGCCCGCTCGAGGAACAGCGTGTCCGCCCGCATCGGATTCTCCAGGGCGATGCGCAGCCCCGGCCCGGGACGGACACCCAACATCACGGCGGCTTCGCCGCCCTGCAGATGAAGGTCAAGCAGCGCCACCTTGGCCTTGGTGGTCTCGGCAAGCTGCAGCGCCAGATTGATCGCGATGCTCGTGGCACCGGCGCCGCCCTGTGCTCCGCAGATCGAGACCACGTGCCCACCACGATCGATCTGGTTGGCCGCCGTATCGCCCAGCAGCTTGGGGCGCAGCTGGTCCAGCACCAAATCGCGCGTGAGCGGCCGCGGCAGATACTCGGCCAGGCCGAGCTCCAGAAGCTCACGGTAGAAGGTGATCTCCCTGTTCTCGCCAATCACAGCTACACGGACATCGGGCGGACAGAGGCCGGCCAGCCTTTCCAGTTCAGTGAAGGGATCATCGATGCCGCTGATGTCTGTTACCAGCGCGAACAGGTCTGTGTCGGATTCCAGCATCCGTATCGCATTGCGGATCGTGCCGCGCCTGATCGAGAGGTTGGCGCCTTCGAGGCCCTTGCGCAAAGCCGCGGCGCTGATCTCGTCGTTTACGAAACAGACGATGCGGTTACGCGTGACGATCGATGTCGATTCTTCGGGCGGAGCGGCTATGGCAATGTTCATCAACGTTTCTCCGAAAACCTGTTGGCATAAGCTTCGGCCGTTGCGGTCTGGTGCACAACTTCCGAGGCCCCCTCGCAGCTGACGAGAGCGTCCTCGTCTTGCTTTCTGACCGTATATTGCTTGGTCTCGCCGCCCGAATGAATGACGACTGCCGTTCTCTGACGTGCGATCGCGTACTGACGAGCAAGTTCCGGGGACACATCACAGCTTGACATCGCGCCAGTGTCGGCCTTGTCCCATTGATCGACTGCTGCACGTACGGCCAGAGACAGTGTTCCGAGCTGCTTTGCGACGGTGACTTTCTTGACCTGCTCCTGCGCAAGCTCCAGGGACACGGTTTGCGTTTGCTTGCCTGCCATTCCGCCAATTGGTCGTGCACCCTGCACGATCTCCTGGTCGATCGCGATCACTCGAACGTTGCGCAGAACGGTCTCGCTGAGGGCTCGACGTGCGGTGTCGACCTTCTCGAATACCTGGGTCAATACGACATCCACATGATCACCCGGCCTGATCAGGCCGGAGACGCCCGCCTCCTCGTCAACCTTGATGCTGATGGCACGGCTGTCCGGTGCCAGGACGCTGGCCAGGAAGCCTCGATCCCGCGGACGCAGAATGTCCTGCAACGTCACGGGACTGCCTGCTTCAACGAACCTGCGGATCAGAGAACCGGGAAGTCCGGCCTTGGACTCGGGCGTTTCAAGGATCGCGCCCTGAGGAATGCGCTCCGGTGGCACCGATCGCACCGTGAAATCTTCTTCGCGAGCCAAAGTTCCCTTCGGCAAGGAACGCGCCGCGACGAAGTATCCGGCGGTCGTCGCCGGTGCCGGTGCCGGGGCCGTCTCCGTGACTTGCACCGGGGCCGGAGCGGGCGCCTTCGGCAGGTTCATGTTATAGGCAATAAGCCCGAACGCCGTGGTTGCGAGCAGAAGCACCATGATGATCGACAGACGCAACGCGGATGACATCTCACAATCCTTTGCTCAAAATCGTCCAGATACCCCCGCACGCTATTGCAACTCCGTAGGGCAGCGGGGCGTGTCGCAAATGACGCCAACGTTCGATCGCGTAGACCCGGCGCGGGAGTGACGATCTGGCGGGTGCCAGTTTGGGATGAGGCAGGTGGCGCATCATCAGATGCACCAGGGCAAGAACGCCGCCGGCCAGCGCAGTTATGGTCAGGAGCTGAATCTGGCCGGTCACTGGAAACCCGATCGCCAGCGCAGTCAGCAATTTGACATCGCCGCCGCCAATCCCTCCGCGCGCGTAGAGGACGAACAGCAGCAGGAAGAGAATCGCGGCCGATATCAGCGACTCGGCAACTTGCATGGGATTGGGCAATTGACTGGCGATCCCGAGCGCCGCCAGCGCCAGACACATTTCGTTTCGGATCAGGCGCGTCGCGACGTCGATCGTTGCGACGTAGAGCAACAACAGGATTTCCAGTATCGAGGCGACGTATGAAACCCAAGTCATGAAAATGCATGCCTCAAAGAGGTGGAAGGCACACTAGGAACGCAGGAAGGAACATTCGAGAGGGGGACACATTCCGATGCCCCCCTCTGGTGTCAAATGGCCGCTTCAGCCAGCGATCGCGGTGGCGAAGGCGGTGGTGATAGCGGTGATCCCGGTCGTCAGGGCGGCCCCGATTTGGCCACCAGCTCCACCGCCGAACACGGCACCTACTGCGCCAACGATGCAAACCGCGACGATGATGTATTCGAATGACACCACGCCGTCCTGGTCCGTCCGCAGACGCTTCAACGCTTCCTTGGTCTCGATGAAATGATGCAACATAGGAGGAAACCCTTCTTTCAAGATGAATTTACAGACAGCTCGGCAACTTCAGCGGCTGCGGATTTATTTCCGGCCCCGCCAGCGGTAAACTATCCATTAAATATTTATTATCGTCAACATTTAATGTATTAATGTCTGATTTGAATAACCATCGCAAAACGAGCCCGTCACGACCATCCAGGAGACGACAAAAACGTCGTAATACAAAGACGATAGCTAACCTAACAATCGAATCCCGGGCAGAGCACTGGCTGGTGTCGGCAAAGAACCACCGGATTATTACGGATGAGCATCGCTATAATAACATTAATTGACGCTGCGCCCGCTCGGCACGCATGAAGCAACTTTCACGACGTGCGAAAAGTCGCAACTGGCGCGGGATTCGCTCAAGCCCAGCGAGATGCCGGCTACTCAGAAACGGCGGGATGCACCAGGGCAGTCGGCAAGGCGTTAGGATATCCAGGCGAACCAGGTACCGACTTTGCAGTCGGCACCCTTAGCCATTTCCCCGCTACGCGTCAGACGAGATCCGCGTGGTAGCTGATAAGCGTTCCCATGTTCTTATCTGCCTCAGCCTGGAAGCTCGCGGGATCGTACTGGCCCAGCAAGCTGATATTGGCGGTATGAACGCCGTCAGTCACCGAAAGGATTCCGCCAGTGCCGGCCTGATTTGCGACATAACTTGTAGTCGTGCCGTCCCCGAATGCGACGTCGAGCAGATCCAGCTGGTCATCTTCGTTGAACCCGGACACGACGCCGCTGAAGTCGAAGGAGTCATGGAGCACGATTGTCCCGGTGGCCGCGGCATCAAGCGCAACATGCGCAGATGAAGCTGCTCCGAATTCGATCGTAGCCACGCCATCCATCAGGGCGGTGCCGCTGCCGCTTACGGTGCCATTGAGAGTGATGTTGGCGCCATGCGCCCACAGCAGCCCCGAATTGTCCACGTTGCTGTCGATGACCAGACCGCCGCTGCCGCTGGCAGCAATCGTTCCGGAATTGACGATGATGTTGCTACCGGTGTCAATCTCGAGCGCGTTGGTGCCCGTGGCGTTGATTGTACCTTGGTTGACAAGGCGCAATGTCCCCTCGCCAAGCTGTCCGGCTCCCGAAATGGTGTTATCGATGTTGGTCAGCGTGACGTCGGAAACAGCTCCACTGATAGTATTCTCGCTATTGTCGGACAACAGCACCTGACCGCCACCTTCAAGCAGAATGCCGTGCCCGACAAGTTGGAGGTCGGTCTCCGCGCCGGTCGCGTTCAACGAGATCGTGCCCGTATTGTGGATGTTACCGGACCAAGGCAGCATTGCGCCGTTGCCGATCATCATTGTGGCGGCGTTGTCGACTGTGGGCTCAAAGTCGAACACGAAGTCGTCCGCTGCGAGCGAGGCGGCATCGATGCCATTCAAGGTGATCGTTTGACCATCGGCCAGCGTAATGACGGCATCACCGTCATCGTCGCTAGACAGTTGCGTCTGGACGTCGGCGAACGTCTTGAAGCCGGCGTAGCCGATCAGATCGATCTGATCATGCGCAATGTCGAAATTATAGATGACGTCGTGGCCGATCGGCCGAGAGAATACAAGTAGATCGCTGCCACCTGACGCTGTGAGATAGTCATCGCCGGAAATGGCGATGATGGGGGAGCCCGTTGCAAAAGCTTCAACATTGTCGGCGAATGTCTCGATGACAGCCGAGCCGTCCGGCTGCATCCAAGTCACGGTCACGTCGAGGTGCAAAGCTCCGACGAAACTGATTGGCGATGTCACCATTAGCGAGCTGACGTCGGTCGTCTCGATCGTCCACTTGCCATCGCCGAGCAGCGTCCCACCATTCAGCGTCCAGCCGGCGGGCATGCTGGCGACAGTGACCGTGGCGAGTTGCCCCTCGTTGGCCGGCGAGTTGGTCAGACCCAGATTGATGGGCTGCCCCGATACGCCCGCAGGAGCAAGCGCCGTTCCAAACGCAAAGTCCGCCGCGCTGAAGGTACCGGTTATGCTGGCCAGAGTGGTCAGATTGTCCAAATCTGCGACGAGTATCGCGCCGCCGGCCACGCTCGGATTGGGATCGTAGTAGACCTGCGCGTGGCCGACTGTCGAATTGTGGAATACGAACAGGGCTCCTGTCGTGATATTCGAGTAACCGTTGATCGTTGATTGAACTGTCGCTGTCGTCACGGATGCGTCTGTTTTGATGCCGACTTCGGTGTTGGCGAGATTTATCGCAGCGTTGTTGCCCGTTCTGACGTTTTCAACACTTGTATCGACATCACCAATGACGAAACGCCCGGCGGTTACCGTGAATTCGAGCTTGTCCCCTGAGGTGCTGAAGTCGGTGATGTGGTCACCGGCGTCGGTGACACGGAGATAGGCGAATGTATCGTTTCCACCACCACCAGTCAGCGCATCTGCGCCACCACCACCCACGATCCGATCCGCACCAGTACCTGCGCCACCGTTGATCGTGTCGTTACTGGAACCGCCCTTGAGGGTATCATCACCGCCGTTTCCCGAACTGCCCATGATGACAAACGATCCAGACGTGACTGCGCTGGCGTCTACGACCAGGTCGCCGTTACCAGTGATGCCAGATCCATCGATTGTGAGCGTTCCTCCGTTTTGGAATGTCGAAAGGAACGTCAAGGCGTCAGTGTGATTTCCGTTGTTGCTGTCACTCAGACTTATTGTCTCGAAATTTGTCAGCCCAATGCTTCCAGCACCATCGCCGAAGGTGAATGGCCCCAAACCGCCGCCACTGACTGCGAGAGTGTCCGTACCGCCTCCCCCAGTCAGCATGTCACCGTTGTTTAGCGTTAGGGGAGATTGCGTGCCGGTCACAGTATTGGTGCCCGATGCATAGATGACCGTATCGGTGCCGGTCGTGAGAGCGAAGGGGCTGGGGCTCGTGACCGAAATGGTCACGGTATCGACATCGGTCAATGCACCACCCGCTCCGGTGTGGCCATTGTCGCTCGTTGTCATCGTCAGAGTGCTCGTTCCGGCAAAGTTCGGTGTCGGAACGTAGCTGACCGTCGAGGCCAGGGTGGAATTGATCGCGCTGACTGTTCCGGTCAGCGTCACCGTGGACGTTCCGCTGCCGCTGATCCCTGCGGCACCTCCCGAAACGGTCAAGGTGCCGTCGGTTACGGACAACGTGATCGTTTCAGTGGCGCCGTCCGAGTCGGCATCGAAGATGCTAAGTCCAGTGATCGCCTTTGTCGTGTTGACGTTTGTCGTCTGTGCTCCCGGAACCGTATTCACCGGCGCGTCGTTGACCGGGATGACGGTGACTGTCGAGGTCACGATATTGCTGGCGTGGCTGACCGTCTGGCCGTCGTCAACCTGGTAGCTGATGGTGCGGGTCGCGCCCGACGGATTGTCACCGGAGTTCGAATATGTCACGGAGCGGAGAGCCGCCTGGTAGTTCGCCACACTCGACGAACCCGTCAGGGTCAGCACCCCGGTGCTGGCGTTATAGCTGCCGGTGATGCCGTTCTGATCGGTAAAACCGAGCACATCCTGGCCGGAGGCGAAGTTGCCGGTGATCGAGACCGTCGCGCCGGTCAGATTTGTGCTGTCAACATCCGACACGATCAGCGCGGTATCGATCGCGGTCGCCGCCTGCCCCTCGGTATAGGACAGTGAACCGCCATTGGCATTCAGCACCGGCGCATCGTTGCTGCCGGTGATGGTCACCGTCACCGTGCCGGTGGCGGTGCCGTCCTGGCTGGTAACCGTGAACTGGTCCTGCACTTGCTGGCCGGCGGTGAGTTCATCGTGCGCGCCGTTACCGCTGTAGCTCCAGGCGCCATTGGCATCGACCGCGAAGTCGCCGTAGGTGCCGTGGACGTTGCTCTGCGCCACGACATGGGCTTCGCCCGTATCGGGGTCGGTGATGTTGAGCTGGCCGCTGGTGTTGAGCGCAGCTGCGGTGTCGCCCTCGGTGACCGCCTTCGAATCCGAGCTGACGGTCGCGGCGTCGTTGGTCCCGGTGATGGTCACCGTCACGATGCCGCTCGCGGTGCCGTCCTGGCTTGTTACCGTGAATTGGTCCTGCACCTGCTGGCCGGCGGTGAGCTCATCGTGGGCGCCGTTGCCGGTATAGCTCCAGGCGCCGTTGGCATCGATGGTGAAGTCACCATAGGTGCCGTGGACCTTCGATTGCGCCACGACATGGGCTTCGCCCGTATCCGGATCGCTGATGTTGAGCTGGCCGCTGGTGTTGAGCGCAGCTGCGGTGTCGCCCTCGGTGACCGCCTTCGAATCCGAGCTCACGGCCGCGGTGTCGTTGGTCCCGGTGATGGTGATCGTGACGATGCCGCTCGCGGTGCCGTCCTGGCTGGTGACCGTGAACTGGTCCTGCACCTGCTGGCCGGCGGTGAGCTCATCGTGCGCGCCGTTGCCGGTATAGCTCCAGGTCCCGTTGGCATCGATGCTGAAGTCGCCGTAGGTCCCGTGGACGTTCGATTGCGCCACGACATGGGCTTCGCCGGTGTCGGGGTCGGTGATGGTGAGCTGGCCGCTGGTGTTGAGCGCGGAGGCGGTATCGCCCTCGGTGACGGATTTCGAGTCCGAAGAGACCGTGGCAGTGTCGTTGGTGCCGGTGATGGTCACCGTCACCGTGCCGCTCGCGGTGCCGTCCTGGCTGGTGACCGTGAACTGGTCCTGCACCTGCTGGCCGGCGGTGAGCTCATTGTGCGCACCGTTGCCGGTATAGCTCCAGGCGCCATTGGCATCGACCGCGAAGTCGCCGTAGGTGCCGTGGACGTTGCTCTGCGCCACGACATGGGCTTCGCCGGTGTCGGGATCCACAATCGTCAACTGACCGGAGGCGTTCAATGCGGCGGCAGTGTCACCTTCCGTGACGGACTTCGAGTCCGACGAGACGGTGGCCGCGTCGTTGGCGCCGGTGATGGTCACCGTCACGGTACCGCTCGCGGTGCCGTCCTGGCTGGTGACCGTGAATTGGTCCTGGACCTGCTGGCCGGCGGTGAGCTCGTTATGGGCGCCATTGCCGGTGTAGCTCCAGGCGCCGTTGGCATCGATCGTGAAGTCGCCGTAGGTCCCGGGAACATTGCTCTGCGCTACGACATGGGCCTGACATAGGAGCCGCCTTCCTGCCTGGCATCAAGCATGGCTTCATGCATGGCATCTGCCATAGCCCACCTCCAAAAAAACAGGTCATACCAGGCTGTATCGCAGCTCATTCGCGCGATGCCCAGGTGGGGGGCTCATGCCGATTACGATCGATAAACAGTCTCCCTTTGACTGGAAGAACGAGCAATCCGCCAGATGCGTCTTCGTGATCGTGACTTGGCTCAGCTTAGCAAAGCGAAAGGAAGCGGAAGGAAGGAAGCATTCATTGATAGTTGACCCCTGCAATTCTGCGCCATCGAATACAGCATCACTCGCGTCGCACTGATAAAGGAGGAGCCCGCTGAGCATCGCGTTGTCAAAGCGTGTTCTTTTCATACTTCAACCATGAAACAGGCTGCCGGTTGCATCAATTACATTGCGCAGACTGGCGTCATCGAAGTTGCAGACCTGCGCTGCCATGGCGTGCATATAGGCAAAATCAAGCTTGGCGCCAAGGAAACTTGCCCGCTCTAGCCCCGGACAGATAAGGTTCGCCTGAGAAAGGTCTGCACGGTCCAACTTTGCTCCGTACAGCTGCGCGCGATTGAGGGTACAGCGCCGCATCGGGAAATCTGAGAGGTCGTGACCGCTAAAGTTCTCGGAGGATAGCTGCAAACTAATCCCGGTCCTTTTGATCGCCTCCTCGGTTCGCCTGTCGACAGCAGCCACTGCGCGCAGCCTATCGGCAGCTCGGCTCCAGTACCGAACGAACTCGCCATCTGATGAAAGCTCGTTCTTCGGATCTGAGCAATGCTCCGCCCCTTCATTCACGGTGCACTCGCTATCAGCGCCGATCCTATGCGACATGCCGAGGGTTCCGTATTGCCGGATTTCGGAGGTCCTTTTATTGACCTCTTTGTGCTGGGCGTGCACCCACGCTATGCGCTTTGCGGTGAACTCGTCTGCGAATTGGCGACACGATGCGCCGATGAGGCTCCTGTTGCCTGTTCTTCGCAGCCGACGCTTGAACACGTCAGCCGCATCCTAGTCATGCGTCCCCACCGCTACTCGGCGCGATTGTTCACCAAGCCCGCCAACCTCGATAACGATCTGTCCGTTGACAGTGCCGATATATCTGACAGTGCGATTTATTTCGTCAGCTCTGGGAAACTCCACATCACTCTCCATCAGACCGAATGCGCAAAATTCTAGGTCTTCTTTTTCAGAATGGACCCGCGGCTTGCGGGCGGAAAAGTGATCCTTCATCAACGGCTGCACTCAACCCGCCATCACCTTATCGGTAGCAACGACCGTGCCAGCCTCGTCAGTCGAAATTAGCGAACTGAACAGGGCGTCATGAATTCAAAATTGACGCCGAATGTTTCGAATCTGACAAACACGGTCTTTGTCGGGAACCGCACCGTGGCTAGGCTATCGTGAAAGCGAAGATTCCGAGCTCGTTTGCAGGAGAGCAAGAGCCGCACTCCTTGCGGGCAGGCAATTGATGGCTTGCAACTCCACAGGTGCGGATCGTCAGCCTCTTGCTTAGCGTATATTCGAACTCGGCCGGGCCTGCTTCGCGCGCCGGCCGGTCCCCTGCTTTAACCCGTGATCCACAGATTGTCCTTTCCGAGCGATGAGCGAGGGCGCAATCGCGACCAAATCGCGGGCAAACGCGGCTGCCCCCGCGATCGGCGACAGACAATTTTGGAGAAAGGAAGTCGAATTCGAAGGCATTCACGCGATGCCTTCTTCGAGGATCGTAGCTGAATGACCACTCCGTCCAACACGCACTAGGCGCGGCATGGCCGCGATAAGGCTCTTGGTATAATCCGACTGTGGATTACGAAAAATCTCTTCAGTGGTGCCACTATCGACGATTCTCCCCCGGCGCATAACTATGACGCGGTCGCTGATATGACGAACAACACTGAGATCATGCGAGATGAAGAGATAACTTACGCCGAGGCGGTCCTTCAAATAGCCGAGCAGGTCCAAAACCTGCGCCTGGATTGAGACATCGAGCGCCGAAACGGGTTCATCGCAGACGATAACGGCAGGATTTGGTGCAATCGCGCGGGCTATCGCAACGCGCTGGCGCTGGCCGCCCGAGAGATCGAGCGGCCGTCGGTCCAGCAAGGCCTCGGATAGTCCGACCATATCGAGCAGCTCAATAACGCGCTCCTGCCGCTGCCGTTTCTCGACGTCGCCCGAAAGACTATCGGATAGGATGCGTCCGGCCGTCCATCGTGGATCAAACGAGCCAAGAGGATCTTGGTAGATGATCGATATTGCCCGCCGCCGAGCCCGCCGTTCGCGTTCCGCGAGCGTGCTCCAAGGCCGGCCTGCAAACTGAACGACTCCATCGTCAGGCTTATCCAGTGCCATGACCATGCGCGCCATCGTCGATTTTCCTGATCCGGACTCACCGACGATGCCCAAAGTCTCTCCGAATCGCAGTTCGAAGGAGACGCCGTCCACAGCCGCCCGTGAAGTGCCATCCGGGCCCTCAAAGCGCTTAACCAGACCTGTCGCTTCGAGCAGGATGGAACGAGCTGGCGGCAACGATTGCACGGGGGGCTGTGTTTGCCGGCCAGGCAAGCGCAGAATAGTCGATGGTGAGAGACGTGAGCCGCGCGGCCGGCCTGATGGCACAGCGTCCAGCAGCTGACGAGTATAGGGGTGTCGCGGATCTTTGAATATCTGGACGGCGGGGCCGCGTTCGACGACCTCGCCTCCTCGCATGACGAGGATCTCATCCGCCACGCGGGAGACCACAGCCAGATCGTGACTGATCAGGATCAGCGCCTTGCCCCTGGCTTTGGTTTCCTGGAGGAGTGCCAGCACATGAGCCTGCGCCATCACGTCGAGCGCGGTAGTCGGCTCGTCGGCGATGAGGACGCGTGGATCGAGTGCAAGAGCCGCCGCGATGAGAGCTCGCTGACGCTGACCGCCGGATAATTGATGCGGCAGCTGCTCGGCCTTCGTCTCCGGCTCAGGGACACCGACGAGCTTAAGGAGAGCAATGACCCGCTGCGCGAGCTCGTCGCGGGATGATACCGCATTGTGGAGGAGTAAGCCTTCACCAACCTCTTTGCCGATCGGCCGAAGTGGATCAAGCGAGACGAGTGCATCCTGTAATACGAAGCCAATCTTGTTGCCGCGGATGCGCCGCCAGGCACGATCGTTCAGGCCGATCAGGTCCGTCCCCTCGAAGCTCAGCTGGCGTGCATGAACATTGGCGTGGCGACCAGCAAGGCCTATGAGAGCCCGCGCACTTACGCTCTTGCCCGAGCCGGATTCACCGACAATCGCAAGACATTGTCCCGGCCGCAGGGAGAAGGATATACTGCGCACAGCCGCTTTCTGGGCGATGCCGCGCCCGAAAGAAACACGCAGCGAATCGGCTGTGAGGAGGTCTGCCTGCTGCAAGAGAGGCTGGGGGCCGCCCTGGGACATTCACGTTTTTCCTTCCAGACGGTCCTGTAGATGGCGCCCGACAATGGTGACGCTGAGAGCAAACGCCGTCACCGCCAAACCGGGTATGATCTCCAGCCACCAGGCGTAGATCACATAGTTGCGCCCGGCATTGAGCAGCGCGCCCCATTCAGGGGCCGGGGGAGCGACGCCCAGGCCTAGAAAAGCAAGACCCGAGGCCCATATAATCGCCTGGCCTACGCCGATCGTCATCATTGCCGTCAGCGGGCTCATGGCGTTCGGAAGAATATGCCTCCAGACAATACGGGGAAATGGATGACCCAGCACCTTGGCGGCCTCCACATACCCTGTCCCTTTGATGGCAAGCATCTGGCCCCTGATCATGCGCGCATAGCCTGGCGCTGTGCCGATTCCGACAGCTATGACCTCAGTCACTACCGACGGGCCAAAAACGGTCACGAACACAAGGGCGAGCAAGAGCGTGGGAATCGCGAAGAGCACGTCGACAATCCGGCTAAGAATGCTGTCGACTACGCCACCAGAAAGCGCTGCGGCGACGCCGAAAACGATGGCAATGGACATGCTCAGCGCCGTTGCGCCAAGTCCGATGGCGAGGGATTGGCCCGTTCCCTCGACTATTCGAGAGTAAAGATCTCGCCCCAATTGATCAGTTCCCAACCAATGAATGATCGACGGAGACTGCAATGACGATCTCAAATCAATAGCGAGCGGATCGTGCGTCTGCAGTACCTTTGGGGCCATAGCCGCGAAGGCAAAGAGGCCAATTATGATAAGAGAGACGGTAACCCGGAAGGGAACATGGCGCGTGATTGCCAGGACTTCTTTGAGCGAACGAGATATGGTGACTTCGGCGAACATGCTCATGTCAGCTTGATCCTCGGATCGACCAGCCGGTAAGTCAGATCGACGATCAAATTGGCAAGAACGAATACGCCCGCAGAGATCAAAACAGCTCCCGAGACAATCGGAACGTCTCTCGAGGACGTTGCAGCGACGAGGACTCCACCTAGGCCTTGACGAGCGAAAACCACCTCGATCAAAATCGCGCCCGAAAGGAGTTTGCCGAGCGCCCAGCCTGACAAAGTAATCCCGGGCAATGCGGCGTGGCGGAGGACATGGCGAAGCCTGACGCCAAAATCACTCATACCTCTGGCCCGCGCGGACGTGACGAATGGCTGCTCGAGCACGCGCGTGAACTCGTTCTGAACGACTTGTCCGAAAAAGCCCGAGAGTTCAAGAGCCAACGCAAGTGTCGGCAGAATGAGCCCGACCGGAGAATTTCCACCGATGACCGGAAGAATGCGCAGCTTTACCGCAAAAACAACCAGCAAAATTGTGGCCAGCCAGTAAGGCAGCACTGTTGCCAAAAAGACTCGCGTGTCATTGAGCAGCTTCGACCATATGTTGTCTCTGCCGGCGATGAACAAGGTTGTCAGGATGGCGATAATCCATGCGATCAGCAGCGCGGCGACCGCCAGAATAATCGTAGGCCCAATCTGCTCCGTGATGATCCCTGCGACAGGCCGATGCTGCTGGTAGGATTCACCAAGATCTCCATGTAGGATTCCCAGTATGTATTTTCCGTATTGAACCACGAGCGGTTGATCAAAGGCGTATTTCGCATTGATCGCCGCGAGTTCTGCCGAGGATGCCGGTCCGACGTTGCCACTTGTCACATTAATGATGATCTGGGCGCGATCGCCAGGCAGCACACACTGAATTAAGAACGCAAACGTTGCGGCAGCCCACACCACCACCACGCCGGACAATATCCGGCGCGTGAACCAAACACTGGGATGATGGGTTGCTATCTTCATGGCATCATTTCTTGTCGTCAAAATGCGCATCATAGAAGACAGGTTCGCCAACTGACCCACGGTCCAGCCAAACGTCTTTCAGGGCCGGCTTGGTCGCCAAAGTTACGTCCAGCACAGTAAGGCCAATAACGGGTGCCTCATCCACGATCTTCCGTTCCGCCTGCTGATAAAGGGCGGTACGTTCAGCTCCATTGAAATTCTGTTCCGCCCTTTGAATGATGTCCCAAAGCATCAAATCCTGGTAGCGTGAGGGATTGAAGCGATTGGGCTCGCCATTCTGATCGGGCTTCCACGAGATCCGGAATATCTCAGCGCCGGGGGCAACCCAATAGAGGAGAACGACCTCATAATCATCGGGTCCGAGGTTTTTCCCGGCGAAGAAGTCAGCCGGATTGGTGGGTTGAAGACGTACGTCAAAACCGGCCGCCTTCGCCTGCTGCTGGACAACTTGCAAGGCTTGCTCGCCATCCGGCTTCAGAAAGGCGTACGAATAGGAAATGCGCACGATCAGCGGACGACCGTTCTTGACGCGAATGCCGTTAGGATTTCTCTCAGTCCAACCAGCCTGATCAAGCAGCTGATTGGCTTTGCGAATATCGTACCCATAGGACTGCCCGAGTTCAGGCAGGTATTCCGGCGAGCTCTGACTTAGCGCACCGTTGCCTTCGAACGGTAAAGAGCCGAGGAAGGATGTGCCGACCGCGGCCTTTCGGTCAGTAGAATAGGCAAAGGCCTTGCGGACGAGCACGTCGTCAAATGGGGGCCGGGCCGTATACAAAGCGAGGCGCAGAGGGGTGCCCCCGGTCAGGTGCCGCAATACTGGAAGGCGGGAGTTGGCGTCCTTCCATGCGACAGCCGGAATGTCGTATATGGCATCGGTCTCGCCCGCGATCAGCGAACCGTATCGGACAGTCTGATCTGGCAGAAACTTCCAACTAATCCCGTCAACGTAAGCCGGCCCTTGATGTTTTGCGGTGGCCGGCGCCGAATTGTAGTCGGGATTGCGGCGGAAGGTGACTTCTCGCCCATGGTGCCACTTGTCGACAATGAATGGACCTGAACCGACGGGGTTCTCGCAATTGACCGCAAGTCCACGTTTGAGTGCCGATGGCGAGAGAATGCCTTGTGAGGATTGGGCGAAGACGTTCAGCAAGGGCTGGAACGGTACCTTCAATTTTACTTCCAATCTCAGAGGAGCAATCGCCCTTGCCGATTCGAAGCTCTCGCCGAGATAAGGAGCAGCAGTCGGATTGCGAAGATCGGGGTTATTGCTGAGCCATCCGTTGATATTGTCAGCGATGGCGTGCGCATCGAGGGCGGTCCCGTCAGTGAACTTTACATTCGGCTTTATCTCGAATGTGTACACCTTTTTGTCGTCGGAGATGGTCCAAGACTCGGCCAGCCATGGCAAGATCTTGCCGTCCTCGTTGCGCGCAACCAGATTATCGCTGTACTGGCGTTGCAGATACCATTGCTGCACCCATCCTCCGAACAGGCAGGCAGGCTCTTGAAAATGCCCGTAACGAATAACGCCTCCTCGCTTGACGCTGCCGGCTAAGCCTTCCTGCGCATGAACGCTGGGTGCCAATTGGGACAGGCCCAAGAGCATGACAAGGGTAGCCGCTACTGTTCTTGCTTGACGGTTGGACTTGCCAGTGAAGCGCCTCGCTGACCGCGCATTGGCTAAATGCATATCCAGGCTCCAGAGATTTGGTGTTGAGGAAGCGTCAGAGCGGTGAGCTCGCTGTGGCTCGTGCCGGCTCGAACGGAGTAGAGATGCCGAAATGCTCTCGCAGTGTCTGTCCCAGATATTCTTTGCGAAACAGCCCGCGCTTCTGCAGGATGGGAACCACATTGTCGACAAACGCTGAAGTGCCATCGGTGAGAACATCCGGAATGATGTTGAAACCATCGACCGCGCCGGCGCGGAACCATGCCTCAATCGACTCCGCGATCTGCTCGGGTGTACCCACAAGCAAGCGGTGGCCAAAAGCTTGAACGCTGCTGATGATCTCGCGAACCGTCCGACCTTGACGCGCCAGAGCTTCAATCGTGCGATGGTGACCGACAGAAAACGGAACATGATCTGCATCAGGCAGAACCTCCTCCGGGATTGGCCTTTCGAGGCTGAGCTTTTCGACCGCCACACCCATGCTTCTTGCAAGCGCGCCAGTGGCGCGCTCCAGATCGAGCAGCCCATCAAGCTTTTCTTTGCGACGAGCCGCTTCTTTCTCGGTGCTCCCGATACAGGTGACAAGGCCCGGCAGGATGAGCGGACCCGCAGAGCGGCCGAATTGCCGAGAGAGCGCACGCAGGCGCTCTGCCTCCCGCAGAGCCGTCGTCAAGTCCCCGGCGGCCGCAAACACGACATCTGCACTGCGGGCACCAAGCCGTAGTCCGGGATCCGAACCGCCCGCCTGAACGATGACTGGGTGACCTTGGGGCGAAGCGGGATGCGTCAGTGGGCCTCGGATGCCGAAACTATTGGTATCGGGATCGAGCAGGCGGAATTGACTCTGATCTGCGTAAACTCCCGCAGCCTGATCGGCGATGACCACCTCGCCGCTCCAGCTCAGCCAGAGAGCACGGACCGTTTCAACGAAGTCCTCGGCCCGTCTGTAGCGATCCGCTCGCCCGACTTCTCGACCGCCAAAGTTTGCTACCGTCGCCGGGCTCGACGTCGTGACTGCGTTCCAGGCAACGCGGCCACGGCTGATGACATCCAGCGACTGGAAACGCCGAGCGAGATTGTATGGCTCATTGTAGGTCGTCGACGCTGTCGCGATCAAGCCAATCCGCTGCGTTTCGCGTGCAATCACCGCAAGAACGAGGGTAGGTTCGAGCCCATTCAGCGGTGGCTGGTGCGTAATGTCGAAACTTATCGCGGGAGTATCGGCGAGGAATACAGCATCCAGCAGACCACGCTCCGCAACCTTCGCAGCCCGGACGTAGTGCTCGATATCGAAAAAGGCGCTTGGATTTGTACCTGGCCAGCGCCACGCGGCGGAATGGCCACCAGCGCCATGAAGATTTAGGCCGAGATGAAGCATGGAGTTAACCGAAGACATCACAACCCCTAATGCGGCGGCCTCTTAGCCACTTGGTGGGCCTTGAGGACAAGTCAATGTCAGCGACCGCCCTGCCCTTTCGCGCAAGCTCACGCTGAATGTGCGCCGGGCAGCCGATTTGAGGCAGCGATAACAAACCGTCGGCTGATGTTAGAGAACTATCACCGAAGAAAAATTCGGCTGCGTGCTGTGATGTTCTGCGCGCGGGCGCAGCCCGCAAGAGCTTCGACCACGGCGGTTGCCGATTGACGCCGTCGTGACAGCCAGTTCCAGCGGCTATTTGATCCCACACGAGTACACTCACATCGGCGCTCCAGAATTCATCAACGAGCCAGCTCTTTCTCAGCAAGGTGTTCTGATGCCCATTCGCGATCGGAACGTTTGGACTCGCGATCGGGCGAGCAAGGATCGACTAGAGGATCTTTAGAGGTCGAGACCATACAAACGCAATAGTTGAGTATTTCAATCTACTATCGTCTGTTGGCATCCCCTTCTATTGCCACGTCTATCTGTTCATCGCTTAGCCCAAATGGTCTCGGATCAGGCTCCTCGAACATGCGCTGCGTGATTGTAGCGACTTTAATTGGCAGCGCCGGCTCAAAGCGAAGGACATGAATTGATGCGCTCGAGAACACACCACAGATTTCGCGAGACATTGTTGATCAACCGCATACTGCCCCGTTGCAAAGCGACATCCGATCAATAAGGCCGCGCCAAGCCAACCATCCAATAATGCGATGAAACATTCTAGATTATAGATGCCTCGTTAAGGCAATGCTTGGGCGCTGAGCTTTGTTCTGCACCACCGTGGCGCCTGCTGCATTCGAAGATCCTCCGGATCTTCGCTTGATTGTCCTGCAGGCGCTGCATGTTCTCGCTTTTTCTAACGGCATGATGACCGACCGCGACACGACTTTGCAAGAATGCCCGTCCTCGAGGCCTCCCTCATGAGAGCGCCGCGCTATGTGCACGGGACTCAGTTACTTTTGAAGACAAACGCCTTGGAGCGTAAAACATCGGGAGCATCACCGTTCACGAAATCACTCAGTTGGGTATCGGACTGCGTCACTTACCGGCAGATGGGGTCGGGCGCGCCTTCGTGATGAATCGCAGGCTATCAGCTTCATCAATGCCATTTCGAACCGTCTGGCTAGCCTCGAGGTCTGCGGCCACCTCCAGCGAGAAAGATCACGGACGACACGCTGCGCGCCAGCATGGTGGACGAACGCAGGCCCGGCGTTCTGACCTAAGTCACCGCCGTCCCGCCATTAGCAACAGAAATGAAACTCCCCGAGCGCCAAGAGCCGCTTCCTTCGGCTATCCGGGCTGGTCGGTTTGGATCGACCCAGGAAGACTTATGATTGCCCTAGGACTTTTTGTTCAGCTGCGCCTGCAGGTCACACCAAAGGCTTGCGCGGGCGATATGCTTGTAAGGCGCGACCGACGTTGTCGGTGCATTGTGTGGCGCATCGGCTGCAAGCGTCAACGCCCCGTTTTTCTTTTCCGAACCGAGGCACCCGTGCGCCAGTTCTTGCCGCCGCGGAGTCTATGCACCCGAATCGTTTGTGGCCCGGCCAAGCTCTGGTTGGCAGTTCAACGTCTCGCGCCCGCACAGCGTTTTATTGTTGTCAGTTAAGCCATTCCCCATGTGTTGCGGATGCGTGAATCGCAATCGCACGCCCGGCTCTTGTTTTACGGCCAGCGCCCGGCGCACCTACGCGAGGTCTCGTTTCAGCAGTCCCGACAGAGGAATGAGCTTCACGCCTCCCCGGCCCGGACACGAGCCCGACGTCTGCGGCCAGGCTCAGCTGTTCGGATCACAGCTAGCATCTTGACGAGCACTTAAAGGAGATCCACTCGGAGCCGATGCAAGCTGGCCCAGGCATACTTCTCCACGCCGCTCAAGCTCACCGATAGCGGCGCTTCCGCCGCGCTGCTTTTCCCCGGACCTTCACACGGCGCTGGCGTGGAGCGGATAGCGACGATGGTCCCAAACTCTGCTCTGCAATGAACAACAGGCTCGCGGGGGTAGTCGGAAAGGAGACCGCGTTTTCTTCAAGCAATGAGACTGGTCAGCTGTTCGACAGCTAAGCCTTCTAGCATGGCAGCATCTTTATCCGGACAGCAGGCCGACTTGATGGCCCACACTCTGGAACAGAAGAATGATTAGGATCGGCGGTCACTCCGACCCATACGCCCTCGACACATCGATCGGTTCGAGAACCGGAGCCGGTGCGTCTTAACGACATTGCGGGCATCTCGGTTTCTGATCCCTATCGGATCAACTTCGTACGAATGATATTGACAAGGCTAGCAAAGGGAGACCGACATGGACCCATTTGAGGACGTCAACCGATCCGAGGCTCGGATGGATCACCTCGAGCCGCAACAGGAAGAGACAGCGCAAGCAGACTTTGAGCAGCGGCTTAGAGAGTCTCAGCCAATCCTCGCAGCATTGGCTTCACCCGGGGCTGGATCGAGCCGGACGGTAACAGACGGTAACAAGAGAGCGCAAGCTATCCCGGAGAATGAACGGTGCACGGCTGCATCCTTTGTCGGAACGCGCGCTCAACTTGCCGCAACGCTGACGTGCGCTAACATTGCGAAACTCAGAAGAGAAATCGAGCTCGCTGCGCAAAGATCAGCAAAATGGTCACGAGCGAGTGGATCGTCGGTCGACCGCGTCGATAGTGGCCGCGTTTATGACGACGTGGTGGGATCGTCATACGTGGAGCTGCAGCGCTTTCAAAACCACGCCAGCCATTGCAAGCCACATGCGTTGGACCGTCAAAGCGAGATGGCCCATTTGCGTTCCATGGCGGCTTTGCGTTACGAAGCCGCCCCATGGAATATATGGGGAGGCCAACGACTTGATCTGGGTCGCACAGCGGCAGAGCACATGAGGGGAGGTACCAGTTCTTCGCCTTTTGTGTCACTGTCCGAGGAGGCCTCACAACTGCTCCTTTCGCCCGACGATGACAACGAGTATGGCGCCAAAGCAATCGCCGAAAACGCGAATGAGTTGCACACCTACACGGTCCCGAAAGTCACAACATGGACGGCGGAAGACATCGTCAGTATTCTCGAGGACGGGACTGAGAATGACGAACCCGCTCTGGCTTGGGTGAGCGATACCCCAACCGAGGAGCGTGAGGTACTATTTCTGGGCGGGAACCTGGATGACTATCGGACCGCTAGCGCATCAAATCCATACAAAACGTCAGGAACAAACGACTGAGTGGTACAGGCCTCGGAAAGGGTGACTTGCCTTTTCCGACGCTCGGAAAAATCAAACAGTAGCGTTTCACGCTACCAATAATACTCCGGCCCAACTGGCCAGCGCGGGGGACTGGCCGAGTACCGCGCTCGGAAACATGAGAGTTTCAGCCAGAACCTGTATCGTCTCTAAGTTCGCCGCACTTATCCGCGGGTTGGAACGCCCTTGCCGATCATTGTTCAATCTACTTTCCGCCTGGCCAGGTCGAGGTTTTGCGAAGCTAACTGAGTAGCGACAGAACGAGGTAGCCATGCCCGCCGACCGCAGCATGGATCGATACAACGCGATCAGCCCAACCGATGGCCGCGCTCAGCTCTTCCGTTGGCGCGCAATTTGGCTGAACGATGTGCTCATCGGCACCTCGAGCAGTTGCCCAAGCTGCCGAAACCACGGATCGTTTGCTCAGAGAGCTTTGATCTGCGCGCGAACGCAGTTTACGACTGAGCAAACCCATAGCGGCCAGCTCAAATGATCTTAAGCGGGATGGTTCAATCACCTTGTGGCTGCATTCGGCAGCACTGAGATTTCAAGGTGAAAGGACCCCCAAAGAGGCGGATGAAGGATACGAGCGCATCCTGGGGGGCCTAGGTCGAGTGTCATCAACGCGAGCCCGCGGCTGGATCGACTTGGAATGTTCTTACGATGACCGCAGACTGCGTGAGGGCGTCCTTGGCGAGCTCATCTGAAGCGTTCAAGTGAGAGCCTTGCTCCCCCCCTCCGACGACTGCCTGAACCGCCGATCTTCCAATCCCTGATATCGAATCTAGATCGGCGGCCCTCATGAGTTACCTGAGCAGCACGTTCGTGCAACTTGATCCTCGCCCGACGAAACGACCGTCAGAAACACTCTGATCGGTCCTGACGATCGAAAGGATGCGTATCCGTGCGAAGGTGTCCGCGCCATTAAAGGATTAAGTCCTTGAAGCGCCCCCTGCTCTATGCTCTTCGTTACCAGATGAACTTTGCGCCATCCGGCAGTTCGCAGATGAATTCGCCCTGGTTCACGAGTTCGGTGGTCCCGACGACAAGTTTCGAGGCTCGCACCGTCAGCTTGCCTTCGCGGCTAAGGCTATGGCGGATGTACTCGGTCACGGCATGTCCGGAGCTGTCGACCGTTTGATGAGCATTGGCGAAGCTGATGCCGTTCTGGACGGTCACCCTGAAGGCATTGATGACCAGACCGGCTTGCGTCGCCGACGCAGGCTTGCCACCCTCCGCTGTGGTACAGCGGCTCATGTCTAGTATGAGCTTTACATTCTTACCCGCCTGGAGGGCACTAAGCACCTCGGTGTATTTCGGCGAGGGCTCGTCGGCTCTCGCCGGCGCGCTCGCGGCCGAAAGCAAGGACAACAGGATCGTTAGTGCTCGGCCAGTAAACTTCATATGCTCTTCTCCCTCGATAAGTACCGCAGATGCGCTTTTAAAGACGTCGTGCTCGCAAGCCACTGTCTGATTCCAGACAAACGCGCGCTCGCGCCTGTACAGAAGCAGCCTGTCGCAATGAGGCGCAAGTCGCTGTGATAGCTATTCCGACATCACAACCTCGTAGGTCAGGTTTGCCGAAGTGGCTTAGCTTCGCGCACGTCGACTACAACGATTTGATCCAGCCTCGTCCTCCGCTTGGAAACAACAAAACGGAAGCCGGTTGCGCTTGTCCGTCGCAGTCCTAACGGGCGAGAGAATGCAGTTCTCACATCTGCATAAGGAGACGATCTACGAAAGACACTCGACCACCGGCAAGCGCCAGTTCGCCCGTCTTGCTGTGCAAGGGCCGTCTCCCTAGATGAAGCGTCCGCAATGAGGTGGTGGAGCGAACCCGACGCGGCGGTCCGAAAAAGCTCACCCAGCGGACCCGATCTCGGCCTGATCGAACACCAATGCCGGAAGGCACAAGGCAGCACCGTATTATGATCCGTCGCTTCGCGCGGCTTCCGTCCAGCTGACCGTTCGCCACGTTGCCTGAATCTATTCGATTCCTTCCAGAGCTAAATGACCTCCTTCCTGATCCGTCAGCTTCTCGAAAGCTGCACCTGCAACGATCGACGCCGACCGCCTGCACTTCGAAGGGAGACGGAGATGAATGTTGATCCAGGAAATGCCGCAGACACTCCCTTTGAGGTTCACAACCCGCCACAGGAGCCGCGCCGGGTCCACGTGCCTCAGGATGAGCTTAACGCCCAGATCAGCGCGCCGGCGCACAGTTCAAACGACCCAGCAAGCTTCGAGCAGCAGCTGCATGACTTGACTCTAGACGATGTAGATTCGGTCTACCCAACCTCGGCTTCACTCCCCTTAGCGGCACCTTTCGCCACCGCCAGCTCCTCGTCTGGGCCAGGCGCGGCGGCCTCGGAAACCAGTCGCTATCCAGCTCCATCATTTGTCGGCGCGCGCGCCCAGCTTGCGGCAACGCTAATGGGCGCCACGCTCCAAGAGCTCAAGAACGAGATCGCCCTCGCCGAAAAGCAATCAGCGCGATGGACGCCAGCGGCGGACAACGGTGTCGACCGGGATCGCATTTACGACAATATAGCGGCATCGACATATCTCAAGCTGCATCGTTTCCAGAACCAGGACAGCGATTGCAAACCGCGCACGGAAGCCACGACATCTGCAATATCACACGTCCGTAACACGGCGCGAGATCATTCGTCCATTGGGGACCCTCTGGAGCGATATCCCCTGGACCTGGCACGGCAGGCTGGATGGCATATGCGCGGTAAGACCGCTTCTCCATTCGTGTCGTTGGTCGAAGACCCTTCGAAACTCAGCGTTTCCCGCGACCACTGGTCGAGAGCGATCGCAAACAATGCCAACATGCTGCATACCTACGTCGTGCCGAAGTCTGCGGTGTGGACGCCCGACGACGTACTGAGCAGTATTGGCCTTGCAATGAATGTGGAGGATAGCGACAACATCGATGGGGATGTGGATTTGATGTGCTCGCTTGGCAGAACGCCAACTAGTGAGACAGAGCGCTTGTTCCTGGGCGGCAATTTGGAAACCTATCGTGTCGCCAGCGAAGACAATCCCTTCAAGCGGAAGACTGGAGAGTAACGATTAGTCCAACTGGCGACTGCGCCATGCTCGTAGGTCCCTTAATGCTGATTAGATGACCACCCGAAGGAAGGGTCATCCCCGCGAGCCCACTTCACGAACAACGATAATGGCTTGGCCACAGTCTCTGATACCTATCCCTTGACCCGTGCGGGGGAAGAAGGGGCGCCCACATCGCAAGATGTACCCGACATTGTGGCGAGGACACACACGTGCCATTGTTTGTTCTTCCCCGGCCTCATTCGAGTGCTGCGGCCTCCTCGCATCGATCCAGCCGCCGCCGACACCATTCGGAAGAAAGTTCAGATGACGCGAGCCGCTAAGGCCGCGCATCGATCGTTTCCGCAGCTCGACCTGCCATTGATGGTGCGATCAATCGCAAGAGATCGAACAGGATCGTATCAAAGATCAAGTCAATAAAGTCTCACTCACGCGGCAAGCCGTGCCGCAGCAGAATGGTCTATTCGCCACCTGGATGCGTTCCATCAAAACAATCGATTTTGCCGATCTTGCCTAAAAGCTCCATAGTCGCTCGTGATGCATGGAGGCAGCATTCAAGAATGTCGTTTCGCAACCCTTCCAGTCCCTTGCCTGTTAACTCAGCTCGCGAGCTCCGGCGCCTGCATCGCAGAGGTTAGCTCCTGCGCCTCAGATCGCATTACGGGGCGCCACTGTCCCCCTGCTGAAATCGCACGCACGAAGTCGACCGCACGACCGCGACGTCACACCTAAAGGGCCAGCAAAGACGACCGCCTTCACACACTGTCATCGCCTTGGACTCAAGCTAAGCTTTGATTTGGACCGACGATATGCTCATGACATTGAGGAGATGGACGCGCGCGACGCGCAACTCGATAGTTTGGTTAGGACGTGTCGTCATGGCCAAAGAGTCGTTGCGAGTTCAAGAGCACTGCCACGGACCAGCGGTCAAAAGCACTTGAACCTCACCTAGCGTCAGATTGTAGGATTTCTGACAACCGCGACACCGACCCCGCTCGCGTGAACTCTTCCTGACAGGTAGCAAGAATTGCGAACGTCTCAAAAGAACAATACTCCGCTGCGCCGCCAAATCATGCTGCTGGATAGCTCCTCTCCAGGACGAGCGTCCCACATCGCCCATGTGGAGATCGAAGGATGCAGCGCCGATGCTATCCCAAGCGAATCAAGATGCGCCGTGCGAGAAGAACGCTGGCAGCCGCTATCTCGGCCTTGCGGGGCACACTCCAACTCCGAAATCGAGATCCGATCGTTCTGGCGCCCTGCACTCCGTGAGGCGAAATGGTTCTGGTGTAGGCACCGGGATCTATGCGCGATGGCAAAACTGTGGAGCTCGTTTCTGCAATGGCTCGCAGCTTTCGCCGGGCTGCGAGGTATGCGGGGACCTCGGGCGCGTCAGACCTTCAGCACGGTTGACACCTTGCGTCCGAACAATTGCGAGCGAGAGGGTGCTCTTCCGACCGCGAGGGGCATTGATCGTTTCGGCGTGCATCTCGGCCTGTGAAGCCAGTGGCCAGCTGCCTCGCGTGAGGTGTCCATGAATACCGGAAAGACTTGCACTGTCGTGACTTCACGACACGACAGGCTCGACAGCCCAGCAAGACTGGCCGCAGACCAAGACGAATTGGGGAGTTTCCATGTCGGTTTCGCTCATCTGTTCAGCAACAAATCCGATCGTCTCCCGCGCTTTGGTTTCGTTTACGCGGCTCGGCGCTATTCGTACTGCGGGGGCCGGGTCAGTGCGTGCAAGAACGGCCGCGTTCGGCCCACGGACGCTTCAGCGGGCTGCCGCAGTTGCCAGTCTCTTAAACAAAGTCAGATCTGGCATGAGGGGCATCTTGAGCGGCGCCGACGCCGTAAGCAGGCCACAGCGGTCCGTGGTCCATCCGACGACAATCGACCCGCAGATGTTGATCGCCAGTCAACATGCTCCGCCCTCTCGTTTCGGCTGTCCAAACTCACACCAGTCCAGCCTCCTCTCAGTCCCATCGAGCCCCATGCTCAACCGTGACGCGCTCAGGTCTTCGTGGATGGACGAGAGGCAATGAAATGCGAATTCTTCTGGTTGATCATCATGCGGACTTTGCCCGCCACGTGAAGGAAGTGCTGCTAAGTTGCGGCTTCGCCGTCGACGTAACACGCACGCTGGATGAGGCGGCGGCCGCGCTCGATTGCGCGAACTACCACATGGTCCTGCTCGAATCGGCTTTGCCCGATGGCGACGGATTGGACTGGCTGAAGCAGTTGCGGCGCGAGGGACGGTCAATGCCCACCATGATGATGAGCAGTCTCAATGATCTCGGCCGGCGGATTGCGATTTTCAATGCGGGCGCGGATGATTTTCTGCCTAAGCCCGTGTCTACCGACGAACTCATTGCTCGTATGCGAGCGATTTTACGACGGTCAACGCAAATGACGGCGCCGGTGGTGACATTCGGGAATCTGCATTTCGATCCGATCGCGCGACAGGTATCGGTCGGTGGTCGTATCCTCAGAATTGCGCGCCGGGAAGTGTGCATTCTTGAACATCTGCTCAACCGAGCGGGCCGTACCGTACCGCGCGCATCGCTTGAAGATAGCTTGTATGCATTTGACGACGAAGTCTCGACCAATGCGCTGGAAGTCGGCATCTATCGCTTGCGCACGCATTTGAGCCAGGCGGGTGCAACACTCAGGATCAAGACCGCGCGCGGTGTCGGTTACACCCTTGAACTCATTGGCGCAGCCTCGGCTGCCTAGCCAATCGAACCTGAAAGCGATACTCCCTTGAACATCGTTGACAATGCCGCCTGCGCTGATGAGCCGTCCATGGTGGCAGGCCGCTCGCACCATGCCACTTTTCACCGTCTCTGCTACGCCCTCTGCGCAGTCGCTCTGTTATTTCCGTTTGCTGCCACAGCTCAGACAAAGCGAGATGGCAAAGCAGAACAGCCACGCGCGGGATTTGGCAGCACCACTGGCACGCTTAGCCTTGCATCCTCGCAGGGCAAGACAGTTCATCTGACCGGACCGGCTGCGAGCATTTTTGTCGCGGACCCGGCGATTGCGGACTATCAGGCGCCGTCGAACACCACGATCTTCGTCTTTGGCAAAAAGTCGGGACGGACGAGCCTGTTCGCCCTGAACGACAAGGGAGAGGCTCTGGCTGAGCTGCGTATTGTCGTTACTCAACCGATCGAGGATCTGCGGGCCGCGCTGAAGGCCGAGGTCGGCGACTATCCGATACAAGTCAGCTATACCCCCCGCGGCGCGATTCTTAGCGGGACCGCGCCCAATGCCGATGTTGTCGAGAACGCCAGGAAGGTCACTGAGCAGTTTCTTGGGGCGGGCGCGCTGGTTGCCAACAAGATACAGGTCGCTAGCTCGTTGCAGGTGAATCTCAGCGTACGGGTGGCAGAAGTCTCCCGCAGCGCGGTCAAGGATCTCAATATCCACTTCACTGCCTCCGGCCCAAGCGGCGCTTTCCTCATTAGCGGCAAAGAGGGGGGGGCCGGCGCGGCCGGCGGCGGCGGCACGATCGGGATCGGGGTTAGCGCCGGCAATACCAACCTCAGCGCTCTTCTCGACGCCCTCGCGAGCGAGCACCTCGCCTCAATCCTGGCTGAGCCGAATCTGACGGCAATGTCCGGCGAAGCCGCAAGCTTTCTCGCCGGCGGAGAATTCCCGATTCCAGTCATGCAGGACAATCGACAGGTTTCCGTCCAATTCCGGCAGTTCGGCGTGAGCCTGGAATTCGTCCCGACTGTGCTTAACAACAACCAGATCAATATACGTGTGAAACCCGAAGTCAGCGAATTGTCGAGCGAAGGCGAAGTCAGAATCAATGGCATGGCGGTCCCTGCACTCTCGACGCGACGCGCGAGCACCGTTGTCGAGCTAGCCAGCGGTCAGAGCTTTGCAATCGGCGGCCTCATCAGGCGCAACTTCAACACTGACATCCGCGAGTTTCCCTGGCTCGGCGATGTGCCGATCCTAGGGGCGCTGTTTCGCTCCTCAGATTTTCAAAAACGTGAAACCGAGCTGGTCATTATTGTCACGCCCTACATCGTGCGGCCGGCATCGAACCCAAACAAGATGAGTGCGCCGACGGACCGCATCTCACCTCCTTCAGACGCGGGGCGCATTTTGACGAACACGGTGGCCCGGCCGCCGCGGGACCGCGATGCGCCTCGCACCAGCGCACCAGGATTGACCGGCAGCGCCGGCTTTATCATCGAATGAGGATCGTCAATGACCTTACGACATTTGTGTCACTTGATCGTTATTGGGACAACATTGGGCGGCTGCGCAAATAGTGCCTCGATCCATCTCGGGCCGGCTGAACAAGCAATACAAGTCGAGCAGAAGAAACGTATCTTGTTCCTGCAGAGCCTACGTGGCTCCGAAAAGCATCAGCTGCGGAGCTTTATCGCGAACGTCAGCGGCGGCCGGCGGGATGCACTCCATGTGGATGTCACCGGCTCACCCAGGCTCATTGCCCAAGTGGCGCACGAGGCCCGCGCCATGGGCGTTGCTCCTTATAACATCCGCCTGTCCGCTTCCCCCGTCGATTTGCCGCCCCGTTCCGGCGTGAGGATCGAGGCGATCACCTTTGATGCCCATCCTCCGATCTGTCCGTCGCTTTTGATCGTCGGACCAGCCGTGAACGACAATTCGTTCGAACCCACGCTTGGTTGCTCGACCAAGAACAATCTGGCAGTTATGGTAAACGATCCGCTCGACCTGCTGGATAATCGATCTGTGATCACAAGTAATGGCGATCGCGCCGCCATTCCTCTGGCCAACTACGGTACCTTCCCCCCGCGTAACAAGAGCAACGGAGAAGAGGGACCAGGTACGGCAGCCCCGAACGCGGCGGGAACGACAGCACCGAATGTACAGCCGCTCCGATAGCAGTTTTTGGCGAATGTCTGGAAATCAACACCGCTGCCCTCCATGTGGCCAGCAAGGAGAGACGAGTCGATCGTGACGCGCAAAGCCGCGCTATGGTTTGGGAGTGGTGACGATCAAGCGCAACGTGCCGCACGGCTCAGATCGAGAACGGATGGTGGATCTTGTTCACCCGCACCAATGGATCTCGTCCGGAAATTCCACGTCCCGTGCGCGTGCTCAAGAAGGTCGCCATCACCACCCTGAGCGCTTCGACAGTGAAAGCGTGACCGGACCCGCTTATGCGAGATCGACGCCGGAAGAGAGAGTTTGGGGTCTATGGGCGTGTCCAAGAGGGTGACTTAGGCGTGGCGACCACCGGTCGTTTGACCCCGCGGCGTTATGGCTAGGGAGCGCCCATTTCTAGCTCCATTTCAGTAACCCGCTCGGCAGCTGGTTTGCATCATCGTCGTCCCATCCGATCGATGGAATGTCCCGTTACGCGAGTATCACAGTTGCCGCCCCCTTGAACGCTGTGTAAGGGGCACACAGGATTAAACGAACAAGAGCATGGTTTGTCCTGGGTGCCTGAATTCGCGCGGCTTCACAAGCTAGCGTTGCCTCTCAATAGAACGCCCCGTCCATCAGCAGTCAAAAGCGCTCGGGCTCTGGCTTCATGGATCAATAGCCGTCGGCAATCCCTGAGCTAATCTGCCGCCCAGCATATCGGAGCGGGTGTTGAAACCGAACATGGACCGAGGTGGTATACGAATGACTTCGTTTCGCTTCTATTCTCGCAGCAGGCGACCACCAACCAGAGATGGCGAGCTTTATTGAAAGCGCGCGTTTCTGGGAATGCTTGTCAGGAACGCGCAAGAGTGCGCTCAATTCTGGTGCCGCCTATACCGATATCTCGTTGGTTCAAGGAGCGAGCGACCCGTCGCCGCCTCGCGCCCGACCTCCGACTAATAGAAAGCCCCCGGGTGGCCCGGTCCTCACGATCATCGCGCTGTAAAGGGACCGAGATCTGAAGATCAAGACGGTAGCGAACGTCTGTGGCGCACACCACCATTGCAGCTCAACACTTCAGTTGAAGACGCTGTTTTTCATCCGGCGCTTTCTTTGCCCGCTCGAGCGATGCTACAGCGCACGCCCGCCGTATTCCCCTTTCATTCTACCTTTCCGCCTGGCCACGTCAGATTTTGGAAAGCTAACGTGAGTAGCGGAGTAACGAGAGAACGATGCCAGCGGACTGACCATGGACCGATTCAACACGATCAACCCAGCCGATAAAGAGTTCACTGCGTCAGACGCGACCGTGGAACAGCCGGAGCAGCCGAATGCGGCGTTTGAGCAGCACCTGGCAGGCGTGCGAGAAGCGGGCCCCGTATATCCTCACGCGGCGCTATATGATGTCACTCAGGAAGACGATCGCCTCATCCAAGCGGCGTCGGCCGCGGCTCTCGATCGAGGGCAGCCGCCGAGTAAAACCACCGTCGAAATTTATGATCGTCGGCTTCGCAACTTGGCGGACGCACTGAAGAAGTCTGGCAAATCAATTTCTGGGCTGGATGACGATACGTTGACCCGCTACGCTGAGAAGCTGCTGCCAGGCGATAAGATCATCGCCCCAGCATTGTCAATGGTCAGTCGGTATCGCGAGCCCGACGCCAACGCTGGCCCTCTCTCAACACATTATCGTCCTTCCAGGAAAGATGAGAATCTCATCAGGGACGCTGCCGAGGCACGCTTTGGTCGACGGATCGGCAAGAGTAGAGCCGAGGGCTATGCGAGCGCTCTGCGGAGGTTGGCGGCAGCGCTCCGCCCCCTGTCCATTGCCGAGCTCAATGATGATATCCTGCTTGGCCACGCGCACAAATTGTTTCCGAATGACAAGGCCCTCATCACCGCCTTGAACGCCTTTCGCGACTATCGCGCGATCAGGCAGAACAATTTGGGCGGGGAAGGAGGCAGTTCGCGCAAGGTCACTCAGCCGTCCGCTTCCTCGCCCATGCGGCCGGCCGATGAGCAGCCGACAGTAAACGTTGCGGAGGGGCGCGGCTCATTGCCGCCCGGGTTCAATGCTCCGCAGGTCTGGCATGGAGTGGGGTTAGCCCATTCTCCTGTACAAAGTGTCGTCCAGGATGTGCTTTTCGATGCCGCGGATGGCGAGCACCTCTTGCCCGCGACAATGCTTGGGCCAACGGTCAGTTCAATGCCCCAATCGCCGGTGCAAAGTGTCGCTCAGGAAGCCCTTTTCGATGCCGCGGACCGCGAGAAGCTCTTGTCGGGGGCGACCTCCGATGCACCGGTGTCTTGGCCAAGGATGAGTTCCACTATCCACTCGCCGGTGCAAAGTGTCCCTCAGGACGCGCTTTTCGATGCCGCGGTCCGCGAGAACCTCATGCCGTCGCCGACCTTCGATGCACTGGTGCCTTGGCCAACAATCAGTTCAGCCATCCACTCGCCGGTGCAAAGTGTCCCTCAGGAGGCGCTTTTCGATGCCGCGGATCGCGAGAACCTCATGCCGGCGCCGACCTTCGATGCACTGGTGCCTTGGCCAACGATGAGTTCAACCATCCCCTCGCCGGTGCAAAGTGTCCCTCAGGACGCGCTTTTCGATGCCGCGGATCGCGAGAACCTCATGCCGGCGCCAACCTTCGATGCACTGCTGCCTTGGCCAACGATGAGTTCAACCGTCCCCTCGCCGGTGCAAAGTGTTGCTCAGGAAGAGCTTTTCGATGCCGCCACTTGGCAGGCGAGCTCGAGGGAGCCGAATTCCGCCTCTGAAGACCACTTTCGGCAGATGATGAACGAAGGCGCTGGGGCCCAGACCACGCTTGAGCAGACGTTCGTGGCAGCTGGCGAGCCCTTTGATGCGTCTTTGAGCGTCCCCGAAGATTTCTCCCATGGGACTCAGGCCGCGCCGAATATGATGCACAGGCTTCGCCGCTGGGGCCTCTTGCCGGATGCAGCACAGCGGGTAAAGGCCTACGATATTCGAGGTGAACGCTATATGGCCGTCTTGGGACCGGGAGGACTTAATGATGTTCAGCTCGTCCATCTGCGGTCGCCCGCTGTCGGTGATACGTTCGATGTTTCGTTCGCCGTTCCCAAGAATTTTTCCCATCGCACCCAGCTGGCCCCCGACATGATGCTGACCACCTTGGGCCAGTGGGACTTCTTGCCTGTTGCGGAACATCCAATCATGAACTTTGAGATCGGCGGCGAACGCTACACGGCCATATTGGGACCGGCAGGGCCCAAGGACGTTCAGCTCATTCATCACCCTCGGCCCGCTTTGCCGGGCGAAGCTACGCCTGCGGCACCGAGGACTCGCTCAGATATCTACGGCGGTCTGGCGCCAGGCCTTGATTCGGCGGCTCCCTTCGAATGGAGCGGGGACGCTCCCTCGGTGCTGGCGCCGAACCTTCCTCTGTCGTCTGCCGCACCTGCATCAGGCCATCAGCCAGTCCCGCAAGCGCCTGAACTGGGAGAGTTCTTGAGCGACGGATGGACGCACGCCTCCCAAGAGGCTTCGCCTGCCGTGATCGACACACTGCAGAGTCTAGGCCTTCTGCCGAGCCGGGACGTCCCAATGACCGCTTTTTTTATCCACGGTCAGCTCTACACGGCAGAAAGCCTACCGGGAGGCCGCGTTCTTCTCTTCCATCAGCCACAATTTGGCTGAATGAGGGGCTCCTCGGCACCTCGGACAGCTCCTCCTTCCTGAGATCTTAGATGGACGCTTCAACGATGCCGGGCGATGAGCCAATCCGACCTTTCCAGTGCCACCATGATCTCAAGCAGCTATCAATCAAGTAAGCATTCGGCAGCACGGCGCTCTGCAGAGCAAGTGGTCGAGGAGCTCGGCCATTTGGCTTTGCCCTCACAGATCCGGCCAGGCGGCTTTCCCGCACCCGGCTCTTCCCGAGGGTAACCCGCGTCATATCCGCGCCTGCGCCCATGTGCGAGTGATGCGTGGAGTTGGCAGGCGGAAGCGTGCCGTCAGGGTCTCGAACTCCGGCCAGCCCATGCGCCGACTTTTCTGGCTACGCGGTCTCAGACAACATCCAGGTCGGACGCACTTCGCGGTGGAAGCCGTCGAGCGCTGGACAATTGTGCGGCCTGCCATAATAGCCATAGTGTGCGCGCAGAACGGCGGCGAGCCACTCGTGCTGCGTTGCCAGTGGCGCGTGCATGAGCGCTAGGCCTCCTGGCGCAACGCCGTTAGCTTGCGCGTCAGGCGTTTCCCTTCCGTCTTTGCTTCACGATGAACCGGCCATCTCGGTTCCGCCCACAGTAATGGGTAAAGCCGAGGAAGGCGAAGGTCTCTGGCCGCCGCTCGCCGCCGCTGACGCGAGAGGGCCGCGGAACCGGCCAAACTCGATCAGCCGCGTCTTGACCTCATGAAGCATCAGGCCGAAGCCGGCCAGCCCCGCCTTGAGGGCAAAGAGAGCATTTCCCGCGCATCTGCCTTGTTCTCGAAGCCCATGACGAAGTCGTGCGCGTAACGCACGATCACGATAAGACCGCGTGCGTGGCGATGACGCCATTTCTGGCTCCAGAGATCGGGGATTTAGTGCAGGAAGATGTTGGTAAAGAGCGGGCTGATGCCCGCCGCTTGCGGCGTGCCCCTGTCCGTCTCTTGCTTCTCGCCGCTCTAAAGAACGCGGCTCGCAGCCACAGCCCGATGAGCTGCAAGATGCGAGGATCGGCGATCCTGTGCGCCCCCATCCGCAACAGCCACTCGTGGTCGACCGAGTCGAAGCAGCTGGGTATGTCGGCATCGAGCACCCAGTTCACGTGCTGGTTCGTGATCACCGTATGCACAGCATCAAGCGCCATGTGAGGATTCAGCCCCGGCCGGAAGCAGGCTCCCCTCGGGCTGGTCCCTTCCCTCGATGCGTCCCCTACCTTCGACGACTTCACAGGTAGTATGGACCAGTCCGACTCCCGACCTCAGCTCGAACAACGGCTCTGGCACTGCCTTTGCCGCTGTCCCCGCTCGTAGGTCCCAAGGTAGTCACTTCGAGATTACAGCCCAATGATTGACGTCGAAGTTTTGTCCGCCTGGGGACGAGGTTATCTCAACGCCGTATTGGACGCTGCCGACGATTATGTCGCCGAAGTATCCTTTCGACTTTATCCATTGCAGGATACTCTTGATATCCACAGTCTCGCTGTTGGTTTTGGAGCTGCGCAGAAACGAAATAACCTTGTGTTTGTTCCAGCCTTCAAACACGTTCCAAGTGGCTCCCCCCACATTCACGCCTGTGTAGACTGGAATCGCGGCGGTCCCTGAAGAGTTATACTTGTAAGAAATGGGCTTAACATCACCGCTTCCGTCGGGATTTCCGGTGTAGTTGGTCCAAAGCATTATCTCATAGGCATTTGAGCTATCCCAGATATCGTAGGCGAAGTTCCAACGGCCGCCAGTCGGGACGCTCTGGTTAAAGCTTGACCTGAGGTCGTTGATCGCGCTCAGCGGTTTCCCGACATTGAAAGCTCCGTGGGGATAGCTCTTAATGCCATCAGTATCAGGTTGATTCGACCGCACGCTCCATTGATTGATCGAATACACTGAGATCGTCTGAGGCCCAACACCTTGACCATATACGTCGTTGTTCCAGGAATAACCATCAAGGGAAAAAGTACCATACTGATCGCTCGAACTCCAGATCGGCGCTTTTGCGGATGCTGGGAATAGCGCAATCATTGTCGCCAAAGGAAGCGCAAGTACGTTAAGCGTCGACAATGCAGACATTCTAATCTCCACCTCAGATCTGCCCTCCAGCGAACGAGCAGCAAGCAAAAGTGAGGCCAGTCAGAGAACGGCGAATCTTCTTCCTTGTCTTGATGACGTACGGAGCGCCTCGCACCTGCTGCATGCCCTCGGGTCGAGCCACTCGGCCAGATCGTCCGCCACGCAATTCGAACCATTGTCACTGAGCAGCCTTGGCCCGGTGCGATGCTCACGCGCTGGCCCGCCGAGCCACCACAGCGCGTTCTGCAGACCCTCGGCCAAGGCGACGAAGCTATAGCCCCAAGACTGGTGGTCGCTTCACGTGGCTCGGGCATCAGCTTCGGATCGCAGGCAGCGCGGGCACGACTCGCCGTCTTAGCTGACTTCAATCGGAAGCCAGTTCAGTTTCTGCGGAGAAAAATCTCGTGTTCCGAGTCCGGCGGCCCGATACTGGCTGTGTAGTTCACGTCCCCGAGAGCGAGACTTTTCTTTGGCTCAGACACGGATGGCAGAAGCTTGTGCAAACCCATTCGCAACTTGAGTTCTTCCGGCGCCCACTGATCTCCGTGCTGAAAGCTCGGTGGCACATAAAGAGACAAACTTGGCAACGGCTGGTTGCGCCGCACTTGGGCGCATAAGTCGAAGATGTTGAGTTGAAGCCGTCATGTCCACCCTCCGAACGCTTAAAACCACTAAAGCTGACTGCAGAAGGTCAGCGACAGGAAGCAGCGCGGGGGCGGCCTGGCGCCTACCGACTTGGGAGGTTGGCTAAAGGCACTATCCCTGCCGCCCCGCGCTGCCGTTGAGTTTAGCGGAAAGCGTGACTCGGCGCTGACCGTTCTGGATAGATAGCGCTGTCCCTGCCACGTCCCGTTAACCACAACGGCTCTGTATCCGGGCTGGATTACTGAAAGCTGACGAGACCCGAAAATTCCCAAAACGAAAGCGGCCCGTGTGGGCCAGTCGCGGTCGAGAGTGAGAACGACGTTCCGGCGACAAGCTCTGGTACCACGTCAGCCTGAGGATCGCGCCAGCCAGCAGCTCCGGTGTCCAGCACCCGGCCTGTCGGAGGACTGCAGGCGGCCCCCAGGAGGGCCTCTTCCTTGTCGTTGAGCTCGCACTCTGCGCGGTAGGCGGCTCTTCGCTTTGGTTCTCCGCCAGGTTGCCTTCGACAAAAACGTCGAAGGGTGGCAGACCACCAAGTGGCCGACGCCCCGACTTGTGGCGATCACGTCATCACTCATCCCGGCATCGGCCGCCCAACCGGATCTGTGCCCCCTTGAGCGCGCAGCCTCTGCCTCCCTCCGCCCAACAAGCGATCTATTCGACAAACAGAGGTATCTACGGCAATACGAGCTAGATAACTCGCGGCATCTTGAGTTCAGAGCAATCGTAGGAATTTTGGCGGGTCAGCAGAAGCCACTGCAGCGCTCCACACCTCGGCTCATTTCGATCATCCCCTACAAGGTACCACAATTGCCAACACGCGATACCTACCTCATTTGGTCACGTGCCAGCAAAGGAGGGAGTGAACGCGATCTATACGGGATCATCCAGAGGTTCTTCGACCGAATGCGCCATGCTTCGATAGGACGAGCTAACTGCCGGCGCGAACCTGCGATGTAGCCGAAGCTTGTCCGGTGTCAGCTAGCGAGTACGGTTAGGTGAAGCAATCGACGTTGTAAGCACCCTGCGCGGGAAGACGGCGTCGATGGACAATGGCTGCAATACCCTTAGCCCCGAGTTTAGCTGGAGGCTTGCTTTTCTCCCCGCACGCAGGATTATGTCCTGCGGCTCTCGAACGTGTGCGGCGCAATGTGGCACTCGGGCCGATCTTGAGACGTATAAACGCTGTGACTATGAACCTGTAGCAGCGCGGCTCGAGATAGGCGACAGAGAGCATGCTCCAGATGGCAGCCGTCTTAGTGGACGATCAGCACTACCGGCTTGTCGACCGAATGGCAGGACTCCTCTACCCACGGCGGTACAGGCCGGCTGAGTTGTAGGCGCTGAAGCTCTCGAAATGGGCGAACAGGTTGTGGCGCCGCTTGGCGCCGCAGCTGACGCGGTGATCCGGTCGGCGAGGCCGCGGCCCAGAGGCTTTCGGGCTAGCGCATCGTCGCCTTGCGGAACGTCCGAGCGTTCATCGAGCGCCTGGCTGCAGATCGCAGCGTCAGGACAGAATGATTTACACTAGCCCCGCCGCATAGAGCGCTTTTGCGACCGACTCGAAATATTGCGAGGGAACAGGGTTGCCGAGCTTTGCTTTGCCGAGCAGCTGACGCGCCAGGACATCGTCATCCACAATGGTGAGGCGCAGCGCGCGCGCCTCACCAAGTAGTTGTGAAGCAGCTTCGCCTTCGCCACGGCAAACCAAGACCGGCACGCCGGTCTCGCCGCGCACATAGCGCAACCCAATCAACGTTGTCGGCCCCCGCAATATCAACGTGGCCCGACTGATTCCGAGCGGAGCCTCATTGGCCGATTCTTGCCGCAGACGTCGGTGCTCACGCTTCACCTGCGGATTGCCTTGCTGCTCCTTGTTCTCCCGCTTGGCCTCCGTTTCCGTCATGCGCATGTCCTGCATAAACAGCCAGCGCTGGATTAGGAGGTCAGCCAATCCGCCGACCAGAAAAGCTCCAGCGGCAATCGCAATCAGCAGCTTAACCTCGGTGAAGACGAAGCCAAAACAGCCCATGCCGCAGACTGGCAGGTACACCAGCGCTTTCCAGCTCGCGATCACGGTGAGAAAGAAGGTCGCACCAAGCAACACCACCTTAGCCAGGGTCTTGCCCAGCTCGATGGCCGAACGTTTCGAGGCGATGCGTTTCAAGCCTTTGATGGGATCCAGTTTCTCGAGCTTCGGCTTGAGCGGCTCCGAAGCGAACATAAAGCCGCCATTGGCCAGGACATTGGCCAGAAGAGCTGCTGTCACGGCAGCGGCGAGCAACGGAGCGACCGTGGCAATCGAAAGTTCTAGCAAGCCGCTGAGCGCTTGTGGCACCGCGCTTGTGAACGGCTGCTCCTGCAGTTTATCGACTAGACGGACCGTCTCCTGCCACTTGTCCTCGATCGCACCCGCTCGCCACCACAGGCAGGCGAAACCGGCACAGGCGCTGACGCCGCTCACCAGATCCGAGCTGCGCGCGCTCTGCCCCTTCTTGCGGGCATCGCGCAGCTTCTTGGGCGTCGGAGGAAGCTTTTTCTCCTCACTCGTAGAGCTCATTTCAAGAGCTTCTGCAGATCCTCGAGCATGTTGTTCGAGGTCAGGATTTCAGCTCCGGCGTATTCAAGCAGATAAATGGCGTAGCTGACCATGATGACCCCGAATGCAACATTCTTGATCATTGGGGAGAGATCGTTCAGCTTGAGCTGAGATGCAAAACGGCCCAGCATCATGACCGAGACATCGATCAGCAGCAGCAGGGCCAGCACCGGCCCGGCGACTAACAACGTCGTCATCATGATACGGTCGAGAAGGGCCAGACATTCCATTGCCCCTTGCGCTGTGACGGCAGGCAGAAACTGATAGACAGGCCACACTAGGTAGCTGCCATAAAGGCCGCTCACCATGGTCTGCAGCCCGCCGACCAGAACGAAGATCGTAACTGCGGTAATACCGAGAAAAAGCCCGGTTCCGGACGCTTGGCTATGCGTCGCGGGATCCTCCCCCGCAACTTGGCTTGAAATTCCTCGTTGTGTATCGATGATGTCTCCGACTGCCTGTATGCTCCATAGTGGAATACTGAGCAGGATGCCGAGCATAAGACCGACGAACACCTCCTTCAGGCCAAGCATGGTGACGCTGACTAGGCGCGTGTTCGGGTCCAAGGCCTGCAGACCTAGCTTGATGTGAGCGAGGCACGGCAGGCCGATCGCAATCGTCAGGCTTCCCCGAACCAAACCGCTGATGCGCGGCCGGGTGAATACGGGAAGCACCAGCATGATGCCGAGGGCGCGGGCCGCACTCAGGCCGGCTGCGGCCACGAGCTCGATCGTGCCCTGAACGAGAGCTTGCGCCTCTGCGGGTGACAGGCCAGCCATCCAACCTCTGCTAGTATCTTGCGGTAAGTGCTGGAAACTCACTGAAGATGTGCTCGGCCTGGTCGATCAGTGGAGCGCTGAGCACGGGAGAAAACCCGGCGAGCACGGCGACGACAACCAGAAGCTTGACCGTCAGTGGCAGGGTTTGATCCTGGAGCTGAGTTGCCGCCTGGATGAGGCCAATGATCAGCCCAGAGATGAGAGCTGCGAGCAGCGGCGGCAGAACCCAGATCATGAAGAGCACGAGAGATTGACTCAGGTGTGTAAGGATGCTGGCTTCGTTCATGGTCAACCTCCTGGCGTCGTGTAGCTTAATACCAGCCCGTGCATGAGACGTGACCAGCCGTCGATCGTGACGAACAAAAAGAGCTTGAAGGGGACAGATATCACCGTGGGGGATACCATCGACATACCCATTGCCATCAAAATCGTCGTTACAATGAGATCGATCGTGATGAAGGGAAGATAGAGAAGAAAGCCGATTTCGAATCCACGCTTGAGTTCGGAGATCAAAAACGACGGCACGAGAATCGCAAAATCATCTGCCGTGGCGCTGCCGCGCATGTCCTCCGACCAGACGTGTTCCGTTGAGGACAGGAAGAAGCGGCGCTGCTCTTCATTAGTGAATTTCTTCAGATGAGCTCGGAGCGGCTCCTGTCCCTCCTTGGCGGCCGTCACCCAGTCATCGAAACTTTGGTAGCGAAGTTGCGGATCGGTAAGCCGGTTATAGGTCTGCTCGAACACCGGAGCGCTGATGAACACGGTCAGGATCAGTGCCGCTCCGTAAAGCACGATGTTCGGCGGTATCGATTGAGTCCCCAGCGCATTGCGCACGAGGAAGAGAACAACCGAGACCTTGATAAAGGCGGTCGTTGTCACGACTGCAAAGGCCAGCAGGCCAAGGCCGACGGTGATCGCAAGAAGCGCAAGGATGCTGGGTTGAACCTCAGTCATTAAGCGTCAACCTGCCGCGCAGCCTGACGGCCAGCTCGTCCCCAATCCGCACGATGTCGCCCCGGCCGATACGTTGGCCGTTGGCAAGGATATCCACCGGCCCATCCAGAGGCCGGCCAAGTTCGAACACGTGGCCTTCGTTGAGGGTACGCAAGGTTCCCAAGGGCATCGGCCAGCGGCCACATTCGAATATGAGTGTAATCTCGATGCTGTCGATATCCGCCTCTGATGGAGGCTGCTGTTGCACCTGGCTTTGGGGCATCATGTTTTCACTTGTTAGGGGGTGGAATCGCGAGCGGAATGGTCCTCGCAGTACCAGCCTGTCGCCACCGATGTCTGCAGGGGCCCACAATCGGTCTGCAGCGAGAATGATCTGGCCTCGCGCGAGTGGAATTACGTCCGGGAGCAGCGCGTCGCCTTGCTCTGCTCGGCGAAGAATGCCGATCGCGACGCGAAGCGAACCGACTTGACCTGCAACGATGACCGGGAGTTCGGAGGGCAGCCTGGCCGTTTGTCGCGGCAATCGGCCGAGCAGCTCGCCGAGCGCGGTGAAAGCCGGCGGAACGGGACCGTCAAGTGGCGAGAATAGAAGCAGCCGCGCCTGGCTGGCGAGCTCGCCATAGGCGACGTCAAATTCAAGATAAGGCCTAATATTCGGCGCCTCCTCGGTGCGAACAAGCTGCAGTTTGCGCTGCATCAATCTTTCCAGCGGGGCAAGCAAGGGTTCCAGCGCAAGTTCCAGGACCAGCGAACGCGTCGGCTCAGAAGGTAAGGTAAGGCCATCCTGCACGGTCGCAATCAGCGCTTCCGCAAGCGGAGCTGGCAAGGACAGAATCAAGGTTTCGCCATTTACGTCGAAGACGCAGTCAAGCATCGACGTCACAGCCGGCTCCACCTGCCAGACGGTTCGGCTCACGCGAACAGACATCGGCTTCTCGCCGAGGCGCGCTTGCAGAGGCGCACGCGACGCTGCGATCTCGTTGAGCCACGAGGTCACGGCGCGCGAGAGGATCATCGTCGGTATGAAGGCTGCGCGTTCAGCCGGCCGATATGGCGCGGATGCGGCTTCCGCGTCGCAGGCCCCTAGCTCGCGCGGGAGAGGATCTGCAATCATGTTCGCTCACCTCCCGTCTGCCCTGATCGGCCTCGCCGGTAGCGGAGCAAGACTTCATCATCGGCTTCGATTTCGGCGGCAGCCTCGAAATGTGCATCCGTGATGCGCCGAACGTCGTGATCGATCTCACGCCATTTCTGGCTCGCCGCTGAACGCTTGGTCCAAACGGATCGGGCCTCAAGAACCGCAGCCTCAGCTTGCTCTTGAGCAGCACGGGCCTCGTCAAGAGCCCGCTGCGCCGCTTTGATCTCGTCTGTGAGTCGCCCGATGATGAGATGATAGCGTCGCTGCAATTCGCACACAGATATCGCATCGGCCGCTAGCATTTCCCGATAGAGCTCCGCCTCGAGCTTTGCGCGGCGCTCTTCGGCATGTGCAAGATGCTCGCAAGCTTCTTGGACAGCTTGAACCGCGAGGTGGCGCTTGGCTTCCATGTTGGACAATTCACGAAGGGCGCTTCGTTCCCGCATATCCTTTACGAGCCGCAGCTTTGAGGCGTGAGCGGGACTTAGGCCGTTAGACGCGATATCCATGCGACCGTCTCCTCAAAGCTGCACGCCTCACCCTGTCCCTGGCGCAAAAAGGCCCGCAGCTGCTCGATTGAGGCGATTGCTCGATCTGTCAGCGGATCAGAGCCTTGCTTGTATTCACCGACCTTGATCAAGAACTCGGCCTCAGCGTAGCGTGAGAGCAGATCACGGAAGAAAGATGCCGCCTTGCGATGCGGCACCGACACGATCGCATCCATGACACGGCTGCGGCTTGACAGCACATCAATAGCCGGAAAATGCTCCCGAGAGGCCAGCGCGCGGGACAGAATAATGTGGCCATCAAGGATGCCGCGTGATTCTTCCGCTATTGGATCGCCGGTGCTGTCACCTTCGACAAGCACCGTATAGAAGGCCGTAATGGAGCCATGCTCGCCCATGCCGGCGCGCTCCAACAAGCCCGGCAACAGCGCGAAAACGGAGGGCGGAAATCCGCGCCGGGTCGGCGGCTCTCCTGCGGCGAGGCCGATTTCACGCATGGCGCGGCTAAAGCGCGTCAACGAATCCATCATCAAAACGACGCGAAGCCCCTGATCCCGAAAATATTCCGCCAGTGCTGTCGCCATGTGGGCGCATTGGGCCCGCTCCATCGCCGAACGGTCAGAGGTCTCCACTACAACGACGGAACGGTGGAGGGCTTCGCCAAGATGACGTTCGATGAATTCACGCACCTCTCGACCGCGCTCGCCGATCAGCGCAACGATGGTGACGTCGGCCGCCGCGCCTCTTACGATTTGCGACATCAGCGTCGACTTGCCGCAACCCGCATCGCCATAGATTCCGATCCGCTGACCTTCTCCACATGTCAGAAGGCCATCCAGGACACGAACGCCTAGCGGGAACGGCTGTTCAATCCCGCGCCGTTTCATCGGATTCGGCGCCCTGCCGCGTAGCGGTCTGGTTTCGCTGGCTTTTATCAGGCCCTTGCCATCGAGCGGTCGGCCAAAACTGTCGATGACGCGGCCGAGCAAATCTGGGCCGACAGCCACTTCCTGCATTCGCCCGGTCGTCACCACCTCCGCACGATTGGACAGCCCCACCATGTCCCCGATGGGCGTGAGTAACACCCCGTCCGGCAACAGGCCGATAACCTCGGCCTCGAGCGACCATCCGCTACGAGGATCCTGCAATAGGCATAGCTCTCCGACCCGAGCCTCCGGCAAGACGGCGTGCAGGAGCGTGCCCACCGCCCGCGTGATCCGGCCGCGGATGGCGCGTGTATCGATGTGCTTGGCGGAAGATCTCAAGGACGAGAGTGCGGCCTCTACAGTAGCTTCTGTGGCGGCGGCATCGTAGGTTGGTCGCTGCACAGTCACGATTGAGCTTCCTCTGACAAGCCAAACCCGAGACGCAGCGCGCGGAGCTGCGCGGCAAGTCCAAGATCGACATTACCAAACTCGCTCCACAAGACACATTGGTCCGCACTCAGCGCCGGATCCGCCTCAATCCTGACCTTCGGCCGGCCCTCAAGTCCGTCATAGTCCTTGAACTCACTGGCGAGCAGGTCGACCCTCAGGGGGGGTACATGGAGGCAAACCTCCGTGTTCTTGTATCTTTGCTCGATGGCATGACGAACGCCGTGGACCAGCAGCTCACCCGGGTCAAACGCGCCAAGCAGATCGCGAACGATCTCGAAGACCAGTTGCGGCAATTCCCGCTCCAGACGCGCCTTGCGCTGGGCCACTTCAAAAGTCGCCTGCGCAATCAGCCGCGCCATTTCCTCTGCGCCAGCCTTTGCACCCTCGGCGCGACCCCGCGCCCGTTCCCGCTCATAAGCCTGGCGTGCCCACCCGCGAACCCGCTGCAGATGCCGCTCGGCAGCGGCTCGCGCCCGTACGGCATCGTGCCAGATCTCAAGCTGCGCAGCTGGGATCAGCGGTCCAAGTGGCCGAATCTGCGGGGCCGCGGGTGATGCGGGGTCATCGGCCGTCATACTCCGGCAGCCTCTGTACGCAAATGCGCCATGACGAGCGAAAGCAGCGGGCCCGCTGCGCTACGGTGTTCAGCAGTTGGACTCTCGGCCGCCGTCCCAACAGGCAAGCGTAGAAGCACGCGGATACGACCAAGCGATGAAGTCTGTTCGAGCCAGGCGCCGAGACAAGCGTGCCCATCATATTCGATTTGTCGCGACAATTGCTCCGGTTCGACGATCGGGGTCATTGCGACGGCACTGGATAAATGCCGGACTGCGAACGCATGCGCTTCGGCACCGATCACCTGCACTAATATCGTCAGATCGTGCCTGGAAACCAACTTGAGGATGGAGCGTGCATGCCAGATGCTGCCCGCGAGCAGCGCAGCCCGCCGCGGATCATGCCCAAGGAGAGCATCTTCGTCCCAGTCGGCGCAGCTCACCTCCACCTCGCTGCCCAGCAGCAGTTCGGCGAGCCTTGGCTGCAGCCTGGCACTCTGCTGTAGCCGAGCCAACGTGGAAGACGAAAGCAGCGGGTCAAGAAGCCCAGCAAAACGATCGGGATCGACCGAGGCAGCAAGCTCGCGCAGCCGATCGACTGCGAGCGTGAACGAATGATTGAGTTTTGTGGATGACATTGATGCCGACATGAGCGTCCAGACTATGTCGCATCAGCAATCAACTTTTTGTCCGTCGCCTGCTCAGCAGACACGCGCGAGCCCCTACCAAACATGCTCAGTTTGCGCGATGATCGTCCAAACTGACGCATGCGCGGGCCCAGCAATACGCAAGATACGATGCCGAATAGCGCTCCGGCGCCTCCCACAGCAAGCGGAAGTAACGGCGCTGAGCCCGCTCTCGCTGACTGCGCCGTAGGGACTACCGGCGCGGCAGACTGCTCGATTGGAGCGCGCTCGACCGGCACGAAGACGACCGCGACCTTGTCATAGGACAGGCCTTCAATGCTGTTTGCGACGAGCATCTTGATCTGCGGCAACAGTGCCGAGAGCTTCGCGCTGGAGCCATGGCGAATGAAGACCGAGGCTGAGGACGGGGTCGCATCTTGTCGCAACAAGTCGTTCTTCGGCAGAACGACGTGGACGCGTGCTGAAAGGACGCCATCTATATCGCTGATCGTGCGCGACAATTCTTCGCTTAGAGCATAAACGTAACGTGCCCGCTCCTCGATCGGCGAGGCAACGAGGCCCGATCCCTTGAACACCTCGCCGAGATTCTTGAAGGATTGGCGCGGCAACCCCTCGACATTTAGCAGGTCAATCGAATAAGCGAGCTGCTTTTCCTCGACCTGGATTGTACTGGTTCCGTCCTTGGCGACCACACGGGCAGCATCAACGCCCTTGCCAAGGAGAAGCGCGAGCATCTCATTAGCCTCGCGCTCCTGAATTTTGGTGTAAAGATCAGCCTTACAGCCGATCAGCGAGAGGAGAAGGGGCATCGCAAGACACATGCGAAGCCGCCGCCACGATTGACGGCCGCCACAGCTACCCCTTTTCATATCGCCAGTCATCAGCTTACTCAGCCGGCCGATAGCAGCTTGTTGAGCGACGAACTGACAGCGCTGGTGCCCTTGGAGACAAGAGAAACCTGAATAACGTCCCTGTATACGTCTCGCAGATTCGTCATCATCGATTCAAAATCGGCTCCAACCGGTTTACCACTCGCATGTGCACCGACGTTATCCGTCTGCAAAAGCGGCTGCGTAGCCGGCCCAGGCTGCACACTAGTCACGGCAGCCGACGCAACCGCCGAAGGAACAGCGCGGCCCTGGTACATACTGGAAAGGGCTTGGAGGATTCGGTCACCCGGCGGACTTGCCAGCACATTCGTACGCTGGACCTCCAATATCGGCGAAGCCGCTACGGGCCGATCCGCGGGCGGGAGAGCAGATCCGTGATTTGCAGCTACTTGCGCCAGGGACTGCTCGAAGCGCGCCTGCTCGCCAGCAGCTGCGGGCGAGCAGGTACTGGAAAGACAGTCAGCCGAACTGGGAGAGATCGGCGTTGCGCCTAACAACATGGAATGAGTCATTGTGCTGTTGTGATGAGACCTAGGCGTTAACCGATGAACCGATCAAGTTCATAGGCTGGCGAGCTGACGAAAACCTGACGGAGATCGTTCTGACTGCGTCATCTAAAGATCACTTTTGGTTTTCAAGCTAGAACGAAACTCCAACTTGATGATGAGCGGAAGGCGTCCGGGAATGCTCGCGCGATCTACGATGGTACATATTCTAAAAAGAACTCTTTGTGCCGGCGTTTTAATCTGTATCGGCATAATGCGCTCGTCTGCTGCATCCCTTTCCCTGCCGTCTGCCCCTTATAGCTACACCGTTCTCGATCAGGATCTTCCTGCGGCGCTGCAGGAGTTCGGCAACAATCTCAATATCAGGGTCAATGTCAGCGCCGAGGTCAGGGGCCGGATTCGCGGGCGAATGCCTGACTTGCCGCCCCGAGAATTCCTTGACCGTTTGACTTCCCTGTACAATCTTCAGTGGTATTACGACGGGCTTGTCCTTTACATCTCCGCCGCCCACGAGGCGCAAAGCCGGCTCATCGTATTGAACCCGATCAGCTTCGATGCGTTCAACTCCGCGCTCGACGCCCTCAATATCTCGGATGAGCGCTATATCGTGAAACCAGCTCCGGGAGAGGGCCTCATCCTTGCTTCTGGCCCACCCCGATTTGTTGCGCTGGTGGATCAGACCCTTAAAGGCCTTGCGGCGGAAGCGCAGGCACGGCGCAGTCCCGTCGCAGCCGAGAGGCCACAACGCGAGTCGGTTTTGATGTTGTTTCGCGGCTCATCGAGCACGGTCTTGCGAGACGGGCGGCCGGAAGGTTCTCCCGAAACACCGCACCATGAGGGCGTTTTGCGCGAAACCGGTCCAGGCCAGAAGTGAGGTCGAAGATGCAAGACCGCTCCGAGCAAAGTCGGTCCGGCGTACGCTATTTCATCCGATCGTCAGCTTTTCGAAAGCTACGGTCCCCAGCTTGAGCATGCGAGGTTTGGGCGGCCGCCTTGCTTGCAGCAACCCTGATAGAGGGACCAGAGACCCAGAGGCCCAAGGGAAATTAGGTAGTGCCGTTTTTGCAGGCGGCGCGAGGTATTAGAGATCAATGCGGCCTCCGCACGCGAGCTTCCAAGAAAGCTGAGGCTTCGCGTAACTCGATGCGCGTGATCAGTGGAGGAACAGGGTGGATTTCAATGCAGTCGCCCCAGCGAATACGAGCCAGGAGCCCGACACAGGACAACCGGCTTCAGATGCAACCGAATTCGAGCAGCAGCTCAGCGGCGCACAGGCTCCCGCTTTGGCGCAGAGCGTCGCCCATCCAGTGCTGCAGGGCGAGGCTTATTCACCCTATCTGAACGCGGGCCACCCCTACTCTCCATACTTTGATATCGGAGACCTGAATCCGCCTTACGAGGATTTAGCACATCCCCATTCGCCAGACTCGGGTTGGCAGGATAATCTATATGCTGCGCCTGGGCAGGAAAATGGCCGGCAGCATCTCTCGCCCCAGACCATCGCTCAGGCGATCGAGAAACATCCCGGCTTCGATCAAGATGTGATATGGCAGAATCTGGATGCCGACCCGTCTCATGGCGAGCCGCGGCACGGTGAGCCACAAGCGGGACCATCGCATGCAGGTCCATCGCACACTGCCCCTTTTCAGGGTGAGCCGTCTCACGCCGGCCCATCCCATGCCCGGCCACTGCAGGCGGGACCGCCCCAACCTGGGTCTTCCGCAGCTCCGTCAGAACTTTCCGAGTTCCGCATGTGGGACGGACATCTCGCCAAGGACGTTTGGGTGTTTACGCCTCAAACAGCAACCGGCGCTCAGATCGACATGCTGGAGCGCAGCGGAGTGAAGCCAAGCAAAGAAAACCCGACAACAGTTTTCGCCATGCTCGGTGTGCCTCACACGGCCGAATGGAGAGAGGAGGACTTCATTCGTCTCACACCTTCGCTGGATGCGACCCTTTGGCCTGAAGAGTTAGAGCAAGACCAACCTATAGAAGCGGAAGATCCGCCCATCCGCTAACGGCTGCAGCCGTGCCACGGCAGGGTGATCTCCCCGCGGCCAACAAAGACTTAGACATGGCAGGACACCTGGTGAGAGGCGCCCCGGGGGTATTCCGCGGTCACTCTTCTCTTTTCCGGCCACTCATAAGTGCCAGACCAGCTCGCGAGGGGCAGCGGCCTAGTCAAAGACCGCGCGAGCCGGATGCATGAAATGGCTTTTCATATGTTCGCTGAGAACACAACGGTCCGCGGAGAAAGAACATTGCAATTTAGCTGCGAATTCAGAACTGGCGTGCCAGCCCCGCGAGTCACGCTGCGATTTAGGAGCACCGCGAGGCGATCGTGCGTCGAGACGAGGGTAAGGGCGTTCCGGATCAGGAGAGTCAGGGTATGACCGCCCCCTGGGCACGTTCAACATCGAACTGCTTACGCTGCCGCTTGTCCTCGTTCCTTGGCAAAGCGAGGACTCTAGCATCTGGCGTTAATGGCCTGCGGATAGCAGCTCTCAGAGAGTATTCCCCGGATCATCCGAAGCATAAATATCATCAAGATCGCCGGATTGATCCGCGAAAACTCTGCCCGCCCCCCAAGGTCTTCATCTCCTTTTTGTAGCCCGCGCCGAAGGCAGCTGCTTCGGCGCGATGGCCTGCTTCAGAAGCCGCGCAAAGGCACACCTCCCTAGTGCGCTTTCTTAGCTCGTATCGTGAGATAGAGGCCAGCTCTCTATTGCAGCCAACGCAGATGCCCATCCGATCCACTGGCTCTCAGCCGCGCCTGGAGTCGAACCGAACGCGTTGATTTTCGGTAACCACGCAGCGGCCGAATGATTCCAACCGGCACCGTCCTTTGCACATCAAACTCCAAGGGCGGAGCCACCGAGTCACTGAGCACAGGGAATCACGGTATCAATCCAGCCTCACTCTTCGTCAGCTTCTTGCAAGCTGTGCCTGCTAGAACCGCTGGAATAGGTCATCTCGCGGCACCGCCGCTAGCTTGGTTTTATGACATGGACACAGCCGCAGCCGATATCGCAGCAACGGCGCCAGAAGCTGGCGCAAACACCGATAACGCCGAGAACGGCGGCGAAAACTCGCCCGCAGCATTGTTGCAGCGAGCCTTCGAAAAGGCTCTAGTTGCCGTCGCCACCCAGGTTATAAGCGATTCCCAGTCAGATATGGATGACGCGATGAGCGAGCTAGATGATGGGTGAAGGTCCGGATTATCAGAGGCCCACAGGGAAGGACCTTCGGAAGGCAAGCCGAACCGAGAACGACCTGGCGCAGCCGCCGACTTGCCAAACCAGCCGCCAGATGCGTCTTAGGTGATCCTCCAGGTGGGCGGTGCGGCCGGTCGCAATCCGATCGCACTTGGAACTCTCGGAAAACGCCGCAGCGACTAGCTTACGCGGCCGTGCGCCGCACTCCTCAGTGAGGGTTCATCACGCTTTTCAGTCAGCACGCTTCACGCGGAACCAACCGCTTCTCCCTTTATGATCAATTCCGTCACCTGGCTGTGCTGGATCGGTACTGCAGCCGCCCGCGAAATGGCGTGCCAGAGAGATCCTGTGAGATCGTAACCTCGGTAGCTTCGGCGCTCGCCGCGCAGATACCTGCGCAGCTCCCGGTCCGCTGACAACAGCATCGAAAAATCTTGCGGGTACCTGATCCGTGGGTCATGGCGGGCCTGTGGGTACGATTGGCGCCGCCGAACACGAAAAGCGGGCGCTAACGCCCGCTTCAGTGACTTACCCGATAAGCTGGGATCGCCTCGCAGGACCAGCCAGGATTGCGGCCAACTCAAGCGTCCGACGGTGTGCCTGGATTCTCATTGCTGTCGATGATCGCCTGGTTAACCTGGCGTCCAGACCGATCAACCCAGCCCGAGCCTGGCTGTTCGTAAATCGTCTGGGCTCCATCTGAAGTCAGCTGATCAAGCGTACGGCCTGCATTCGACTGCGTCACCTTAAGATTGTTCTTACCGTCGAAGCGGTCTCCTAGCCCTTCGACGACAATGGCATTGTCGCCGTTGGTAATGGTCAGCTTCGAGGCCATCGTTCTGCCGTTGCCAATATCAACGGTGTCGATGGTAATTTTCGTGCCGTCGTCGAGCTGGAACGTCATGTTCTTCTTGAAATCGAAATCGATCTTGCCGTCACCGTCGGCATCGACGTGGGGGTCGCCCTTGATCGCTGTGATCTTGCCAGTTTGATTGTTGCGAATGAGCACCGTTCCGTCATGCTCGTCCACGAGCATCGAATACTTATCACCAAGCTTGATCTCAGCCCTGCTGCCCCTGACCTCATGCGACCAGATTGGCGCCGGCTGAGACGACTGCGTGGGCGTTTGGGTGACCGCAACAGGCACCATCGCAAGAGGCGGCGGCGGAGGAGGAACGAAGAAGACGGGGGCGGTAGAGGCACGCGCTGCGCTTCCATACTGGTAATTACCGGGGCCGCGCCCTTGTTCGCCTGCATCGATACTCGCCTGATTCACCGCGCGTCCGGCCCCATCGACCCAGCCTTGGCCACTCTCATGGATCGTTTGGGCACCATCGGACGTCAACTCGTCAAGGGTCATGCCAGCATTGGACTGGGTCACCCTTAGATTGTTTTTTCCATCCTTGTCGTCGCCGAGCCCCTCGACAACCATCGCGTTGTGGCCGTTGGTAATGGTAAGCTTTGAAGAGATGGCCTGACCATTACCGTAGTCAACATTGTTGACAGTAATTTTCGTGCCGTCGTCGAGCTCAAACGTCATATCCTTCTTGAAATCGAAGTCATCTTTGCCGTCTCCGTCGGCATCAACGTGGGGGTCGCCATGAATTACGGTGACATGCCCGGTTTGGTTGTTGCGAACTGTCCAGGTGCCATCCTTTTCATTGGCCGTAATCGTATACTTGTCCCCAAGGTTGATCGTGGCCTTGCCATCCTTGACCTCGTGCGTCCACACCGGATCCACAGCAGGCTCAGAACTTTGATTCAGCTGGCTCATCAGCATGGTGGGAGGAGGAGGCGCCATCATGTAAGCTTGGGTCGTAACGACGGCTGGCGTTACCACGACCGGAACGGCGACCGAACTGACGAGGGCTGGTGAGGCTACCGGTAGGTACTGGTAGCTCGCCGGAGCATACTGTCCCAACAAGGCGTTGAAGGCAGGAGTGACAACCGCGCCTTCTGGCACCACTCCGTTCATCGAATCGGACGCGCCCACCACCGGAAGGCCAGCCACGGGAAGATACGGCATTTAGTTTACTCCTGTTGCATAGACGAAATCTGTAAAACCGCGAGCGCTGCGCGCATAGTCAACCAAGGTACGCTGCTTCGATTTGCACGAGAACGCACCATTAGCTCATCCGGACGAACGACTACTTCTCTTGCCAGACCAGCAGCCCTAATGAGATCTTCCTTTCGTCGCACCACACTAAGTGCTGCACGATCACATCACGCCCATTTAACTCACAACGACCGTAGCCCGAATACCTGTCGAAAAGCTGACGACGATGGGCGAGCGAAGCCGCATCCACTTTGACATTGATCGAATGTCCGAGACGCATCCTTCGCCAAGCTGTATCGCAACCTTCAACCCTCCTCTTCGCACGAAACGGCTGTTATCAGAGGTGCCCTATGTCTTCGCGATACGCGAGGTCTGCCGGTTATCAACCAGTCATCCCATCCTCACCGCGCAATCAGCGCTCCCGCCGGTCGTGCACATCATCTGCGAGGAGCGTCGATGGGTTGAACACGCGCGCGGACCAGTCCCTCCGGCACCAGAGCATCTTCGCGGAACCTGACTTTGCACAAGCCGCCCATGTTGACCAAACGAGTCTAGCGCGGGCTGAGACCCGCACAACTCCATGACTTTATCCCGCTTCCGCACTCTATCCGCCAAGCCACGCGCCTGCGCAGGCTCCGCAAGGTAAACTCGTTCCTGAACGCGCAGCTAAGCACCACCCACAGGGCCTTGAGCAAAGCCGATTATAGACGGGTTGGGACGGCCCGGGCGAGCCGATGATTGCGAGCAGGTGCAACGCTGCCGCAAAAGATCATCCCACTCGCCTCAACATGAGGCTCGTCAGCTTTTCGAAAGCTAGCGCCCCTAGCATGAGGCCGCTGAAATCTAGGCGAGCAGTCGTCTATTGAGCGCAACAAGACGAGGATAGGAGAATGCGATGATCGGAGAAATGATCGGAAGTGCTGCCGGCGGATACCTTGGCGGGCCTGCCGGAGCGGCCATTGGTTCGGCACTGGGCGGGAGCGTTGACAAGGTCTTTGACAAGGTGGTCCACACCTTGGTGCCCGACGAGGGTAGCCATGATAAGGCCGCAGACGACAAAGACGCCGGCGACAAGAGCGAGGTACAACCCAAGTCCGATACCCTCTGCAAGAGCCCGGAGCTGAACCTTGGGCTCAGCACGCTCGGCGGTACGCCCATGGTCCTCTCAATTCCCGCGATCATCTCGCCGGCCCACAACTCGTAACAAGTCAGAACCAAGGTTATCCCAACAGAAAGGTAAGTAGATATGGCAGTTGACAATGTTGGCGGAAATGGCGGCGCTGCTGGTGCGCAGCCGACGGGCGATACGGGCTTCCAGAACCAGATGGCTGAATTCGAGCGTGTTAGCCAGAAGGTTCAGGCCCAGGCCGTGGCAATGCGTCGAATCACGACCGAGCTCTCGTCCGAGAAGAAGGTCGCCGACGAACGCGTTCAGTAATTCTGCGAGACGGGTGGCTCACCGCGTTGCTACCGTCGCCGAGTTGTGAATGACGAAATCTGGATGAGCCGTACGGCACTGCCGTACGGCTTCTCTCGTTATTCAGGAGGTTGTCGTGAAGGGCTCTGTTTCGCTCGAGTTCGAGGTGCTTTCGGGACTCTATACCGGGCTCAAGGGGAAGGCAGCGGGCGGCGACAGCATTGTTGGCAGTGGCTTCGATGCAGACATGATCTTCGTTGAACAAGGGCTTGAGCCGCATCACCTTCGTGTCATCGCGCAGCACGATTCGATCGAGGTCGAGGCGCTCGCCGCCAATATCAGCATAGACGGTCTCGCGAGCATCGCTTCAGGTGAGCGCGTCAGAGTGCCCCTCCCCGCGGTCGTTCATGCTGGCGCGATGTCCATCCGCTGGTCGACAGAGGATGTCCAGCCGGTTTCTTCGAGCAAGCGCTCCCGCAGCTTGACCTTAGCACTCAGCCTGGTTCTGCTCAGCTCTGTCGTGATCGGCACCGTCTCAACTATCTTCGCCCCAGGCGATAGAGCGGTGGTGCCAAGTACACAGTCGTCGCGCACGGTCGAGATTGCCACTAAGCCAACCGTTGATCATTCTGATCCGAGAGCTGCTGATGAAATGGCCGTATCGCTGCGGCAAGAGATCGAACGAGCGGGCCTTCTTGACGTTAAGATCGGGCGCGGCCCCGGCGTTGTGACCGCGGAAGGCACAATTACGCCGAACCTCGTCGTAAAATGGAAAGAGATCCAGCAATGGTTCGATCGTCAAACCAACGGCACCACGACCCTTGTGAATGCTGTCACGGTGAAAGAGGAGAAGATGCCGTCTTCAATTGCTGTCCAAGCCGTCTGGCGCGGAAGCGAACCTTATCTGCTTATTGCCGGGCAGAAGTACTTCGTCGGTGCGCTCTTAAGCAATGGATGGACCGTTGATCGAATTGAGGATGGACGTGTTCTGCTCAGTCGCAACGGCCGATCTGCCGCTTTGCCATATTGAGGTCTCTAGCCTGCAAGAAAGAAGGAGAAGGCGATGGCTAGGCTGCCCCAGCACTCCGTAGGGCCCGGCACCGGATCGCAGGGATTAGATGCGGGCCAGCACGCACCGGTCATCGGCTCGTCTCCCTCGCGAGGTGATAAACTCGAGCTCGAAGGCGCCCATGCGGATAGCGGCGCGAAGCGCGCATCGTGGCGGGATACGGTTTCGCATGATCTGCCAATTGATGTTGCGAGCGAAGCGACGCTCGAGGTCAGCTCCGTCGGCGCCATCTCTCGCGTCACTTTATTCGAAAGCGAAGCAGGGGCAAATGAGCTAGATCCACGCGCGGTATTGGCTTTGCTCTATGGTCCCAATCTGTCCCGCGGACTACTCTCCTTCGTCGTTCCACGCCTCCGTCATCCGGACGTACTGCGCGCCGACAAGCATGGTGCTCTTTTGGAGCGCTTGACGCGGACGTTGGAGGCGACACCGGATGACAATACGGCACGAGAGTGTTTGGTAATCCTGCAGCAGGAACTACAGCGGTTATTAATGCTCCGGCAAAATCAAAACAGCTTAATCAAGGGCTAGCCATGGCCGATCCTGATGGATTGCAGCATGGGCCCGCTCCCCTGGTTCCAGAAGTCTCCAAGTCCGGCGATATTCTGTCGATCTCCGGGCCGGAGCGCGACCTGCTTTGCGCGCTTTCGTATGTACATCTCGCGTGCGGGCAGAGCGCACAAAGTCTGGCTCTGTTGCGAATTGCAGCTCGCGAGCATTCTAACGACATCGGTTTACTCCGCATTCTCGCCTACGCGCTAATCTCCGAGAGCCTTGGTGATGAAGCACTCGACGTATTGGACAGACTGGACGCACTCGATACGCAACCCTCTTCCCGCATACCGATGACGCTGCTGCGCAGTCACGCCCTGCGGCACGCTGGCCGCATGCCCGAGGCTCGCGAGGTCTTCCAGCGCTATGTGTCACTGCGCGCGAGCAGGGCCGCCCTCATCAAAAAGCAATAGGGATCTATCATGGCCAACGTCTTGCGTGACTTCATCGTGCGCGCTCCGGCCCACCCGGATTTCATGGTTGCCTTGATGCTGCTTCTAGCGATCGGCATGATGATCATGCCAATCCCAATCATCGTGATCGACATGCTGATCGGCTTCAATCTTGGCTTTGCCATATTGCTGCTGATGGTTGCGCTCTATCTCACCACACCTCTTGATTTTTCGTCGCTACCGGGCGTCATCCTGATCTCCACCGTCTTTCGACTGGCGTTAACGATTGCAACAACGCGGCTGATCCTTGCTGAGGGCGACGCCGGCAGCATCATTCACACCTTCGGTGACTTCGTCATTTCAGGGAATATCGCGGTCGGCATTGTCATATTCTTGATCGTGACCATGGTGCAGTTCATGGTTCTTGCCAAGGGTGCCGAACGCGTCGCAGAGGTTTCTGCGCGCTTCACGCTTGACGCGCTACCAGGCAAGCAGATGGCGATCGATGCGGAACTTCGCAACAACCACATTGATCAACACGAAGCACGCCGCCGACGTGCCGCCTTGGAGCAAGAGAGTCAACTTCATGGCGCGATGGATGGCGCCATGAAGTTCGTTAAGGGAGACGCGATCGCCGGACTAATCGTGATCTGCATCAATATGCTGGGCGGAATCAGCATCGGTCTGCTCTCAAAGGGTATGTCGCTCGATGACGCGCTGCATCAATATACCCTTTTGACGATCGGTGATGCGCTCATTTCGCAGATTCCGGCGTTGCTGCTGTCAATTACCGCCGCGACCATTGTCACGCGCGTCAACGGGCCCTCCAAACTCAAACTCGGCGCCGATATCATTCACCAACTTACCGCAAGTACGCAGGCACTTAGGCTAGCGGCCTGCGTATTGGTATTCATGGGGCTTGTTCCCGGCTTTCCTTTGCTCCCGTTTGTCGTGCTGGCCGTCCTGTTCGCTGCGGCCAGCTTCGTCAAGATCGGCGCCAAAGGCGACAAGCCTGCCGCTAAAATTGGAGCAAGCGCCGCTGCTTCGGCGCCAGCTCCGGCAGCGGCCCAGAAGCAGACCGCACATGCGGAAGCACTTCCGATCGCGTTGTTCCTTGCGCCGAACCTGACGGATTCGATCGACAAAGACGAGCTGGAAGAGAGCATTTCGCGTGTTTCAAGGCTGGTCTCGGCGGACCTTGGCATCACCATTCCGCGCATCCCGGCCCAAATCGGCGAGAGCTTGTCCTCGTCGCAATTCAGGGTGGATGTCGATAGTGTGCCAGTTGAGCGCGATGTGATCAATCCCGGGCACCTGGCGCTCAACGACGATGTGGCGAACATCGAGTTGAGCGGCATCCCCTTTCAGCAAGACCCGGAAACGAATCGTGTCTGGATCGAAGAACGGCATGCAGCGGCTCTCAAGGCCGCTGGAATCGGATATCATCGCCTGAGCGAAGTTCTTGCCTTACGTCTCCATTCCACATTGACACGCTATGCACAGCGCCTGGTAGGTATCCAGGAAACCCGCCAATTGCTCGCCCGGATGGAGCAGGAATATCCTGACCTAGTGAAGGAGGTGCTGCGTACGGCCACCGTCCCTCGGATCGCCGAGGTCCTGCGCCGGTTGCTCGATGAAGGCATTCCAATCCGCAATACCCGCTTGCTCCTGGAGGCATTGGCAGAATGGAGCGAGCGCGAGCAAAACGCCGTCCTGCTCACCGAATATGTTCGTGCTACCTTAAAGCGACAAATCTGCTTTCGGTATGCTAACGCTCATCGCGTCGTGGTCGCCTTTATCATCGAGCGTGAGAGCGAGGAAATCATCCGCGGCGCAGTACGGGAAACTGCCGTCGGCCCATACCTCGTCTTGGATGAATGGCAGAGCGAAAAGCTGCTTGCACAATTTCGTCAGATCCATGCCACCATCGCGCAAAGTAAGAGCCAACCTGTCGTCCTTGGGTCGATGGATATCCGCCGTTTCGTACGTGGTTTTCTCACGCGCAACGGCATCGACCTGCCTGTTCTGTCTTATCAAGATCTCGCCGCCGACTTCACGGTCCAACCGATTGGATCCGTCAAGCTTCCCAAGGCGCCTTCCTCAGGAGGGCTCCTAGCAGCTGCAAACTAGAATGCGCCGCACTTCCCCGTGAGTAGCCGATGAAACAAAATGAAACCAGGTGCCGCCGGCATTTGTGCTCCGCCAGTCCAGGGCCGCGGCCCGCTCTGCTTGCGATGCTGGCTATTGTGCTGCTCGCTGGCTGCGCTGCCCCAGATAAACATAGCCTCTCACCGCAGCAGACGTCGACATCTGGCCTCGCACACAACGAAGACATCGATCCCGCGGTGCGCGAGCGCATTTCGTATGCGCTCGGCCGGGATCCTGATGAAGGGGCTCTGCGCGATGCATTGAAGCAACAGCCGAACAACATCGATGCGGCGATTCCTCTTGCGCGAGCCCTGCTGGCCCGCAACCGTCCGAATGATGCGCTCGAGGTGCTCGACGGCGTGTTATTGGCAGCCCCTGGCGACCTGCGCGCATTGAATGCCAAAGCGGTTGTTCTCGATCACGAGGGCCGCCATCAGGAGGCCCAAGAACTATACCGCCAAGCTCTCGCAGCGGAACCCGCAAACCCGATGCTGCGCAACAATTTCGGACTGTCCCTCGCCCTTGAAGGCAAGAAGGAGGCCGGAGATGCCAGCTCAGCACCGCAGGCGGGCGGCCGGAACGCATTGGCTCGTTCAAGATAAGCGTGGCGATGAAGAGGGAGGCGGAGATAGCGACGCTTATGCTAGCTTGCCGACCGCGAGGTTACCCACCCGCTCGTCGATAGCGCGGGCGATATCTTGCTTGAACATCAGGTCCAGATCGACGGTAACAAACCGCTTGTGCTCTCCCACTCTTTCAATCCCGAAGCGAACTCCCGCGCAGCAGCCTTGGGCTTTCTTGAGGTAGGTGACTCGATCATGGTGCTTGATCCCGACAAGCACCAGGACAAATGGAAGAACAAAGACGGCAAATGGCAGCGAACGGGTAGACCGCCTTTGTATCTTGCCGCGATAGAAGACTACAGCAGCAATGCCAAGTGTACCGAAAGCGTGGCGATGCCCACGAACGATCCGTATGATGATGACTATAACTTTATGTAGAGCGTACACGAACTACCAAGAGCGATTGGCCAGATCGACTTTGGTGAGGTCAGGCTCGCACCGAATAACCTAATCCGCGCGACCGAAACTCTCCGCTATTCTGGCACCTTCGTCCTGCACTACTTCGGCGCAATGTACTCCAAGGAGCTGCTCGCCGACTGCCACCTTGGGGCCGTGAGAAATATTGTCAAGCCACTCGTCGTCTAGAGCGAGACGTGTGATGGCGAGCCTGCCGGGTGTTGTGCTGACGTCACATCGTGCTCGATTGACCTGAATTCTCGATTGGACGCGAAGTTCTCCTGACGCGTTGCGCGCAAGGTCGCTGTGTGCCGTTGCGTACGCGAGGCGCCATCCGGCGATTGGTCCGGATTTTGCTCCACTGTTTGCCAAGACGAGGCGCGGCTCCCCGCCGTGTCGGATTTTCTACGATAGTGACAACTATGAAACGAAAGGCGATGCCATGAAGAACCGGCTTTCGGTCACCGGCAAGGCGGCAAGCACCGCCGCTGAAGGGTCGGAGTCGACGACGCGCACCGCCCCGGCGGTCGAGCGCAAAACGGAGAGTGGCACCGGCTTATACCTTCCTGACGAGGCCAGCGTCTTTGCCGACCCAGGCAAATCAGATCAACCAGCATGCTTCACACTTCAGAACGGCCTACAGGTCGTCGTGATCCCGGATCATCGCACACCCGTCGTGACTCAGATGATTTGGTATAAGGTCGGTTCCGCGGACGAACCGCCTGGCAAATCGGGGCTTGCGCATTTCCTCGAACACCTGATGTTCAAGGGCACATCCAAACATCCGGCGGATGAGTTCCGCAAGGCTGTGATGCGCGCCGGCGGCTATCAGAACGCCTTTACCGGATTCGACTTCACCAGCTACTTCCAACACGTGCCTCGCGAGCACCTCGGTAAGATGATGGAATTTGAAGCCGACCGCATGAACGGTCTCATTCTCACGGACGAGGATGTGCTGTCCGAGCGCGACGTCGTGCTGGAGGAATTCAATATGCGCGTCGCCAACCAACCAGGTAACCGGCTTGCTGAGCAGATGATGGCGGCGCTTTACCTTAACCATCCCTATGGCCACCCCATTATTGGGTGGCGCCAGGAAATCGAAACGCTTACCCGAGAGGACGCGCTTAGCTTCTACAAGCGCTACTATGCACCCAACAACGCGATCTTGATTGTCGCTGGCGACGTAAACACCAAGGAAATTCTCTCGCTGGTGAAGGAGACGTTTGGCGGCATCCCCGCGCAACCGTCGATTCCCGTGCAACGCCTGCGGCCGCAGGAGCCGACGCCGGCCGCGCAGCGCAGAGTGACGTTGGCCGATTCCCGCGTCGAGCAGCCAGCCCTGCACCGCTATTATCTCGTACCGTCGGCTCGCACCGCCGCCGCTGGGGAAGGTCCGGCGCTCGAGGTGCTCGAGCAGTTGATGGGCGGCGGTGTCAACTCATATCTCTATCTCTCGCTTGTTGTCGAAAAGCAGCTCGCGGTCACTGCCAGAGCGAGCTACCAATCTGCCGCACTCGATCCCTCGCTATTCACGATTTCCGCCATACCAAAACCTGGTGTCCACCTCAGCCTGATCGAGCAGTCCATCGACGATGGTCATCGCCGACATTGCCCGTAATCCCGTGAGCACCGAAGATCTGCAGAGCGCGAAGACGCGGCTGATTGCGCAAGTCACCTATGCCCAGGACAGTCAGGAAATGCTCGCGCACCGGTATGGCCGCGGCCTGACGACGGGACTATGCATTGAGGACATTGAACGCTGGCCGGAGGACATCCGCGCTGTCGGTGCACGGCAGGTGCACGAAGCAGTGCGGAACTGGCTCGACAAGAAACGAGCGGTGACCGGCTATCTCATAAAAGAGTCTACTCCACGACACTGGGAGAAGCTCTAGTGATTTATCCTTGCACACGACGTGGGATCCTTCTCCGCGGAGCGTCGCTCTCCATCGCTATGCTCGCTTCGCCAAATTCAGTTGCCGCCGTGAGCTCACTTGGCCGAACCAGGATCAAGCGCCTAGTTTCGTCTTGCGGTATAGAGGCGTGGTTCGTGCAGGATTCTACCGTCCCATTGATCACGATGGAATATGCCTTCACCGGCGGCGCGACTCAGGACCCCGCTCAAAAACCTGGCGTCGGTCACATGGTGTCTGGCCTGCTCAAGGAAGGTTCCGGCGACTTTGACTTCAAGACCTTTCATCAGCGGCTAGACCGTCGTGCCATTGAGTTGGGTTTTCATGTGACCCCTGATCACTTTCGCGGTGCCTTGTGCACGCTCCAAGACAACGCGGACGAGGCCTTCGAGCTTTTACGGACGGCGCTAACCTCACCGCGTTTCGACTCGGCCGACGTCGAACGGACCCGTGCTACTGTGCTTGCGCGCCTTCGGCACGCCTCGACCGATCCTTCGTCTCTGGCCCATCGCAAGTTTCTCGAAGTCGCGTTTGGGGATCATCCTTATGCTCGCCCAGCCGAGGGCTCGCTGGAAAGCTTGCCGAAGATCGAGGTCGCGGATCTCAAGGGTTATGTCCGACGCGTGATCGCAAAAGACACGCTCAAAATCGCTATTGTCGGCGACGTCGATCCAGCGGTCGTCTGCAAGCTGCTCGACAAGACATTTGGCGGCCTGCCGAGCAACGCAGAAGCGGTGCCGGTTACCGAAGTCATCGCAGCAAAGCCGCCACAGCGGGTCTTCATTCCGGTCGATGTGCCGCAAACAGTTGTGACCTTTGGGGGGCCGGCCGTCCGTCGGAGCGAGCCGGATTTCATGGCCGCCTACATCGTCAACCACATTCTCGGGGACGCCGGCCTTACGTCTCGCCTGTTCCGCGAAGTCCGCGAGAAGCGCGGACTGGCCTATTTCGTCCGTGAGCACCTTGTCTGGTTGGACCATTCAGCCATTTTTCTCGGCAGCAGCGGCACCTGCGCAGATCGTGCCGGTCAGACGGTTGAGGAAATCGAGAAGCAGGTCCGCCACATCGCGGAGGAAGGACCTACTCAGCAGGAACTCGATGACGCAAAGTCTTACCTGAAGGGCGCGCACCAGGTGGCTCTCAACACATCATCAAAGCTTGCGCGAACGCTACTGAAGAATCAGATCGACAAGCTGCCCATCGACTATTTCGAAAAGCAGAATGCCCTGATCGATGGGGTGACGCTGGAGGACGCCAAAAGAGCAGCGCAGCGGCTGTGGGGCGAGGGTCTGCTCACAATTATCGTCGGCCGCTCCTCGAACGACGCAGCGTAGTGCAGCCCCATGCCAACGGGGACCACACCCCAGCCAGGCGCCGATCAGCCAGACGCCGGGGCGACAACGCCTCCCAATTGAACTTTCTAGCAGGGCTGGCCGCTTAGCAAGCGCATCGCTCTTGCGTGCAGAGTGCATCTAGCACCCGCCTTTAGCTTGTGGAGATATTCCAGGGCGAGGCAGCTACCATGCGGCCGCTCGAGGCCGGCTTTTGCGCAAACGCGTTTGAACAAGGCGACAATCCGCGTTGGATCTTCGGGTTAGCCAAAGTAAGCGCTTTAAAGCCGGAGCGTGCACTGTCTGCCGCTTCAAGGAAGCGGCCAACGAGAGTGCCATGGTCATCGTTCATTCCACTAAGAACCTCCTTGACCGGTAGGACGTAGCTGGGCGACTCTGTGTCCCACGCGCTCCACCTTTCGCGTATCCCGACATTCATCAGCAGAGTGAGAGCTCGGTCGTTCAGGGTCATCTTTCAGAAATTAACCAGCCGGTTCGCTCTCTGCCGAAAAGACGACCATCTGATCCAGCAGACCTTTGTGGTCTGCCAAGCCATAGGCGCACCGCATCGCATCGCCTTGATCTGCGCTTTGATCCGAGCTCACAATCTGACGCCACGTTAGTTTCCGTCGCCTCATGAAAAGTAGATAACAACAGCAACGGCATCTATGGATAACCTATGTCGTTACAACGATCACAACAGGCGGACAGTTGATTCTTGCCCGCGCATTCCAATTACCCACAAACCTGACGTAGATCACCAATACAAGCGATTAGTCCCATTCTCCGGCTGCATCATCGGACGATGTTTCTCGCTCAATGTTGAAAACGTTTATCAGTTGCAGAGCTCCAGCATCGAAGGTTCATTGCCCCTTCTTTCTGCCATGATCGCACCCAAAAGCAGAGACGTGCCGATTGCGCACCTTGCGCGCGGCAATAACGAGTGTCTCAGGAGATGTTGATGGTTAAGCCAGTTGTAATTGTGGTCGGTGCGGACAAGGGAGGAGTCGGCAAGACGACCGTATCACGAACGCTACTGGACTACTTCAGCGTCAACAACGTGCAAACACGCGCATTCGACACAGAGTCGCCCCGCGGAACGCTGAAGCGCTTCTATCCCGGGATCACTGAGATCGTCGATATGACCACGACGGCGGACCAGATGAAGATCTTCGATACCTTGAACTCAGGGCTATCCGTCACCGTCATCGATGCTCGGGCAGGCCTACTGTCCTCTGCGTTGGCTTCCTTGCGCGACATCGGCTTTCTGGACTCAGCACGGTCGGGCCAGATCACATTTGCCGTGTTCCACATCCTGGGATCATCCATCGCTTCGCTAGACGAGATCGCGGAAACCGCGACTTTCATGAGCGGCGCAAAGTACTACCTGGTCAAGAACTTCATCAACGACACTCAATTCTTCCAGTGGGATCAAGCGACGTATAATTCCTATTTTCACCGCATCAAACATGCGACTGAGTTGACCATACCGAAGCTCAACGAGATGGCCTATGAGCAGGTGGAAGTCGCATCCGTCCCGTTCATAGACTTCGTGGCAAACAAGGGACGCAACGATGAACCCGCGAACAACTCCTTCGTCCTGCGCGGCTATGTCCGGCACTGGCTGGCAAATGTCTGGAGCGAATTTGATCGCATCAACTTGACGGAATTGGCGGGGGCCAAGTCCGCCACCCGGGCCGGCGAAAAGTAGCGGCATATCCGGCGAGCTCCAGTCGGGCCTACGTACGGAACGAAATTGATCTGCTGGCTATGTTAGCGACCCCCATCTACATCATCTGCTCTCCTAGCCCGCAGGTCGGTAAAACCCTCATCGCTCGGGCGATGAGCGAGTTCTTGCTGCTGAAAAACGGCACAGCGCTATCGTTCGATGTCAACTTGAAAGAGCCTTCATTGCTCGACTATCTCCCCAACATTACGGAGACCGCTGATGTGATCGACACTTACGGCAAGATGCAGCTGATGGACCCTCTGATCATCCACGATCGGGTACCCAAGGTAATTGACCTCGGCTTTCACGTCTTCGACGAATTCTTCAAGATGTGCGAGGAAATTGGCTTCATGAAGGAGACAGCGCGCTGCTATGTCGCCCCTATCATCCTCTTCGTCGCGGGAGCAGACCGCATCTCCTTTCGCGCTTATGAAATGCTACGGCGGCGAATTCCGCCGGCGTCGCTGATCACCGTCCACAATGAATTCGTGCTGCGTGGCGAATTACCGGAAGTGATGGATCACGAGCGGGTGATTCGGATTTCCGCACTTCCCCTGTTCCTTAAACGATATATAGACCGGCTTAGCTTTTCCTTCACTGGATATCTGCGCGACGAGAAGGATTGGTCCACCGAGCTGCATCAATGGATTCGACGCAATTACAGCATGTTTCGCGATCTGGATTCGAATGTGACGCTGCGAAGGTCTGACCGTCGACGGGGAACGGATATCGATAGCCTACGTTGCACAAGGGCTACTTAAGAGTTCGGCCTGATCACCATCTGTTCGTCCGGCCTATGAGTGGTTCGTTGACCGCTGACTTCAATGGCGTTCGTCGCGAACGCATTGCGCGTATACGATTTTTTCGCTTGGATCTCCATCCTTACAATCGTGCGCACGGACAGCGCGAGGGGCAATCGACAGCAGCTCATTAGCCATGGCTGATGCAGACAGCCCCATCCTCGAAGAAACCATGACCACTTTGACTTTGTGAGCGATTAGGCGGATAGACGAGGTCTTCCTTCGGGAGCGCTCATAGCTTCAGGCCGAATTTGCCGAGCACCTGATGCATGACCGCGCCTTTGATCTCGCGGGCGATCTCGTCTCGTATCTGGGCGCCGAGGACCCGTTCGGCATCGGCGTCGCCTGTCAGACCATGCTCGGCCAGCCGCTCATCCAAGCGGGTTTCAAACTGTACGCCCATCGCGTCGAGGAGCCGCTCCTGCATGTCAGCATAGTCTTGGGGTGCGATGCGCCTCACCACGCTTTCCCATGGTTGCCAGCGCGCTGCCAAATAGTCCGGAAATTCCGCCGCTTCCTGCTCCCGCACTAATACCTCGGCCCTGGCCACATCGCCCTCGGTCACGTGAGAGACATTCATGAAGCGCATGTCAGGAGCCGTGTGCCGCAGCTCCAGGGCGTCCCGCAGCCGGGTCTGATAGGCAAGGTAGACCTCGATCTCATCGACGTCGGGATCGGCACGACGAAGTGAATTGACCCTCTCGCGCGCGATCCCATCAAGCGCTTCCAAGCGAAACATGACGCGGCCGTTCTGGAGCAATTCGCCCAGTCGCCCGTCATAGACGCCGTCCTCGACATCAGCGTTCAGGCGTGCAGTCTGCATGCCGTTCCAGACCAAAGTAATGCGATCTTCGCAGCTCGCGTTCGCTCCCGAAGCCAATTCGAAATATTGCTCACGCAAACGCGGCCGGACAGCTGCCTGCCGCAGGTCATCAGCAACCGCCTGACGGAACGCCTCATGATGGTAGTTCACGGTGCCCCGGAGCCGATCGAGGAAGCGTGCATAGTCCGCGGCCCCCGCCTCATGGGCGAAGTGCTGCCAAGTGGACATTGCCGTCGGCTCGCCCTCAAGCCAGTCCGCGGCGACCTCTTGCAGGGACCGCGGCTGAAGTTGCACCGCTCCAGGGGTAATCGAGAAGAAAACCTGAGGGCCGGCATAGTGTCCGGCATGCATCGCTGCTGCCAGGCCGGCCTGCACCCAATCGGCGAGCGGATTATTCTCCAGATTAACGCTCGACTCACCGCCTAGCTGCGTCAGCAGAGTCTCGGGCACGTTGGTCAGCAGATTGTCACTGGCACCGAACCATATCAGATGGTGCGGGACCGTCTCAGGCAGTCTGGTCAGCCGGTTGTAGCTGGCGCTGAGCCATTCGAGCGCGGCCGGGAGAGGCTCGGGCAGGCCCGCCAACTGATTGTGATCGACGTTCAGACTCTGCAGCCCGGCTGGAAGGCGGGGCAGGTGGGTCAGGCGGTTACCGCTCGCGTCCAACTCCTGAAGCGTTTCTGGAAGGCGTTCGGGCAGACTTGCCAGCTGATTGTTGTCGACATTCAGGCGGCGCACTCCGGCCAGAATGGGCGCAGATAAGGCGGTCAGGGAGAGGGACGATAGATCTAGCAGCTCATTGAGATCACCCGTACCGCGCCAAGCTCTCGTTCGACTTACTGCCACTTGCCGATCCTCATGTTGCCCCTGCCCGTCTTCGGCAGCCCAGTCGGCCAGCAACTCGGGCCGGGCGGCCCCCTCGGCGCCGGACCCGTGCATGTCCCTCAACGCCTCGCCCCACTGCGATGCGGCGGCGGAGGCGGGTTCGGAGCTTTCTGAATCGGAAGTTACGGAAGGGGCACCAGCCCCGAGCTGTTCTGCGTTCATCGATATCGTTTCTTGCGTGTCAAAATGGAGCGAACGCGCCGGGGCGGCGCATCTTACAACTGGTAATCCCCCACTATGGCTGACGCTCCACCAGCCAACCGAAATGAGGTGCAATCCCACAACCGGGCAGTTCCGCACGACTGACGCGAATACGCCTGCGCAAGTGCCGCTGAGCAACTGCAAGCAGTGCAGCGGACGAGGCGACGTGTCGCTCGCAGATCGGTTGATATCGGAATCTGCCCCGGTCTCGCCTGCGAGATCTGCGCCCTTTGAGCCGAGCCTGCAAGGAGTAGCGACGTTCATGATACGAAAGTTAGCTGTCGGTAAGCTGACGGATCCCGGCGCGATGGAAAGGCGGAGCTTGGCTGGGTCAGACACATTTTAATGCCCGCTTCATTCCATCATCGACGCTGTCTCGCCGCTCCAACCGGCAAGTGTAGTGATGATGCCGGCCGGGCGCTCCGTGCCGTCCATCTTAAATGGCTTTCCCGGCCATCGCCCGCAGGCAAGCAAACTGGAAACTAGCAGGTCGTCGTCGTGATCTCCGTTTGGGATGGGACGTCAACGCCTGCCATGTGAGCCTTGATCTTTTACGCATCAGCAACGGTACAACCTGGTGCAGCGTGCGATCCAAGCTATTCAATCGATCTTCAGAGGGGTGCGCAGCGGATGTCGACGGCATTGACCGTCTGTGGAATGCTCAACTGCCTCGACCCTGCGTCCATCGACATTTTTGTCTTGTACTACCAACCGCAACCGCGTTCACTTCTTTGATCAGCTGGCGCATGCCGTGGATCGCTGCCCTCCTCAAAGTTCGTTCTCATGACTTTCCCATGTTGTTGATAAGTTCCACCTCGCCCGTAGATTGTTTATCGGGTAGGCGATTGTGAATGCCTATAGCAGGCCGGATCTACTTAACTGCCCGTCGGCCAACCGATCTTGTGGAGCGCTGAAATTGTGCAGGACACACGATCGGGACGCCGTGAAACCGCGAAGTTCTGCCGCGATTTGCCGTCACACGCCCGATGTAGGGTGATATTGACCGGCAAGAGTTGCACATATCTTGCTCGCCGCCTCCGGGGACGAACGGGCGGGCCTCGGCTGAACTATTCGGCAGAAATGCGGAGCCAAGCAACGGCCGCTCAGACGATCGTCATGCTTGTTACTCCAGGAACGAATATCTGTGATGACTTCGATTGATGATACATTAAATGAGATCAGATGGTTGCGAAACGAAATCTGGCGTTGCCGTCGATTACTTGGCACTGAACTGCCTGGCGCGCAGCGGGAGGCCGTTGAGAAGCGTCTGCATGAACAGCTTTCTGCCTTTGAGAGACTTCTGTCGACGGCGTTCCCATTAGCCCTGAGCTCTAAAGTGTATTCGGTCAAGAGCACCAGGATCGGGCGAAGCGACTCCCCTGAAGCGCCCATCGAGAACGCCGCAATGGCATCAAGCGGATGCCTCGAGAAGTCGATCAGCGGCTAACAAAAGCGGTTTTGCTACCTCACTTTGTTTACCTTGAGCCAGGCAGTCCAGCCCAAGGTAGTCCCCAAGCTGAGAAGCCAAGGGAAACCGCAATGAAACAAACCTCCAACGCAAATGGACTCTTTTGCCTGTTACTACCCCATAGCCCCTGCCCAAAAGCACCTAATCGCCGGCCACAAACAGTATAGATTGGTGCGGAGTACGGATTTCCAGCATATGTCCGGCAATTCCTCCTCCCTCAGCTGACACAGTTGTCGATCGGACCCGTTACCGCGAATCACGAAAGCCTCGAAGTCGCCGAATGGCTGCAGCGCTGATTGAAGCGCGACTGCTGCCAATTGGTCCGCGGATCAGTCCTCAGATAGTTGAGCCGCGCGTCGGCTGGCTGATGCTCCAGTCCGATCAACTTGCAACCACCGAGCTGGCCAAAGCCGGAGGCCCGGTCAGGCCGAACATCTCACTATTGTTCGAGTTCGCAATTGCCGTGCCTCACTCTCGATAAAGGACTACTGGACGCTTGTTGAGAGATTGTCTCGACCGGTCGTTTCTGCCCGCGGCGGCGGTCGGCATAACGCGTTGGCATTCGCGGCGTAAATTTTTGAAATTTTCTGTTAGACAAAACATCGCCACGTCAGCTTCGTTACGGCCTGTAAAGCGGTCACAGAAGCGGATCACGTCTGGTTTGCACGACACTAACACTTCCTCGGCCCGACGATCTCGCGCGCAAGCGTATCCTGTGCACCAGCTCGCTGCTATCGCGATCGTAGCAAGGACGGCTGCATAGCGATGCGCATTGCAAGTCCCGCCTATTCGTCGCGCTTGATTCACCAAACCTCTCTTAAACCGCATATACTTCACTGCTTTTTTCTTTGCCCCGCCAGGCTGATCTGTTTACCGGATTGAAGCGCCTCGGCAGCCACTGGCTTGCTGTTCCGGGCGCCGCAATGATACCGGCGCTCGGAAATCATCGTACCGCTAGGCGCAACACGCATTGCGAAGACCGGGATCACACGGAGATCGGCCGTTTAGCGCTTGTGTGCCGATGTTGGCTCCAATACGGCGTTCTGCTTCGCAATGCCTACATCCTGACGTTACGATCGATTCAAGCACTTTGAGCGAGCGGGCAGCGGATATCGTCTCATATCAGCGCTTTTTTCCCAGCGAGCGGCTGCCGACCTCCCTTCGCGCAGATCGGAAGGTGCGTCGGCCGGAGGCAGGGACTTGTGCATCACCGACGCGTGGCTGCACATTCGCCGAAGCACCATCTCCAACGCGAGAGGCATGGTTCACCCTCAGGTGCCATCTCATAGCTGCTGCATGTACGGTTGGCGACGTTGAACGTCCAAGGTCCTACAATACGATGCGGCGATTTAAGACGCAGGGTGGAGGCCGATGCAAAGCCTCCCTTGCCAAATAGCCGGCCAGATATTCCTTAAAACGGCACGCCGATTGCTGGGTAAGGATCAGTAAGTTGCCGCGAAGAAAGCGGTCGCGGCGGAGCCGGGATTCCAATGAGGTTTATTCGATTCATCCTGATCGACCTAGCCTTGATGCTACTCGCACCTGAGAGTGCAAAGGCCAACATTGTGGCGACCGACGCAAATTTCAAATCGGCTCGGAAAGCTGTGGGATCCGTGATGCCGAATTCTGGCCCCGAGCCAGTATCCGGCTCCGGCGTGTTCCGACAGCTTCACTGCCAAGCCTTTCAAGCCGCGCCATTCCAACATTCATTAGAAGCCCTCGGCCCGCCAAGCAGACTGACAACCTTGCGCTGCTGGAATGGCGCTTTACCTCTGATTGGCAAGCGCAGCGGGCAACGTCCGGTTGCCACACTCCTAGCGGCGCGGAGCTGCTAACAAGAGCTTGATACAAATCTGCAGTCCGCCCTCCCACGCAAGGCCCCTCACGTGAGCGGAAACGCCGTGCTGCCGCTGCCGCGCCATAAACGGCATCGTCGAAAGCATGGCCATCAGCTCCACTGCTGCCATTGGCCTCCTGATTTAGATGAGAAGATGCAGAACATGCGAAGCTTCATTAGAGAAGCCAAAAAGGGCTGTATCGAAGTTGCCTTCAACGGCTCTCTCGGAAGCATTCCGCTAGATACGCAATTCAGCGTACCAGCCGAAGGCGTCACAGCGATTTCTGGTCCACCCGGGTGCGGCAAAACTACGCTCGCGCGCTGCATCGCTGGGGTCCAGCGCCTGCCGAATGGATTCTGTGCAATTGACGGGGAGATCTGGCAGGATGAGACTATATTTCGACCGCCTCATCTGCGTCACGTCGCATATGTATTTCGCTTACCGATTCTCTCTTCTCATTTGTCTGTCCGACGCATACTCTTATACAACGCGTCCAAATCGGAACCGACACTGATCGATTTTGATGGTGTGGTCGAATTGCTCGCCTTGGCGCCACTGCTCGAGCGTTTGCCATCACTTCTTTCCGGAGCGGAGCGACTGCGACTCGCTCTTGGCCGTGCGCTGCTGGGCCAGCCTCGGCTAGTCTTGCTTGACGATCCACTCATTGTGCTCGACCGCTCCGCCAAACGCGAGATCCTGCCCTTTCTCGAGCGCATGCGGCAAACGCTTCCATTGCCGATGATTTACTTCGGCCATGACATCGCTGATATCGAGCATTTTGCCGATCATCTCGTCATGATGAAGGATGGCGCCGTGGCTACGGCCGGTCCGCTCAGTGTCCTTCAGAGTGATTCGGCGCTGGCCCAGCGCGGCGAAGCGGCAGTCTGTCTTGATACTACGGTCGGCGGCTATGACGGGCGCTATGGGCTGATCATGCTTCGCCTCAAAGCTGTGCGCTTTCTGATACCTGGAGTGCCGCTTACACCGGGAGCGCAGCTGCGGCTACGCATCGCTGCCGACGACGTCAGCATCGCGCGCGAGCCACGGCGAGCAAGCTCTATCCTCAATGTTTTTCCAGCACGCATAAAAGCCTCTCTGCCGCACGGCGAGGCTGAGGTCACCTTGGTTCTGACCGTTGAAACCGGCCGATCTGGCGTGCCGCTTTTGGCGCGCATCACACGCCGCTCCTTTGATGCGCTACGGCTTAGCAATGGAGGGGAAGTATTCGCGGAGGTCGCGCGCGCCGTTCCGCTTGGGCCGAGCGGTTGCTTGCAACACCTGCCACATCCGCATGAGCACCTTCGACAGCTATGCCCCGATGCGAGAAGAACACCAACAAGATCCCGGCCGTGATCGACAGTCTACATAAGATAGTCCGAATAATGTTCCGGGTAGCTCTTCGCCTTAAAAACGATCTCGATCGGCTACTGACCGATCTGGCTCAGGACGTCGCGCACCAAAACGTACGCATCGGCAGCTGGTGCAGCGACAGTCGAGGCGAGCAAATGGCACGCAGATGATACTCGCAATCGATGTTGCCAGGGGAGAAAAGATCTCAATTTCGCAACCACCCGGCAGCAGAGCAATGTTCTGTCTTGATATAAACAGGCTTGCCGAGGCCGCAGCCCTCGGCCCGACCAGCTGCTTCTCGTTCTTTTGGCGAATTTGCTGATGGGGAGGCGATCGGTCCTATTGCGAAGCGCTCGTGAACTGCCGACTGGGAGCCTCACCGCGGACTTGGCACGCTGCTGCCTTGATCGTGCCACGCGGCCGGGCCTTCAACCCGAGCTGCGGTTTTTTGGTTACAACGATACCGGCCGACCTTAACGTGACAGTGGGGCCGCCGAGCAGGTCGGCTCCGCGATCGTCCATCGAACTCTTCGCCATTTCGGAAGCCACCTTAGCTACGGCGTCCGCTGCTGGCCACCTTGATGTCTTGCAAATGTACCGATTGTGGACCTTCAATGGCGAGACGTCGCGCGCGCTAAATAACGCAAGCCGACATTAAGTCCATAGTCGGCTTTGCAGTGCCTGCTGGTCAAATGACGAGACCGCTACGGTTCAGGTCTGCCATCTTCCCGCCAAGCGCCTGACCAGCGCCCGCGTGCCGTCGAGCTCAAAGGCAGCGCGACCGTCGCTATTGCTCTGCTGACGTATAGCGGTGTTTTGCAGATTGGCGCCAACGCCTTGTGCGATCTTTGGTGCGTTAGATGACCATCAGCTTAGTGCTGATCGAGCCACCAAGCGCGCGAGCATGCCCGGATCCAAGCCGCTGGGCTGGCCTTGTTGCACCCATTCCGGACCTAAGAACGGGTGGCATATAGTTTGCTCCATCAGTGAGGTCACGATCTACAAAAAGCAAGTTTGTGAGGACAGCATGCTCGGAATTGGAAGTCAGTTGCCGTCATTCGACATCACAGGCGTGAAGCCCGGTTTTCATGCGCAGGAAGAAGAAGGGCAGAGTGCATTTCAGACGCTGACCGAAATGAGCTTTCCGGAAAAATGGAAGATTATCTTCTTTTACCCCAAGGACTTTACATTCGTCTGCCCGACAGAGATCGCCGAATTTGCCAGCCTTTCCAAGGAATTCGCTGACCGGGATGCGGTTGTACTGGGTGGTTCGACCGACAACGAGTTCTGCAAGCTTGCTTGGCGGCGTTCGCATGTCGACCTGCACAATCTACCAATCTGGCAGTTTGCCGATACAAAGGGAACGCTCGTCGATGGTCTTGGGGTGCGTTCACCCGAAGGGGTCGCCTATCGTTGCACCTTCATTGTTGACCCCCAAAACACGATCCAGCACGTTTATGCGACCAATCTCAGTGTGGGGCGCAGTCCTAAGGACACGCTCCGCGTTCTGGACGCGCTGCAAACCGGCGAGCTCTGTCCCTGCAACCGCGAAATCGGCGGCGAAACCTTGAAAGTTGCTTGAGGCAGCATGCCGTGGATCGAACAAATAAGGATTCCCGATTTCGCGAAGGATGTCCGGCTTAACTTGATCTCAGTGGTGTCCGATGAGGCGTTTTCGCTGCAACGAAAATACGGGCTGCTGCTGGCGAGTGCGGCTGCCACCCGCAATGCAGCGCTGGTGGCCGCGCTGGAATCCGCGGCGTCCGCCGTGATGACCTCTGTAGAGATCGCCGCAGCGAAGGCAGCCGCCACTGTGGAGGCAATGAACAACGTCTACTACCGCTTCGCTCACCTCGTTTCCGACCCGGAATACAAGACGATGCCGCCACGGCTACGTATGGACGTGATCGGCAATCACGGGGTGGACAAGACAGATTTCGAGCTGTGGTCGCTTGCTGTCTCCGTCATAAATGGTTGCGGCGTCTGCATTGATTCCCATGAGAAGACACTGAGGGCCGCGGGCGTCTCTTCCAAAGCGATACACACCGCCGTGCGCTTTGCTGCGATCACGCAGTCAGTGGCGATCGATATCGAGGCCGCTGGGCCCGTCCCCGCTCAGGCGAGAGGCTGATCTCTACTCTGCCATTCGATCAACGCAGTTGGGGCGCCACGCAGTGGCGCCACAACAAGGCCTTTGCGGCTCCCGAACGAGCGTCACGGCGGGGCACGTCGGCAAGTCATGTTGCGCAGCGTCCTTATGAAGAGCGTCGTGGTCGAATTCCCGCCGTCCCGCAAATGACACGCGATGCGCCACGGATAGGACGACTTCCCATCGCCTAGCCTCGGTCGCCGATGGCCGTTCGTTCACAATCACCCAAACTTGAACAGCACACCATACCCGCCGCGCGGATGGCTCCATTGGATGTCGCCGGTCGGCTCAGCGATAACCCGACAGGTACCGCACTCGATGCAGCCGTCAACCGCTACCTCGACTTGGCCGCTGTCGGTGAGTTCGTAGCACCGCGCGGGGCAGACTTTCAAAAGTGCAAGTAGCTGCGGCGATGGCGTTGTGTGCGCACGGACCTTGACGTGAGGGTTTCCGACGTCGACAAGATAGCGGTTGTAATACAGCTTGTCTTCGACGCGCACCGCGGGTTCGGAACTCATGCTTTGGCCTTCCATTGTTGGACTTCACACTGTTGCGGTCAGCGCCAGGCCCGCGCAAGACGACAAGCATCGCCGAACAGACCTGACCATGACCGCGCCTTGACAAAGGATTTCAGGCTCGCTTTCTCCTTTTCAGCCTTGGGCGTACCATCGACGCGCACAAAGTTCTGCATCGCCTTGGAGATGAGCTGCGGATAGGTGAGAAAGAAGTTCTGGGAGTGAGTATGCATTAGGGGCGGCAAATCCTTGTACTTCCTCAGATCTTTGATGACGAACGAATCGTCCAGCATCTTCTTGTAAATTGACAGATTTGTTGCACTCATCGGTTCGCCGCGTGATTTGACCAGACCTATCGCTTCCGCGGCGATACGGCCGGAGGTCATCGCGAGATTGGATCCCTCACGATGAATGGCATTGTTGAGCTGGGCCGCATCGCCCACTACGACCCATCCTTCCCCAAAAAGCTGCGGGATTGACTTGTAACCGCCTTCGGGAATGAGATGCGCCGAATATTCCTTGACTTCGGACCCTGCTATCAGGGGCGCCACAGAGGGATGCCTCTTGAATTGATCGAGCAGTCCGTACGGCGTTTGGCCGGTGTGCTGGAAGTCGCCGACGAGACAACCGATGCCGAGCGAAATACACTCTTTATTGGCGTAGATGAAACCCATCCCGGTCATGCCACGAGAAATGGTGCCGGCCGCCTCGATCACAACACCTTCATCGCCCCTGAGATTGAATCGCGCCTCGATAGTCTCGCGAGGCAGGAAATGCATTTCCTTAACCGCGAGCGCAACGTTCTCGGCTGTCGGGCGCGCGCGTAGGCCTGCACGCGTGCCGAGCAGGCCATTGACCCCTTCGGCCAGGACGACGACGTCGGCATGTATTTCCCCGTCTCTGCGATCTGTACGAACACCGACGATCCTTTCACGATCGTCCCGTACGAGCTCGGTGACGGTGGTCTCGCACAGCACGATCGCACCAGCTTCACGCACCTTGGAAGAAAACCATTTGTCAAACTGAGCGCGTATGATCGTATAGCGGTTCGGCCGCTCCTCGTTGAAGTCCTCCGAACGGTAGTGCATGCCGACATGGGAGCGGTCGTCCATCATCCAGAACCGCTGTTCGATCAGGTGGCGTTCGAGCGGCGCCTCCTCTCGAAACTCGGGGATCAGCTTTTCCATCATGTCGGCATATAGGATGGCGCCCTGCACATTCTTCGATCCGGGATATTCGCCCCGCTCGAGCTGCAGCACCTTCATGCCCTGCTTGGCCATCGTCAATGCCGCCGCGTTCCCGGCCATACCGGCTCCGACTACGATCGCATCGAATTTCTCTTCAATCATGCTCATCTCCTCTAGACCGCGATCCGGGCGCGCGCTTCTGGCAAAAGCCGCGCGCGGAATGCAGCCGTCAGCGTCGGTAGCAATTGAATGGCATCACTGACGATCGCGAGATGGGCGAAGTCGAAGATCGGAGCGTTCTTGTCAGTATTGACGGCGACGATCAGATCCGCGCCCTCGACACCAACCCGGTGCTGGATCGCACCGGAAATGCCGGCGGCAATATAGAGCTTCGGCCGGATGGTTTTGCCTGTCTGGCCGATTTGCCGGTCAGACGTAACCCACCCTTTTTGCACGAGAGGACGCGAGCAGCCATATTCAGCCCCAAGCAGGGTTGCGAGCTCGCGCACCAACCGGAAGTTCTCAGGCGATCCTAGTCCTAGGCCGCCCGCAACCACGACATCGGCATAGGCCAGATTGGACGTTTGTGCATCGCGGTCGGGCAGGAATGACAATACTTTTGTGACAATATCCTCTTCGAAAAGGCCGAGCGGATGAACAACGATACGAGCGGCATCGCGGTCGACACGCTCAGGCATCGGCATGACCCGCGGGCGGACGGTGGCCATCTGCGGACGATAATTCAGGGTGTAGATCGTGCAGAGCAGTGAGCCACCAAAGGTCGGACGCGTCGCCGCAAGCGACCCATCGGCGTCCACGTGCAGCGCGGTGCAGTCGGCAGTGAGCCCCGTCGACAAGGTCGTCGCCACGGAACCTGCCAGATCGCGACCGAGCGTCGTCGCACCCAACAGCAGGATCTCGGGCTTGTAGGTGTTGACGAGTTCGGTTAGCGCCTTGGTGTAGGATTCGTTACGGTAATCCGATAAAACATTGTCGCTCACGAGATAGGCCAGATCGGCGCCATAGCAAAAGGCTTCAAGCGCGGCGTTACGTGTGTGCTGCCCTTCCGGACCGATAACCACAGCGGCAAGATTCACTTTTAGCCTGTCGGCAAGGCCGCGCCCTGCACCCATAAGCTCCCAGGAAACGGGATGCACTTGACCACGCTCAAGCTCGACGAAGACCCAGACGTGCTTGTACGACTTAAAGCGCTCCGGCAGCTCTTTTTTGGCTGCTGCGCGGCCGGCGGCCGCTGGCATGGCCGTTCTGCTGACGTTGCTCATACTTTCAAATTCCTCCTCAACGATAGGGGCGCCGGCGCCACGGGTTGCTTGTTCGCTTCGTCAACTGAAGATCACTTTCGGTTAGCAAGTGGCTGGCTGCTCTGCCCCGCCTGCGCGCTTGGACCGGCCGGACAACAATACACGTCGTCGCAAAAGAAGCACCCGTCCGACTGATTTTGGAGGGCTCTGCCAAACCGAACCGTTACTCGCCGGGTTCGACGAGCGCCACCGCGGCTCGGCAAGGCGCCATGGTGATTCTAACCGATAGCTTCGATACCTGAGTGGGCGAGTTCGTACGCTGCGCAGTACCTGCGACCCAGTTCGGCCCAACGACTCCAGATTGGCGGCGAAAACGAGGGCGATCCTGGCAACACTTCTGTCACGCAATCCATCCCGCCCCTCAAACGAAAGCATTCCGTATGGGCCGAAGCTGGCGCTGTTCGTGGCACAGTTCCCATCCGCCAAGAGATGGGCACCGATCTGAGCGGGATCGGGGACCGCTTTGATGCAGATGTTGTTATGCATACCGACTGCAGGAGTAACGCAAAGCGACGACTTACCATTGACCAGCATCTGACCTACGCTGCAGAGCTCTGATCGCGTCAAAACCCGTATCCAAGGAAGCTAACGCGATTATGGGCCTCGGAATGGTAGCGCAGATCTCAGCATGTCGTAAAAGCAGCATCATAGGTCCTCCTTCAAACTCATGCGGTCGACTGCCATCTGTCGGCACCGATGGCAGGACAACAGCAAGTGTCGTACCAGTTGCAAAGACCATTGAAAGCCAGTCGAAAGTAATGCCCTGCGACACAATTCAAACGAACGGCTGATGCCCTTGACGCGAGCAGTCCAGATATGGGTCGGGAATACGACAACCGCCGCTCCGGTCATTGCTTCAGATAGTTGAGCACGAAAGAGAAGGCCCCATATCGGATCGCCTCGGCGCCGGTCGGTCGCAATTCGCTTACAGCGTCACTCCAACTCGCTCAACGGGACAAAGGCCGCGGCCTTCTTAGGGTCTGCGACGGCATCCTTCAAAACCTTGAACACTCGCTGATCGATCGGTGACGATGTCACGAAATCTGCATAGGCTTGCTCCAGTATCGCCTTGCACCTAGCTCTGATTTCCGGCTCTTCGGCGCCAGTAAATTGCTCTTCAGCAAAATATTGTCCCATGCGTTTTAAGATGTGAAGGCGGGCGACATTCACGATTTTGGGGTCGTAATCGACGCCGAGCAGCGAGAAAATCTCCTCTGCCGACGAGGCCTTGCTGAGCCGATCCAGGATACCGGCTGGCATGGATGAGCTGATCATCGAAACTTTCTCCTTCGGATTTGCTCTGGACAGTCAATGAGATGGGGTGGCGCCTCTTGACTGCTGCCGTCCTGCCTCGCACAGCTGGTGCGCATCGCCACGGCCTGACTCCGGAAAGCGGGTGCTCTCAACTTCGCTGCCCAGATCGGCAGGTCCGCCGGTGACGAAGCCAGTCGCGATGAACATCCGGAATCAATGACCAAACCACGATCTAGGTTGACGCTCGTCCGGACGGTCGTCGGACCAGAAATTAGCCGCGCGAAAAGATGCCGATTGGCAGACCGGGGGTGTCTGGTCATTGCGTAGGAGATCACGGCATGCATGGCGGAACGGGAAGTAAGATCTGGAGGTGAGATCGTGCCAGGGGATCTGACGTGCCAAAGCTGGCCTCCGATCGCGTCATCAGCGACATCGGACACTGTCCTTGCGGCGCGTCGGTTTGAAGGGTCGACGCAAACGTTGCTGGACACGGCTCTTCACGCGGGGTGGGTTGCCAGCACCCGCACACGTCGCGCCAGATCGCCGCCACGGTTTCGCGCTCGACCGGCAGCTTGTGCTCGATGGCATATTTGCGGACTTGCGACAGGATCTGCCTGGCTTGATCGTCGCTGGCGACGAGCTGCAATTCATTGAGTAACGCGGTGATCGCCGCAAGTCCGGAATGCTTGCCGAACACAAAGCGGTTGCACCTGCCAAGCAAAACGGGATCAAGCGATTGATAAGTGCGTTGATCCTTCAAACGGCCAGCGACATGAATGCCGGATTCGTGCGTAAATACATGTTGTCCGACGGTCGCCTTGTTCATAGGAATCGCACGTGCGGCCGCGGATGCTACCACCGTGGCGACGTTCTCGAGCTCCGGGAGAATGATGCCGGTCTCGCGCCCGTAGAGCTGCTTGAGTGCGACCGCAATTTCCTCGAGCGGTGCATTTCCGGCCCGCTCGCCCAGCCCGATGACGGTCACTGAGGCGTGGCTCGCGCCAGCCCTGATAGCGGAGAGCGTGTTCGCGGTTGCGAGTCCTAGATCATCGTGATCGTGAAATTCAAGTTCGAGATCGGTAGTCGCACGCAAATTTCCGACCAGCGCGTAGGTTGCGTCGGGATCGAGCACACTGAGCGTATCTGCAATACGAAAGCGGTGCGCGCCCGCGGCTTTTGCAGTCGCCATCAGTCTGATGAGAAAATCGATCTCGGCGCGGGAGGAGTCCTCACCACCGACGGCGACCTCAAGTCCGCGCTCACGGGCATAGCCTACCAATCGCTTCACCCGTTCTAGCGCCAGGTCGCGATGACCACCTAGCTTGGCCGCAATCTGGACATCGGAGGTCGGGATCGACATATTGATCATGGACACCTTTGCTTCGATCGCCGCGTCGACATCAGATTCCCGCATCCGGCACCAGCCTATGGTGGTCACCGGAAGATCTGCTTCGACAGTGGCGCGGATGGCGGCGATCTCCTCGTTGCCCATAGCCGGGGTTCCCGCCTCGATCTCCGTGATTCCGGCCCGCGTCAGCGCCTGCGCGATAGCCAGCTTTTCCTCTGTGGTGAACGCAACGCCAGGTGCCTGCTCGCCGTCGCGCAATGTCGTGTCGTTGAGCACGGTCGGCTTGGCGCGCACCTGGTCGGGCCGAAACGATTTGGCGGCGGTGCTGGCGGCGCTCACGCGAGAGCTCCTTATTATTTGACCTACCTACGATTCAGCAAACAGCATGCCGGCCTGCCGTACCGGCCAACCCATTGATGACCCTACCGCTTCCGCCCTCGACCTTCTTGAGCAAATGAATTGTCGCAAATGCGACAGGTCATGAAGCGGACGCCTTGCCTGTTGTTACTTCGAGTTCGAACGTTAGCAATTGCGGCTCGCCAGGATGTGAGAATTGTCGCCGAGACTTGGGGGCCGCCGCGGCCTTGAACACATGTTCACTCGCTCACATGGAACCGGCGCCAGCCGCGCGCTCAACGTCCCGCGCGGCTTACCAAATCCGGCGAGGCTTTCTCGGATGACTGGGCGATAGCGGACCTTTGCGGCAGTTCAGATGGCCAGTCGCCGGCAACCACCGGCCGAGCCGCCTACAACAGAAAATCGCGCCGGCGCACGGCCATCCGGCTCTCACCGCTTTCTTCACCGAAGCAGATGTTGAAGTCGTTACATTGATTGCACACGGGTGTTGTGCACATCACGAGACCTTCATTCTCACAAATCATGCGGTAGAAGAAGCGCTTCCAGCGCATATTGTTGAAATTGCGCGCGGCGAGCGGCGCGAAATGACGGCTCAGCAGCCGAGAGAGTTCGCCACGATCGCGCAAGCCGAGAGCTTCCCACAGATGGTCCGGCTCTATCGCGCGGCGCGCGATCATCGAAGCCAGCCAGCGGCCGATATCCCCTTCCGTCGATCGTTGCTTGAGCAAGAGATCGCGCAGCATTGCGATCTCGTCGTCCTCTTCGCAGTTGAAAGCCGAAAGCTGCTTCGCGAGCTTGATCTCAAGCGTGGGAAAGTACTGCTCCAGCAAGGCCACCAGTTCAAGGCCGGACAGGCCAGCCTTCTCGGGAAGGGAGCCATCATCCATTGTGGCAGCCGCCAGGATAGACGCCACGACATGGCGATCGAATTTGCTGTCAATGGTAATATCGGCATCTGCAGGATGCACACCGGTGAGCATGCGGTAGGTTGCAATTCCCCTATGCATCTGGCTGTTGATATCAACGGCACAAGCAGCCAGCGACGGAAGCAAGTGCGCGTCAGACATAATTTTGCGGGTCTCCAAAATGGTCAGGTTTGCGCGCCGCAACCTGGTTTTGATCAGGGTTCGCTCGTCAGAATGCCGGCCTCCCGGGATGGGCGTCGAGGAGACCGGCATCCGTCGCGCGCCTTTACGAGGCCGCGAGTTCGGCGGCGGTCTTGCCGATGATGGATTCGTCCACCGGCTTCATAATGCCGTGCTCCATCAGCATGTCCTCGAGCTCGTCCATGGAGATCGGGGTGGGGATGATGCCCTTGCCGCCATTATTGTGAACCTTGGTTGCAAGATTGCGATAGTGATCAGCCTGCTTGGAATCGGGTGCATATTCGAGAACCGTCATCCTGCGCAATTCTGCATGCTGCACCACGTTGTCGCGCGGCACGAAGTAGATCAGCTGAGTGCCTAGCTTCTTGGCTAACGCTTCCGCTAGCTCCAGCTCCTTGTCAGTCTGCCGCTCGTTGCAGATCAGACCGCCCAGCCGCACGCCGCCAGAGTTCGCGTATTTTAGGATGCCCTTGGAGATGTTGTTCGCGGCATACATCGCCATCATTTCACCGGACATCACGATGTAGATTTCCTGCGCCTTATTCTCGCGGATTGGCATCGCAAAGCCGCCGCAAACAACGTCGCCAAGCACGTCGTACGAGACATAGTCGATGTTCTCGTAAGCGCCGTTCTCTTCCAGAAAATTGATCGAGGTGATGACACCGCGGCCGGCACAGCCGACACCTGGCTCAGGACCACCGGACTCCACGCAACGAATGTCCTTGTAGCCGACCTTCATGACGTCTTCCAGTTCTAGGTCCTCCACGCTGCCGGCGCTCGCGGCAAGGCTCAAAATCGTGTCCTGCGCCTTGGCGTGCAGAATCAGGCGGGTCGAGTCCGCCTTCGGATCGCATCCTACAATCAGGATTTTCTGACCCATCTCGGCTAACGCCGCCAGCGTGTTCTGCGAAGTGGTGGACTTGCCGATTCCGCCTTTGCCGTAGAACGCGATTTGTCTCAGTGAAGACATGTTGCTCTCCATCAACCGATTTGCCAAACGTTGCGCGCTTCTTGTGCGAGCTTGGTTCTCTCACAGAAGCGGGGGCACACGGGTTCAAGGGAAGGAGCGCATCGCTCGCCTTGGGCGTCGGCGTGCACTCAGCCCTCACTCAGTGTTGCTGCAGCTCATTAGCAACAGCCGTGCCAGCGCCTGAACTCACATTAAACTTCTGATTACACAGAAACAATCCAACCAGCCGGCGCGTGATCGTTGGCTGTTGCGGATGTGACGGGTTCTGCGCGGCCTGTCGGAAAACAAACAAACAACCACAAACATCAACGACAAAAGCCGGCATCACGGGATCTATTCCGATCTCTCCAATTGTGGAACGGAGCTTGCTGTTCCTCTCGCAACCCGAGCGATTTCGGGAGAATGAATATGCCGGATGGCTCGAAACCTGGCGAACCAGCGGCGAGTGTTGCAAATGCGGAATGGCGCTTGGTGCGCAGATAGCGGGGTTGACCGAAGAACTTCAAATGGGCTCGCGGGTAGCCGCAGCGGCCTGCCACTTGGTCAGCTCAGCACCCCTACATAGGTCGGCCATGGCGACAATCATCGTCTATCAGAAACCCGGCTGCGCAAATAGCGCGCGCCAGATTCAAGCGCTCAAGACCGCCGGCCATGACGTGGTCGTGAAAGACATCTTGAAGCAGCCATGGCATGCGGACGAACTGCGCGGCTTCTTTCGCAATATGCCCGTTAACTCCTGGTTCAACCGAGCCGCGCCCCGTATCAAGTCAGGCGAAGTCAATCCCGATGCTCTCGACGCGGCAAGCGCACTCGCATTGATGGTAGGGGATCCGCTCCTGATACGACGACCGCTGATCGACATAGACGGGGCACGAAGTGCCGGACGCGATCGTGAGCCAGCGCTGTCGCTGATTGGCGGCAAGACGCAAGATGATCTCGAGGTATGCTTGCACGAAGGACACTGCACGCCCTGCCGGCAGGCGTGAAGGCGCTGAGCGTCCCTGCCAGCGAACAAGAAAGGCAACAAGTGGTTTTTCACTTCGGGCTTGCTTCACGCGAAGTAACCGCGGGAACCTCCGCCAAGACGGCGCGCGAGTGATTGCTCGTAGCGCGGCATCGCCGGTATTGCACTGAGTGCCGCGCTCGCCGCTTTGTAACGTGTGAGAGACGTAGCCGCATTCTGTAACCTTTATCACGCGCGACCTCCGCGGCCTAACGCCGCGAAGCAGATTCGTCAAAGGATCCGTTCAAACTGACTACTGGATTATTACGATCAAAACAGAACATGTTTCGTGGCCGTGATCCTAGCAACTTAGCGGGACAATTGTGCTAACGGTCGCTTTGTTTTTGATCGGTATCAAATACTACTACGTTCATCATGTGTGACAGAGATCTCGCGCGGCTGCTCGCGCGAGTTTTGGAATGGAGACTTAGATGAGAGTACTAGCAGTTCTGACGAGGGCATCGGTCCTCGCGCTTGCGAGCTCGTTGGCTAGCAATTCGGTCCAAGGTGCGGATCTGGGCCCGGCACCGGTCTACTATAAAGCGCCTCCAACTGTGGCCTCCAGTCCCTGGATGATCCGCCTGCGCGTGCTCGGCGTTCTTCCGGATACCGCAGGTAGCTCAGTCAACGTTGCTGGAACGCCATCGCTGTCGTCACCGAGTTCAGGGCTTTCGCTCAGCGAGCGAGCCATACCAGAGCTCGATATCACCTACTTCTTCACAGAAAACGTAGCCGCTGAACTTATTCTCGGCGCGACTCGCCATCACATCAGCGGCAATGGCGCACTCACGGGGCTCGATATCGGCACCGCCTGGCTATTGCCGCCAACACTAACCCTTCAGTATCACTTCACCGATTTCGGCCCGATAAAGCCGTATATCGGCGCGGGCATCAACTACACTGCATTCTTCAACCAATCGGCAGCCAATTTGTCGTTCGGCGGTCTTACGTCACGGATCTACACATCAGAAACCAATTCGGCGCGGCGGTCCAATTCGGCTTCGATTATATGCTTGACCGTCACTGGGGCCTCAACCTTGACGTGAAGAAGCTGTTGCTGCGGCCGGAGTACTCCGCGACCGTAAACGATGCGGTTGCCGTCACCGGGCGCGCCAATATCGACCCATGGCTCGTCAGCGGCGGCGTCGCTTACAGGTTCTGAGGGCGAGAACAGCGTCAAGGAGACTCCGTTATCGACTCGGACGCTACGAGCGCGTCAAGCGCGTCTCCTACCCTCACCGTGTGCAGTGGGAAGCTAGCTGACACGTCATCGCCGCGTCAGCTGGCCAGAGGTAGACAATCATTACCAGCATTGCTCTCGCTGTGAGCTACGAATCGGGCGGCACGTAAGTGACGATACGAACAGATGGGCGCGTTATAATTCCATTACTGCGTGGGCGCGCGTTGCAAAGGACAAACTTTGCCTATTTGGCCTCAGAAGAGGGGATGCGCCGCGCACATGTCAATGACCTCGGGTTGGATGGTCAACCTCAGACGATCCGAGCTCCGAGCGGCCGAGCAGCTCCTGGACGAGCACGCCGTCCATGCTTGCGGGTCCGGTCAAGTGGTCGCCAGGACGCCTCTAACTTCGCTTGAGCACCATCACAAGGCGGTCGACCCGTTTGCCCTGCTTGAGATGGGATTTGACGATCTCGTCAACGTCCTCAGGCGTGGTCACGCGGTACCAGATTCCGCCGGGATAGACTACCAGCAAGGGACCAGAGCTACAAAACCCAAGGCAGCCCGCCATCGTGAAACCGATATCGTTGAGGCCTTGCGCTTCGATCGCCTTGCCCATTCGATCCCACAGGGTTTGCGCGCCTGAGGCGCCGCAACTGCCATGCGGATGTCCTGATGGACGCTGCGTGTTGCAGGCAAAGACATGATGCCGATACAGCTGCGGAAGCTCCATTTCTTCTTCTGAGTTCATGCGCCTATCCTCTGTTGATGCTGAAGAAACGGGGTGCGAGCACGTAATGCCCAGTAGTCTCTTGCGATTGAACGTACCATAATTCCCAGTCGCGCTTGCGGAACAGGCGCGATGAGCCAGCGCCATAGTGGTTGTCGTCGCCAAAGAAGCGCGATAGGACCTGCGCGTACCGGCGCCGCCTATTGATCAATTTCAAGCTCGCTCCTGTCATGTCGATCTGTTTATCCACCCGTCGCTTATTCTCGATCCAAGTCAACTAAGTATCACATCAGTGTGCAACGTTCACTTCTGCAACGATCCTTTGCTTAGGGCAGCGCGCCTCGCAAGTATTGCCGAAGTAAGCGATCTGTCGTCGTCTTCTCGCTTCTATCAGCGGTCCCCAACCGGCTAACAGCCCCACGGCTTCTTTCAGGTCAATGGCATCGGCCGGAAAGACCCCCAAACCCTCTGACCTATTCGCTCATCAGGTCCCGCCGGTTTGCTGTTCGCTCATCTCGGCCTCGCAGTTTCCTGCCTGAAGACATCGACCGCAGTCCGACTCAGCCGAAAAACCCCGCGGCCACGAGTGAGCGGCCGATAAGCCGAGCTGGCCCGGGTGTTGAGGACATCAAACCATTGGTCGGGCGTAAGCCTGGCCGGACGCTCGCTGATTTGTATCACCCTCCCGTTCGGGGCGAAGCGGACGTGGATGACGATTTCTTGCGAGTTCATACGATCCCTATTTGGTAACACTCACGATCACGGGCCGAAGAGACCAACGATCTCGATGATAGCGTGCTTGCCCTGGGGCACTCGGCGCAGGCCTCAAGGCGAGCCTTTGACGCCGATACTGGTTATGATTGAGCAGGCCTTCTCCGCCCTCGCCTGGAACATTTTTCTTCCCCCTTTCCTGAACGAGTACATGCCGCCGGTGGCATTCCAGCGCGGGTCACGATGTATAAAGCACGTATCCCCGCCTGCTCATCTCTTGCGATAACAGGTGTGCGCTCATCCAGCTGACACTTCGCAAATTCAGTGCTCACCGCACAACGTTCCTTTCGCGCCAACTGTACGCTAGTCGGTCGCTTTGGGTCGGCCGTAATCTGCGATCCGATCGATCGAGCATATGAAGATCGAGACAATGAAATTGTCGGAACGGCTGATTTGATCCCCTGACGCATCGCAGCGGCCCAATAAATCTGCAACTGGCACCGGGCTCAAGCCAGCGCCATCCGCAGCAAGCTGGTCGTTCGATTTCGATCAATTCTTTCGCAGTGAGCGCCATCGTGGCTTCTTTTCAACTAAAAGGCTGGCCCCTTATTGCCAGAACAGGCGCTCAGGATCCGCGTTCAATTCGTCGATTGCAGAAGGCAAACGGAGGTAAAGGCTGTAACATTCCCAGACTCCCTGGGCATGATTCTTGCGAAAAAGCTTCCAGATCCCGCTCACGGTATCATAAAGAATTAGGGCGACATCGATGAGAGCGCCATCCGTGTCGATGTTGCGCGAGCAACAAGGGCTCTCGACGAGGTAGCCCCCTCTCACCGGCCCAACTTTCGGCGAGACGTAAAGATAGCGCTTGCGCGCGCTCAAGCCGCGCTCAATTCGTTTGCGATCGAGCTCGTTTGGGTGAGGCAGCAACCCCGTTTTTGCTTTCCTCATCAGCGCGGCATTCATGGCGAAAGCCTCCTTCAAAGCACTGCTATTTCTTCTTCAAGACAGCCGATCAGCAGCGCCTCACCAAAATCGACAATATAGACCGGCACGTTCGCTTCGGTGTGGATAGCGACCTTGATGATTTCGCCGGTCGCTCCGGCAGTGAGCAACACTCCCTCGGGCTCCGCGTTCGGAAATGAGCTATCGTTGGTGAGGTCGACTGCGGCTTTGACTCGCTGGCCCCGTCGATATTTCGGAACGGCTTGCTGAGTCATGACTCCTCCGGCAACGGCAGATCATCGATCTCCTCGCAGGTTTCCACCGGCTCTAGTTCCTTGCGTTTCATGCCAACCCGGTGGCCGCTGTCCAGAAATGCCACACCGTAGATGTAGAATTGCTGCAAGAAAGTGCCGATCGAGACGACGTAACCCACCTCCCCCTTCTTGACTAAGACGTCACCAATCTCCTTGCCGGGATAGGTGCCATCGTTTCGGATGGCGCGATTGGCTCGGAGCTTTTGGCCAAAGCTGAAGGCGGGTGGGTCGCTGAGCTCGACGATGTCGCTGTCACGAACAATGCTGCTCATATACCCCTCCTCATGCGCCGCTCCCTCTTCAGATGCAGAGAAGCCGCCTAGCCTACGCGGGCAACACTCTGCATCATTTCGTGCCCACCCGCCGGATCGTCAATCGCATCGACGATGGGAGGGCTGCCTCGGAGGGCGCTCTCGTACCACGAAGCGCCCTCGCACCGCTGAGATGCCGCCAGGCCGTGCTGCCGACCCAGTAGCACCACCGCAGGACAATGCAGAGCGGTTGCCGTCCCGAAGGGCGCGAACCCGGCGCCTGCGACGAGGGCGACGGATTCAGCACCAGGTCTTACCTTGCCGCTCATGAGACCTCACGCTTTACTCTGGCGCTTGATACCGAGGCGAGGACCTGTCAACCACGCAGGTATTGTCGACCGGACAGGCGGCTGCACATTGCGGCTCGTCAAAATGGCCAACGCATTCGGTGCATTTCGCCGCTTCAATGACAAAGTTCCCCTCCTTCTCCGATATAGCAACGTTCGGGCATAAGGGTTCGCAGGCTGAGCAGCCCGTGCACTGCGAGGCGATGATTTTGAACGGCACATATTCCCCCTTACGCCGCAGAGATCCGAGCTCCTAGCGGAATCGCGGCGTCGCCGCGCTCTACATGCTGGACTTCCCCACGCCTCACCTTGTCGAGATATGACCTAAACCAAGTGATCGCCGACTTCTCAATGAACTCATAGGCGAATTGATCGACCGGCTCGATGCCCGCCTTGATCAAATTGCTTTTCGGGCCGCCGCCGATCTTGGCCACGAAGACCGCATGGCAGTCACGGATGCCGCGCACGATGGTGGAAAGTCTATCTTCCTCGCCATAACCGCCCTGGCAGTAAACCTCCACACGGCGTCGGCCAACGAATTTGGCGCCTGATGTAGAGAGCTCGTACATTTGAAATTCTTTTGCGTGCCCAAAGTGCTCGTTGATCAACCCAGAGCCCTTGGTTGCAACCGCCACCAGAAGAGTGATCGCGCTGATCTCTCCGGAAAGCTTCTCAAGCTCCTTTTGGCACGCCTCGGCTTTGGCGACGCGCTCATTCTCTACTCTTTGCTGATAAGCCTTGCGCATCTCTAAGTCATACTGGACGTCCATTTTCATCACCTGATCAGTGGTGAACTCTGGGCCTCGATCGTCCCCGAGTAGACCAACCGCGTCGGCGCGGCACTGGCGACAATGCCGCATCATGTTTATCCGCCCTTCACAAGCATCTTGCAGCGCTTTCAGTTCTTGCGCGGTCGGGCCGCGCTGACCGCTGAGGCCAAATGCTGTGCCATGCTCGGGTGCGGAGATCAGCGGCATGATATTGTGAAGGAAGGCACCGCGCGACGTGACCGCCTTGTTGACCTCGACCAAGTGGTCATCATTGATGTTGGGAATCATCACCGAGTTTATCTTGCACAAAATACCCCGTTCGCTAAGCATCTCGAGGCCTTGCAGCTGGCGATCAGTGAGTATCTTTGCCGCCTCAATGCCCGTGTATCGCTTGTGGTTGAAGAAGATCCACGGGTAAATCTTGGCTCCGATTTCGGGATCAACCATGTTTATGGTGATGGTGACGTGGTCGACCTTGGACCTGACGATGGTATCAACATAGTCCGGCAGTGCGAGTCCGTTGGTTGACAGACAAAGCTTGATGTCGGGAGCCGCCTTGGAGACCAGCTCGAACGTTTTGAACGTCTTTGCTGGATTGGCCAGAGCATCGCCCGGTCCAGCGATGCCAAGCACTGTCATCTGAGGGATGGTGGTCGCGACCGCGAGCACTTTTCTGACCGCCTGCTCAGGGGTGAGCTTCTCGCTCACCACGCCCGGACGCGATTCATTGGCGCAGTCGTATTTTCGGTTGCAGTAATTGCACTGGATGTTGCAGGCAGGCGCGACCGCGACATGCATGCGAGCGTAATGATGGTGCGCGTCTACGCTATAGCAGGGATGGTCTTTAATCTTTTCCCAGATTTCGGTTGGCAGATCGCCTTGGCCGGCCTTCGAGCCGCAGCTCGCCTGCCCGGTCTTGGCCGAAGCGCAGCTGCCCTTATGATCGGTGGTGGGCTGCATAATCTTGCCGTGATTTACTGCAGCTTTGACATATGTTCCGCGTCCGACGACCGCGTTCATTCGCTTTTCCCTGGAGACATCGTCGCTCTCCCAGGACCATCCGTGAGCGAGCCTCATAAAGCTAGGTAGCAACTTGCATGCCATGGCCAGAATGATGCAATCGCAGCAGCAGGCCATCGAGTTAGTGCTACGTTAGCACCGGCGCATGCAACAACAGCCATGATGAGCTTGTTAGCAAAACGACAGATACGTCGCTATTCTCACCCAGAGCTCTATGCCTTGCGCATTCATTCTCGCGCTAAGCTCCCCCGAACGCCGCTCCATCTAACGCGTTTGCCGCGTTGCGGCTCTCGCAAGCCCGTTACACGCGGGGGGATCCGGGCTCGACAAGGCCAGTAGTGGCTACCACGGATCCTGCTGGACGCCCAACGACGGGGCGCAGGATGGAGTGTAACCGCCTCGGCTCAACTGAGCGAGCGATTGTCTGCGTCGTCAATTCCGTTGCGACGGCGCTATGTTTGCTAATTTCGATATGCTGGGTCGCCGCTGACCGTATTGCCCCTAACTTCCCGCGGCGGCGCAAACTTGCTGGCCAAGAAGCCGAGCATTCGGTCTGGCGTGGTCGGCAGAACGGATCTCCGCCATTCAGCGTGGCCAGGACGATATGGAACGATGCTCGGGGCCCTCAAACCACGAGAGCGCCCCACGCGGCCCGCCGCAACGACAAAGTCGATCTGCGGGAGTGTCTTCACGGATTGTGCCCGGTCTCGTCCCGCTTTTTCACATTGATTGTGATCGGCAACCGGGTGTCGCTCGCCATCTCAGGCAAATCGAACACCCAGCCATTAGCCACTTTGATCCAGCCGCCCCATAGAGTCTCGTACTCGGATTCCACGATTTTCTCTTCGAGATCCTTTTTTGGCACGTAGATGGACAGGCCCTCCGGAGACCGGCGGATCATGATCTTCACGAGGTCTACTCCCTAACAGTGGCGCCGGAGATGGCGCGCATGCGAGCCACAATGTCGGACACAGCGCACACGGCCTCATCGACCTCCGCCAACGAGGTCTCACGCGACAGAGAAAAGCGCACGGCGCCGTGCATCCGCCACGTCGGCACCTGCATAGCACACAGAACATGCGATGGCTTCATTGAACCGGAGTTGCAGGCTGATCCGAGCGACACGGCTATGCCCGCCCGATCGAGATGGTGGGCGATGGCTTCGCCTTCGAGGTGGTCGAAGGCAATATTGGCCGTGTTCGCCAACCGATTGCTGACGTCACCGAGCACAACGCACTCCCCATTGCGCAAAACTCCACGTTCAAGGCGGTCGCGCAAAGCGCCAATGCGAACGCGCTCGGGTTCAAGCCGCTCCGCCGCAAGCCCGGCAGCCTTTCCCAGGCCGACGATCGCGGGAACATTCTCGGTCCCGCCGCGGCGCCCTCGTTCCTGTGATCCGCCGCAGATTAGCGGCCGGAATTTAGTCCCCTTGCGCAAATATAATGCGCCGACCCCCTTGGGGCCGTGCAGTTTGTGCGCGGATAGCGACAGCATGTCGATCGCGCTTTCCTTTAGGTTCAAACGCACCTTCCCAATTGCCTGGACCGCATCTGTGTGAAACAGCGCGCCCGCCTCACGCGTCAATCCTGCCAGAAACTCCACAGGAAACAACGTTCCGGTCTCGTTATTGGCCCACATCACGGAGGCAACGGCTGTGCGTGGCCCAAGCGCGCAGCGAAACGCCTCGATATCGAGCCTGCCGCAAGCGTCTACGGGTACTATGTGCGTCTTGACTCCCCTTGTCGCCAATTGCTGAGTTAGCGCAAGTACAGCGGAGTGCTCAACCGAAGTAGTGACAATTTCGTCTCGATCTTCCTGCGTCGCCAGAGCAGAGAGGATGGCGGCATTATTGGCTTCGGTCCCTCCCGAGGTGAAGACGATTTCATGATCGTATGTGTTACCTAACAGGTCCCTCAGGCTTCGCCGGGCCTGCCTCACAGCAACTGCGACGTCGTTGCCGAAGGTATGCCTGGATGAGGCATTGCCGAAATTCTCAGTGAAGAACGGCAACATCGCTTGCACGACGGACGGATCAGTCCGTGTCGTTGCATTGTTATCGAGGTAAATCGGCGCTCGATCTTCGCTCAATCCACTGCCCCACCAGTACCAGAAACGAGGATTAGCTGACCAAATCCGGGGATTTTACCCACGAGCCACGTGCGTACGTCCCACGCTCGCCCTCGAACGCTTACACGACGTACAGGCACCGGCCAGCCTAGCCATGAACAGACTGCCATCGATGCCGATCAGCTGCCAGCCGCCACCGTGGAGTTGTAGAATGAGGCATGAAAAGTTCGAGCGCGTCGCGAATGCGACGCTCCCGCTTTGTCGTAGTGGACGACGATTGCCTCAGTTGTTTTGGCTCGGCCGGCGCGCTTCGATGTTTTCTTCTCATCACCTGAACAATGTTTTTCATCAACAGAACGATTTCCCGCAGGAGCAGTTTGCGGTGGCGTTCGGGTTGTGAAAGGTGAATCCAGAGCCCTCCAGCGCCACGACGAAATCGATGGTCGTACCGACTAGATGATCGCAGCTCTTGCTATCGACGAACACCTTCAGCCCATCGCATTCGATCACGGTGTCGTCAGGCTTCGGTTCCTCGGCCAGACCCATCTTGTATTTGAAGCCACTGCAGCCGCCTGCTTCAATCATGACGCGCAGACCGCCGGACGGGCGCGTGGACGATGATATCGCACTCTTGATCGCATTCACTGCGCTATCGGTCAGGTTGATCACGTCTTTCCCTCATCAGCTTGAACGTAGCTAAGAGCAAGCCACGTGCCAGCGCGCAGACACTTAATGATGCGCACCTTCGCACGTTGGCTTTGGAACAGGCGTCGGATTTCCTACAAGGCTACTCTAGGCGGTGCCAGCCAATGACGCGTTGTCTTCTTAGGGTGGGCCGCAACGCTGCGGCGGCAGGCAATTTGCATCGGATCTGGCACCGACCAACAGGTCGGTGAAGAGCTTAGATCAAGGACGCATTTTATGACTGCAATCGAGAACACCGCACTTGGCAGACTTGAGAAGGAGGGCCGCCTGCTTAACGCCGTACTCAAAGGTGCGACTACCAAGCCGGGCCGGTTCGGCTTTCGTGGCGACGTCGCACTGAAGTTCCAGACTCAGGTCGCGGACGAGAAGCGACCGCCAGACTATTCGATCGAGCAGGTTCTGACGTTCGCGCAGGACGGAGAGCGCACTATTCCGGTGCTGGCCGGCTACCTACATTCCTTTGCATATCTTGCTGACGTCGCGACCGTCCTTGACGGCACCTTAAGCCCAACCGGCGGCTACTTCATGTTTTGCAACAACATCGATTTGCTGGCGAAGTACAGAGTGAAGTTCGGCGATATTAACTTCCACGTCTTACCCTGCGATGAATCCACCGTTTGGAAGGAGATGATGGACCTGGTCGGGCTGAACAAGGATGATATCAAGAAGCTCGATCCGCGGGGTAAGCTTGATTGCCTCCTCGATGCCACGAAGGATCTCGATCTGTCGTGTGAGGAGATCTCGTATGACGACGGGCTAAAGAGGATGGAAGCGGTGAAAAACCGCAACGAGAACCGGCCGGTCTAAGCGCAGTCTTCAGTTATTTGCCCATGCATCGTCTTCGACAAGATGCACACCAACGATGCAGATATCGCCTTCCAGAACTGCCAACGCGATCGGCGTGAGCGCTCTACCCTCACATGGACCTTCGACGCACCGCCCGGTGCCGAGTTCGAAGGTCGAACCGTGCTTGCCGCACATCAATCGGGTGCCGCAAGAATCGAGGAATTGGTTCTGTTCCCAGTCCAATTTGACGCTGTTGTGCGGGCATTTATTGACATAGCCAAGCACCTTTTTGCCCCAGCGCACCACGATGATGGACCACGGCCGGTGCTTGCCGTCATCTTCGACGACCATAAGATGGAATCCCATGGCTTGGCGGCTCGGAATGTCGTTAAAGCCGCAAATTGCATAGATGGGATTTGGCTGCATTCATCACCCGGTTGTTGCAAGGCGCTTTTCATTGTCGTTGTGCAATCACCGTGCAAGAAGTGTACAAGTGCCGGAACGTGTTTCCGGCAATCCAATCGAAAGCTTCGCCGTCGCAGCATACCAATTTCTTTCGCTTGCGCGCAAAATTCAGAACAATTCGCAGGAGCATTGAGCCTTGCTGCCCTTTCCATGCCTAGCTGCCCAGCATAGCTCCAACCTTTCTGGACCATTTGCAGAACTGCTAAACTTGACAACTGGTCTTTGCTGCTCGCCAATCGCCACGCTGCGGAAGGCCGGTTGCAATGCCCTGCGATCGCGTATCCATCGCGGCATCGCAAGTGCCTTCCCACAAGGTGAACGCTCGCTCCCACCCCGCAACGGGGGGCGCACGCCGCGAACATGCGCCCCCTTTAGGCTAGCCCTTGCGCCCGCGCATGGAACGGCGAAATGTCGGTCTTCTGGCCCGCTGCTGCTGTTGCAGCCACTTTACCCTGCAAAAGTGGCCCCTAAGCCTGCCAAAACCTCTCGAGCAAGCGATACGCAGTGAATGACACAACCAATACTGTTGCATCAGGCGCGAGCTCCTGATCGACATCAAGCAAAGCGCGTGTTGCCGGATGGGCCCGGAAATTGCCGTCGGCGCCGGCGCGCTCGGCTTTTGGAAGGCTTCCCGGACCCGACACCTGCGATGCTAGGTGCTGCACAACACCGCCAATATCTTGGACAAGGTGCCGCTCTCGGTGCCAGCCGCCATCAGGAGGGATTCGCGCCAGGTCTATTGGGAGCCGACGCGGACGTCCGCCCGCAGCGGCAATCGACGTCTTTGCGAACAATACCGCGCCAGATGCGGACGGGGAGTCGAATGATCGCCGCAATCGTCGTCTCACCATGAAGAAATCGCTAGTCTATCTCATCCGTGCTTCGCAGTTGATCCCAATGCTCGGCAGGGAAGTCGTAGAAGGCCAGCAGGGTTTCGCGATCCTTGACCAGGCTCGCGGCTAGGTTTGACCGTCCCGCAGAGAGACCTTATCCTCGATCGGCTTTATGATCACTTCCCGGCTCTTTTTGAGCGCCCGCCGCCTCTTACGGGCTCTGCTTTGGTGCATTGCCGATGTCGTCGATCGGCATCAAGATGTCCGCTCAAGCAGGATTGGTCGATAGACCGCCCCCTAGCCAACGCGGTGGTGGAGCACCGGGCTGCGCAGCGCAAGGGCAGGCAGCTGAGGGCTAAGCCGCGTTGGCGGCGAGCGGCCCCGCGCTGCGTCGGTGCAGCACTCTGGGCGCGATCCCGCCGCCTGACGCCGGCGCGTGTTGAAGTGGCGAGCCATTTCTGCAGCAACATCCTCGATGAGCTCAAGTAGCCACCGGTTTCAGGCCCGACCTCGTCCACAGCGACTATTCTGCAGCCGACCCCGGACCTAGATTTAGGCGCTCGAAGTACCAAGACGTGTCGTCGCCTGACGACTCTGTCTCATCACTTGCTTCACTCGAAGCTCGCTTGATGTTTGCCTGAGCACCACTACTCTCGGCGGCAAGATATCCTTCAGGTTTGCCTACACGTTGCCATTTACCTTCGTCGTTATGCGTCCACTTGTCGGGATGCTGGTGAGGATCAAGTACCCAGTGATTCTTATCACTCACAGGAACAAAGCCCATCTGAGCCAGGCGGGACTCGATGCCTGGGAGCGCAGGTTTTGACATAATCAATGCTTGTTCGCCGTCTTCCCGAAGCTGATGTTCGAGTAGGATATCGCCAGCGTTCTCGACGAGCGGATGAGTAACCCGAAGATCTACTTGGGATGTGACCTCGTTTCGACCGGGGAACTGGGCGCTGAATCGCCTTCCTCCTACCCGAAGTTTGCCTTCTGTCCTCAGAAGCCCGACAGTTTTGTCACCCAAGCGATAGGCGTAATATCGCGCCTGGTCCGTATCTTCGTCGGTGTGGCCATAGGTTCTAGCAACGTTTGCCGCGCGCTGAGCTTTCGTGGATATGAAATCCGAGTACTCCAGTGGACGCTCGGCAATGTACTTGATGTCCTCACCATAGAAGGCCTTCACTTCTTCCCCGAACTGATCGATGTCGATCTCTTCGATCGGAGCTTGGGAACTTACGAAGTACGGCCGTGTCGCTGCCTGAGACGAACTTGGGCCAGCATCGGGGGCCATGCCTGCAAGCCTTTCCGCAAAGCCCTCGTCATCTGAATGCTTTGCTTCATCACCCTGGGCAGCGCTTGTGGATTGGCTAGATGAGCCAACAATTCGGCCATACATCGGATCGCTCTCCTGTCGGTACGGTTTCGTGCTGAGCTCGCGTTGCTCGAGCCCTACCGAGGATTGTAAGATGTCTAGCTGACTACGAGCTGACGCGCCGAGGTTGAGCATCTGTCGCCGGCTTTTGTGAGAGGAAGCTAACTCCTGGTGAGTGAAGAACGGTTAAGCAAATGAGCTAGACCCCCATCTCGTCGTTGTGGACTGCTGCGAATGCACGGTTTGGTACACCAGGCATGGAAGTCTTGGAATTTCATTTTCAGGATTCCGTCGAATCGACAGCCATAATTCCGTCGTCGCATCAGAGGTGGCGATGCGGCCGACGAAGCACAGGACGACGGGTCCAGACAATCCGTTCCGGGCGAGGCTGGACCAGATCATCAATATGAAGCACTCGCGGTTCAGCTCACCACCAAGGTCGATTGGGACTGGATCGACATCCGCCGCTGTACAGCGAGAACAGCCGTCGCGCCGCAGCTCCACGAGCTTGTTTCGAGCGGCCAGCATCGGCCACACAGCCACAGGCGGCTCTCAGCGGCAGGGGGGCACCTTGCACGCCTGGCTGAAAACTGTTTGGCGTCTCTTCCTGACCGCCGATGGCACTGAGTTCCGGCCACAGGTGCGCGCCGGATGAGGCAGTCTTAAACCACGCCAGATGCGCCTTCGGCGGAACAAGCGTCCCTGCCGGGACGAAGGTCGTGGCAATCTTGAAGTCGTGCCTGCGGGCTTTACGCGCCGCACTCTCCACGTCGAGATGCACACCTCTTGAACGCGATCGTGCGGCGGCCCCCTGTGGAGACGACCGCCAAAAAAGCCATGAACTCGGCAGTGGATCACGTTTACTATCGAGGTTGACACCGTACCCGCGATTAAAGCACGGACGACGACTTCGTAGGCCCGTCGACCCGCTTCCACTCGTCGTTCTCGTTCTTCACACTTCGCCCGCGTTCTCGACGCGGTTGAGTAACCTGAAGACCTACCAAGGACGTGATATCGTTGCGGCCCAGCTGTTCCTGCAAATCGTCTCCTTTAATCCGAGCCGGGCCTGCTGCACTTAAACGGCCCGGAGAGCGCCTTCGCTCATGCAGCTTCGGCTGCAGCTGAAACGTGGGTCTGGCAGTCGGCCGGGCAAACCCTGGCGCACGCACCGCATCCGATGCAAGCACCCTGATCGTCCAAGACCATGATCTTCTTCTCGACCTCATCGTCCTCGTCATTGTCGAGGTCGACAAGTTCGCCTTCCTCGTTGATTCCTTTCAAGGTCATGACATCTCGACCGCACACCTTGAAACAGCGGCCACAACCGATGCATTTCTTTGCATCGATCGTGACCAAGTATTGTGGCGTCCAGTCGCGTCCGTCTCGCGTTTGAAACGACATGCATTGCCCCCTCTAGGTATTCTCCAGCGCTTTTAACGCGCGGCTCGTGCGATCAAGTTCGGCGTAAGACTCGTACGCTTTCTGAGCGACCACCATGATCGAGGTCCAGTTGATGGGTAATTCTTCCGAAAGATCGTGCAAATCCATCTTGGCCTGTATCGCCTTGGCGGACACTTTCCTCAGTTCGGCCTTCAGTGTTTCACGATCGCCCATGAGTGAGTATCCTCAATAGTTTGCCACGTCCGGGAACTTCCGAATCAGGTCGATTCCGTCCCTGACATATTTATCCCCCTCCTGCGCCAACTTGACGAAACTGTCGAATCCGAAGCGATGCACGTCGCGCAGCTGCTTGTTTACGGCGACCAACCGCCCTGCGATGAGCACTATGCGCCCGAAGCCTTCATGATGCAGCTTCAGAATCGGCTGAATCATGACGCCAGTCTCCCTCTCTACCGACAGCGCAACTGCATTGAAGAACAGCTCAAGCCGCCACAGTGTTTTTTGATCGGGATCACCGATAATCGGCAATGCGCGCCGCTTTTCCATGTTCAGGATATAGGGTTCGAGCAGATCACGATCGCTCTTCCCTTCCCAGGCTCCGTTGGTATCCTGAGCACGCCAAATCTTGACCAAATCGATGAGGAATGGCGCGTCGACAAGCCTGGCCTGCTGCTCTATTTTTGCGGTCATATCACCTCATTCATCAAAGTCGAACGTTCTCCGCTGGTCCTTTGCCATGACCTTGCGCAGCCAGGGAGGTGGTGTGCCCTTCAGCACCCGCTCAAGTTTTTCTAGCAACACCAGAATATTTTCTGGTTTACTCACCTTGATAGGATGAATTTTTTTGGCCACCACTCGCGCAGCCGCTGCACCACCAATGGCAGCGACGTAGAGGATTGCGCAATCCTTGACGGCCTCGATCTTTGGCGCCAACTTATCATCGCTGCCGTCTTCCTTAAGATCGCCCTCAAATTCGATCGCTTCAACAAACACGTGCCCGCCGGGAGCGACATCGTAGATTGCGATATTCTTTGCCCAACCAAAATGAGCATCGACGCGTCTCAGGTCCTGAGTGGCAAACGCAACTTTCATGCAACCGACCTCTCAGTCGCGCCAGCGGAGCTGCGATAGCCTGGGCATAGTGGCAGTCCGCGCGCAGTTCGCCACCTATCTGGCGTAGGCTGATCGTTTTTGTCGCGATGCGCAATCACGAGATTGGCGATTTCGAAGATCAGATGACGGGTACCACGATAGCCTACTGACAGCTGGTGTCCCGCGCCAAGTCGATCGAATATCGGAAAACCTGCACGATAGAACGGCACCTTCAGCCGCGCCGCCGCTTGCCTTCCATGCGAATGCGTGATCAGCAGGTCGCAACACCTCTCTTTGGCAAGGTCTTCCAGATCTTCGAGATCGCCAATGATCACCTCCTTGGTCTGGATCCGCTCGATCACCTCCGACTGAGTAGTCGTCACGGCAACGGTCACCTGCGCGCCCATTTCGCTCAGCATGTCGGACAAATCGAGCAGAAGGTCTGGCTCAGCACCGATTGCGAGTTTGCGACCGCCAATATGGAAGTGTGCATCCAGCATGGCATCTGCGAGCTGACTGCGCTGGCGTCGATACTTCAAGGGTATCGGGCGCCCGCTGATCTCGCTCAAAAACGTCATGAACTTATCATTCGGACAGAGACCGCACAGCCGCTCGAAGACACGAAAAGGCACGCCGGTCTTTGCCTGCATGACCTCTGCAGCTCGCCGCATCTGCGCGCCGATTGCAATCGTCCAGCCCGCGCGGCCCATATCCGCAATTTCGCCAACGCCGATGCCACCGATGGTCGTTGGCGTAAACTCATCGGGGATATGCCCATCGAGCGATCCCGCCAGGTCAGGGAGGAAGGACGGTGACAACCCGAAATCCTCCAGTATGACACGGAGTTCATCAAGATCGCCGGGCGTGAGGTGACATCCCGGCAGAACATTCACCCTCGATGGATCCCTCAGGCGACTGGCATTTGGCCCATCCACCAGCACCTCCACAATGCGCGCGACAGCCTTCTCCCAGCCGTCCTGGAACGCACCCTTGAAATCAGGTGTCGAGACGTAAACGAGCGGCAACTTTGCGAGTTGCGGATGCTTGCTCCGGATCAGCTTGAGGTAGGCATCCACATCGTCGCCGTTGGTTTCGGTGACACCAGTCGAGCAGATTCCGATGATCTTTGGCTTAGCTCGCTTGTAGATGTTTAGTATCGCCTGCTCGAGGTTCTCATAACCACCAAGTACCGTCGTGACCTCGCTCATCGCGGTGGTCTGCAGCGGTACAGCCTCTTTGAAATGCCGGACAAAGAGCGTGAGCCCGAAGGATGTGCACCCCTGGGAGCCGTGCAGAAGCGGCATCGCCCCGCCCAGCCCCATGAAAGCGAATGCGCCGCCGATCGGCTGGCTCATCTTCAGCGGGTTGACAGCGCAGGCTTTTGTTGGCGCCGTGACGATGGCCATGACGCCTCCCTACTCTGCGGCCTGTCGCATGGCAGATGGCTCGGACGCCAAGATATCCTCGATACGTCTTTGGCAGCAGCCACCGACCGCATTGGTATGCTCCCTGACCGCTTCGACGCTCCTCAGGCGATGCGCGTAGATTGCATCCTCGATCGTGCCCAGATCGACCTTGTTGCACATGCAGATCTTCCTGGCGCGGCGCGACTCTTGGGCGAGCGCCGGATCGGCGAGCGCGGTCGCGGGCGATTGCATCTGCTCCATCGCCTTGGCCAACGCCTCCCATGGCGCCGGTCGACGTAGCTGCCTCCACATCGGACTGGAGAGCGAATTATCGATCTCCTCCACCAGCTTGACCATTCCGACATAGCCCATATAGGCGTGGCAACGCTCCTGGTTGATATCGAGCCAAGGCACCGCCGCTTTCAGCGCGACGAACTGCGACTTGCCGCCCGATAGCATGATGTCCGCTTTTGCGCTCTTTAATATCTCGTACATCTCGCGCGGCGTCATATTCTCGATCATATGGGCTTCATGCCCCATGAGCTCTTTAATGCGCTCCTTATCTTCCTCGGTCGATTTTTTCACACTGGTACCGACTAACTCAAGCCCGGCTTCCTGGAGTGCCGCAACGACCGACCATGACTTGACGCCGCCGGTCATTAACAATGCTTTTTTGCCTTCGAGCCGTGGCTTATACGGCTCGATCGCACCCCAGGCCCACGCTTCCTCGCGCGCGATCACCGCTTCGGTGCGCCCCAGCAGATCTGTCGGGGCGCCGCGTTCAACCAATAAGCGGGCAATCTGCCGTAGCGATTCGCTTGAATCTTGAATACCGTAGAAAGACCCCTCGAAGAATGGAATCCCGTAGCGTTGTTCCATCTTGCGTGCGACGTTGATCATGGACTTTGAGCACACCAACATCGACGCCCGTGCGCGATGAGATGAAGCGACTTCGCGATATTTGCCGTCGCCTGAGATGCAGCAGAGAATTCGTACTCCAAGCTCGTCTAGTAGTGGCTTCACTTGCCAGAGCTCGCCCGAAAGGTTGTATTCTCCGATCAGATTGATGTCGTACGGGGTGGTGTAGTCCGGCTCTCGTGTACCGATCACATAGTCGAGCAAGGCCTCGCCGGCCAGCTTGTTGCCGAGGTTCTTCGAACCGACGAAGCCCGGAGAATTGATCGGGATCACCGGCTTTGAGAATCTTCGAGATGCCGCCTTGCAGACTGCGTTGATGTCGTCACCGATCATCGCCGGGATGCAGGTTTGATAAACGAAGATTGCGGACGGATCGTACTTGTCGATGATCTCCTTGATCGCCTTGCAAAGCCGCTTCTCGCCTCCGAATACAATATCGGTTTCGCTCAAATCGGTTGTAAATGCGGTGCGCCACAGATCCGAGCCGGACGACGCTGCCCCCCGATTGTCCCAGGAATTTCCCTCGCACGCGATCGGACCATGTACCAAGTGAGCCACGTCGGTGAACGGCTGCAGCGCAACCTTGGCACCATCGAAAGCACAGCCGCCGGCAGCACTACCTGGCCGCAGCTGTTTGGTGCAGCCGTTCCTGCGTTCAACCTCCGACTTACTGCCATTCTTGGCGCAGCCCGGCTCGTTGAAGATATCCTGGACCCTGGCCGCTAGTGAACTCATGCTGTTTCCTCTCAGGGCGAACAAATTGCAAAATCAACGACCATGCGACCGTGCCATCGCCCATTGCTTGAGCGATGGCACGCGCAGTCGCTCATCAGCGAATGATGTCGAAGCTGTAGTCCGTTTTGCCAAGAACGTTGGTGTTCTTGTCGATCTCGTCGAAGATCTTGTCCAGGATCTTCACCAGCACGTTCAGGCCGCCCTGATAGCCCCATAGGGGGGAGCGGTGATGATGATGCCGATCGAAAATCGGAAAGCCGATGCGGATCAGTGGCGTTCCGGTATCGCGCTCCAGGTACTTCCCGTAGGTGTTGCCAATCAGAAGATCGACCGGCTCGGTAAATAGGAGTGAGCGCATATGCCAGAGGTCTCGGCCGGGATAGACTTGGCAGCCCTGTCCAAATGGCGAGCTTGCAAGCAGCGCCTGCATTTTTTCCTGCCATGCCTTGTTGCCGTTGGTAGACAGCACATGGGTCGGCTCGGCGCCGAGTTCGAGCAGAAACGCAGCTAACCCATAGCAAAGATCCGGATCGCCATAGATCGCGAACTTCTTGCCATGAACATGCGCGCTGGAGTCGGCGATGGCGTCCACCAGGCGGCCACGTTCTAGCGCAAGTTGCTCGGGAATCTCCTTGCCGCTGAGGCGTGACAGCGCGACGATCAAGTCATCCGTTGCAGATAAGCCCACCGGGTAATTGAAGGATACGACGTCCTGCCCATGCTCCGCAACGAATGTCAGCGTCTTTTCCGTGCACCATTGTTGCATCGAGATAGTCGCCTTGGCATGAATCGCGTTCGCCGCATCCTCCAGCGTCGTACCACCGTCATACATCCGGAATTCGCCGTCGGTCGGAGTATCAAACACTTCCGAGTTGTCGGCGAGAACCGTATGCTGGATGCCCATCAATTCCAAGACGCGCTTGATCTCGCGAAGGTTTCCAACGGTATAGCCATCGAAGCCGCCAATGATGTTGATCGCCCCATTCGGTTTACGCTCAAGCTTCGGCGCTGTCCCGGCCTTGCCGTCCCAAAAGTGCTCCAGAATGCCCTTGAGCGCATTGTCATAGCCCGTCACGTGGCTACCGACGAACGCCGGCGTGTGGGCGAAGGGCACGTCGAAGTCCGCCGGAACTGAGCCTTTTTCTTTCGAAGTCTTGATGAAGGCGTTGAGGTCATCGCCGATCACCTCGGCCATGCAGGTTGTGGAAACCGCAATCATCTTGGGCTTGTACATGTTGTAGCTGTTTGCGAGCCCGTCGATCATGTTGTTCAGACCGCCGAATACGGCAGCGTCTTCCGTCATTGACGAAGAGACACAGGAGCTAGGCTCCTTGAAGTGCCGCGACAAATGACTGCGGTAATAGGCCACACAGCCTTGCGAGCCGTGGACAAAGGGCAACGTACGCTCAAAGCCAACAGAGGCGAATACCGCGCCAAGCGGCTGGCACGCCTTGGCTGGATTTACCGCTAGCGCCTCCCGCGCGAAGTTTTTTTCGCGATATTCGGCGGTTTTCGTCCATTCCTTAATACGTTCGACCTCGGCAGGATGGCGAGGGTTCTCGAATATCTTCTTCTTGGCCAGCATCTGCTGGTATTCTGGACCGCGGAACAGTTCGACATGATCGAGCACGTGCTCGGCACTCTGCGCCATTGGTGAAATCCTTCACTGTCGTCGAGATTGGTATCGCCTCGGCTTTCCCGAGCGTTGATTTGCTTTATTCGGCAGCCTGGAGCTTGGCGCTCGAAGCTTCCTTCCAGGGGGCCTTCGTTTTCTTCCAAACCGGCGAATTGACCGCCATGTCCATGTCGCGGGCAAAGATCGCGAATCCGTCATAGCCGTGATATGGACCCGAATAGTCCCAAGAGTGCATCTGCCGGAACGGCACACCCATCTTTTGAAAAACGTACTTTTCCTTGATACCCGACCCGACAAGGTCAGGCTGGAGCTTTTCGACAAAGCGCTCGAACTCATAGCCATTGACGTCATCGTAGATAAGCGTGCTGTCCTTCACGTAGTGCTGAGCTGTGCGCTGATAGTCGTCGTTGTGACCGAACTCGTATCCGGTGCCAATGACTTCCATCCCCAGGTCCTCATATGCGCCGATAACATGACGCGGACGGAGCCCGCCGACGTACAGCATCACGGTCTTGCCCTCCAAGCGAGGCCGATATTTAGCGATCACCGCGCTCGCGAGCGGCTGATACTTCTCGATTACCCGCTCGGCGCCTTCCTTGATCTTGTCGTCGAAATAGCCCGCAATCTTGCGCAATGACTCTGCGATCTTTGATGGCCCGAAGAAATTGTACTCGCACCACGGAATACCGAACTTCTCTTCCATGTGGCGTGAGATGTAGTTCATTGAACGGTAGCAATGCAGAATGTTGAGCTTTGCCTTCGGCGTTGCTTCGAGCTCAGCGAGTGAGCCGTCGCCGGACCACTGCGCGATTACCCGCAGACCCATCTCCTCCAGCAGAATTCGGGATGACCAGGCGTCCCCGCCGATATTGTAGTCTCCGATAATCGCAACATCGTACGGCGTCGGCTCGAACTTGGGTTTGGCATCGTCCTCGAGATGACCGAAAATCCAATCGCGCACCGCATCGTTCGCAATGTGATGGCCCAGTGACTGCGACACGCCCCGGAAGCCCTCACAACGGACCGGCACGATGGTCTTGCCTCCATACTCCTTGGATTTTGCTCGTGACACGGCTTCGATATCGTCGCCGATCAATCCGATCGGGCATTCCGATTGGATCGTGACGCCGTTGTTGAGCGGAAACAGCTCTTGGATTTCATCAAGAATTTTGACCAGTTTTTTGTCGCCGCCGAATACGATGTCCTTTTCCTGGAAGTCGGAGGTGAACTGTAGGGTCACGAAGCTATCGATACCTGTGGTGCCAACGTAATAGTTGCGACGCGAGCCCCACGAATACTGACCGCAGCCGACGGGGCCGTGGCTGATGTGAACCATGTCCTTGATTGGTCCCCAGACCACCCCCTTTGACCCCGCATAGGCGCAGCCTCTGATCGTCATCACGCCGGGTATGGATTTGATGTTGGACTTGACGCCGCAGTCTGACTTTCCGGCCTGGTGAACATTGAGGTGCTTGGCACGCCGTTTCGCGGTTTTCTCCGGATAGACCCTCAGCACCTCCTCGATCAGCTCTTTGTTGCGAGTCCTGATTTCTGCGATGCTCTGGGTCGTGGCGAGACTCATCTGATGTCCTTCAAAGGTTAGCTGTTGCGAGGGCGGCTTCTTGATCCAAGACTTTTGCAACCAGCATGCCAGCGTCTCCTGAGCACCAAAACCGCAACAATCAAAGCTACTTACCGCACCTCGTGCGGTGACAAGGCCGTTGTTGCGAATCCGACATGGCGCTTTCGCAGAGAACTCTTGGTGTGGCCCCGTTCGAAATTGAACAAGGCGAGCTCTGCCTGAAATCTCCCACCCGGTTCTGGAGCCTATGCGCGATTGCAGTGCTCTGCGATTGAAGAAAGTCGGCAGCAAGGCCGGCTGGCCGGCTGGCCGGCACAGGCTTACCAATGCTTCTATACTTACCTACAGATGCTCGCTTGCTGCGATGATGATGACGTGTACGATCCGAAGCTGCAGAGCTCAACGCGAGCTGCCTTGCCACGTGAACGCTCGCCAGGTGACGCGAGCAGTTGCCGCGCCCTGACAAGGACACGCACAGCACATCGATCTCTTCGCGTGTATTGTAAAGCCCAAGGGACACACGGCACGTCGCCAGCAGGCCGAAACACTTGAGCAGCGGCATCGCACAGTGCGCCCCGGCCCGCACGGCTAAACCGGCAAGGTCAAGGATGGTGGCAATATCATGCGCATGTGTTCTTCACTTCAAACGAAATGATCGACCCTTCTCGGCCGGCGTCCCGATCATGCGCACGAAGTTGATGGCCTGAGCCCCTCCTCCGGGTAAGCAACCAGTATCTTCTCGGGCGCGGGTGGAGAATTCCTGCTCGCCGCGCGCCTTGCCCTGGGCGTTCAATGCCCCCCGCAGGAAGTTCATTGTAGTCACGCCGGAAACTCGACAGGATACTAGAATGCCAGGAACACGCCTTGGCGCCTCAACCCGCCGGCGAATCGGTCTGGCGCAGCGTCGTCACCCAGATCACGCGCGCCACCTGTTGGGTCGGGTTGTCGAACATGTGCGGTACGACGCTCGGAAAACGAAAGCTGTCACGGGCTTCCAGCACATGGGCTTGGTTGTCGAGCCACAGCCGCAGGCTGCCCGAGAGGATGTAACCTGCCTTCTCGCCGGTGTGCTGCAGGAAGTCGGTGCCGGAGGAGGCGCCGGGGTTGAGCGTGAGCTCGTAGAGCTCGAGCTGGCCCTTGCCTTCCGTGGTCAGCGCTTCCTTGACGACGCCGCTGGCGGTGAGCCGCAGCAGCCGCCGGCTGCTCTTGCGCACGATATAGCGCTGCCCATCGGCGGGATCGCTGCTCTCGAAGAAATAGGAGATGGGGACGTCGAGCGCGATGCCGAGCAGGCGCAGCGTGCGGATCGACGGCATGGCGCGTGCGCGTTCGAGCTGGCTGATCATGCCGGTGGACAGGCCGGTCTTGTTGGCGACGTCCTGGATCGAGAGGCCAGCGCGCTGCCGCAGCAGCCGCACGGTTTCACCCAGGCGCTGGTCCACCGCATCGTCAGCTTCGATCGTGGAAGCGTCCTTGGTGCCGTTGGTATAGCCGCGACCATCCATGTCGCTCTCCCATGCATCATCTCAGCCTCGGGCTTCGCGCCTCGTGGTTCTGTCATAGTGAAAAGCGGACTCACTCTAACAATGTGGCGACGGCTGTATTTAGTCGTGATGAACTTTTGTCAGAAAAATTTAGAAGCACTAAAGCCCACTCCTGTCCGTTTGCCGGGGTCTCGGGGCGCGGCGCTCGTTACGTCGCAACACTCTACGAGCGGCTCGCGCAAGTCACCACGAACTCGAGGCTAGCAAGTGAGAAAAACAGGAGACGGATAGGAAAGGCGGCTGTGTCGATAGCGTCTTCATTATGTTTCGTGCGGGAGCTTCTCTCGTCGGCTACCCGACCTTTGCCGGCACGCACGTATCGGGCACCGGGCAAACGACGGCGCATTGTGGCGCGTCAAAATGCCCTTCACATTGGGTACACTGGGACGGATTGATCACATATATGTCGTTCTTCAGGCTGATCGCAGCATTGGGACACTCGAACTCACACGCACCGCAGACGGTGCACTGGGATGCGATTATCTTGTAAGCCATCACTGCGATTCCATAAAAAAGGTGCGGGACAGCTTCTTGCTATCAAGTCTTGTGCCAGACAGTTTGAGCTTGATTCGTCTGGAGTATTTTCGATAACGCAAATCGCGGCCTCGACACGCTGTCGCAAATCCTACAAGGGCGTGGCGGCTTGATCTCGATGCTTTGACTTGCGCATGGTCAATTCACATCAATTAGGGATCAGATGAACCAGCTTCGCCAGACTCAGCGGAACGATCTGAGATGCTCCCCAACGCCCGCCGTGCCACGGCTAAGATCGATGCGCCGCGCGGCATCATAGAGTTCCCCGCCCGTCTAACCCAGAGCGCATCTTGTTGATTCCACTCACCGGGACAGCCGCCGCTTACGCGACAGCATCACGGGCAACAACCGGCAGGTCCTCACCAGTCCGCCTCGCCACAGCCAGTCAGAAGGCCGCGGCGGCCGCTCCAGATACAATCACACCCGTGATGCGCGTCCCTCTCGGGGCCCGCGGGACGCATTTTCAGTTGCCCCGTATTGCCGGTAAACCGGCATTCACATGCGCTTTATGGGGCAAAAGTACACTTTCTCCCCTCGCGCGGGCGGCTGAAGCCAGGTGTTCGTCTGGTGATCCTCCGTTACGCTTCGCGGTCAGAGTAGATGCCGGCAGCGGTCAGCCGATTAATGTGGGCGAAAAAAAAGCCACCCAAAGATGGCTTAGTCACGGAGGGAACAGCCATGAGGGCCTCTGGGATCACGCCGCAGCCTGTTCGATCGGTGAGAAGGGCAGCCCGAGGCTTTCGGCCACCGCTTTGTAAGTTAGCCGGCCCCGATGGACGTTGAGGCCTGCGCGCAAATGTGGATTGTCCAGTACGGCGGAAAACCCCTTGTTGGCCAGAGCCAAACCAAACGGCAGAGTTGCGTTATTCAGTGCTTGACTCGACGTCAGCGGAACGGCGCCGGGCATATTGGCCACGCAATAATGAATAATGCCATCTACTTCGTAAGTTGGATCAGCGTGAGTGGTTGGGTGTGATGTCTCAAAGCAGCCGCCCTGATCGATAGCGACGTCCACGAGTACCGCCCTCTTGCGCATCGAGCTCAGCATGCTCCGGCGGACCAGCTTCGGCGCGCTCGCACCTGGAACGAGCACGGCACCAATCACCACATCGGCCGCAAATAACTCTTCCTCTACGGACTCGATGGTTGAAAACCTGGTGCGAACGCGTCCTTCGAATAGCTCGTCCAGCTCGCGGAGCCGGATTAACGAACGATCGATGATGGTCACTTCTGCGCCGAGACCGACCGCCATGCGTGCCGCGTGCGTACCGACGACGCCACCTCCGATCACCACGATTCGGGCAGGCTGAACACCGGGCACCCCACCGATCAGCAGCCCTCGTCCGCCTGTACTCCGCTTTAGGGCGCTACCCGCCGCTTCGACCGCAAGCCTACCCGCGACCTCGCTCATCGGCGCCAGCAGTGGAAGACCACCATGCGCATCAGTTACCGTCTCATAAGCGATCGCGGTGCATCCAGATTCCAGGAGGCCGGTAGCCTGGTCCAGGTCGGGAGCCAGATGCAGATAAGTGAAGAGGATATGATTCTCACGCAGCTGAGACCATTCGGACGGCTGAGGCTCCTTGACCTTTACGATCATCTCGCTTAAGGTGAATACCTCAACGGCGGAAGTTAGAATCGTTGCGCCAGCATTGCGATAATCGTCGTCGGTTGCACCAATGCCAGCGCCCGCATTGGTCTCGATCATCACGCTGTGGCCTGCTGCCACGTATTCCCGGGCAGCTCCAGGAGTAAGGCCCACGCGATATTCGTGCGCCTTGATTTCCTTTGGGACTCCGACCTTCATTTGAAAACTCCCTGCCTGACGCGCCCTTCATATCGGAAGCGAGCAGCGATATCGCGACGCAGCCGATAAAATCCTGCAGGAATTCAGCGATAATTGACAGGCTTCGCAGGATTTCAAACCCACGGGTGCCGAGCGGACCGTGGGAGCTTGCTCCCTGAACTTAACGCGTCGACACGCGCGATAGTGATAAATCGTTCCGAATTGCTGTTCCGGCTCGGTGCGGAAGGTTCTTGCAGACTTCGTCGAGAACCACGGGTAAGAGGCAGTGCTGGGGTCATCCAACATCTGGCGATCTCCCTCATTTTCCGCAGCTAGCGTAGATTTCGCGTTGGGAAGCCTCACTTCAAACACTACTCAAAGTAGATTAGTCAAGCGGTCATCATGGAAAAGGAAGCTGACAAGACGCAACAAGCAGATGTCTGTTTGACGCTTCGCGTTGCTTTTTTCTTGAATTGAATAAAGAGCGACGCCCGGCTGCAGTGACGCCGATGAACCACTGCAGCCTAATGCTTTTGCTTTGCGTCCGACGCATCTGAGGCGACGCATCGCGTGGCGCGCTCGATGCTCGAACGGGGGAGGTCCGGATCGGACGGCAGGGCCAGGTCCCTCAACCCGGCACAGTCGGTCCATTTATCTAAGCATGCCTCAGACTGCTCGACCTTCGCACGCTAGCGCGATTGCGCTCTCTGTCGCGCAAACGCGTAGACCGGATTGATACCACAATAGGCGTAGGTGCCGGATGCAGTGGCCATACACTGCTCATAGGTCGAGAACTGGCAATTGCCCGGATATCCCCAGGTACGTCCCTGCAGACAATATACGTCCTGCGGGGCCGAGGGGATGTACGAGCGCCCCCGCGAAGCCGCGCTCGAAGCCGATCCAAAGCTGACGACGATGGGGATTGCAAGCACACCGATAAACAGAAGATTGCGCATGATCTCGCCTCCGCTAATTCTTGCCGAAGGATAGAGGATTCGGATTTTATGCTATGATCCTAGTCAATGGCAAATAGCCGGTCGCCATCGTGGGACGATCACCTTACTCTAGAAACTCAAGTGTGACAGCGCTCCGAGTTCAGAGCAGCAATCCGGCTGCTTCTAGAGAAGAACGCATTTTTCCGGCGTGATGGGCTGCATTTCGGGGCAAAGAAACGAGGGAAGTAGCAAATCGGCATATTACTCGCACTCACGCATGCGCGTTTGTAGCGATCAGACCCCTGACTCACTGCGCTTCGAGCGCGAGAAATTGATTGGGCGATTGCTTCCGCGGATATCGTCGTGGCCAGCGGCCAAGCGCCCCGTTTACAGGCCGAACATATGACCGCACCGTCGTCCCTTGTTCAACCAGAGAAAGATCTTGCAGCCGGCCGTTCCAAAGATGAATCAGAGCCCCTTTTGGACGCCGGTGGGGGTGCGATTCCAGTGCCGATTGACTCTAGAGGCTATTCTCAGGAGAGGGCGGCCACGGCATTCACTCTTTCCCATATGTACAACGGATATTGGATTTGTCGTCGATGCCCTCCGGTACGATCATGTGGATCTGCGGATGGTGGTTCATCGCCGTACCCGAGGAATGCAGCACCGTGGTGATGCGGATACGTGCGCCGAGATGCTCGGAATTTGCGGGGATGATCGTCATCGCCTCGGGAGCCTCTTGGAACGGCAGGCCATAAGTGCCGATCGCACCGGATAATCGGCATCACTAGCAGACCTGAACCCGCGGTAAGCGCGCCGCAGGCAAGCGGATGACGATCTGGCTGTCCGTGATGTTGACGACTTCCTTGCGCTTTCTTCCGTCATCGTACCGCAATTCGAACGTCACTCTCGATGCAGACGGGGTAAAGGGCTCAGGCGTAAGGCTGATCCACCCCTCCCCCAAATTCAGAATGATCGGTCGATCCGCTCGGAATCGGGCGTCGAGCAGCACCAAGTCCAATCGGAAGGACTGGAGCCGCACGTTGAGCCGTCGACGCACGCCATCATGTGGCCAAATACGCAGGGTGTGAGCGAGCGTCTTCATGATGCCACCGTGACAAACCTGCCCAAAGATGGGATCATCGGCAACGATCGTCGCAGCAGCGCGGACCGCCCCACAAAATCCCAGGTCGATCTCGCACGAGTAATACCACGCTCCACGGTGATGCGACTGACCGAGCCATGTGGTCCCGCTCGGCGCCGGCTCGAAGCCGCCACCGGCCGCGCCGTCATTCTCCTCGCCCGGATACCAGTAGCCATGACCGGCCGACGCCGGGCCGCTGTTCAGCAAAGCCCACGCGCTGAGTTGTGACGCATAGCCGAGACGAAGGAGCGGATGCGGGTCGTCTGCATCATTCAGCGCATGATCAAGCAGCGCCCAGCCACCCATCTGCGCCATGTAAGTTAGCGTATAGGCGTCGCCCGCAGTGCGGCGATAATCGCTGCCCAGGTAGTAATAAGCAGGTTCCAGCCAGCCACGGCAGAACAGATTTGCAGCGATCTGACGCTCCGCGAAGGAACGCGCTGCCGCCTTCGAAACCCCCATGGAGACAGGGTCGTCAAGGGCCGAGCGCGCCAGTGCCTGCGTTGATTCGAAGGCTGTGGAATCGAACGGATATTCAGACTTGAACAGGTCCGCCTTCGGATCGACGACGGCGCGCACCTTACGTGCCCAGTGCGCCTCCAACGTCGTCGCCTCGCGCGTCAAGCCCGCCGTCGTGAGCGCCGAAACCAGTTCGGGGATCACACATTCGTTGCAGATGCCGGTGCGGTAGGCAGACCACATCACCACGCGCATCGGCACCGTGAACATGGCCAGCGCCGTACCGTAGGCGCGTATCAAATAATCTCGTGCGCTCTGGCGGGTGGGTATCGCGGGATGGTCACGCGCGATGCGGTGCATGGCCAAATACATTGCGAAGATGTGCGGATAGTCATAAGGCCGCCAGATATGCAGGCGGCCCTTTGGGCCGGGATCGCTGCTCTCCCTGTTCTGCTTCCAATCGGGTATGCCATAGAGGCTGTAGGCGTATGCCTCCTGTGTAGTACGTTGCAGCCCGCCCCAGACGAACGTATCTATATACCGATCTAGCGCCGCCACTTCCGCCACATCAGGATGCTCGGCATTCTTGGTCGCGAGATAGACGGGCTTGCTCAGCCCGGGATCGTCGCACGTCACCTCGTAGATGCGCCAGCCCTTGATCCGGTCGTAATTGTCCGGGCCAAGCAGGACCTGCGTCTCCATATTCCACTCGCCAAACAAACCGTCGTACCATTTGGACGGGTCACGATGCTGCCGCTTCACGATGAAGGTTGCGCGCTTCTTCATCATCGTCTCGACGGGCTCGGTAGCGAAGAATTCAAGAAAGGTCTGGCGCGCACCCGGCTGGTGCAGGGTCAGCCGGTTCTCTCCCAATCGCGAAAAGCGAATCCGCCACAGTCGCCTGCCAGCCCGATCCGGCAACCGTTGCACCATCGTATCGCCGGTAAATTCCGCTTCGATTCGCTCCACCGGAATGGAGGACGCGAGCGCGATGTCGACATGCAGGTCGTTGGGAACCGTCATGCCCGGCGTTACTTCCACGTCCACCAGACCGGCGTCTGCGATAGCCCTGCGCGCCGCCTCGTAATCGGCAACCCACTGGAAGCGGAGACGGTAACGCCGTTGCTCGGTCGGCGACAGGAACAGGGAATGGGTCGGCTGGCGCCAGCGAGTCCCGCCCGCCCCTGCCTCGCCGGCGGCCGCCCCGGCTAAGATGTAGGCGCACCACGTCCCACTGGCTTCGGCCGAATCCTTATGGACATTCCAGTATTCCAGTGACGTGTCCGCTTCCGGTAAGAGCATGAGGAAGGGACCGATGCTGTTGCCGCGAATCCAGAAGATGTGCGATCCATGCCCCGAGATGAAGCTGTGCTTCAAAACAGCCACCGATACCGGTTGTCCTGCCGGAAATTCGGTGTTCATCGGCATGGGTAAATATAGGTCGCCAACCTCCACGCTCGCCATGCCATCGTTCCGCAGCATGATCTCCCACGTCAATCCAGCCTCATTGACTGCGAGGCGGGTCGTGAGAAGGACGCCAGCATCGCGGGCTGCTAGTTCAAGGGCCGCGCTATGCATCGGCCTCGTTGCATCAGCGCCGGTTCGAAGCGTATGCCACTCGGATCCGGCACGCCGAACTCTAGCGTGAGCCGCCCCCAGCACGGCTCCAGGCAGGACATAATCCGTGTCATACGCATCGTTACGATAACGCAACGAAGTAATGCCGTCTTGTGTGCAGCCCACGACGAAGGGAGAGTCGGCGGCCTTCAACACCATGACAACCTTGCGCTGCGGCCGATTGGGGTAGGCAGCGTAACGCCCCCGAACAACGCGCTACCCAAGACGCTACTGCCCAACAGCATCGTACGACGCGTATACGTCCAGGCTTCAGACATGCCTTTGGTCTTCGCCATCAACCGTATCCCGTATCGCTATTAGGAGCTGGAGCCGATATCCAACAGGCGAACTTCTCGCCGGACCTCCGTGCAGTCGTGGATCATCCCTGTGGCGGCAAGTTGGCAGCCACAGGCTCGCTCTCGAGAGTTACGCTCGTTCTGCGGGCGACGACCGTCCGCTCGGCCTCTTCTGCTGAGACTGGCTGTATGGGAGACCGCGGCAGTTAGGCGGATTCGGTTGCTGCTCGTGGAAGTTCTGGCCGTGCACGATCAGCGTTGTGCCGCTCGAGCGCCTTCTCGAGGAACAGGGTCGCAACCATGGGAAGCCAAGCGCTACCCGCGGGCGCGGGTTAACTTATCGGGACGATGGCTTTGAGGATTGGGGCGTCCACACGCCGCGTAGAAGTTTCAGATAGCCTCGCTCGCAGGGCGGTGAAATCATGAATGACCCGGTTTGCCTTGCGGCGGGCATGCGAATCCTTCCACTCGACCAAAGGAGGGTGGGTGTGGTCGGAAGCGAGCACCTTCGCTGCCACGTCTTGCGGGCCACCGCCGAGGCCGTGGAGGTCGAAGGCGTGAAGGAATTTCATCAGTGGAGGTTTCTGAAACGACGTCAGCCGCAGAATACGCCCCTCTTCAACAGATCCGAGGCAATTGTTCGCCCCACAGCCAGTCGACGACGCGTCGGCCGCCGAAACCGGTGGTCATCTGCACAAACTTGTGATCGTCAGCCACCGCCTCGCCAATGTCAGCTGCATCGGACGCGAGCGGGTGCGCCTTCATGGCAGCAAGCACGGCATCGGCCGATTCAGGCGCGACGATCGCAACGAGCTTGCCCTCATTGGCGACATGGATCGGCTCTAGTCCAAGAAGTTCGCAGGCAGCCGCAACCGCAGGCTTCACCGGAATGGTTGATTCCTGCAAATGGAACCCAACGTCGGATTGATGCGCAATCTCGTTGAGAGCCGCAGCGAGCCCGCCGCGCGTGGGGTCGCGCATCACGCGGATGCCGCCAGGGCCGGCGGCAAGCATGACCGCTACGAGATCATGCAAGGCGGCTGAGTCCGAGACGATTTCGGTTTGAAAAGCGACGTTCTGACGTTTTGACATAATCGCCACTCCATGGTCGCCGAGGCTTCCGGACACCAGCACACGATCGCCGACCCTTACCTTGTCGGCGGACAGATCCAGCCCATCGGCCACAAACCCGATCCCGGCCACAGAGATGAACAGACCGTCTGCTTTGCCGCGCTCGACGACTTTGGTGTCTCCAGCAATGATGTGAACGCCGCCCCCGCGAGCTGCCGCGCCCATCGAATCCGCGATCGTCTTCAGATCCGAAAAACGGAAACCCTCCTCGATGATAAAGCTGGTTGACAGATAGAGCGGACGCGCACCGGACATCGCGACATCATTAATCGTGCCGTGCACAGCCAATGACCCGATATTGCCACCGGGAAAGAAAAGTGGGGTAACCACATAGCCGTCCGTCGTCATCACCATCCTGCCTGCCGAAACATCAAACGCCGCCTGGTCATTGCAGCGAGCGAGCCATTCATTACCGAAGGCTTGGTGAAAAAGGTCGGAGATCAGCTGTGCCATGGCACGCCCCCCGGATCCGTGGGACAGTTCAACGCGCCCGCTCTTTACGTCGAGCTTACGTGGATAGGCTTTCATGCTCATGACCTTTGCCTCACCTGTTCACCGCGAACTCGGCCATAGGTCCAATACGCCGCACAAGCGCCTTCTGATGATACCATGCAGGCCCCTATGGGCGTTTCCGGCGTGCAGATCTTTCCAATCAACTTGCAATCGGCCGGCCGTTTGGCGCCACGCAGGATCGCGCAGCACTCGCACGCCGGATTGTCTGCGACAGGCATGTCATGGATCGCGAAACGCGTCTCGGCGTCGAATTTTGCGTAAGACCGCTTCAGCTTCAGTCCGCTGTTGGGTACGAGCCCGAGCCCACGCCATTCAAACTGATCACGCAGTTCGAATACCTGCGACACCTCGCCCTTGGCGCGCAGATTGCCTTCGCGTGTCACTGCACGGCGGTATTGGTTTTCTACCTCGTAGCGGTGTTGATTCACCTGCCGCACCAGCATCAATATAGCTTGCAACACGTCGAGTGGTTCAAATCCCGCGACTACGATCGGCTTCTCGAACTGTTCTGCCAGCGGCTCGTAAGGCTGCGTACCGATAATAGTGCTGACATGCGCAGGCCCGATGAAGCCGTCAATTGGGACGCCGCCGGCGTTGCGGATCTTCGGGTTCTCGAGAATGCTGTGCATCGCAGAGGGTGTAAGCACGTGATTGCAGAACACGCTCAGGCGATCCAACCGCTTGCTCTCGGCAATCCGGATCATGACCGCCGTTGGGGGCGTCGTGGTCTCAAAACCGATGGCAAAGAAGACCACCTCGCGGCCCGGTATCTGTTCGGCGAGCCGGATAGCGTCCAGCGTCGAGTAAACCATCCGAATGTCAGCGCCCAGCGCTTTGGCTCGCAACAGAGACTGTCCTTGCGACCCGGGAGCACGCATTAAGTCGCCGTAGACGCAGAGAGTGACCTCTGGTCGCTCGACGAGCCGGATCGCCATGTCGATTCGGCTCGCGGGCAGAACGCAGACGGGACAACCGGGCCCGTGGATCATCCGGACGTTCGCGGGCAGCAGATCCTCGAGGCCGTAGCGGGAGATCGCATGAGTGTGTCCGCCGCAAAATTCCATGAACCGATAGGTTCTTTGCGAACTGACCTCAGCGTCAATCGCACGCGCAAGTCCCTGCGCGATGCTCTTGTCGCGAAATTCATCAGAATATTTCATGATCGGCATTCCTGCTCGGCGGTGCTTAGCTCCTGCAGGAGCTCCAGCGTGCGCTTGGCTTCCGCCTGATCGATCTTAGCGAGCGCATAGCCGGCATGGACGAGGACGCAATCGCCGACATCGAGCTCGTCGACGAGAGCAATCGATATCTCCAAGCTGATGCCATCGATAGACACGAGAGCCATGTCGCTGGGTAGAATTTTCGCGATCTTCGCCGGAACCGAAAGACACATATCAGGCAGTTACTCCCGTGGCGGACGACTGTTGAGCAATCTGTAGAGCGGCAATCCAGGCCTGGCCAAGGCTCAAACCGCCATCACTGGGCGGCAGCCGCCGCGGCACCAATGGTGTAAGACCGGCTGCGCTGCAACCGCGCGGGATCTCGTCCGACAGCACCGCGTTCAGGAAGCAGCCGCCGCTCAGAACGACGGTATTGACGCCGGTTGTTCGCGCAGCGCGCGTGACCCAGTCGACACAGGCGGCGGCGAAAGTGCCATGAAACAGCCCCGCTCCACCTGCGGCGTCAATGTCATCAGCAATCAAGCGCGAAAACAGCGGACGAAGCGACAGCACGCCGCCGTCGATCGTCCAGCCGGGTTCGAGAATCGTTGCCCGCCGCACCAGCGCTTCGAGCTTCATCGCTGCTTCGCCCTCATAGCTCTGCACATGCGCAATCCCCAGCAGCGCCGCTGCCGCGTCGAATAACCGTCCCGCACTGGTCGTGGTGGTCCCGCCCGGCTGATCGAGCAAGTGCGACACACACCCCGCTTGCCGTTGCGCCGCAAAGCGGTGCCCGATTTCGTTACCCCTGCCGAGCCCGTGTAATACTGCGCTCGCCATACGCCACGGCTCGCGGGCTGCACGATCTCCACCGGGCATCTGCAGGGGCGCTAAGTGCCCTATGCGTCCGAACCACGTCCCTTCGCACAACAACAGTTCGCCACCCCAGTTACCGCCGTCAGCGCCGAAGCCATGGCCATCGAGCACAAGGGCAAGCGCTGGCCCCGTATGGCCATGCTCGGTGATTACCGCGGCAGCGTGTGCGTGGTGATGCTGGACCGCGACCAGCGCGCGAGCATTTGCTTCCGCAAACCTGGTAGAAGCCATTTCGGGATGAAGATCATGGGCGAACGCGACAGGCTCCACGTCGAGGATCGATGTGAGATGTCGGATCGTCTTCTCGAACGCACGGATGCCTTCGGCCGTATTTAGATCGCCAATATGCTGAGAGACGAACGCTTGGTTGCCCCGGGTGATTGTGATGGTCGACTTCAGTTCGCCGCCGACGGCGAGCACGGGCGGGACAGATCTCGCAAGCCGGATCGGCTCGGGAACATAGCCACGAGCACGACGAACGAATTGCGGCCGGCCAGCCACCACCGAAACCACGGAATCATCAGCACGCACCAAGATATCGCGATCATGGGTCACGATAAGATCGGCGATTCCGTCGAGCCGCCGCAGCGCCTGCGCGTTGTCAATCAACAGCGGCTCGCCGCAAAGATTGGCACTGGTGGCCACCATGACCGGGCTACAACCCGCACGCACACCTCGCGAACGAAGCGCATGGAAGATGAGGTGATGCAGCGGCACTACCGGCAGCATGATACCCACTCGCGATAAACCGGGAGCTATGGCGGGCGCCAGATTGTGGCGCGATGGCAGGAGGACAATGGGGCGTGCTACCGATTCTAGCAGCGCTAGCTCCGGCGCGTTCGCCTCCGCGATCTCGCTGACGCGCTCGATGGATTCGACCAAAACCGCGAACGGCTTCTGAAGGCGGTGCTTTCTTCTGCGCAAACGCTGCACGGCGTCCTGGTTACGCGCATCACAAAGAAGCTGGTATCCGCCCAGCCCCTTTATCGCCACGATCTGCCCCCGCGCGATTGCCGCGACAATATCGCTGATCGCATGGCTGAGCCGAGGACCGCATGCTGGGCATGCGATCGCCTCCGCGTGAAACCTGCGGCTTGCCGGATCGGCATAGTCAGCCACGCACGCGGCGCACAAACTAAACGCCCTCATCACAGTGTTGCGACGATCGTACGGAAGCCGTTCGGCGATGGTGTAGCGTGGGCCGCAATGGCAGCAACTGATGAAAGGGTAAAGATAATGCCGATTTTCTGAATCAAATAGCTCTTTGAGGCAGTGCTGGCAGACCGCGGCATCAGCGACGATCTGCGTCGACGATTTCCCGGCTTCGCTCGTACCGATCGAAAAGCCCTTCTCCGAGAGCGCGGCAGTCTCGCGAACGAAGATGTCGACTATGCGTGCCAATGGAGGCGCCTCGAGCGGCAACGTGGCGACAAACTCCAACGCACGGTGGCCCTCAACCTCGATGATAACGCCCTCAGCGCCATTGATGACAAAGCCCGCCAATCCATACCGAATGGCAAGTCCATAGACGTAAGGACGAAAGCCGACCCCTTGCACTGCCCCACTCACGATGACGCGCAGCCGTGTTCCGTCGCGGGTGGCTGCGGCGCTCATCGCCCTGCGTCCTGGAAGGCGCGTCTCAGACGGCCCGCCTGTCTATCGATCCAGGCGTAGAGCGCGGCAAAACCTTCGCCAGTCCGAGCCGAAACTACAATCACGTCGATCTTCGGGTTGACCCGTCTGGCGTATTCGATGGCCTTGCCCAAATCGAATTCGAGCGCCGACGCTAGATCAATCTTGTTAATCACCATGAGCGACGAAGCGGCAAACACATCGGGATACTTGAGCGGCTTGTCTTCACCTTCAGTAATCGAGAACACTACGATCTTGCAGGCTTCGCCAAGATCAAAGGCGGCGGGACAGATCAGATTACCCACGTTTTCAATGAAGAGAATACCGCCTGAGAGCAGCGGCAGGCGGCGATAAGCCTCGCCAATCATTGCAGCGTCGAGATGACAATTCTTGCCGGTATTGATTTGAACGGCTGGCACGCCGGCGGCCTGAATCCGTCTGGCATCGTTCGAGGTCTGCTGGTCCCCTTCGATGACCCCGACCCACCGGCTGCACTTGAGCTCGGACACCGCGCGGACGAGCAGCGTCGTTTTACCGGCACCGGGGCTGGACAAAAGATTAAATACAAGCAGGTCATCGGCTGCGAAGAGCGCGCGATTGTTCGCCGCAAGTCCATTATTCTTGTCCAGGATATCGCGCTCAATCTCAACGAGCCGTTTTCTGCTCCTGCCACAGCCCCTCAAATCAGGCGGATCGAGGCCGCTCGGAAGCGCCTGCGCGTTATCCGCCTGGTAATTGGCTGAGCGAGGACAGCGATTATAGCTATCATCAGCGTGATTTGACGGCGGCGGCCGTCGGTCGCCCGGCGGAAGCGCAGAATGGCAATCGCGATCGCCCTGAATGGATCGCTCATGGCTCTCCGCATCATTCTCCTCGGCGCGTTTTGTGGACGGCGTCCCGTCGTGGCAGCCGCAAACAGTACACATCAATCGATCTCCAGCTCCTTCACCCGTATCTGTTCGCCCGCGGTCACCTGCAAGTGATAGCTGCCGCAGCAAGGGCAGCACTCACCGCGCCGAGCAATTTCGACGCTCTTCGAACAGCTCATGCACCAAGCAACGCCTGGCAGCTCGACGATATTAAGAGCCGCGCCCTCGGCAACGGTCCGCGTTGCAGCGGCAGCAAAGCAAAACCTGATCGCTTCAGGCGCCGCATGACTCAGTGCTCCCATCTCCAGACAGATGCTCCGCACCCGCGAAGAGGATCGCTCGTGTACCTTCTCCTCGACGATCTGAATGATGCTAAGACAAATCGCCATTTCATGCATCGCGAACTTCGCTAACGTTGAGGGTGAACGCGACGCACGGATCGAGGGATGCAATCACCGCATGGACTGCATCTCCGCGTCTTCGAGCCGTCAGCACCGCGCCTTGCAGGTTCCGTACAAGCGGCCCGCGCCGGTGGAAATTCCACTCCGTCGGCGCAAGAAATTCGAAGCGGGATATTCTACCCTGAGCGTCGAGTTCAACCGCGTGATAGAGACGGCCCCTGGCGCATTCGACCGCGGCCGCTGCACGGCGCGGCCCTAGTTTATATCTTTCGATAATCCCATGCTCCGCGGCGGCAATCTGAGCGCCGGCCTTAAGCCAGGCACATAACCGGACGATTTCATTAAATCTGGCCATCAGCCGCTCGGCCGCACCGAAGGGTCCCAGCGGGACCCGATCCCGGCTTATCTGGCGCGCCCATGGACCCGTCTCGGGCACATTTCCGTCAACATCGGGACAATAGCAGAACGTCGAGTCATCCCCGAGCAATCGTTTCGTGATGCTGGGGTCGTCAGCAACAGACAGGAATGAGTGCCCCACCGGAATTGACTTCACGTCGACGTCATTAAGCGCCGCAACGCGAACCGCCAGCGGGCTACCAGACCTCAGCGCCTCCCCCTCATCTAGACCGAGCACGGCAAGCGCAGCGACAATCCGGCCGGTTGCTTCGCGTTGAGCGGAACTCCAGGCTGGCTGTGCGGAGCGGACAAACGCTGACAATTCCGACATCAGGGAGCGGATCGTCGCCGCACTGGCGACATCTAACGTAAGATGTCCGACAAAAAGGCTCCGGGCCAACTCCGCGATGCGCTCAGTAACCATAAGTGCAATACGCTGCCGCCTTGTTGCGCGGGTGATCACCTCGTCGCGCGCCGTCTCGATCGCGGACAAGAATGCAGTTTGCTGCGCAGCGACACACAACGCGAAAAGCCGCGGCAGCACGTTGAGCACTGTCGAGGGCTCCTTTCCGACGAACATCCGCGCCAGCGGCGGCCGGACTCGCGGCAGGATCTCGACCGAGGCGACTGCGTCGGCAGCTAGCAATACGCGGACATCGATTTTGTTGCGGGCAACGAGACTCATGGGCAACACTCCGCCATCATCCCGCGCAAGCTATAGTCCACGCGCATGCGCCGTCTGCGGGGTCCCAGCCGATGCCGAATGCCCGAGAGAGCTCTTCATGTGAAGTACGCCCCGATAATTTCCTGCATGCGCTCGGCTGAGGCCTGTAAATCCTCATCGGCAGCCAACGTAGCAACCGGCACGCCGCCGACCTCCAGTGTATCAAGGATGATGTCGTCGGTAGAATTAAAGAACTGCACGGACCAGACATTCCTAATCCTGGTCGCTTGTACTCGGCAGGTGCCGTAGCCGTGCAACATGAGTTGGACCGGTCCATTGCCCAAGCTTTGCTGTAGGAATGCCAAGTCGATAATGCTCATTGGCAGTGACGTCAGATTGATAACATGGGCGTGCATGCCCAATTGCCACACCCTCGCCCGCTCGCGTATTTCGGCCAGCACCGGTCGAACGTTCATCGCGCCATTCGGCGGCGAGCCGATCACAAGATCGGCCGACGTCAGGTCAGTTGCAGCACGCCGGACAATCTGCGGAATCGACCCGACCTCAACATATTCATGCGCGGGCTCAGTGCCGATGCGCAAGCGCCAGATTCCCGCAAGCACAGACTCCCGGATTTGCGCCAAAGAGCCATCCGGGAGCGCAGCCACGCCGACCACCTCACCTTCTCCGAGCAGTTCGTCAATCAACTTGCGTTCGCCATCGCCGAGATGCGCGAGTCCGTACAGTTGTGTCCGAGCACCGCTTCTCTGACCGCGAACGGCAGCAGCGGCGTTTGCTAACAGCAAGGTGGCGTTCGGATAGTGACTTCCACGCTCGTCCGCGTCGCGCCAGGCGGGGCCGGCGAGCGCACTCACGAGACCGGTATGGAATACATCGAGACTCGCAGAGCCAATGGCAAGCTCGCTCGTCGCCCGCTCAGCGCCGCCGGATACAACGGGGGTCGCTCGTTTCATGACGCGATGCTCCGTTGTCTGCACCGAGCGGCAATGCACTTGCCGACGCAAGGGCTGGCGGCGTGTGCCCGAATGATCGGTACGGAGATGCGGTTGATCCCAAGCAAACGGTCCGATCTCTCGCTGAACAGGCAGACTTCATCGTGCCTAGGGCATAGGGTCCGCATCGACGGTCTACGTCGGCCAAGCCCGCCGACCCGTGTGCCACTAACGCCGCGGGAAACCACTGCGTCTTGCATGCCTTGCCGAAACTTTTTGACAACTTCAGGAAGGAAGAATGCGAGCTGGATGATCCGGAGCTCTGACGCGGACAGCGGCATCACAGTCACCGTCACTTGAGCGTGCGCGGCTATGCGCGCATCGACGCCGCTGACGCCCTCCACGTCAGACGGGGGGCGTCGTGCCGAACCATGCTGCGCCGGCTGCAATTTCATCAAACGCCTTTCTGACGATGTTCGGTTCTGCTAGCAGGCCGTTAGCAAGGCGCATGCCAATCATCGTCTGGCCTCGGATCACGCTCGGGCCAACGGCAGGCGCCTGATATTTTCGAGGCAAACGTTACGTGCGACTGGAATTCGATTTGTGAGAACCCTCACTCGGCGCAAGTGGGCGGAACGGCTACCGTAAGTGCTCTGGCAATTGTGGCTCGTGACCGATCAAGTCCGCAAAGAATCGATTGCTGTCCTGGCCGTTGAGGCTGGCCTCAAGCCCGTCAAGTGCTTCCGAGATCAGCCTTGCTTCATCGTCGTCCAAAACCCGCACCGCGCTGTCGATATGGACGAGCACCTTGGCGCCGACCGTGACATCGGGGAGCAGCATGACCGAGACGCGCCGCTGTTCATTGCCATACTTGCACAGCGCCGTGATACCGTCGGTCTCGGCAATCGTCATTGGCAAGCCAAGGCACATTGTCAGTCGCAGGTCGCTAGACGGGCTGCGCCCTCATCTCATAACTCGCATGGTCAATATTGTTTGCCAACAGCCGTTCTGATGCAGGCAGCGGCGCGCTCCGCGGTTTCACCGGCGAGCCCCACCGCGCGAGAAGCTTACAAGCCAGTTCAATCGCAGGCGCAATCTGAAAGCGCACTGGCGCGGTCAGAGGACCGCCCCAATTCTCCACGTCCAACGGCTGACAGCCGATGAGAGCGAGCTCTCGCGGGCCGCGGCCAAGAAAATCGGCCGCGCTCAAGACCTCCTGAAAACCGGTCTGATGCAGGCTCACTTTCTTGGCACCAGTAAACTTCGGCACTTCGTCATCTCGTACAAGCTCCAACTGCCCGGGCGGCAATCCATAGTCGATGGCATCGAACACGACCAGGCAATCGGCCTGTTCAAGAAAACTGACGAGGTAGAGTCCCTGGGTACCGCCATCGAGAACGGTGACATTATTATCGATGGTGTAGCGGCGATGAAACTCTTCGACCACTCGCACGCCGAAGCCCTCATCGGCCCACAGGATATTGCCGATGCCGAGCACGAGGATCCGTTTTTTGTCTTTCGGATTGAGCATTCGCTTCCCGGTCAATCGCCAAACCCGCGCTCAGCCGATCTATTGGAAAAGAAGCTGCGGCGCGAGATGATGTCTTCCCGGATCACCGCGTAGATGTGGACCAGCGCGAACATCACGATGACCCACAGGCCGAGATGATGCAGGGTGTGGACGTCCTGGCTGTTCGGCCAGATTGAAAACACCCAGCCGAACACCTTGTACTGCCAGCTGTCAGTACCGGCACCTTGCCCATACAGTGCAAAGCCTGTGACGACCATGAAGCTGATCGTCTGTGTAAACATGAAGAACATTGCGAGCTGAGCAAGGCGGTCGTGCCCGAGGCGCCTCTCAGGCCCCCCTGTAAGAAACGCATACCAACGAATCTCCTGATACACCTCCCGCCAAAAGCACCGGCGCCAGAGCGGCACGCAAAAGATCTGCATGGCATGCGCATTTCCCATCAAGGCCCAGTAGATGCGCAGAAGAAAGCCAACGCTGGCCACATATCCCGCCGCGAAATGGGCAAAGCGGATATAGCCGAACAGGAAATCGTCGCTTGCCTCTTCCTTCATCGCTGGTGTGCCGATCCCAATAAGGTAGCCAGTTAAACTTAGTACCAGAATGGCCGCCGCGTTAGCCCAATGCCACAGTCGCACCGGCGCATAAACGTAGGCGACGCCAGTGCCAATGCTGCGATCAGTCGGTGCCGCACCGTCGGCGGCGAGGAGCTTCTGAGCCCTATCCAGCATGGACCTAACGCACTTTGACTGAAGCCATTTCTTGGCCCTCAGGACTCATCACGTGCGTCGAGCAAGCCAAGCACGGATCAAAGGAATGGATGGTGCGCAAGATTTCCAGGGGCCGCTGCGGATCGGCCATCGGGGTACCGATCAGCGAAGCTTCAAACGCGCCAATATTGCCTTTGGAATCCCGAGGAGATCCATTCCACGTCGTCGGAACGACACATTGATAATTATCGATCTTAGCGTCCTTGATCTTGATCCAGTGGCCGAGTGCACCGCGAGGCGCCTCAGTGAACCCGTAGCCCTTGGCCTCCTTACGCCAGCTTTCCGGGCCCCATTTGCTAACGTCGGCAGTTGCCGTATTGCCTGCCTTGAGCTGGACTACGAGCTTATCCTGAAAATAACGCATTTGGTGCGCCGCCCACTGGCATTCGAGCGCCCGCGCCGCTGTACGGCCAAGCGTCGAGAACAGCGCAGTCAGAGGGAGATTGAGCCCCTTGAGCAGTCTCTCGGCGGGCTCCTTGAACTCGGCTTTGCCTTGCGCATAACCGATGATGTATCGCGACAACGGCCCGACCTCGACGGCGTGGCCACGCCACCTCGGCGCTTTGATCCAGGAATACTTGCCGCCTTCGTCGAGTTCCTTGATATCTGTCTTGCTGCCTTTGAATTCTGGCCCAAGTTTAAAACTCGGCTCAGTGATGCCGTCCCAGGGATGGAGCCCACCGCTATCACTGGGGTATTTATACCATGAATGGGCGATGAATTCCTGGATCTGCTCGGGATCACCATGGTCGATCGGCAGTATCTCATTGAGATTGCCATTAAGAATGATCCCGCGCGGCAGCTTGAGACTTTTCTCAGAACAATCATTGGCGTTTTCGGGGATGTCGCCATAGGACATCACGCTTTTGCTCGACAGGCCACCGCCGTGGAGCCAGTCCTTATAGAACGAGCAGATTGCAGCAATGTCGGGCAGATAGACCTGCTCGACAAACTCGATTGAGCGGTCGATGATCGAAGATACGATATTCAGTCGCTCCATATTGATCGCGCCCACCGCACCGATTCCGTCGATGTTGATCGCGCAGGAGACGCCGCCGACCAGCCAGTTCGGATGCGGGTTCTTGCCACCATAGATAGCTTGGATCTTGACGATCTCCTTCTGGAAGTCGAGCGCCTCCATATAATGAGCTACCGCCATCAGGTTTGCTTCCGGTGGTAGCTTGTAGGCCGGATGCCCCCAATAGCCATTCTTGAACGGACCGAGTTGCCCTGACCCGATGAATTTGCTGAGCCGGATCTGCAAATCTTTAAAATAGCCGGGGGATGACAGCGGCCAGGGCGAGATAGACTGCGCGAGCGCCGAGGTTGACTTGGGATCGGCCTTGAGCGCGGAAACCACGTCGACCCAATCCAGCGCATGCAAGTGATAGAAATGTACGAGGTGATCATGCACGAGTAGGCACAACTGCATGATATTACGGATCGAATTGGCATTCTCCGGAATCGCAATTCCCAGTGCATTTTCAACCGCGCGCACGGAGGCGAGCGCATGGGTGCCGGTGCAGACCCCGCAGATCCGCTCGGTGAACGCCCAGGCGTCGCGCGGATCGCGCCCGCGCAGGATGACTTCGATGCCACGCCACATCGTCCCGCTTGAGACCGCATTGCGAATTACATTGTCGGAATCGAGATTGGCTTCGACGCGGAGGTGGCCTTCGATCCGCGTCAGCGGATCGATGACGATTCGCCTACCGGAACGATCGAGACTGAACCCATTCGGCGTCTGGACGGCCACCTTCGTCTCTCCTCAACTCGGGTCGCCTTTATCGGCCGCGCGATCCGGCTTGTGGGTCAACCGCTTCACGGCGGTGACCGCCGCATGAGCAGCGACCGTTAGCCCGACCACCCCGGCAGCGGCCATGCCGATCTTGTCGGCGTTCTCCTCGATTCCGAACTGCTTAATGGTTGTGAGTCGGTCGTAAAACGAACCTTTGTCCCAGAAGCTGTCCTCGGAACAACCGAGGCAGCCGTGACCGGATTGAACGGGAAATGAGACGCCGCCGTTCCACCGAACGGCCGAACAGGCATTGTAGGTGGTTGGCCCCTTGCAACCCATCTTGTACAAGCAATAGCCCTTGCGGGCGTACGTATCGTCCCACTCTTCGACGAATTGGCCAGCGTCGAAATGGGAACGCCGATAGCACTTGTCGTGAATGCGCTCGGAGTAAAACATACTTGGACGTCCTAGGCGATCGAGCTCCGGAAGTTTTCCGAACGTGACTATGAAAGTCACGAGACCACTCATGATCTCTGCGATAGGAGGACACCCGGGCACCTTGATGATGGGCTTGTCGGTGATCACCTTATCGATCGCCGCCGCGCCAGTCGGATTGGGCTTGGCCGCTTGCACGCATCCCCAGGACGCACACGTGCCCCAAGCGATGATCGCCATGGCCCCTTCCGCCATCCACCTGAGCTTTTCAACGAACGGTTTGCCGCCATCAATGCAGAACATGCCCCCTTCCTTCAACGGCGGATTGCCTTCCACTGCGAGCACATAGCGGCCTTTGTACTTGGCACGGGTTTCTTCCAGGATGGCCTCAGCCTGATGTCCAGCCGCCGCCATGAGCGTATCGTCGTAGTCGAGCGAAATCATCGACAGCAGCGCGTCTTTAATCAAGGGATGGGCCGAGCGGATAAAGCTTTCCGAGCAACAGGTACACTCGAGCCCGTGCAACCAGATGACGGGCACACGCGGTTTGGTTTCCAGGGCGTGGGCAATACTGCTTGGGGTGAGCGAACCAAGCCCCAAGCTCGCGGCCGTCACACTACAGAATTTATGGAAACTACGACGCGTGATACCCTGACGTCTGATCACGCTGTAGAACGTTTCCGTTGCATCATCCATGAAACCTTCCAAGTGAGTAGCCGTGGCCGTTACGAATTGCTGATGGTTCAGCAAGAACCAGGCCAGCGAAGCGAAAGACTTAGGACATCAATCGATCGCTGAGATTTTCGAAATTGTGAACCCAGCCACTCACCAGTAGCTTTGCCATGGATCTGTCATGCTAATGGTGTTCAGTTTCGAAGATGTGAGCACATCAACAAATCAGTACGATGGCTCACCTCTGCACGCAGACTATCCTACAATCGCTACGCTCATCAGTCCGATTGTCGAATAGAATTGGTGCAGTTGACGGGCACTGCACTGCCTTCCCCCAATCAGGCTTGCCGATTGCTGACCAACGAGGCGTTCAAGCTCTGATGCTCGCGACTGCACAGGCAGCCCGTCCAAAAGCGGCCGTCGAGCGAGGAAGAGAGGCGGCAATGGACCGAGCTGCGATGCGCCCCGCTGACGTTGCTTTACAGTCTGGATCGACTCGATCTGACTTTGGTAATAGCGGCAGGTCGCACGTGATCGCTACGGCGCTGTGGGCAAGAGACCGGACGTTTAAAGTTATCATCAAGAAGCCTTCATCACGCAAGCCCATCGTTGGCAAGGCGCGACGTCTGGGCGCATCGCGACACTCACCGGCTTGCAGGGGCTTCTTCGGAAGGCGATCGCGTCTTGACGCATCGGTACGATCCATCCGACACGGATAGATGGCAACGGCAAGACTCAGTCGAAATCCATGGGTACTAGCAACACTGCCTACCTACTACCCAAAACGGATCATCGAGCCTTTTGGCGGAGAGTCATCGGATTATGGCAGCATAGACGATATACTGGACTTGTTCGCGGTAGTATTCCGGATTTCCCCGGGCGCTGCCGTTCCGACCACCACGACCAGACGCTCTTTTGGGTCGCAGAAGAATTGTGTGCCGTAGGCGCCGGTCCAGGTGAACTCTCCTGGATTGCCCGGAACCGCCGAGAGCCCCCCGGTTAGCCGTACAGCCACTCCAAGCCCGAAGCCGAAGCCGGCACGATGCGGCTCGACATTGGCGACTTTATTCTTGATCTCTGGCCCAAGGTGGTTGGAGATCATGTGGCCCACCGTCCTCGGACCAAGAATTCGCTGCCCGTCCAGCTCCCCGCCATTGAGCAGCATTTGTCCAAAGCGCACGTAGTCACCCACTGTCGCAAATGCGCAGGCTCCGCCGCAGTCAAACTTCGTCTGGCTTTCGAGGAGTCCGATGTCTTGCGGCTTTCCCGTCAGGGGGTCCTCCGAAAATGGACGCGCGAGGCGGTCGCGTTGCCATTCCGACAAATGGAAAGTGGCATCTTGCATTTTGATGGGCTTCCATAGGTTCCGGGTGAGATAGTCGCCCAATCGGTGTTCGCTGACCTGTTCAATGACAGCACCCAGCACATCGGTCGAGAAGCCGTATTCGAATTCAGTCCCCGGTTGGTGCGCTAGCGGCAGCTTGGTAATCGCTTCAATGAAAGCCTGCTTATCGCCTCTTAGGGGCGGATCGGCGAAACCGGGATAGAGACGCACCACTTGGTCTGAGCTGCCCGGCGCACCATAGGTGAGTCCGGATGTGTGGCGATAAAGATCGTGGATGTAGATCGCAGAACTCTGTGTTCGGAATTCTAATGAGCCGTCATGCTGTGGCACTGCCACCTTCATGTTTGCGAATTCCGGGTAGTAATCAGTAAGCTTGGCTTGTAGAGGTAGGCGACCTTGCTCCATGAGGATGAGCCCCGCAACGGCCACCATCGGTTTGGTCATAGAAGCAAGCGCGAAGATCGCATCGAGTCGCATCGGCCTTCCTTTTGCGGGGTCGAGTTGGCCGTACGCTTTGTAGTGAATCAACTTTCCGTCTCTTGCGATTGCAACCACCGCGCCTGGAACGCGTTTACTTGCGATCTCACGAGCGAAGAAGTCGTCTAGCTTGGCAATGCGCTGCTGAGAAACGCCTACCTCATCGGCCGCTGCTTCGGGCAGAGGCGCGGAGTGCACCGAATTGAGAGCGAATCCAGCAGCTGCCGTGGCGATAGCAAGCTTTTTCATTGTACCCTCGGACTGGGCCCAGTTTGCTAGACTGCTGCCCGGCATTATCGGAATGTCAGGCCGCAGCGCTAAGACGATTCGGTGCCCCTCCTGGCACAGTGTCTGTCGATGAGCGCCAAAGTGAAGATTGTCGCCAAGGCGAACATCACCATACCACCGGCGACCACACCTGCCTCACGCCAGCGCGACGCCTGGACGAAGTCTACGACGTAGGCCGACAACACCTTGGTGCGTCCAGGAATATTGCCGCCGATCATCATCACGACGCCGAATGTGCCGATCGTATGAGAAAAGCCAACCACGGCGGCTTTAATGAATTCCAGTCGCGCCAGTGGCGCGGTGACGGCAATGAAGGCGTAGAACGGCGGAACGCGCCCGTTCGTTTCCAAGGGGAGATCGCCTATCGCAACAAAGGCGCTACGGATCGGCTGCACGACCAACGGCAGCGCCGAGAGGACCGATCCGACGACGATTCCGGCGAAGGTAAAGGCTAGCGTACGCTCGCCCCAGAAAGAGGCGAGAACGCCACCCGGTCCGTGGGGGCCGAGCAAAACGAGGACGCAAAAGCCGAGAGCCGTTGGCGGCAGCACCAGCGGCAGGACGATCATCGTGGCCACCGCCTCGCTCGCAAAGGTCTTTGAGCGCGCTAGCCACCAAGCGAGGGGCACACTAATCAAGAGAAGGATCACGGTCGTCACACTGGCGAGCTCAATCGTGAGCGCAAGGGATTGCGAAATCTCTGCCCAAACCACTTCCATCTGCGTCAGCCCGCCAGAGAGTGTGGGCCGACGTATCCTGACAGTGATAGCCTGCACGTGCGGCTCACACGGGGAGGTGGCGCGAATGGCCAATTGGTCGCGCGGCGGCTCGCGGCGGCCACCAAATTCACGCGCTTCCTTTGTGCGAGCAAGAGCAGCATCGCAAGCCTCATCGACAACTCCTGTGGCAGGTCCGCTTCGGTCCATATGACCGGGCAACTTCTCATTTGTCGTCAGCAATTCCTGTGCCGGGTGCGAACAGTGGCAGCTCCATGCTCAATGCGAGAGACAGTCGAGTGGAAGGCGACGTCACTTTGGAGTGGACCTAACACTCTGTCAGGTTTTCGGCATCATTGTTCCCGAGCAAACAGCGACGGCCCCGCAACGAAGCGTTCGACTTTGCCGGCCGAAGAGGATCCTATGTGGTTGGTCGACGGCTCGCCGCGGCGGTAGTGTAGCGGGCGGAAGCAAGCTCGCCGTTTGGCCGCAACACGAACGGTTAGCCGAGAACTCGTTGTAACGCTGCCTCTGCGAGGTCGCAAAGGCCCGAGGAGCCGCGAGCGAAGGCCGCCTCGTGGTCGACATAGCCAATGCATCGTAAGCAAAGGCCTGGAGACAAACGCCCCCCCGTGCACAGCGAGCTTTGTCGCTAGCCACAACGCAGTTCATCCATCAAAGGCTTTTCAGAACAATCTGTTCCCAAGCGGCGCTTCCATCCGACAAATGCGTGCGATCCAAACTATCGATTTTACCGATGCCGCGTGTTGTTGCATCGATCTCAGCAGTGTGTGCATATCGATCACGCTAACGCTCCCAGGCGAGACGTAACTCCGCCAAGGCGGCGCTACGCTGCAATTATTTTGTTCGATCTTACGGATGCGGTCCGCGCTCGACTCAGCCGATGCGCCCGGGGCAGACGACTTGTCCACGACTGATCAATCGGCCGGAGTTTAGGCATCTGGTGCATATCTTGCTTAAGGAGAATGGACAACGTAACTAAGCGCCTGCCTTTGGAAGGACGCGCCGGCTCCCGGAACCGTCTTCAATCGGACACGGCTAAAATGATGAGTCTCGTATGACGCTGCCGCCTCTGAAGGGCGCGGCGGCTCGCATTCGAGTATATTCGGGAAGGAAGCGTCATGACCACCATGGCAACTGCGGCGCCCGCACGCGCGTCGCAAGTTTGGTATAAGATACTCTACGTTCAAGTGCTGATCGCGATCATTATTGGCGCCGTGGTCGGCTGCCTCTGGCCATCTCTAGCCACCAACGACTGGATTAAGGCTCTCGGTGACGGGTTCATCAAGCTTATCAAGATGGTGATCGCGCCGATTATTTTCTGCACCGTCACATCTGGTATTGCGCATATTCAGGATGCGAAGAAAGTCGGGTGCGTCGGCGTCAAGGCGCTGTTCTATTTCGAGATCGTGTCCAGCTTTGCCTTGCTGTTGGGCCTTGTTATGGGCAATCTCGTCCAAATCGGCCATGGCCTTACGGTCAAGCCGGATGCTGCGGCGGTCGCCAATTACGTCAAGCAAGCGGAAGCTTCGAAGTCCGTCGACTTTTTTCTCAACATCATTCCCGATAGCGTGATCGGCGCCTTCGCTCGCGGGGATGTTCTGCAGGTTCTCCTGTTCGCGATCCTTTTCGGCTTTTCTCTGATGGCGCTGGGAAAGCGTGGGGAGCGGCTGCGCGGCATGATTGACGACGTCGCGCAAGCCGTGTTCGGCGTGATCGCTATTGTAATGAAAGCGGCCCCGGTCGGCGCCTTCGGCGCCATGGCTTTCACGGTCGGCAAGTTCGGGCCGGCAGCGCTCGGTAATTTGATCGGTCTGATCGCGCTGTTTTACGCAACAGCCGCGCTGTTTGTTGTGGTGGTACTCGGCCTGATCGCGCGCCTCGTCGGCTTTTCAATTTTCAAGTTCCTTGTCTATATCAAAGACGAGATTCTGATCGTGCTCGGTACGTCGTCCTCCGAAAGCGCGCTGCCGCAATTGATGGAGAAGCTCGAGCGGCTGGGCTGCTCCAAGACGGTCGTCGGACTGGTGGTGCCAACTGGCTATTCCTTCAACCTCGACGGCACTAACATCTATATGACACTTGCAACATTGTTCATTGCCCAGGCACTCGGGGTCGATCTCTCCTTTAACCAGCAGCTCACGATCTTGCTCGTGGCAATGCTAACGTCGAAGGGAGCAAGCGGCGTCACCGGCGCGGGCTTCATCACCCTCGCCGCGACATTGTCGGTGGTAAACCCAGCGCTGGTGCCGGGCATGGCAATCGTGTTTTCGATCGACAAATTCATGAGCGAGGTTCGCGCCCTGACCAACATCATCGGCAATGGTATCGCGGCCGTGTTCGTATCCTGGTGGGAAGACGAGCTAGAGCACGGGACGCTGCAGGCTCGACTCAACCAGCCCACAGCTTCGACCACTATCGACCCTACAAGCACAATGAAGTAGGTCCCGGATCTTAACCGCCACCATCCGAACACGAATTGACTCGAATCGGCCAAGCCGACTTAAGGCGAGCTGGCACTTTCTCATGCGCTCTCCAGTGCACCGCTCTTGCGCCCGCGTCGCGGCCGGGCAGGTCCTCCTGAAAAGCACGCGATCAAAGAAATAGCGGCTTCTTCAGGGTGGATTTCGCTGGAATCCAGCGCGGCATGACACCGAACCGACGGTGCCGTGGGCGGCTCGCCGCAGTTCAGATGGAGGTATCCTTGACCGAGCAGCTAGGCGCGATGGCCCAATCGCACCGGTAGCACTCGCGCAACTTTTCGTTCCTGTCTCGGCACATGAAGGTTGTGCTTTCCTTCGCAGACTGTGCCGGGGGCGGCCGCTTGTTTCTGTTCTTTGCCGGTTCGGAGGCGCGCCTGATCGTTTAGCTTCAACCTCTCGGCTGAACTAGATCCTCGGTCCTCGGTCCGGGGGGCGTAAGGAGGGCGCATCGGGGCAGGCTCGAACGAATGCCGGGAGGGCTATCGGCAGGGCGGAAAGTCAGAAATTTCAGCTTCGAGTGCTGCCCGTCAGCGGCACCTCTTCGAAAGTTTAGGACAACTATACGCATGTTTATAATGCGTTTTTTCCCCGCACGTGCTGAGTTCGGCAGCAGGTGATCAATCTCGGGCACGCTCGACCCAAGCGACGAGGATTGCCCCATTTTTGCCTAAAATGCTATAGCTCTCCCGCCGGAGACAGGCCGGACGGTCTCAAAATGTCTATCCAGATAAGCAGTCTTAAACGTTCAGCCCCTCAGTTGACCTTCGGCGGCATAACGCTAGCCGCTGTTACATTAAGTTGCGTATACCTCAATGCCCATTTCGCCGCGACGGCGTTCGCCTATTTGTTAGTAGTCTTGCTATTTTCATTGATGGGCAGCTTCATCGCGTCGTCCGCGCTTTGCATCATGGCAATCGCTGCTCTCGCATACTACTTTGCGCCGCCGGCGTTTAGCCTGCAAATCGACGACTCCCGCGATCTTCCAGTGGTTGTCGCATTCTTTCTTGTCTCCATTGTAGGAACGTACCTGATCGGAAAGCTCCGCCAGGAAAGAGAGGCTGCGCGTGTAGCTGCGGTCAAGCTTCAGCGCAGCGCGGCGGATTTGGAGGATCGTGAAAAACGGTGGCGAGCAATCTTCGAGCACAATCCGGCCATGTACTTCATGCTCGATAAAGCCGGCACTGTCCTTAACGTCAATACATTCGGCGCGACACAACTCGGCTATGCTCCTGCAGATCTGATCGGCCACTCCGTGCTCGGCATATTTCTTGAGGAGGATCGCGCATTCGTTCACAACTGCATTCGGGCGTGCCTTGAGGATATTGGACAATCGCGCACGTGGGACGTCCAGAAAGTCAGGAAGGACGGCTCCGTGTTGTGGGTACGTGAAAACGCCAAAGCCATGCTTTGGGCGGACGACCGGCCCATTGTCCTTATCGCCTGCGAAGATGTCACGGAGCGAAAGCGGACCGAACTCGCCCTGCAGCGGAGCGAAGCACATTTGGCTCAAGCGCAGGAGTTGAGTCATACAGGCAGCTTCAGCTGGAACGCCACCACTGGCGAGGCATTCTGGTCAAAGGAAACATTTCGGATTTTCCAATTAGATCCTCAAACGATCCCCTCGCCGCAGCTTGTCGTTGATCGCACTCACCCAGATGATAGGGCTTCGGTTAAAGAAGTTATCGATGGAGCGATGCGAGACTTGAGCGGTTTCGAGCACGAGTATCGATTGCTGCTACCAGACGGCTCTGTGAAGCACATCCGTGCTAAGGCACGGCTCACGAGAAGCGCTTCTGGTGAAATCGAGTTTGTTGGGGCAGCTACCGATATTACGGCAGCGAGGAGGGCAGAACAGCAGTTGCGACGCAGCGAGGCCTATCTGGCCGAGGCCCAGCATCTCACCCACACAGGCAGCTGGTCCTGGGACGTCCACGGGCTAGATTTCGTTTATCGGTCCGCGGAAGTTGACCGATTGTTCGGCTTTGACCCACAAGAGCCGGTATCGATAGAGACCATTCGCTCGCGCATCCATCCGGAAGACTTGCCACGGTTACAGGAGGTGCAGCGCCAGGCGAGAGAAAAGGAGCAGGAGCGGTTCGAATATGATTTCCGTATCCTTCTGCCAGATGGCAGGACAAGGCGCATACACTCGGTTGCGCATGTTGTCGCCGCTAGTGATGGTAAGGTCAGCGAGCTGATCGGAACACATATGGATGTCACCGATCAACACGCAGCTAGGGAACGCCTGGAAAACACGCTTGTCGCGCTGCGCGAAAGCGAACAGCGCTTTCGCGACTACGCCGAGACAGCTTCCGACTGGCTCTGGGAGACCGGTCCAGATCATCGGGTGACCCGCTTATCCGAGCACACCAGCACTGCAGGAATTTTGGCCACTGGATTGATGGACCTGCCTCGCTGGGAGATTGCGTGCGACGTCGAAGAGGAGCCCGAAAAGTGGCGGCAACATCGGGCGACGTTGCAGGCGCGTCAGCCGTTTCGGGATCTCGTCTACCGTACCGTGAATCGGATGGGATCTCCGATCTACGTCCGCACGAGTGGCAAGCCTTTCTTCGACGGAAACGGTAATTTTCTGGGCTACCGTGGCGTCAGCACTGACATCACAGCCATTATTCGCGCCGATCAGACCGAACAAGACCTGCGAAAGGCACAGGCGGAGCTTGCCCATGTGACGCGTGTAACGACGTTAGGAGAACTGACAACCTCCATCGCCCACGAGATAAACCAGCCACTCGCCGCTATTCTCACCAACGCCGATGCGTGCCTCGGATGGATGGCTCGCGAAACTCCTGATCTTGCCGAAGCGCGCGCTTCAGTGGAATGGATCATCGAAGACGCGATCCGTGCAAGCGAGGTGATCCGTAGTGTTCGCGCACTCGCGAAGAAAGGCGAGATTGAGATGGTGCCGCTCGACATTAATGATGTCGTCAGGGACGTCGTCGCGCTGGTAACACGAGAGCTGGTGAGCCACCGGGTGACGTTGCGAACCGAGTTAACGGCCGTTCTGCCTAGGATCCTCGGGGACCGAATTCAGCTACAACAGGTGATCATCAATCTGGTAATGAACGGAATCGAGGCGATGGACGCAATTACAGACCGGCCGCGCGAACTTCTGATTCAATCATCCAAGGACGATCTGGGGCGCGTGCAGCTTGCCGTGGCCGATTGCGGCGTCGGGATCGCTGAGAAGGACGCTGACCACGTGTTGGACCCCTTCTTCACCACCAAGTCGAGTGGCCTTGGAATGGGACTTTCGATCTGCCGATCTATCGTGGAAGCTCACGGAGGGAGGCTATCGCTTCTTCATAAAGATGAACCGGGCGCGACCTTTCAGTTTTTCTTGCCAGTGCATAAGGAGGCCCTCCAGTGACAGGACCGTTTGACTCGCCAAGTGAGGGGAGCAATGCCGAGGCCTCGACGAAGGCGATCGTCTTTGTCGTTGAGGATGACATCTCGGTGCGCCGCTCGCTTACTAACCTTTTCCGCCAGGTAGGATTGGAGGTCGTTGCGTTCGGATCGGCCCGGGAAATGCTGCAGAGCACAATTCCCGACGTCACAAGCTGTTTAGTTCTTGATGTCCGGCTGCCAGGCCTCAGCGGCCTTGACTACCAGACCGAGCTGGCCAGGCTGAACATACACATCCCGATCATTTTCATCACCGGTCATGGCGACATTCCCATGACCGTCAGGGCCATGAAGGGAGGTGCGGTCGATTTTCTCAGCAAGCCGTTCCGCGATCAGGAATTGCTCGATGCCGTGGTTGCGGCGACCGAACGCGATCGCAAGAGGCGGGAAACTCAGCGAACCGTCACGAACTTGCAGTCTCTATTTGGGACCTTAAGCCCGCGAGAGCAGGCGGTGATGAAACTGGTCACGGCCGGCCTGATGAACAAGCAGGTAGCCGCCGAACTTGGGCTTGCCGAAATCACCGTCAAGATCTACCGGGGTCACGTCATGAAAAAGATGCGTGCCCGGTCGCTGGCCGAGCTGATCAGGATGAGCGAGACGCTGGGACTTCGTGCAAATCATCCTGAACAAACGCAAGTATGATTTTACAGTTTCATCTCTCCAGCCCATTTTCGCCGAAGGTGGCTAACACTTTGGCAGCCACTGTTCCTGCGTCAGGAGAGCTCATCTTGCCCACGCCTTTGATTTCCGTCGTTGACGACGACGCCTCAGTCCGTGCGGCGACAGGGAACCTCTTGAAATCGCGTGGCTACGTCGTGCAGATATTTGCGTCGGCCGAGGCGCTCCTGCGGTCGCCGCAGTTGAACGAGATATCCTGTGTCATTACCGATGTGCAGATGTCGGCCATGAGCGGGCTGGAGCTGCTGGCGCAAATGCGGACGCGTGGCTACGAAGCACCATTCATTTTCATTACAGCGTTCCCCAGCGAGCGAGTGCGCACGTCAGCCCTGGAGGCGGGCGCAATTGGCTTCCTCGCCAAACCATTTGGCGGACAAGAGTTACTTAAGTGCCTCGACAACGCACTGAAGGCATATAGCGCCCGAGGCGGTATCTGATTCCAACCTGCAGCTTGAGTTGATGTCCGATCTAAAAGCTCGTGGGCAACAATCAAGTCGGCTGGCAACGTTCTCAGTTCGAACCCCGGCTTACTCCAAATATGCTACGGCCAGCAATTTCTTGCGCCTCCAGGCTTTACGGATTTGGGCGGCTGCAGAACAGACTATCCTGCGAGAGACGCTGGCACCGGCTCATTCCACGCCTACGCTCATGGTAATACAGAGCCGTCGTTGCGCCTAAGCACTTCTTAGCTCCATCTGGAGCGAGGTTATCTATTCCATTGCAGAGCGGAGTTGCCCGCGTGCGCCCGGCACGCACGAGATTGGCTATGCTCAGCCCTACCCGGTGACGACGAGAATGGAGCTTCGCTTGTAGCCCCTCATGTCTTACGCACCGCTTCTCTGGTGAGAGTGTTCTGCACGATCCTCGTGCTCACCAGATCCTTACGTCGAGCGGGCCCGGGTCGTCCATTGGGCAGCCGCTTCGCTGTACATTGTTGCGACCGACTCTCGTCCGGCGTCCACGCCATTATTTCTTCGCAAGCTTCAACTGCAGAAGACTTGTGGTTCAAGCCCGTCCAACGTGCTCGGCGCCACCCGTCCCGCCCCCCGGTTGGCGGGGGGCAGAACAGGTCGTCGCCGCAGGCGGGCATTCTCAGCAATAGGCTTATTCAATAGGCCCCTAATTTCGCAGGCGCGAACAATCAGCAACTGCTCAGCCAAGGAGAATTGAGGAGAGAGCATTCTGAGCTAAGCACGGTACTCTGGCTAACCGCCGCCCGCCGCACGGAAGTGCGGAGCAGGCTAGATCACCAGGGGCCTAATGCCCGGTGATTCCATGGTCACATGAAATCATCTTCATAATCGTATGTTGGAGCACTCGCTGGCATCTCGATTTTACGATCTTGGCTGTCGTCAGCTTTGCGAAGATACCGCGAAGCGGTGCCTTCTCGCTGCCACTTGCCCTCGCCATTCCTCACCCACTTGTCTGACCTCGCTGGGTCTAGGACCATGTTATCGGCGTCAACCTCCACGAACCCCATCTTTGCAGCACGGGCTCTTGCCTCCGGATTCGCCGGACGCAAATTTAGCAGTGGCCGCTCACCGGCGATTCCAAGTTGATGCTCCAGCAGAATATCGCCAGCGTTCTCGACAAGCGGATGAACGACCTGAAGATCTACAGTAGCAGTCGTCCCAGATCGGCCGGGAAACAGCTCCTGCCAGTTTTCGACCTCGAAATTCGTCATGCTGTCGCCCCCTTCCATTCGTAGAAGGCCGACACTCTCGCTTCCTAATTGATAGCTGAAGTATCGCGCGTTATCAGAATCTGAAGCTGTTCCATATTTCTGTGCAAGCTCTGCAGTTCGTGCCGCTTTCCGAGAGACGAAGTCCGAATATTCATGTGGGTTATCGGCGATTTTCCTGATTTCGTCGCTGTGATAGCCCTGTGCCGCCATTCTGAACGACCGCTTATCGAGCTCTACGATAGGCGGGCTTGAATCAAGCCAATAGGGCCGTGTTGTCGAAGACGAAGTGCCGCTGGAGTTTGACGGGGCTAAACGCAGCTGCCGAAACGCATCCGCGAAACTGTCTGCGTCATTTTGCTCATCAGTCTCGTCAAGGGGAGAGGATGTGAAATAGGACGAGCCATTGATCCGATTATACATGCAATTGGTGCTCCGGTCGGGCATGAATTTCCACGTCTGGTTCAGGCTTGCTAGGCCCTGCGGCGCAGATAGGGACTCAGGCTTACGAAAATCTGACGTGATGCTGCCGGCCGCCCTCACGTTAGCTGACGCAGGGCCTGCTTCTAGTGGAACGTGGCGCGCTTGCGCATTGATTCACTAGGTTGAATGAGAAGCGAGCAGTGCGAGGATCCTCCTCCGTTGGAACGGTCGATCCACGATTCACTGCCGATGCCAATTGGATCCTTTGCATCGATCGCGATACTGGGCAGAAGCGCATTGTAGAGCGCGCGCTTCATGACGGCAGCATCGCGACCCGTCCAATCCCAGCATACGGTTTGGAGCATCATCAGGCCAATCAAGGTGGAACTCTTGGCTCCTGTGGCGGATTGCAAATGGCTCCTGAACGGCTTCGCCAGCACCTTGCAGGCCGACAGGCACCCAAAGCCGCCTATAGGGTGGCCGAACCTACTACACTGAGGCGGGCTGACGGTAGCATCGCTCGAGGTTGCGAGACCCCACGGCAGCTACCAGCGACTCCGGATTGGGAACTTGTCGAGATCCATGACCCACCAACCGAGGAAAGGAGCCGCAAACCGAACGCGTCGGCGCCGAAACCTGACGCCTCGATAGCAACACTGCAGTCTCATTCCACAGTGACGGATTTCGCGAGATTGCGCGGCTGATCCACGTCCGCGCCGCTTATGAGGCCGGTATGGTAAGCCAAGAGCTGGACCGGAATAGCATAGACCATCGGCGTAAAGCTTGCGACCATTGTTGGCAGAACGATGGTCACGAGCGTGTCCACCGTCGCTTCCGAAGCGCCCTTCGCATCGGTGATCAGGATGATCTTGCCGCCGCGAGCCGCCACTTCTTGCATGTTCGAAATGGTCTTCTCGAAAACGCCATCGTAAGGCGCGATCACCACCACAGGCATAGCCTCATCGACCAGTGCGATCGGCCCGTGCTTAAGCTCGCCGGCGGCGTAACCTTCTGAGTGGATATACGAAATTTCCTTCAGCTTGAGCGCGCCCTCCAACGCCAGCGGAGCCGATGTGCCACGACCGAGGTAGAGTGCCGCCCTCGCGCGGGCGATATAGCGCGCGAGCTTCTCAATTTGCGGCTCGACTAACAAGGCCGCAGCGACCAACCGCGGCACTTCGATGAGCTCTTGCACGAGCTTCGATTCATCGATTTCAGACAGCTTACCTCGCTCTCTCCCTGCTGCGATGGCAAGCACCGCCAGTACCATCAGCTGGCAGATAAATGCCTTGGTGGAAGCGACGCCGATCTCCGGCCCAGCCAGCGTCGGCAGAACGGATTCGCTCTCGCGCGCAATCGTCGACGTCGGGACATTAACTACAGATATCGTATGCAGGCCCTGGCCCTTGGCGTATCGCAACGCAGCTAGTGTGTCGGCCGTCTCGCCCGATTGCGAGATGACGATCGCGAGATCGCCCCGGCGCAGAGGCGCCTCCCGATATCGAAACTCAGAGGCTACATCTATCTCCACAGACAAGCGCCCCAGCCGTTCGAACCAGTATTTGGCGATGTGCCCGGCGTAGCTTGCGGTACCGCACGCAGTAATTGAAATGCGCTGAATGGAATTGAAGTCGAAGGGGAATGCGAGCGGCAGCGCTACCCGCTTGGCCGCCTCATCGAGATAATGCGCCAATGTCTGCGCGACCACTGTCGGCTGCTCGTGGATTTCTTTAGCCATGAAGTGGCGATAATTAGCCTTTTCCGCAAGGAGAGACGACACAGCAAACTTTGATGTTTCCCGTCGGACGACACAGCCGTCTGCACCATAGATCGCGCACGTCGCGCGCGTAAGCACGGCCCAGTCACCGTCCTCAAGATAGGTAATGGTATTGGTCAGAGGCGCGAGCGCGATCGCATCAGATCCTAGATACACTTCGCCGTTACCATGTCCGATCGCAAGAGGCGACCCCTTGCACGCACCGATTAAAAGATCGTCGTGGTCCTTGAAAAGGAATGCCAACGCGAAGGCACCGCGCAAGCGCGGCAACGACGCCTGCACCGCATCCTGCGGTGAGTAGCCGTTTTTGAGGTAGAACTCGACGAGATGCACCACAACCTCGGTGTCCGTCTCTGAGTAAAACTCGGCTCCATTTCGTTCCAGCTCAGCTCGGAGTTCGCGGAAATTCTCAATGATCCCATTATGAACGACCGCGACATTTTCCGTCGCATGCGGATGAGCATTGCTCTCGGTCGGCTTTCCATGAGTCGCCCAGCGGGTGTGACCGATGCCGCTTTGACCTACAGGGGCACTATAGCGCAACTGCTCCTCAAGGTTTCTCAGCTTACCTTGAGCGCGGCGGCGCTCGATACGGAGACCTTCGAGAGTCGCGAGACCCGCTGAGTCGTAGCCACGATATTCCAGTCGCCTGAGCGACGCGACCAGCTTCTCAACGACCGGACCACGTCCCAAAATGCCAATAATTCCACACATATCAATCCATGCAGCCCAACTTCGAGGAGTCTGGCGTCCGCGCTATAGGAGCCCGTGATAGAACTCGCTTGCCCGACAACAACGGGGTTCAAGTTCGAATCTTCCGCGGGCGCCTTTATCGCATCTGCATTCGCCCGCGTGATTTAGATCTTTTTCCAGCCATCCGCTTCATTTCTTCCTTTAGCTAGCTAGTCGAATAGATGCTGCGATGGTGTCGCCAACGCCGTGACCGCCTCGACGAGAGCCGAACGTGCAGTTGCGCCTGCGCGCCGACATCCAGCTCGGCACAAACAGACTCACCCGAACTAATGAGTATCTCACGACCCCCCTTCTAAGTTTCCAAAACAAGGAGCAGCGACACCGCCCCCCGCGATGAAGTTGATGCGCAACAACTGAGTCTATGCGTCTCAGGATCGAGTCGAGAGAGCGGTCACGTTTTGTCTCGGCTCGCCTCAGACACTGCCCACATCCTCTACATGGTCTGCTGGTGATATACCTGCGCGGCGGCTCTAGCTTGAATTGTCTAGTTCTCCTGAGAACGAATTTCAGGCGCGGGCTCAAGAGACTTGTCATACTGGGACTGAGGCAACTTACGTTCAGTCAAGATTAGAGGATCGGCGTCGAAGCTCCATTGTACTAACGTAAACTTTCGTTATCGAAACGTTCGACGGTCTATACCAACGTTTGCCAGTCCTTCTCATTTTGTTTTACGTCGGCTGTGCATCGCCTGCTGCAAACCAGCTATTTGGGACCGGCGGGGACTATAGTTGTTATGCCGACCGTTAAGACTGGGTCTCCTATTCGGAAGCCGCAACCCGCCGCTCCTCTGCGCCTCCCTGAGAGCGCGCGGATGCATACATGCGGGTGAGGACAGATAAGCCTCACAGATGGACGCCATCTGTCTCATTGGAAATATAGCCAGCCGGAAAGCGCGCCCGAGCGGGCGTACCGGCGCTTACAATTCATCTCACCTGCCTAGGATCATCGCCGTTGCGACGTCGCCTGAGTTTCATCCCCTTAAGTTCAATGTGTTGGCAGGTCCATCTATAAATCAACGTATATGGTGTTGTATTCCTTCATGAGGTGTATGACAGGGGCTAACGATCGCGCTCCTTTAGTGAGATTGGCGCGCGCGTGCGCATCTCGATTTTCGGGAAGCGACTACGCAATGGCTTTTCATAGCGAACTCTTTCGGCGCAAGTAAGCGAGACATCATGGTGGCTCACAATTCAAACCGGCGCGTCGCGATGATTACTGGTGTCACCGGGCAAGATGGCGCATATCTCGCCCAGCATTTGCTCGGTCTCGGTTACACCGTGCATGGGGTCAAGCGCCGGTCGTCCTCCTTCAACACCGCGCGCGTCGATCATCTTTACAAGGACCCGCATGCCGCCGATGTGCCGTTCTTAATGCACTATGGAGACATGACCGATTCGCCCAACCTGATCCGGCTAGTGCAGCAGATTCGGCCGACCGAAATCTACAATCTGGCCGCACAGAGCCACGTCCAGGTCAGTTTCGAGAGCCCGGAATACACCGCCAATGCCGACGCGATCGGTGTGCTGCGCCTGTTGGAAGCTATCCGCATTCTCGGCATGGAAAAGGAGACGCGCTTCTACCAAGCCTCGACCTCCGAGCTTTACGGCCTCGTGCAAGAGGTGCCACAGACGGAAACCACGCCATTTTATCCGCGTTCGCCCTATGGCGTCGCCAAGCTGTATGGCTACTGGATCACGGTGAACTACCGTGAGGCCTATGGTATGTTCGCGAGCAACGGCATCCTGTTCAATCATGAGAGTCCTACCCGCGGCGAGACTTTCGTCACTCGAAAAATCACCCGCGCCGTCGCCGGCATCGAGGTCGGCCTCGAGGACAAGCTCTATCTCGGAAATCTCGACGCCAAGCGCGACTGGGGCCATGCCCGCGACTACGTCGAAGGCATGCACAGGATCCTGCAGGTGGACGAGCCCGGCGACTTCGTGCTTGCGACCGGCCAGACGCGGTCTGTCCGCGAGTTCGTCGAGCTGGCGTTTGCCGAGGTCGGGCGCTGCATCGTATGGCGTGGCAAGGGCGTCGAGGAGGTCGGCGTTGATAAGGCTTCTGGCAAGACCCTGGTACAGGTCGATCCCACCTATTTCCGTCCAACCGAAGTCGATCTTCTGATCGGGAACGCCAGCAAGGCGCGCGAAAAACTCGGCTGGGCGCCGAAAACGTCGTTCTCGCAAATGGTGAAGGAAATGGTCGCCAGCGATCTCGTCCAAGCCAGACAGGACGCAGCAAATGGCAATCGCGGCGTTTGAGCTGAAAGGCAAGACCGTTTTCGTCGGCGGCCATCGCGGCATGGTCGGCGCGGCTCTGATGCGCCGACTGGCACGCGAGCAGGTCGATCTCTTGACGGTGTCACGAAGCGAGGTTGACCTGCGTGACCAAGCCGCGGTGACTGCCTGGTTTGCAGCGAAGAGGCCGCAGGCCGTGTTCCTCGCCGCAGCCAAAGTCGGCGGTATAGTCGCCAACAACACCCTGCGCGCCGAGTTTCTCCACGACAACCTCGCAATATCGAGCAACGTGATCCAGGCTGCCCATGCCAACAGATGCGAGAAGCTGATGTTCTTCGGCTCCTCCTGCATCTATCCACGCCTGGCGCCGCAGCCACTGCGAGAGGACTCGATGCTGACCGGCCCGCTGGAGCCGACCAACGAGCCCTATGCAATCGCCAAGATCGCGGGCATCAAGATGGCCGAGGCGTATCGCAGGCAGTACGGCGCCGATTTCATTAGCGTGATGCCGACCAATCTATACGGGCCTGGCGACAATTATCACCGCGAATACAGCCACGTCATGGCCGCGCTGATCCGCCGCTTCCACGAGACCAAGATTGCGGGCGGAAGCAACGTCGTGGTGTGGGGTACCGGCAAGCCGCGCCGCGAATTTCTCTACGTCGACGATCTCGCCGACGCCTGCATCCATTTGATGAAGACCTACTCCTCGCCAGAACCGGTCAATATCGGCACCGGCGAGGACATCAGCATCGCCGAGTTATCACTCATGGTTGCGGCCGCCGTCGGCTTTCGCGGTGAGATCAGCTTCGACACGTCGCGCCCCGACGGAACGCCGCGCAAGCTGCTCGACGTCAGTCGGCTATCCGGGCTCGGCTGGCGCGCCACCACCTCGCTCAAGGAGGGCATTCAGCTGGCATACCGGGCGTTTCGCATTGAGAGCGATCGAGGGCACAAGAGTGATCGGCTTGTTCTCGAAAAGGACGCCTGCATCACGGATTAGAGCAACCCCACCAACGATCCGAATGGCGGGCCGAGCCATTCACGATGATTGGTAAATCCACCTTTTTATCAAGAGAGCACCAACTGTCTTTTGCCGCCCTCCGGTGGGTCGAGCTTGGTTCCGATGCCGTGAATATCCGGCGCCGCTTCGCCTAGCAGCCACCAGCGGACCACCGAAGTATTCTTCTCCGAGCAGATGAGGCGCCCAGCTCGGCGCCAAGTGCGCGAAGTCTCGACGCCCCAGTAACTTGAAGCGGTCCTAGGCTCCTTCGCGCGCACCACGGAGCAAACCCACATCTATTTGATGTCATTACCTAGCCATCTCGGCATCAGCAGTGCCGGTGAAGTCGAGCTCGGCTAGGTTCGCGTGGTCGGCGCTCGCGTCGTCACGGTGATCGGACGCGATCGCCACGTAGAGGGCTGGGAGAACGAACAGCGTGATCAGAGTGCCGACAGACATGCCGGCGGCGAGGACGAGCCCGATCGAGAAGCGGCTCGCCGCTCCAGCTCCCGTTGCAGTCAACAAGGGGATGAAGCCCGTGACCATCGCCGCCGTGGTCATCAATATTGGGCGCAATCGGACGCGCGCCGCCATCTCTATAGCCGAGCGACGGTCAAATCTCTCCTTGAGCTGCAGCTCATTGGCGAACTCAACCATCAGGATGCCGTGCTTAGAAATCAACCCGACAAGTGTCAACAGTCCAACCTGGGTGTAGATGTTCATGGTCGCCCAGCCAAAGAACGGCGGAATCAACGCGCCGACAATTGCCATCGGCACGCTGATCATAATGATGAGCGGGTCGCGCAGACTTTCGAACTGAGCCGAAAGCACCAAGAATATGATGATGAGTGCAAATGCAAATGTAATGGCCAGTTGATTACCCTCTTGCACATACTGGCGCGCGTCGGCCAGGAAGTCGTGGCTGAATCCTGCCGGTAGTTTCTTCGCCTCGGCTTCCAGGAAATCCACAGCCTGTTCGATCGTGACGCCGGGCATCGGCACTGCCTGAAAAGTCGCGCAATTGAGCTGGTTGTAGTGGGTGAGCGCGTTCGGATCGGTGGCGGTCTCGATGGAGACTACGGTAGACAGTGGAAGCATTGAGCCTGTCGCGTTCTTTACGTAATAGCTCCCGATTGCTTGCGGCACCAGACGTTCCCCTCGGGGAACCTGCGGGATCACCTGGTATGAGCGGCCCTGCAAATTGAAGCGGTTCACATAGTTTCCCCCCAGTAATGTGGCAAGCGCATTCCCGATGGTCTGCATGGTTATGCCAAGCTCGTTAGCCTTGGATCGATCGACCTTGATTCGTACCACCGGCTGATTGAACTCCAGGTCGGAGTCGCTCACCATGAACAGGCCGCTCTTACGCGCCGCATCCTTCAGCTTTGACATCTGCTCATAGATGGATTGGAAGCCGAGGGTCGAATTGATCACCATCTGCACTGGTAGCCCGTCCGAACCGCCCGGAAGCGGAGGCAAGCTAAAGGCAAACGCGTTGATGCCTTCGATTTTTGACAGCTCGGCCTGGACGAGGGACTTTAGTACAATCGATGATCGCTTGCGCTCGTCCAAGGGCTTGAGCAGCATGCCCGCGAGGCCACTCTGCTGGCCGCTAACGCCATTGAGCACGAAGCTCAAGTCAGTCTCTGGAAATTTCTGGAACGCGTTTTCGAGCCTGGTGCCGTAATAGTCGAGGTAGTCGATGTTGGCGTATTTCGGCGCCTTCGTTAAAGCGAATACGATCCCTTGATCCTCCTCGGGGGCGAGTTCTTTGGAAGTGTGCATATAGAGAAAGCCGACGAGGCCAAGCATGGTTAGCGCAAACAGGCCCGTAACCGGTCGATAGTCAAGCGAGCGGTCGAGCTTGCGGCCGTACCACTGTGTCATGGCGGCGAACCCACGGTTCACAAATCGTGCAAACCGTCCCCCCTCGTCGCGCTTCAGGAGGAGCGAGCACATCATCGGCGATAGCGTCAAAGCGATCACGCCCGAGACGATCACCGCTCCAGCTAGCGTAAACGCGAACTCGCGGAACAGCGCACCGGTGAGGCCGCCCAGAAATCCGATTGGGGCATACACCGCAGCCAAAGTAATCGTCATCGAGACAATGGGGCCGACGATCTCGCGCGCTCCCGCTGTGGCAGCCCTTCGCGGCGTTGCACCTTCTTCTAAGTGGCGGTGAATGTTCTCTACCACCACTATCGCGTCGTCGACTACGAGACCGATAGCGAGTACCATTGCAAGGAGGGTCAAGAGATTGAATGAAAACCCCAGCACGAGCATCATGCTGCAGACACCCACGAGCGACAACGGAATAGTGACAACAGGAATGATGACCGAGCGCAGCGAGGCCAGGAACAGGAAGATCACGACCACAACGACCACGACGGCCTCAATGAGCGTCTTCTCAACTTCATCGATCGATGATTGAATAAATTTGGTGGAGTCGTAGGCTACTTTCATTCTCAATGACGGCGGCAGGTTACGCTCGATTTCTGGAAACAGCCCTCGAACGCCTCGCGCTATGTTTAGAGGATTTCCTTGCGGGCTCGCCTGCACGCCGACAAAGACCGCGTGCTCGCCATTCATCGCGACACTAACGTCAGCAGTCTGCGCGGCAAGCTCCACTACCGCAATGTCCTCCACGCGCACAAAGCCACCGTCATTGGCCTTCACGATCATGCGCTTGAAATCTTCGACACTCCGCAGATCCGTGTTTGCCGTGACATCGAAGATAGTGAAATAGCCCTTGGTCTGCCCCGCCGCGGCCTGGAAGTTGTTAGCGGCGATTGCAGCCGAAACCTCAGCCGGCGACACGCCGTAGCCAGCCATTTTCGCACTATCGAGCCATAGCCGCATCGCAAAATTCTGGCCGCCCAGAATGTCTGCCGCTGCAACGCCGTCGACCGTTGAGATAACCGGTTGCACAACGCGTGAGAGATAGTCGGAGATCGCACTTGCCGCCAGTTCCTCGCTGGAGAAGGCGATGTACATGACAGCAGTCTTCTGCCCCGTCGACTTCGTAACAACTGGATCGCTTGATTCCTTTGGGATCAGGTATTTGACTGAGTTGACCTTGGAGAGCACCTCCGTGAGCGCTTCGTTGGGATCAAAATTGAGCTTTATGTAGACTTTGATGGTCGAAGTACCAAGCACAGACGAGGAACTAATGTAGTCAACCCCCTCGGCGGACGCGACAGCCTGCTCCAGGGGAGAGGTGATGAACCCCTGGATCATGTCGGCAGAAGCGCCAGGATAGGACGTCGTGATATTGACGACCGTATTAGATAGCTTGGGATATTGCCGGATCGGCAGTACGGTGGCCGCGCGCAAGCCGATCAGCAAAATCAAGGAACTGACGACGATAGACAATACCGGACGTTTGATGAAAAGCTCGGTAAATGCCATATCGACTCATGTATCAAGAGTGGGATGCAGATTCGCCGCAACTTATAAAGCGGCAATGATCACCAATGCTGCGGCTGTGCTAGCCCCCGGTACGAGGGACGCGCTATTGGCTACTCTAAGAGCTTACGTGCTCGCGGGTGCGGACGCACTATCCTTCGCTTCCATGTTCGTCGCTCGAGTGAATGTTATTCCGCTGCTCTGATGGCTAAATCCCCATCTCGATGATCGGCGCCTGCTATAAAGCCCCTGTCTTCTCAGCCGGAGGTCCTGACTCCAGATGTTCGTCGTAACGACTGATTGGAGCTTAACGAATTATAGCAAGGCAGCAGCTCAGGTTTCGCACTGACCCGCAGACCAATGATTGAGGTTCGACGTCGAAAGTACACGCGACGTGACGGGTGCTCAACTCTACAAAGGTAAATGGGTGATATAGCCTGAGCTATAGAGCACTATACGAAGGTTTGTCGAATTGATCGCTGATCGCCGTAGAGCAAATCTGGTGATGTTGCCAGACACAAAGTTTTAGGTCCCACAATATTCCATACGCACCGGCTACCTATCCTCGCTAAGTCGCTAAACAAAGTCGCGTTGGAGTTGGCCCTTCGCTGCCAGCTCGACGCGCCTTTCGGAGGTGCTTTGAGCATTTCTTGCCACTCAATATGCTGCGCGCGGTTTAGCTACGCATTTCGCTACCGAGTTGGCAACCCAGTAAGACGTTGTCGATCAGACGCGTTGAGCCAACGTAGGCTGCCGCACAAAGCGCCGCGGGGCGCCGCAGTGGACTATCGGCGGTTTTGAGCGTGTCACCGTCGACAAGTTCAAGATACTGCAATCTGTCAACTGCCTCTAAATGCCCCTTGGCGACCGCAATCAGCATTTCTACGTTGCGCTCTCCCGAGCGAAATTCGTCGAGCGCGGCGGATAGTCCCCGGTTGATCGCAAGGGCCCGCTGACGCTCTTCTTTGCTGAGATAGCGGTTGCGGCTGCTCATTGCGAGCCCATCGCGTTCGCGAACGGTTGGTACAGTGACCATCTCGATCGGGAGATTGAGATCAATCACCATGCGACGCACGACTGCGCATTGCTGAAAATCCTTCTGCCCAAAAAATACGACATCGGGCTGCACCATGTTGAACAACTTGCATATGACGGTCGCCACACCGCGAAAATGCCCAGGCCTGAAGACTCCGCACAGAGGTTTGGCGAGGTCGCCCGGTTCAACGAAGGTTTCGAAATGGCTCCTATAAACTTCCTGTGTATCCGGCGCGAAGAGGATCGCAACACCGCCATCACGGCACAGTTCCTCATCACGTAGAAAGTCGCGCGGATAGCTGCTGAGATCCTCGTTTGGTCCGAACTGAGTGGGGTTGACGAAGATGCTGACGACCGTGAGGTCGCATTGCGCCTGGCTCGCTGCGATCAGCGCCATGTGGCCATCGTGAAGATAGCCCATTGTCGGCACCAATCCGACCCGTCGATTGGCGCCGCGGGATTTAGCGAGAGTACGGCGAAGTTCAGCGACCGTCGTGATTGTTTGCATGTGTAGCTCTATATCAAGTTGGGTTGGACGGCGCCCAGGTGGCAATTGACTCTCCGACGTCTTCGGGAAGCCTATAGGACTCTTGCGGTCCCGGGAATGCACCACCGCGGACATCCGCGGCCCAGCGCGAGAGCGCATCATGCAAATGCTGAAAGCCTTCTGCATAGGCGCGAACGAATTTGGGGCGATGACCTCCAGTGAGGCCCAGTACGTCGTGAAACACGAGCACCTGGCCTGAACAGTCCGGGCCGGCGCCGATCCCGATTGTCGGTATTGTCAAGGACTTGGTCGCTCGAGCAGCAAGCTCGGCCGGAATGCCCTCCAAGACCAAGGCGAAACAGCCGGCCTCCTGCAGAAGGTGAGCATCATCGAGCAAACGCAACGCTTCATCCGCTTTCCGACCCTGCACTTTGAAGCCGCCCATCACGTTGACGCTCTGAGGCATAAGACCGAGATGACCCATCACAGGAATGTCGCAATCGACGAGCGCCCGTACTATCTCGATTCTCTTGCCACCGCCCTCGAGTTTCACTGCAGCTGCGCCTCGCTGCAGGAATCCGCCAGCATTGCGTATCGTTTCCTCGACGCTGACGTGGAAGCTTAGAAACGGCATATCGGCGACGAGTAAAGCACGAGGCTTGCTACGTACCACCGCATCCAGATGATGGTTCATCATCGCAACGCTCACTGGAAGCGTATTTTCGAATCCAAGGCAAACGTTACCCACACTGTCACCGACAAGAATGATGTCGACGGACGGATCCGCGATACGCGCCGCAACCGCGTCGTAGGCAGTCGTCATGACGAGACGCCGACCGTCCTGCTTCCACCGCTGCAGCATGGGAATTGTGATGCGATCGGTCGACTTCTCCGAAACGTGGCTCATTTGGACCTCAGCTCGATTTTGCAGGTGCGAATGTGGCAAAGCTTGAACTTCGGTTAACTCGTCAACGACTCCGAAGTCATAGCTATCCACAGCGACGAGATGATCGAATATGTCGGGTGATCAGCAGTCTAGTTGCTGCGAAACGCAGGTGAACCTCTTCGGCTTTAGCTTAACTGACTGCGTCCCGGAGTTCTTGTTGCGGATGTTTACGAACTCCTTGGTGGAGGGCCGCTGCGAGATAAGGGGGTGGATCGAGGGCTGATGGAGCCGTGGTAATGAAGATTGCCTCCGTCTCATGCTTCGCGGCGTATACTGTTCTCGTTTGAAGAAATTCAGCCTTCCGCGCAAACGGTACTTCCTAGGGAGCGGGGAAGAAAATTGTCAACTTGCACAAGAGAAAAAGAAATCGACGGCTCAAAAATGGCCCGGGAATGGATGAAAATCCTTTTGGTTGCGCCATCATCGCCGCGAGACTTTCTTCGCTTGTCTGTTAGTAATGCAGGCGTGCGTCGGCTTCCGCCGATTCGCCTACCGGCTGCCTCTGTAGGCAAGCGATCCGGTCTGCTCTAGAGCAGCTCACGGGCTGGATCGACGATGCGCAGTGTAGAATGCCTTGAGGTCCGCCAAGGTGCGCAATACTGCGGCCTGACAAAGATCGCATTTCCAAGCACCGCAGCAGCAGATCTCGGTCGCTAAAGAGCCCCAATAGAACTTGGTGCCGATTTACTCGAGGCCGAGGCGTTCGCCCGCTTTAGCGGGAAGCAAAGGTTCGTAGCGGGGTCCGTTGTCGGTCCTGACTTGCTGGTCTTGACGCCGACGCTTGTGGCGTCCTCGCCTTGAGGACGGCCGCGGCGCAGCCCTGACGATCGCTCTTCATCGCCTTGCTGGAGGTATTGAGGCATCCTCGATTCAGATGTCGACATAGTCCTGGCCAGGTTCTTCGCCGCGTACCCGCAGGCTGCTCTTTCAACCGGCCGGCACAGTTATACTTGCCCAGCTTTTTGATATCGATGTGTCAGCTCACGGGATGCTCACGTTCATAGCGCCGCACCGGTTCGGCCGGATCAAGCTGCGCAATCGGCATAGCGCGGTCGTCGCACTCCGACTTCGGCGCATGTGGCAGGCAGAGTTTGGCTCGGCGTTCAAAGAAACCTTGTAGAGCGATCACGCTATTGACACCTGCCCTTGCGGAACGCTTGACCCACTTGGCGACGGACTTGGCCCGAATTGCAGCGCGGTTGGCCTTTGTCAGGCTCTCACGCTCGGGACCATGGCTTCCCGATCTCTCGGCGTCAGAGCCGCATCCTTATGCGTGCCTATCAATTCTCCAGGAGTGGGCTAAAGCTTCGCTAACTCCAGCTTCCTCGTTCACGACCTGTTGGACAACCTACCGAGAGCTCACACTAGGGGGCTCACAGACATGCTACCCGAACCGGCTGACACTCATGCGCCCCCTCTAAAAGCGCGCGTATGCGCGCAGCGATCTGCCGTGCTTCCTTCGGCCGCAGGTTGGGTTTCATGCAATCGAGTATGGTTAGCATTGCCTGGACTTCGTCCATGTTCAATGTGGCAACCTTGCGATCTGATAGTCCTAGAGACTGATCGGAGGCACGGACCTGCTTGGCTACAAGCACCGCAAGCGCTTGCGACCGCAGGGTGGTGATATGCCGCTCCAATATATGCATTTTTGGCCTGTAGCTGCCTTGGGCATGGTGTCGCAAGCGCTGGCGGCCAACCCGGTCACAAGGACTGGGGCTGGCCACCTTTGCTCCCATGAGGCTCAAATTCTCAAGGGTGACTAAGTTATATCTGCGAGAAGTAATGAAGGGCACCTACCAAAATAGGTCGGCCCCATCTCATCGTCGCCCCTCTAAACTGGGCCTTTGCCTTAAAGCGATTGGAGACACCAGCATGACCAGACACGTGGGCGTAGATAGAAAACAGTGCATAAAAGACAATGTCAGGCCGAACGCACATGAGAGGCGCAAGAATGTTGGCAGGGCAAGTCCAGACGAAGCGTGATAGAATGAGAAGATTATCCGAGACCTTGAAAGCCGCGACAGGAAGTACCGCGTTGAAGAATCGACGACGCTGCGGGCGTCGTCGTTGCCACACGTGGCGGACACAATTGCATCAAGACAACAGCGCACCGGACTAAGCCAAAGCACTCTCCTTTCCCTTCCTGAGTGTTGGCGAAAATTGATCGGAAGCAGTGTGGGTGCGACTCGGCGCCGTTTGGTTGCGCTGGAGCAGACGCTGTCCCTACCCCGCCCGGACTCCTTGTTGAACTAGCAGAACATGAATCAGCACTTTTTCGCCACGCATGCAGTTGGCAACGCTTTCCCTGCCACCCAGCTAACTGCTCCAAACTGAGCTTTAAGCGGCGGCAAGAAGCTGATTGCTTGCAAAAACGATCGAAATCGAGAGGAGAACTAACCTGCGAGTTGTGAGCATTGCGGACGCGACTCGGCGCCTGGCAGCCTGGGGGGGCATCATGAGGCACCACTCTGCCGCATCCGCAATGCAATGAGCTTAACGGAAGCGTGACTCGGCACATGGTGGTCCTTCAGCTCATGCGCTGTCCCTGCCAAGCCCCGTTAAACCCAACGCTTTTTTATCGGGACTGGCTTACCGAAAGCTGACAGACCTGCGCAATCAAATAATGAAGGCGAGCATGTGGCGCGGGCCGCTTGCCGCTGGCAGCGATATCGCCGTTACGCCTCAGATCAGCAATTCGGCGCGCTTGCGATGAGCGGCAACCGCATTGGGACCACGCGCCGGATTGACACTCAGCCAATCCACCGCGCGTTTAATGACTGATCGCCGTATGACTTCACGCCCCCTGGCTCGTGGGCTCTTCGATGCAGGATTGGCCATTCGGATTGCGCACACTTGCTTTCGAATTCGAATACCTCGCGCCGTTACCGGCTCGTGCTCCACGCTGGGTTCGCGTGTGGAGGACGATTGGGTTTCGATTCGTCAAAATGCTTAATGAGCTCGTCAGCCTACCTCCCTGTCAGGCGCGAAAATTAGACGCAATTAGCGAGTTCGAGAGAAAGAGCGCGGATGCGACTCGGCGCCGATGTCCACCAGGGAGGGTGGATAAATGCGCTATCTGTCGCATCCGCTTCGCCGGAACGCTGGGGGCGACATGACTCGGCACCCCCCATTGGAGGAAGGAAGGCGCTGTCCCTATCACGTACCGCTGGCTCAGTAGTCAGCCTCGGGGGATCACAAGGCTAACCCACCCGGCTTTCCCGTGAGGCCCGCCGCCTCAGGGTACAGTGGGACTTTAGAGAGAGAGTGGGCTCGGGTAACCTACCAGCATTGGTAGTCATGCACAGCACGGCGGCGCGAATGAGCAAGCACGCCGCGTTGAACTACCTTGCATGAAGGCAGCAGGCTTCGCGGGGTTCGGCGGTATCGGTCGCTCCGTAACGCCGTTATCCAGAGCGTCTTTGCGTATAAGCACTGGAGCTCCCTCACTACACCGCGGCCTTTGTCCCCGATATAGCTCCGGGCGCTGTTCGCCATTCTGGCGAAGGTCTCGTAGCCCAGCGCTTCTACGCTGCCCTTGCTTTGCGAGAGACCAAGGTAGGGCCAGCACGGCTTGCGGCGGCGAGCGTTGGCTTCCAGGCGTTTGTCCCTCGGGCTAGCGTCTGCGGCAGGCTTCCTGCCGTTTTTGGAGCGCAGTTGCGCGATAAAGTTCGCGCCGAACAGCTCGATGTCGGGCAGAGGTTGATTTTGTAGAGGCGCAAGCGTCTGCATGCTCTTCTTTCACCAAGCATCGGTCGATTCATTCTCTCGCGAGCGACCAAACGGCTTGCGTTCCCAAAATGAAGCCACACGAGCAACGCAATGACGGCTGTGCGTGCCGCAGTGCAGTCGCGCCTCTGGCGTACAGTGAGCGCGTGGCTCCGAATTCCCGCAGGATCTTTCGCGATGGATCCCCGAGAACGCGCGGCCTCAACCTGTGAGGCTGCGGGCGATCAGCGTTGATGTTATTTGTGCTCAGCATAGCATTGAATTCGCGTCTGCCGGTTCCTCAACGGCGTGCCACCATTTTGCTTCGCCGAGACTCGGCGGAACAACTCGCAACATCGAAGAGTGCGAATGTGCGGGATCGGCTGCGCAAATACGTGCGGAAGAGAAGTGCTGCCGCCGTCGTTGAGCGGCGTGCCATGATCTGTTCGGCGAAGACGATCGAAAAGGACCCTGTAGCTGCGCAATGATCAGATAGGCATTTGATTTACGCGCTTGCCTCTTCGCTCTCGCCAAAAACTGCGATGTCTCGTACGCGCGGTAAAGATCCGGCGCCTGCCGAACCGCAATCGGCGGCGTTTCGCGGCACCAGGATAATTCGGCCTTCTCTGCAGAGAAGGCGCCAATCGACGTCTCTGATCCAGATTAGAGAAACCGTCCATTGGTGACAAATGCGATCTCAGCGGCGCTCGACATGGGGCAGCCGCCTCGACTCATGCTGACGCTTGCCAGGGAACGTGTCCGCCGGCTTAGGCAGCAGATCGCGAGAACATCGCAAGGTTCTGGCTCACAGCAATCGACGGTCAGGATCGGGCATGGCTCACCCTTTGGTGTGTTGAGGTATTCCGAGCCCAGAAGGTTTAGAGTTAGAGGGGAGGCAGCGCGGGCCGGCTCTCCGCGCTGTTCAAAGCTCTGAAACCGCCAACTCCGCGCTGCCAGCGGAGTTAAATGACGATGTGACTCGGCGCTCGTCAAAGAGGCCCTCGGAAAGCGCTGTCTCTATCACGTGCGCCACTAACTTCGCTCGCCAGCGCCGCGGTACTGCAACGCTGCCACCTCGCACCCTTGGGCGGCTGCCCGGGGCGCCCTGCCTTTTATCGCCGAGACGTCCCGCAAGGCACCTGCCAGATTTGGTCGGCTGAGCTGGCTTGCGAGGGAGAAACTGACGCGTTGTGCCGACCACCCCTGCCCCCGCACCCAATCCTGAAGCCGCTTATCGCGAGGGGGCAATGAGCTTCTGGCTTGTTCACCCTAGCCACGGATCCGATTCCCGACTTCAGCATCATTGGAGCGCACCTGGAGACAAAGACGCAATATCCAGGCCATAGGTCGAGCCATAGCAGTATGTCTGAACGTTGCGAGAACGGCGAAGGCCATTTCCCCTCGCTAGGTAGACCTGCCTAAGGACGGTTGAACCATCCACCGCCTCCTCGCCCACGGTCTAGCTAAGTACTCCAATCGGCCGAACTGGTGGCGAATTCGACGGCGGAAATAGAGCCCTGTGGCGAAGCCCGGGATTTCCACTTCGGTCTTGGCTAAATGGAGAGGTTGTGCGGTTCCTAGCAGTATCAGTTCCATGCAACGCCGTTCGCTCGTATCTTTTTCTTCGCCTGGGCATCCGATTGCACGACGAGCTCATGGAGGGCGTTACACTTGGTCATGATCCGAGCAAGGATGCTCGAGATGATCAGTTCGCCCCACGTCGTCTTGTCGACTGGCGCCAGCGCAGGTGCGTGCACCTCGTTGAGCTGCGCGATAACCTAGAGGTTCGATCGTGGGGGAGGCCGATTGCAAATTTTCCTTGCCGACGAATCCAGACAAGGCGATCTTACGTCTCGCGCGAGTACTTGCCCGTGTGGCCGCGAGGGAGGATCATGAAAGACAGCTCATCGATCGAAACGAGGAAAAGAGCGACGATCTATGCTCGATTCTCAACCGATCTTCAGAACGAGCGATCGATTGAGGATCAGCTTTCACTTTGTCAAAGCTATGCCGAGCGTGAAGGATTAATTGTTGTCAGTACCCATGAAGATCGGGCTCGTTCGGGCGGGTCTGTCATGGGCCGCGAAGGCCTGCTACAGATGTTGGACCAGGCGCGGGAAAGATCCTTTGACGTAGTGATCGTCGAAGCGCTCGATCGCCTCTCTCGCGACATGGAAGATCTGGCTGGCATTCATAAGCGGCTGTCATTTCTCGGGATCGAGATCCGGGCGGTCCACGAGGGCGTCGTTAACACTGTGCTGGTGGGCCTTCGCGGCTTGGTCGGACAACTTTATCGCGAGGACAATGCGCACAAGGTGCGTCGCGGCCAAGCGGGGCGGGTTAAGCAAGGTTTGGCTGGTGGCGGCCTGACGTACGGATACGCAGCGGTCCCTGGAAGAGGTGGTGAACGAGTGGTTGTCGAGGCCGAGGCACAAGTGATCCGGCGCATTTTTCAGGAATACGTGGACGGCCGTACGCCTCGGGAAATCGCGCATGATCTCAACAACGAGGGGGTATCTCCTCCGCGGGGACGAGGTTGGAATGCGTCAACAATCAATGGCAATCATGAGAGGGGCGCCGGCATTCTACTAAACGAACTTTATGTGGGGCGCCTTGTCTGGAACAAGGTCAGGATGGTGAAGGACCCCGACTCGGGAAAACGCCTGTCGCGACCTAATCCGAAGAGTGACTGGCAGATGGCTGAAGTGCCGCATCTTGCAATTGTCAATCCAGAGCTATTCACGGCTGCTCAGCAACGCAAGGAAGAGCGCGGTCACATCCACCCCAGCCACCAACGTCGGCCTCGTCGGATGCTATCCGGACTGCTCCGGTGCGGCTCATGCGGTTCGGGTATGGCAACCAATGGACGCGATAAGTCAGGGCGCACTCGTATTCGCTGCTCCGCGTCGAAAGAGAGCGGCACATGTTCTGATGCAAAGACCTTTTATCTAGATGCGGTCGAGAGTGCAGTCCTCAGCGGGCTCAGGGCCGAACTGCGTGCACCGAAGGTGTTTTCGGAATACGTACGAACGTATCTGGAGGAGCGGAAGCGCCTCCTAGCTACATCACAGGCAAAGCGACACCGCCTCGAGCAGCAGCTAGGGCAGTTGACTCGAGAAATCGAACGACTGGTCGATGCGATCGCGAAGGGACATGGCGATCCGTCTGTTCTCGGGCCGCGATCGACTGCCTTAGATGCCGAACGAAAGCGGATATCTGAGGAGTTGCAAAGCGAACCACCCGCCCCGAACGAAATTGCGCTGCATCCGGCCATCCTAAAACGATATGAGGAGCAACTCGGTCGGCTTGAAGAAGCAGTGGGTAAAGGTGTCAGTGCGGGCGACGGAGAGGCCGCGGAAGCCATTAGAGACTTGGTCGAGACGGTCACCGTGCTCCGCCAACCGGGACGCCCAGGTGGTTTAGCCGTCGAGATAGCAGGCCGGCTGAACTCCCTGCTCGGCGAAAAGGCCTATCCAAATAAAGTCAAAGGAGTGTGGGGAAAGGTGGTAGCGGGGGAGGGACTCGAACCCCCGACCCCAGGATTATGATTCCCGTGCTCTAACCAGCTGAGCTACCCCGCCACAGGGATCGCGGCGGCGAATAAGGCCGATCTCGCGAACGCGCGGCATATAAGGAAGGGGGCGGGGGTAAGTCAATCCGCCTTCGCTAAAGCTTCCGCCTTCGCCAAGGCTTCGGCGCGACAAGTCCGCTTCGGCCCGATTTCTCACCAGAATTTGCGATTTTTTACGGCGCCGGACTCGCGGAGGGTCCCCCTCACCCGGAATCCGCGAGAGGCCGAGGTCGCGCCTGCGGCCAAAGCCCCATTCGATGCCGCCGCCATCCTTCACGACGCCGGTCACAAGCTGGCCGAGTCTCTTTTCGAGGTCGCGCGACCAGGGCACGAGCTGGAAGCCGAGTCCGTTATCGATCATGGCGAAGCGTCCCGACGTGAGCGTCAGCCGCTGCCGATACGTGCCGGCCACATGCTCCCCCGACTCAGACTTCACGTGAGGTAGGCGGGTGTCGGCCGAAACTTTTGCGGCCACCTCGTCCAGTTCGCGTCGACGCAACGTATCCAGGAGATCGCGCTGCAGGACGATGCGTTGGCCCTGCCGCCGCGCCAGGCCCTGCTGGATCAGATGCTCGGTACGGGCTTCCATGGCGTCGCGGGTCGCGCGGCCGAATCCACCCATGGCGAGCGGCATGGGGTCGCGTTCGACCAGCCTGTGGTCGAGCCAGGTGGCCCCTTTTGCAGTGACCTGCCCACCGAGATCGAGATCGGAACGGGTGGCGAGCACCACCGTGGGGCGCGGATCGCCGGGTGGACCCAAGCGTCGAACCTCGACGATGCCGCCGACCGGCGGTGCATGTTCGAGAGCCTCGAGCCCTCGAAAGCGCACATGGTGCGCCCGTCCGTCTGTTCCGTCGATCAGGGCATAGGCCTCGCCGGTCAGTTCGTCATGCAGTCCCCGGTCGACCAGTCGTCCGACAAGCTGGGATGTCGGCTGGCCGCCCTCGATGACGAAATCAGCAACGCCGCGCACTTCCCCACGCGCGGTAAAGGCGCTGTGCATGGTCTTGATGATGTCACCGCGGATGCCGAGGTCGCGCAGGCTATGCTCGGCCTCGAGCCCGACCATCCATTCCCCCGGTGCAGCGGAGGTGGCAAGGCCCATCGTTTCCAGATGCTGAAGGCGACCGACCATAAGGCGACGGATCTCGGGATCGGACTTGCCGGGATTCTCGGGGCGAAGATCGATATAGCCGGTCTCATCAGCCCCCAGCCGGATCTCCCGATCGAGCCGCGTCCATCGTTCCGCCGTGACTTCCCTCTCCAGCGAATTGCGGATCTCGTGCTCCGGCTTTGGACCCAGTTCGCTGCCGACCAGTTCCTCGGCGCGTGAGCGCAGGCCCTGGCTGATGTAGTCGCGGGAGATCACGAGATCCGCCCCTTCCTCATCTACTCCCCGAACGAGAAGATGGACGTGGGGATTGTCGGTATTCCAATGGTCGACAGCTACCCAATCGAGCCGCGTGCCGAGGTCGGTCTCCATCTGCCTCGCGAGATCGCGGGCGAAAGCCCTGAGGTCGGTCATGTCGCCGGCGTCTTCGGGCGAAACGATGAACCGGAAATGGTGGCGGTCGTCCTTGCAGCGTTCTGCAAAAGCCGCACTATCGGCGCGGCCACCGGCGGCATCGAACATCTCGGCTCGTTCACCACTCCGGGTCACCCCGTCGCGCTTCAGATATGCGAGGTGGGCGGTCAGTGGTGCCGAACGGAAGGCTCGCCCTTTGTGACGAACCACGCGCGCCTTCACTACAACGCGCCGTGTCGGGCTGAACAATCTGGCGCGGCTAAAGGCAAGGCGCCCGCGGCCAAACGTGGAGCGCCCATAGGCCGTCGAACGCCTGCCAGCCGCCGTCTGACCCGAGGTGTGCCCGGCCTTCTTCGCCGCCCGCAGCACCTGGTTGATGAAGCTCCGGGGCTTAGGCGCACGGGTACTGCGGATGCGCCCAGGCCGGATACGCAGATCGCTGTCGCGCACGCTCACGGCAGGACCTCCCAACGATCAAAAGCGCACACTGTGCCGAGAACGCCTTTGATTACATTGCTCAAACCGCATGGCGCGGCACGCGTCCCGACCGACCGGCACGCCAGAACCCAAGCCATGCCAATGGCTTGCGGTTCGACCGGCGAGCCTCTTTTATCTCGCCGTCCTGCCGTCGTGGTCTCCCGGTCGCCGGTTCCCCAAAGAGCCGCCGCGACTTGGCAGCCAACTTGCGAAGCCCCCACTGCTTCCGAGCGCTTGCGATAGCGATCGTTACCCGAAGGGCCGAGACACCCGAAGGGTGGCTCGGTGAGGAGCGAAGCGACGAGTAGAGCGCGGGCCGAAGGCATCGCCCATACGCCACCAGATTGCGAACCCGCACACTTGATCATTGCGATGCTCCCGAATCCGATCGAGGGACGAACACGCCAATAGACCGGGCGACCATGGGCGAAACATCTGGCGCCGAGATTGCGGTCATGACACCGCTCGACGGCATGATCGTCAGCAACCGGTCGCGTGCATTCATGAATTCAGATCGCGTGACGAATAGCCTCGCAGCTGCCGATGACTGGCCGCTGGACGTCCACCCCGGCGGCAGTTCGATGGCAAGCTGACTTGCAAGCTTTGCGACGTATGCTCGCGTCTCGTCTGGCAGAGAACCGCCTGCGAGATGCTCTTCGTAGCGAGCTGGTCCCGCATTGTACGCCGCAAACACGCCAGGCGAGCCATACCGATCGAGCAGTTCGCGCAAGTAGGCCGTGCCGGCCAGAATGTTGTCGTGCGGATCGTAGGGGTCATTCCCGAGATTATAGCGCTCGCGAAGTTCCGCCCAGGTCGCCGGTATGATTTGCATCAGGCCCATTGCGCCTCTGGGCGACTTGGCGTGCACGTCTCCAGTGCTTTCGATATTGATGACCGAACCGATCCAGGTATCATCGGAATTGCAAAACGCTGCGAGGCCTCGTCGACGAAAGTAGAAAACGGGTTGCTTGCCCGAGTAACCGCTTGAACCGACGCCGATCCACTCTCGCCTAGAGCAGCACTGTCCGACGCAGCGAAAACAAGCAGCAGCGACACGACAGCCCAGGTACGCACGCCCGACCGAGCCAAGCATGCCGTCGCGCTCGCGCCCGTCCAGGGTAGAGCCGCTTCGCGCCGGCCATGCGGCCGCCCTGGACTGACGCGGCGCGCGTCGGCCCTGCAAGCGTTGGTCGGGACAGAGGAATGGTCCCGCGATCGATCGAACAGAGGAATGGCGCGGTAAGAGCGTGGAACACGCACGATCACTCCTCCCACGTCCACACGGGCAGCGCACGGCCGATCACTGCCGACGCCGGCAAGAATCCAAAATATCGGCCATCAAGAGAGTCGCGGGACTGCCAGTTCATGAGAAAGAGCTCGCCGTCTCCGACGACGCGGCAGCCCTGCCACTTCGGCAGCGGCCGGCCGCGTCCGTCGCGGTCTCGTGCCTCGCCCATTGCAATGTCATCGACCGAAATCGTGAGGCCGGCTCTGCAAACCCTCTGCCCCGGAAGGGCGAGCACGCGCTTCAGCATGGGGACGCCAATGGCCAAATAGCCGTTAAGGTCGAGGAAGGTCGCGAGCGGCTCCGGCGGCTGCACGGCGACCAATTCAGTCACTTGGTATTGGTCCGCCGGTCGGAGGCGGTAGAGACCGATCGGCACGCTTGCGGATGCGTTCCAGATGTAAAGAGGAAGCGGCTCCAGGACGATCGTCGCGATGAGCGCAGCAGCAGTTCCAAACATCGCGATGAGTATCTTCAGGGAGCCATTCATCGCATCACCCTTTGGCGATGGAGCCAGGCCTGATGGCGCGCCTTCGTGTAAGAGCGCGGGTTTTCATTGACGGACAGGCGGTTATGAACGTGATGCCAATGATCAGGCGCGACATCAGCCGGATCAATACCGAGCGCCTCAACGGCATCGGTCATCTGCAACACTCGTTCGACCTTCGGCCAACCGGAGAGCCGAAGCAAAATCTCCCCGCCGGGCGTCACATAGGGGACGGTCGAGCAGCGCTGTCCCGGTGCGACTGCGCGCAAGATGTCGATCCGCGAAATGATTGTCCCAAAGTCGTTGGAGGTCCAACGAACGAAAGCAAAGATGCTGCCTGGAGCAAATGAAAGGACACGCCGGTGACGATCGATCTTCCGCTCCTCGACAACGCGACCGAACCGAACGCGGTTTTCGATACGCTTTTCGAGCCACAGCACTTCTACTTCGGTAAGATCGCTCATGCGGTGGCTCCCCTACGCTCGAGCTCGGAGCCGTTCGCTTTCGCGGCGGGGAAGTGCGTGTACGGCTTGTGAAGGCGAGCAGGACGGAAGGGCCTGCTTTGCCGGCCACCTCCCATGCAAGTTGCGGTCTGTTCCGTTAGAAAGAAATCCGAAGGATTTCTGGTTAGTAAAGTTAGAGGAGCTGGAACGCGCAGAGAAACAAGCTCTTAAGCTCGATTCCGGTCCCCGATAGCACGAGGATCGGGTCCTCGATAGCACGAGGGTTGCGGTCCCCGATAGCACGAGCTGATTCACAGGTTGTCCTCCGAATTTGGAATGAGACCGCGCCGACGCAGGCGTGCCGTTAAGGGATCGACAGGCGTTTGCGTGAAGTTCAGCCGCTCGGTGCCATCAGGATCGCGCGTGAGCACGAGCTGATAGCCCGGCAATGTCTGACGCTGGACGATCTGACGTATGTCGTACGCAAAATGCTTGAGCGGCGAGAGGATGCCCGACTTGGCATGGAGGTGCACAAGGTCAAAGCTCCAGCCTCCGTCCTGCCGACCGCCGTGCTTGCGTACAAGGCGGTAAAGCCACCGCTCGAGTCCGCCCGTCAGATCGAAATAGGCGCGATCGATCGTCAGCACGAGCGCGTCATCGATGACGCCGGCGTAGAACCAATCCGGCAGGATCAGTTCGATCCCAAATGGACGGCCATTTGCATCGGCTGTCTCCTTCCACTCGTTGATCCAGGAGAAGCGATGCCGGCGCCGTTCTGCCGGTTGACGGATCGACGTCAGCACCGTCGTTGACTGAAGTCGGTCGAGGCCCGCCTTGAGCCGGTCATAGTCGCGCGCGCTGGTGCCGCGGCCGACGAACGTCAGAATCTCATAAGGCGTTGCAGCCATTAGGCGCGACGTCTTCAAGCCGGCGTCACGGGCTTCGACGATCTGAGACGCAGCCCAGATCAGAACGTCTGCATCCCAAATAGTCGCCATGCCGTGTTCCGGCACGGCTTCGACACGAATTGCAATCGCACCGGCACGAAAATCGATCGGCACGATCCGCTTGGTCTTTGCCAGGGAAAAGAACGGATAAGCCATGAGGTCCTGCGCGTCGCGCGGCGCGAGATCGCCGGGCAGCGCCCGAAAAAGCTCAAGCTGCTCGCGCTCGGAATGGTGTTTGCGCCGCATAGTCACTGCTCTCACGCGGCTATCAGCGCCGTTCCTGACCTGCGTAGGGACGCAGGGCCGGATGCTTCTTGGCGGGCAGCACGGTCCCCTTGCCGGGATCGGATGTCGACGTCTTGGCGCCGCGGTCGGCCCACGCTTTCAGGTCATCGACGGCGTAGACAACACGTCCGCCGATCTTCCGATACGTCGGTCCAGTACCGTACGTCCGGTGCTTCTCCAGCGTGCGGCCGGAGAGGCCAAGGTAACGCGCGGCCTCAGGTGTACGCAGGAATCGCGGGGGGAGACCGGCCATCGAATCGGGCATTTGAGAACTCCAGAGGGACAGCACACCACGCTTGGCTAAGCCGGCGTGTGTGCGGTCATCATGGAGGAGCAAGATCTCGGAGGGGGATGCCGAATATGGAGGGGGCGGTTTTCGGCACCCCTTGCGGACTGCGCTACTCGTCTTTGCGCCCGGGCCGCAGAAGTTTGCGGTAACCACCGCGCATCAACGCAAGCCCGGCTTGCACCAAGCGTATCGTTCGATTGCGCAGATCATGCGTCTTCCAGGCGCGATCGGGGATGCGCTTCTTGCCGAACAGTACTTCTGCGACGACGCGATAGCTTGCGCCCGCGCCGTGCGCGTCGAGCGCACGGATCGCGGCCCTCAAGCGCTCGCGCCGCTGCTTCGACAGCTCATGAAAGGCAGGACCTGGCGCGCGTCCATTCATCGCGCGCCACAGCCGTCGGGCTGCATACGCACGCGCGTCGAAATCGCCGTCGAACGGCAAGTCGGCTGCATATGACGCGCCGAGCACCGGCGGCTCTTTGAACCAGACACGGTGATCTACCGCACCGATGCGCAGCACGGCATGCCAGCCATCGACGGCGCGGCGCACCTCGCCAGCTGAAAGGTCAAGCAGCGGTTGAGACGCTGAATGGCCATCGCCGGCCCAGGCAACTTTGACCGGAACGACCGCCGTTAGAACCTCAGGCGTCCAAAAGATCGTCTGCTCGTCGAATGACCTCTGCGGGTCATGGGCGAAAGCAGATACCCCATTTCCTCCTGAACTCCTCGGTCACTTCACCATCTGGGCTGCTTGCGATCATCGCTTCGTACTCGCGTCGATAGTCCGCGTTACGACGGAGACATTCCCAGGCGATGTCGGTGATTTCAGCGTCTTGTAGGCTCTTGTAGGATTCCGGCGACCGCCAGTCGAATTCAGGCATTGCTTCCGCCCCATTGCACGCAGCTAACAAGGATTGCGCCGCAATAGGTATGAACGAGGCGGTTGTAGGAAGCCCCTACTTTGGCACCACGTGGTGCACCGGAATGACCACCCATCAGCAAAAGAAAATAGTTCTGCCTGCAAGTCGTCAGCCGGCGATTTTCTTCTATTTGGTGTCAGTGCCACGCAATAAGCGGCCCTGTTCAGTTACCCATTTAGCACGCGCAAGGTGGCTCTGATATGCGCGCCGCGCACGATCCGGGTCTCGCTCTGGGTCCATATGCAAGACCACTCGAGCCACTTCGCGCCAGTCCGCACCCTCACCTTCGGCCTGCAGAAGACGAACGTACGTGACAACATGCTGCTCGTCATATGCCGTCAGCCTCGGCTCGCTCGGCGCGACATCCGCGACGTCAGGATCTAGTTGCGGCTTTTTCATAAGGGTCCCAACAAGCAGCGATGATTCTAATCTCCCTGGTTGGCCGAGATCGTCCGCACGTCTCATTGTAGCGTCCTTGCGGACTAGCCGACCAGCCACCAGCTCGAAATACATACTATAGGAGATAAACCTCATAGTATGTAAAGCTCCAATTTGCGTCGATGGACATGCGCAAGTTGGTCGGCCGGAATTTCGCAAGACTGCGGAAGCAGAAGCGCTTCACGCAGGAGAAATTCGCCGAAGCGTCCGGATTCACCCAACAGTATATCAGTGACCTCGAACGTGGCCGTCGCAATCCAACTGTCGTCACTCTATTCGAGCTCGCCAGCACGTTGGGCGTTAGTCATGTCGATCTAGTCCTGCCAGATGATGAGGCACGAGACGAGCGACCAAGACTAGGCAAACGGCGGTGATTGATTTGCAGCCGGACACTATGTCGCTTCGGAACAGCTCCATCGCTGGCTGCGCCTTACGGCGCAGCCAGCATTTGCACGGCTAAGGCCAGGTCCGGCATTTTCGTAATGTTGAGCGATCCAAACGGCGGCAGAACGAATACGGAACCGGCAGCGCCAAGCACCGCGGCGGCGGACGAAAATCCCCCGTTGGATGACTTGCATCAATTGACGGTCCCGCCCTCCGCGGCTTAAATAGTGGATACTGGATTCGGTTGCGTTTCCATCGGCCGTACGTCCGATCGTGGTGGCTCGCAAGCCTGGATCTCCCAACCGCAAACCCCAAAGCCCCACATGCCCGACAAGCCGCAGACGATGCCTTCAAGCCTCATTCCCACATCCGAGTCCGTTGAGCTTACCGCCCAGTCGCTTGGCGTCACGCTCAAGACCGACGAGAAGACGCTCATCGAGATCGATCAGATTCAGGAAGAGGCGGTGCGCGCCGCGCAGGCGAGCAAGAAATTCGCGCTGCGATAAAGTCGCATCAATTATTTGAGCTTCGGGATTTTTCATGAATTTTGCGCCAAACATCCAAGCGATTTCCAATGAACGTCGACTATCTTGTAGGGCAGCTAAAGGACGAGAATGACTGGAAGACACTCGCTGAGTGTCTTGGCGGAAACCACCGCGTCGTCGGCAGCATCGTCCGCCACTTGATGGTGATCGGCGCCAAATCGTACCTTATCGAATCCCGCTACATCGATCGCGACTATTCGTCCGACTACCGGCGCTTCTACGCGCAGACCTTCAGGACCTACGACCGGCACTGCAAGCGCGTGCACTTCTTTGCTGAGGACCTTGAATCTTTCGGCGCGAAGAAGAACTGGGTTGAGCGCACCGAGGCGCTCCAGAACACAAGCAAACGCAGCTATCTTGGGTTTTGCGTGGTTCGGCCATTGCCAAACGCACCGATTGGCCGGACTGCTTTGCGAGGCGACGGGCCGGCCGGCGCCGATCTTGAATCCGTCGTGACCTGCCGCGCGAGCGTGCGCGCCAATCTGCTCGGCGCCGAACTCGACGTGGTGGGCGCCTGCTTCATGCAGCAGGACTCTCGCGTCGGCGCTTGCGCGCAAGTCGCCATCTGGACCGGCGCGCGGCATATGCATCACAGGCACAAATACGATTGGCTTTCGGTCGCCGATATCACGCGCTTGGCCGTGCCGACCACGGCCGAAGAAGCGACCTCTCTTCCCGCAGGATCTGACTTTCTCACCTCGGGGCGTATGATCCGCGCCATCCACGAGATGGGATTTCAGCCGCTCTGTCTCGAAGGCGCGAACATCGGCGCCGCCATTCTTCCGTATGTCGAATCCGGCCTGCCGGTCATTCTCGGACTTCAGGATAAGAAGAACCCCGGATCGCTCGGCCATGCCGTCACCGTGATCGGCCGCGTCTTCGGCAAGCAAAAGACGCCTAGCCATCAGCTCGCCGATTATTTCCCGGCCTACATCGTGCATGATGATCAGGCCGGGCCTTACATGCTGCTGCCCAAAGACGGCAAGGCAGCCGCCGAACACAAATTCGACACCCACCAGTTGGTGCGGCATCGCCTGCATGGCTTGGCTCAGATTGATCTCAATATGGCGGACCACGCCGTCTTCGCCGTCGTGCTTATGCCCGTGCGCGCTTTCTCGACCGCGGGCGCGGCCGAGCGCACCGCGTGGGGCCGCTTGAACGCGACGTTGAACGACATGAAGGCCATTCGCGCCAAACTGGCCAAGCAGGGGGTGCAGGCGAATGATCGGCTCTTGAACGAACTGATCGAGGCGCACAAGAAGAACCGCATCGTCATGCGCACCTATCTGAGCTCCGCGTCAGGCTACCGCACCCACATCGCTCAGTCCTCCGCCTCCGGCGGGCTCAAGGATTTGCTGATGCGCATGCACCTGCCTCATTTCACCTGGATCACGGAAATCTCGACCGTGGATTCTTACAACCAGGCTTCACCGGGCTTGCGCCGCATGTACGGTCACAGCATTCTCGACGCGACTTCGACCGGCAAAGATGCTGCCGGTCTTCTGTCCTTGCATTTGCCTGGCATGCTCATCGTCCGCGATGTTGATGCCGACCCGGGTAAAGACGAGAAGGTCTTCGCCATCAAGGACGACGGCCTCTACGAATGTCGCGAGAAGCGCTTCATGCACTAGCGCGGACGGACGGGAAGCGGAAAATGATCGCCGCGCCCCAACCGGCTCTGGTCTATGCCGGAGCATTCGAGGCATTCCAGGTCCTGGCGCGGCACATCATAGCTCGCCCGGTTCTTGCGCGAATTCCACCGGAACCAGGCCGTCTCGGCATCGTCATTCTTGAGGCCGGTCATGTGGAATAAGAAATCGTCGGCGGCGTGCGCGCAGGCGATCGCATTCATCGTTACGACGCTCGGCGCCGTTACGCCCGGATCGTCGAGATAGGCGTAGCCCTTCTTGAGCGCGTCCGGAACGGCTTCGTCTTGAAGGCGCGCCGGGTTGATGAGCCCGTTGCACCACAGGCAGCCATGGCCCGGCCGCACGCTGCGCGCAACGCAAAAGACATCGCCGACCTCGCCCGCCGCGCTGACCGGAATCTTGGCCCCGACTTGCACGCCGGGGATGCCGTATTGATTCACGACGGCGTTGAAGAGCAAGCGGGCGCCCATCGTGTCCGCGGCAAGGAACAGATAGTCGCAGTCGGTGAACCGCGCCGCCACGTCGGCATCAAGGAAGTCGCGCGGCAAGGCGTGCACCTTTGCGTTGGGATTGGCCCGCTTGATGTTCCGGGAGGCCATATCGACTTTGTATTTGCGCAGCTTCTCGCGGATCCACGCAGGCAGCCATGACGGCGGCGACGCGTCCGTGCGCAGGGCAGCGATGAGGCGAGGCAGGTTAGTGGTTTCGGCCTTATCGGGATCGGCGAGAACAAACTCGCCGACCCCCAAGCGGCCGAGCAATTCCGCCAGGACGGATCCGGCGCCGCCAAGGCCGATGATGCCCACGCGCGTGCGGCCGAGAATCGCTTGACCGCGGTCGCCGAACAGGCGGCTTTGCCGGTCGTAATCCGGCATGTGCATCGCCAAGGCCGGCGGCTGCGGGAAGAGCTCAAGGCGCTTGCTGCCGATGACCGCGGCGCTCGCGAGCGGCGCGCGGCTCAGACCCGGAAACCAGAGATCGCCCGCGACCGCTTCATCCGCGAAGACGAGCGCGCCTACCGGCATGCCGCGCGCGATATCGAGCAAAGCGGGATAACCGCGCTCGTGCGAGGCCATGTCGGCCGGCGAAAAGTCGACTGAAGTCGTTCCGCGGTGATTATGAATGGCGAGATAAGCGAGCTTCAAATCTCGCGCGCGCAAGATGCGGCTTTGAATGAATTGCGCCTTCAGCATCCGGTAACCGTATTTGCCAGGCACGTAGTCAACGCCATCCACGGCGAGATGCAGCTCCCGCGCGACGAGGCGTAGGCCGCGATCGGATTCACAGATGCCGGCGAGGATGATCGCGCCATGTTCGTCATGATCGCCAGGGAAGAGGTGCCGCGTCAGCGCCTGGTACATGCCCTCGGCCAGAGTCAGACGCCACGGGCCTATGGATGGGTTCGAAGCCATTGCATCACTTTCAGCAGTTTGAGCGCCGCGGTGTCGGTCGCCGGGTTGAGCTTGTTCGAGCGCCGCGAAATCTGCATCGCCGGCCTGCCGCGATGAGACGCAGGCGCGAGTCCCTCACCAAGGGCGCGTCCGTCAGCGCGCTTCAAATCCGCGCAGGTGAAATGCGGATACACATCCGCATAGGGATATTGAAAAGTGATCTGAAAACCGACCCAGATCGTCTGCTGAGCGTAGGGCGGTCCGAGCGGCATCTCGCGCACCATCACGTGCGCGCCGCTCGAACCGTCCGGCTCGGCATCGACCTGGCACTCGGGGAAGGACGAGCGGATATCCGCGATCGCCTTCTCAATGACGGGCGTGATCGCGGTCATGAGTTGTCGTCGTTCGGAATGGCGAGGAAGCGATCGCCGTCGTGGACCGTGATTTTCTGATCGTCGCCAATGAGCTCAGTCTTGCCGCCGCCGCGCTCGATGCTCAGCACGAAGTCGAGCTGGATCGGGACATGCTGAGCGATCGCCGCCTGCTTGATGCTCAGGCCGGTCTGCTTCTTGTCCGGCACCGTGACCGGCTTTTCGTTGACGAACAGGTTGACCGTCTTGTCCGGCCCTCCGCCGTGATCATCGCCGCCGCCGTGCTCGCCACCTTGACCGGGATTCCCGCCCAGGCCCCGACCGCCCCCCGGGTGGTCCTTGTCTTCGTTGTTGGACATCACTATCTCCTTGCGAAGATGAAATCGAATTGCTAGTGTGAAATCAATATTGCATTGTAGATGGGGAATTTCAAGAGTGAAATCGAAAAAATCTGAACCGGCCCAGTTTGACGTGGCGGCGTTGCATGCGGCGCTCGACGCGGAGCGGATTGCCCGGCGGCTGAATTGGAAGGATGTCTCGGCGGAATCGGGCGTAAGTGCCTCGACGCTAACTCGTTTATCTCAAGGCAAGCGTCCCGACGTGGACAGTCTGGCTGCCTTGACGCAGTGGCTGGGTCTGCCGGCTGATCGCTTCATGGGGCACCGGAAAATGGCCTTTGGCGCGGCGAGCCCGTTGACACAGATCTCTTCCATTCTGCGCGAAGACCCGAATCTGAACCAGGACGCCGCAGCAGCCTTGGACGAGCTCATCAAGGCGACCTACACCCGGTTGCGGTCGCAGAAATAATCGGCTGACCCACCGAGGTGCCCTGCCCGCACTTGTCGTAATCTCTATCATCACTCCGTGTTTTTTCTATCTGATTCAACGAGTTTAAGAGACAGAGCGCAGTTTCGCGGAAGGTCAGGCATCTGCGAAGTGGCGTTGCGCTAAGGCTAGGCTCTTAAGAAACCCCGCCCGGCGGACCGGACGGGGCTTGGAGGGCGCTCTTACTCGCCGGTCTTACGCGGCCGCGACCACAGAAGGGTGTAGCCCTCACCGCCTTCGTCGTCGAACAGGTTCGCGTAGATCGGCGCGTTGAACGAGGGGTCATCGAGCTTGAGCGAGAGGTAGTCGCGGCCCTCTTCGGAGCGCTTCGACCAGGCCGCGCCGATCTCCGCGCGACCCACATAGATGCGGTGGCTGGGAGCGTTGTCGTTGGATCGGTTGGTCTCGGCGACGATGCGGACGCCCTTGGCTTTCAGGCTCAGGGTCACGATCTCGCCCTGGAATTCGTTACCGACCTTCTTGAAAGAACCGATGTTAGCCATGTCACTTCTCCTGTTGTGTTTCGAGCCCGCGACCACCGCGGCCTCGATGGCGATCTAGGGCTGAGGACGATCGGCGACGCACCCGCTCGGGCCGGAGCGCAGCGGAGGACGTCGTGTGGCGACTTTCTTGTCTCGCGAGGAATGGGCGAAGCCCAGGGGAAGAAAGTCGCATCAACGGCGTTGCGGCTCAGACGATCGAGGCGAAGCCGGTCTTCGGCCAGATCAAGCCATCAACGAGGCCACGTGCGTCCGCGTGCTGAACCACAATCTCTGGAGAAGCGTGGCTATCTCGGTTTTGATGAACAAGAGGCCGGAACGATTCAGCGCGGAAAGAGAAACAATCTCCTGCAAAAGGCGGCATCGTCTCCCAAGAACCGATCGAGGTAACATCGCTCTGCCGCGGCTGGGTGGGCCGGACCGAATGCCGGCAGCTTGATTGAGGAGTTCCGAGGAGGACTGCCTCTCCCGCGCTCAGGTTTCGATCATCTCCCGTTCGCCGCGCCGATCTACGCACCTGTTCGATGAAGGCGGCAAACGGTCATCGCTCGGCCAATGCGGCCGTAAGAACTGCTTAGGACGGGTTCTCCACCACCGCGCCCGGCTCCAACGGGCGGGTCTCCGCCAAAACCATCAAGCGCGTCCATGATGTAACGCCAATGCAAACCGCGCCCAGGCAAGCGAAGACCTCACGCCAAGCCAGCGAAGGCACCCCGATCTGGGACAGGGCGAACACCATTTGATAGCCGGCGGCGGCGGCGGGAACAGCGAATGCCGTCGCGATCGCGATGCGCAAGGCCAAGGACCGGGTAATAGCGACGGCGACCTGGCCGAGGACGAGCGTCAAAGCGCCGCCGGCCGTTCCGATAAGCAGCGCGCCGATGAGGCCGGCACCGCTCTGAAACGCCGTCATCCCGATACTCAGCGCGACGAAAAACGGCAGGGCATACACTGCGAGCGCGAAAATCGCCCAGCAGAATAGGCCGATGCCGAGTGTGTTGAGAACAAGCCCAATAGCGAGCATGGTGGTGGCTCCATGTGCATAGATAAACCAGTTGCGCCTTCCACCACCACCACGGCGCAACTCTGAATAAGAGACCGAAACGAGGCGGAGTTGCGGCGTGAGCAATTTCGCCTCGAAGACTTCAGGTCGAGAAGACGGCGCTCACGCGCCGCCGAACCTCCAGACGGGGATGCCGAGCCGCTTCGCCTTGTCGGCGAGGTTGTCCTGGATGCCCGTGCCCGGGAAGTGCATGACGCCGATCGGCAGGAGTTCGAGCATGACATCGTTGCGCTTGAACGGTGCTGCCTTGGCGTGCTTCGTCCAGTCGGGCCTGAAGGCGATCTGAGGCACCTTGCGGGTGGTTGCCCATTTGGAGGCGATCAGTTCGGCCCCCTTCGGGGAGCCGCCGTGGAGCAGGACCATGTCGGGATGCTTGGCGTGAACCTTGTCGAGGCGATCCCAGATCAGGCGATGATCATTGAAATCAAGCCCTCCGGTGAGCGCGATCTTCGGCCCTGAGGGCAGCATGACCTCGGTCTCGGCACGGCGCTTGGCTGCGATGAAGTCGCGGGAGTCGATCATCGCCGCGGTCAGGGTGCGGTGGTTCACCAGCGATCCCGATCGGGGGCGCCAGAATGAGCCGGTGTGAATCTCGAAGCGCTCGATGGCCTGGTCACGGAAGAGTTCTAGGCAGTCGCGGCGCTCAATCAGCGTGATGCCTTCCGCCGTGATGCGTTCGAGTTCGACGGATCGAACTTCGGAACCGTCCTGCTCGCGCTGACCCTTCTGTTGCGCCTTTTCGTTGTCGTCGAGTTGGCGACCGATGCGGTCGACGGCACGATGGAACAGGTTGACGGTCGACCAGAGCAGATCGTCGAGGTCCGGCTCGAGCCGCGTGTCGCTCAACGTGGCGACCAAGGCATCGAAGATGTCAGCGACGGCACCGGTAATGGTCCTGCCCTCGGGAAGCGGCCGTGGATCGGGCTGGTCGTCGAAGGGGCGGTAACCGAAGAGCTGCAATTCGGTGAGAACGTGTTCAGTCGCAGATGCGGCGTGCGGCGGTTCGATGTCGTCGTGGTCGGTCATTGAGGCGATCCTTTGCCGGATCGGCCGCGACCATCGCGGCCTTCGTGGCGATCACTCAGACGGCAGGCGGAACGGGCCAGAACCCGGAGCAGAGCCGGAGGGCCGAAGCGCAGCGGAGGATGGCGGAGGCCGGCTATTTAGCTTCGCGATGCAAAGCGCGCTCGCCAGATGGCTAATGTGTCTTCTCGTCGCCGGCGCGCGGCGGAAAATAGCCGGACGCAGCCATTGCCGGCCCGAGCCGCTTGCCGTCCGATCGCCCTCTAGAAGGCCGTGGTCGCGTCCTCTTCCGGCAGTGGCCGCACAGCGACCGACCTGTCGACGCCGATCGAATTGACGGGGCTAATCCGCGGTTGCCATCGACGAATGCAGGAAGCGGACGACGTCCTCTGGTGCGAGTTGAAGCCTTAACTCTGCTCGTAGGGTCCCGAGACCGAAGATGTGCAGGTCTTCGTTGAAATCGCCTAGCCGGGGCGACAACGCAATCGCTTCAACGCCGGCGTCTACCGCACGCTGGGTGAGGGCAGCCTGCACGGCATCTCCGGCGGCGTCGGCGTCGCGGGCGATGTAGAGCCGACGCAGGCCAGACGGCAGCAACATGGCTGCGAGGTGATTGGCCGAAAGTGCGGCGGCCATGGGCAAGGTCGGCAGCACGTAACGCAGCGACAGCATGGTCTCGATTCCCTCGCCGGCGGCGAGCACGTCGTCCACCACGCCGAAGCGGACGGCGTTGCCGAGGAGGTCGCCCATGGCCCGTCGTGGCGTGTCGATCGGAGCCTTGCCCAGCCGCACGCGATCAAAACCGTCTGGATCGAGCCAAGTGCGGTGTACGCCGGTGATCCGTCCATCGAGGCCGGTGACACAGGCTATCATCGCCGGCCAGGTTTCGGTCGGCAAATGCTCATCCGGTCGGTAATAGCAACGTGGGTGAAAGCGGAGGCTGGCCCCATGATGGATGTGGGTTATCCCGCGGCGCTGCAAGTACGTTTCGACCACGGTCCCCTCGATCGGGCTGGATATCGCAAAGAGCCGGCGGGCGGCTTCTTGCGATCCAGTCGGCGCCACCGAACGAACGGGTTTCGAGGCCGCTAGCGGCTCAGGACGAGGCAGCTTCAGAAACCGCCTCGCTTCCTCGGCGGCCCCGCTGAAGTCGGGCAAACCGCGGCATTCGCGGATGATGTCGAGGAGGTCGCCATGCTCGCCGGTCGCAGCGTCGGTCCACTTGCCGGCAGGGCCCTTGGGTGATTCCTGGAGCCGGACGAACATCGAGCGGCCCGGCGTGTTGTGAACGTCGCCGACCACCCAGTACCGCCCCGCCCGCTTGCCATTGGAGAGATAGTATCGGCACACTGCCTCGGCCTCGCGCGCGAGGCGGCGTGCCAATTCGGAGGCATCGGGGGCCATCACGCGGCCTCCCGCTCATTGACGCGCACGACCGGATAGGTATCGAGCACCTTCGTCAGGATCCCGACGCCGCTTGCGTCCGTGGGCACGAACATCCGCAGCTTCCAGGATATGATCTCTCCAAAGAGGCCGTAAGCGCGGAGGCGATCGCGCATCGTGTCGTTGAATCCCGACAGCTCAATGCGGCAAGCGCCCATGACCCGGACGCGGCGAAGCTGGAGCCCCTCCGCGAGGTCGAGGACGGTGCGTCCCTCCATCACCGCTGCAAAGGCAGCGTCCGGCGACAGCGTAGGCGCGTCCGCCGAGAAGGCGTTTGCAACCCACGCGGCAGAAACCTTGCGGCCGATGATGCGTTCACCCGCATCGGTCTGGAGCCGATAGACGCGGGTCGATTCGTTCGGCAATCGTTTCCAGATTGGTAGCAGCAGTCCTGCAACGACGTGGATCGTGCTTTCCGTGAACTCAGGCACCTCGGCAAGCTCAGCCATCCAGGCCTCGGCAAAACGTTCACGATCCGCTTCAACCCAATGGCTCTCCACCATCATGTTCAAGGGGACTTGGTGCTGCTCCATAGGCCGGATCAGGCGGACGCGGCGCTCGATCTCGCCGTCGTCGAGCATGATGCTCGGGGTCGGAACCTGCACGGCGGCCCTTCCCGAACGCTCGTTGATCAGCAGGACGGCATGACTGGAAAGCCGAGCAAGGACGTCATCCAAACCAACGGGATGGTTACGCTCGCGCTGCATGATGGTGAGAAGCCGTGTCTCGGCACCTGTGCGCGGATGGACATAGATCGTCCGCCGACCACTGACGACAAAGCTTTCGGCGCGGAGCGTTTCCAGCCCGAGGTCATAGGTGCCCGACGCGACAGCGCCCTCGATCCGGGCGATCAATAGCTGTTCGAAGGCGGTGAACAGGACATTCTGCAGATCGATGGTGAGCGCCAACAACCTGTTCAGGAAGGTCGTGATCGGCGGCAGGTCATCCCTGAGCCCATTGGCATCCGTCAATTTCAGGCCGGTCGCATCCTCGAACCTCTCGAGCGAGCATCCGTCGACCCGGCCTCGCACCAGCAACGTGTAGAGTTGACGCAACGCGTCACGCCCGTACTGACTTTCGAGATTGTCCTCGGGCCGAAACAGCCCCTGCCCTCCGGTCTGGCGCTGGCCGCGCGTAATGGCCCCCAATGTGTCGAGCCGACGCGCGATTGTGCTGAGGAAGCGTTTTTCAGCCTTCACGTCGGTCGCGATGGGCCGAAACAACGGCGGCTGCGCTTGATTGGTCCGGTTTGTGCGGCCGAGCCCCTGAATCGCGGCATCCGCCTTCCAGCCGGGCTCGAGCAGATAATGGACCCGCAAGCGGCGATTTCGCGCCGACAACTCGGCATGGTAGCTCCTCCCCGTGCCGCCCGCGTCGGAGAACACGAGAATAGGCTTGACGTCGTCCATGAAGGCCGATGTCTCAGCGAGATTGGCCGAACCGGCGCGGTTTTCGACCACCAACCGGTCGCCCTTACGAACGATGCGGCGCGAGCGCCCGGTCACTTCGGCGACCATCTCGGTGCCGAAGCGCTGGACGATTTGATCCAGCGCGCCGGGTACCGGAGGCAGCGAGGCGAGTTTCTCGATGAGGCGGCCGCGTCGTGCGACGGCTTCCCGGCTCTCGACCGGCTGGCCATCGCGATAGACAGGCCGAGAGCAGAGGTTACCTTCCGAGTCTGTAAAGAGCTCGTAGAGCTGGACCGGGAAGGAATGGGCGAGATAGTCGAGCACATATTCGCGCGGGGTGATGTCGACCTGGACGTCGCCCCAATCCTCGGTCGGGATCTCGGCGAGCCGGCGCTCCATCAGCGCTTCGCCCGTAGAAACAATCTGGATGACAGCGGCATGGCCGGCGTCGAGATCGCAGTCGATGGATCGGATGAGCGACGGCGTCTTCATCGATGTCAGCAGATGACCGAAGAAGCGCTGCTTCGCGCTTTCGAAGGCGGATCGGGCCGCGGATTTCGCCTGCCCGTTCAGCGTTCCGGTTTCGCCGGTGATGTTGGCGGCCCGCATCGCCGCGTCGAGGTTGTTGTGGATGATGCTGAACGCATCTGCATAGGCGTCGTAGATGCGAACCTGCTCCGGCGTAAGCTGGTGCTCAACGAGTTCGTACTCGACGCCCTCGTAGGACAATGAGCGAGCAGCGTAGAGGCCGAGCGCCTTGAGATCGCGCGCCAGCACCTCCATCGCCGCGACGCCACCCTGCTCGATTGCCTCGACGAACTCGGCGCGCGTGGCGAACGGGAAGTCGGCGCCCCCCCAAAGTCCGAGGCGTTGGGCATAAGCGAGGTTGTGGACCGTGGTAGCGCCTGTCGCCGACACATAAACCACGCGAGCATTCGGCAGGGCGTGCTGGAGCCTCAGGCCTGCACGTCCCTGCTGAGAGGCCGCCTGGTCGCCGCGCTCGCCCTTGCCCCCGACCGCATTCTGCATGGCGTGGCTCTCGTCGAAGACGATGACTCCGTCGAAGTCGGAGCCCAACCATTCAACGATCTGCCTGACACGCGAAAGCTTCTCGCCACGCTCGTCGGTGCGTAGCGTGGCATAGGTGGCAAAAAGGATGCCCTCCGAAAGCCGGACCGGTGTGCCCTGGCGAAAGCGGGACAAAGGCGTAACAAGCAGCCGCTCCATGCCGAGTGCGGACCAGTCGCGCTGAGCATCTTCGATCAGCTTGTCGGATTTGCTGATCCAGACCGCACGGCGGCGGCCCTTGAGCCAATTGTCGAGAAGGATCCCTGCGACCTGCCGTCCCTTGCCAGCGCCGGTGCCATCGCCCAAGAACCAGCCGCGGCGAAAGCGGACGGCATCTTCTGCGTCGTCGCGCGCGGCCGCCACAACGTCAAACGTCGTATCGACGGTCCAGGAGCCCGCGAGAAATTCGGAATGCGCCTCGCCCGCATAAATGACGCTTTCGAGCTGGGCGTCCGACAGAACTCCGTCTGCCACCAGACTTAAAGGTAGATGCGGACGGTAGAACGGCTTCGGTGGCGCAACGGACGCCATCGCCGCGGATTGCACGAGCTTGGTCGGATGTGCGCACGATCCGGGAATACGGATCGACTGCAATCCGTACTCCTCATATAGCGCATCGGTGAGGCGGGCGCCTTCCGGCGGCGACCATTCGACGGTCTCGTACGCAATTTCCACACCTTCCGGCACGCTCCCCGAAGTGGATGAGGGGCTTGGTGCAATGACGCCGGCCGATCGGGGCATTGCCGGGCGCCTAACGATGTCGGCCATAACCGGCACGGCGACGGGCAGCCTCGGAGGCACATGCTGGGTGACCCACCCAAGCAAGGTGGCGACATCACTCGCCATGCCCACTGAAGCGGGAAAGGCCTTCGCATCGGCAGCGGGCCACTTGTCGATTACAAGCAGCCTCGTGTCAGTCTGAGTGCCGTGCTTGGCGTAGACGGCGCCGTCGATCGCGGCAGAAAACACGACCCGTCCGCGCTCCTGGAGGCGAACAAAGGCCTCTCGCCACGCCGGATTATCCGGCGCAAGGCCGGCGCCAGCGATGGCGACGAGGCGTCCACCGTCGCAAAGACGCGCGAGCGCCGAAGCGACGTGCCGGAAAGCGGCGTCCGCCATTCGTCGATCGACATTCGCCACCGCGGAGAACGGCGGGTTCATCAGAACGACGCTCGGTACCACGCTCGCATCGAGGTGATCATCAATCTGCGCGCCGTCGAACCGCGTGACCTCAACGTTGGCAAACACATGATCTAGCAGCGCCGCGCGGCCTTCGGCCAACTCGTTCAACATCAGAGAGCCGCCGGCGAGCTCGGCGAAGATGGCGAGCAAGCCGGTCCCCGCGGAGGGCTCCAGAACGCGGTCGGCGGGCGTAATGCCGGCCGCGGCGCACGCGGCCAGCCCAAGCGGGATCGGCGTCGAAAATTGCTGGAGCGCCTGACTGTCCTCGGAGCGCCGCGTATGGGTCGGCAGACAGCTCGCGATTCTCGCGAGCATTGGCAGCATGGCAGCCGTCGAGCCAGCCTTGGCGCGCATGGCCGGACCGAATTTGCGCAGGAAGAGAACGGTTGCCGCCTCGCAGACGTCATACGCCGTCTTCCAGTTCCAGGCCCCGGCCGCGTCCGAGGCACCGAAGGCAGCCTCCATGGCGCCGCGCAGGACGGCGGCATCGATGCGACGGCCGCGTTCGAGATCAGTCAAGAGCTGCCGGGCGGCCTTGAGGGCGGCAGAGGTGAGAGTGGCAGCGGCACGCATCGAGAGCGGCGCGGCGGCAGCGCCGCCCGCAAGAGATTCGGTCATGACAGGATTTCTCGGGAGAGCAGGAACAGGTCGAATCGCCCGGCGCTCTCCTTAAGACCACGGCGATTCAAACCCTTCCCGACCCGACTCTCCCTCTCAGCGCTCGCCCATAAAAAATGGGGACCGGCGTTACACCCGGTCCCCAAGCAACTGCGGGATAGCCGGAGCCATCCCGTTCTGTGTCACTCAGCCGCATCGAGCTGCGGGTCGTCGTCGCCGGCGTTCTCCCGATCCTCCTCGTCGGCGAGGAATTCCGGCAGCGGACCTGCTTCGCCCTCCTGCCCCACCGGCGCTGCATCGGGATCAACGAGACGCAGCGGCTCCGGCAACCAGCCCGAGCCATCCAGAAGACGCTCGGCCTCCTTGGCCATGTCGACCTTCTTCAGATGGTCGATCAGTTGCGCCGACGACTCGCCCCTGGCTTCCCGCACCGCCTCCAGAATTCGCGGCTTGGTGACCCGGCCGAGATAGTTGTCGACGGTCGGCCGCCAGCCAGCCTGCACCATGTCGAGCCCGACTGCGCGCGCCAGCACATTAGCTTGCTCGAGACGGGTGCGGACACCGTGAGCGGAGACACGGCCCTGATTGTAGCGGTTGGCCGGCTCATAGACGGCATTGACAGCAAACGATACACAGTGGGCGAACAGCGACGCCTGTGCACCACCATCGAGCGCCGTCAGCGCATCCCAGAGATCGTTCTCGCTCTGCGGCAACCGTGCCTTCCAGGCCTCATGCCGCGCCTCGACGGCCTTGGCGGAGACGCTTTCTCTCAGCCCCGGAGCTTGAGTTGGAAAGTTCGGCGTGCGAAGGCCGATCTCGAGACAGCTTCCGGATGACGCGAACCGGTAAAAGGCCGTCAGCACGAAGTTATGCAGCACCGCCTGGAACGCGATCGCAGGATTTCCTGCCAGTGCATCCCGCAATGCCAGCGTACGATGCGCCGTCAGCTCGGTGATCAGCCGATCCGGCAGAGGCCTGGCCGCATCCTCATCATCTTCTTCAGCATCGGGAGCACTACCCGCGACCGCGATCACCGTGCGCTGGACGGACGCGCCCTCTTCTTGACCTTCGGTCGACAACGCACCGGCGTCCTGCCCGACGTCACAATCAGTTGCCGGCACCTCGTCCTCCGGCCGGACGTAACCCCGGTCCACGGAGAGGCGCCCCTCGGAATCGATGCTGATGAAGACACCAGCTCGGGCGATCTCGGTCGGATCGTAGAGCATCGGCCGGTTTTCGAATGCCGACAGTGCCGCCTCGATTTCGCCGAGACGCTGGTCGATTTCGTCGGGCAGCTCGTCTGCATCCTGATAATCGGTTTCCAGCTTGGCTTGCTCGGTGTGCAGGGCATCGATGGTGGCCTGCTCCTCAGGCGAGAGATCGACAGGTTTGCCCTCGATTTCTCGTAGGCCTTGGGTGTGACCGTAGGGGAACTCTACGGCGACTGAGATCCACTTCCAGCCTTCGGCAGCAATCGCCTCAGCTTCGGCTTTGAGCTTTTCGGCTACGAGGCGGTCGAGCAACACGACGTCCTGGAGCCAGCCGCCGTCGTCGTGCTCGAACAGATCCCGCAGAACGCCGCCACCCGCGTGCTGATAGGCATCGAGGCCCACAAATTGGGCCCGCCGATCGGACCCGCGCACGGTGTTCTCGGTGAGCATGCGGCGGATCTGGTATGGCTCGTCATAACCGGAACGGCTGACGTTCTGCCAGACTTGCTCCTGGCGGGCGTGATCCGCAGTGACCGAGAACGCCATGAGCTGTTCGAGCGTCATGCCGTCTTCGGCATAGCCTCATGCAGCTTCGGCGACACCGACGCCAGCCGCAGCCGCTGCTTCACGATCGCAGGGTTCACGAAGTGCCGGGCGGCGATGTCTTCCTCGCTCATGCCGAGGTCGCGGAGCGTCTGGAAGGCCCGAAACTGATCCAGTGGATGCAGGCCGACCCGCTCGTCGTTCTCCGCCACCGAATCATCCTCGGCGATGCCCCCTTCGCGGACGACGCACGGCACCGCCTGCGTCTTTGACATGCGTTTTTGTTTCACCAGGAGCTCGAGAGCGCGATAGCGCCTGCCGCCCGCTGGCACCTCGAACATGCCGGTCTCGTTGCCATTTGCATCAACAACGGCCCGGACGCTCAGACTTTGCAGAAGCGTACGCTGTGCGATGCTCTCGGCTAGCTGCTCGATCGAGACACCGGCCTTGACGCGGCGAACGTTCGACTGGCTGAGCACGAGCTTGTTAAACGGAATGTCCCGGGAAGGCGACAGCGTGATCTTTTGTACGGCTTTCATCATTTCGGCTCTCCACGACGGGCGGCCGTGAGACTCTCTCTCGGCTTCCAACCCGTCGCGAACAGCCTTTCCTCCTCTCACTCTCGCGCGAGGCGGAGCATCACGCCGCCTCATGATCGGCCACAACCGAATCCAGCGACGCGGGCTCAATGGACCCGGGTACGAAGCCGAGCAAATAGTCCGCAGCCTTGCTCGCCTGCGAAGCGGCACGCACGATGGCCCTGACGTCTTCGCGCAGGACTTCAAGCCAGGAGCCGATATAGTCGGCATGGCGCACGGTCGGGACGATCCCGAGCGACGCGCAGCTGAACGCGGAACTCAACTCGGCGACCAGTTCTTCGAAGGCATACTTCTTCGTACCGTAGGATCCGCTCTGGTCGCGGTTGAGGCGCGAGGGATGCCCAGTCGCATGACCGAGTTCATGCAAGGCCGTGCGGTGCCAGTTGATGGGTTCGAAATAGGCCTGCGGCAGCGGGACCTGCACATAGTCTTCGGCTGTTGCGTAGAATGCGCGATCTCCACCGATCCGAAATGGAATTCCGCTGGCCTTGATCAGGGCGTCGACCGTGGGTTCGATGAGGCCAGCCGGCGGTGGCGGCGCAGCGGTGGCAATGCCGTCGGGCAGATCTTCGCACTGATCGGAGTTGAAAACGGTAAATCGTTTGAGGAATGGAATCGCCTGCGTGTCTTCGCCAGTTTCAGCGGCGCGTCGTTTTTCGTCATTCGGCACGAAACGATCTGCATAGACAACAGTGGTGCCGCGCTCTCCCTTGCGAACGTGGCCGCCAAGCGAGAGCGCCTGACGGAAGGTGAGCCAACTTTGACCGGAAAATCCGCGCTCAATCACGGCGCCCCAGAGTATGAGGATGTTAACGCCGCTGTATTGCCGGTTAGTCGACGCATTTTTCGGCATGGCCAGCGGCGCTTTCGCCGCGGACGTACCCCAGGGCTGAACCCAGGGGACGCGTCCGGCCTCAAGCTCGGCAATGATCTTGTCGGTAATTTCGTTATAGAGGGTTGCCCGGTCCTGGCCGGCGCGCGCCCGAGCAGTAGTGTTTGACATCGCGGGTCTCCGCGACGGGCGCCGCGAGCCTCTCTCGCAACTTCTAACCCGTCACGGAAAAACCAGCCTGCACTCTTACTCTCAGCCCTTGCGCCATCTACCGAGGGCCTCATTCGCGATCAGGCGTGCGCCCAAGGGCGCATCGCCGCAACGGAAATGGCACCCGGAGAGCGTGAGCATAGCGACCCGAAGGGGCACGCGGGTCCGAGTGCAGCGACGAGACCGGTTCAATAGCGGCACCCGGGAACGGGGCAGTGATAGCGATCGCCGCAGGCGAGCCCCTTTCCCGAGTGCCCCCGGCGAGGAGCACCAAAGCTCTAGCGCGAGGGATCAAAGCCGCAAGGCCGAGACGCTGCGCGGCTCGGTTCACGAGAGCCCGGTGCGGCCCTGGCCGCACGCGCCAAAACCTGAGCGAACGTGATACAGACAATGAATACGAGAACCCTCCGACATTTTCACAGAGTCTCACAATTATGGAAGAGAGGCCTGTGGGCGGAGCGACAGCGAAGACCACTCGCGGACGCGGAAGAGGCACCCGCAGGAGGGTCAGCATGGCGCCGATGCGTAGCGGCGGGACCCGGGACCGAGTGCAGTCGCGAGACCGGTTAAAAGGCACCCTAGCTCGGGGCAGTGATAGCGACGCCGGAATGCAATGACGGCGGGACCCGAGAGCGAGTGCCTCCGGCGAGCTACTCAATGCGGATTTACGTCTGCTTGGTATCAATTTTGCTTTTGTGATATCGTCTCACTCGTGTGCATGTCTATGCACGGCGTGGGCATGTTCACTGAGAGCCAATTCTTACAGAGGACGACATGGCCAAGAAAGCGAAGAAGGCAAAGAAGACCGCGAAGGCAGCTACCAAGAAGGTGGCAAAGAAGACTTCAAAGAAAAAGAAGTAGCCATATCGGCTGCTGATTTATTGCCGCCTCCGGGGCGAAACCCGGATGAAGAGCGAGACCTCCCAAAGGATATGAAGCGTCCTTTGCAGCCGTTTGGTATCGCGGCACGCTAAGATAAGGCCGGACCTTTGTGCAGGTGGCTGCTGCATAAAGGTCCGGTTTTTCGTTTCTGCCGCGAGGGCGTGATCTGCTCGTGCGCGAGGGATCGAAGCCGCAAGGCCGAGACGCTACGCGGCTCGGTTCACGCGAGCCCGGTGCGGCGACAGCCGCACGCGCAAATACAAGGAGCAACCACCTGAGTTCGAACGTCTGAAGTATCGGAAATGGTTTCTTCACTTCGTTCTTGCCCAGCCTAGCATCTGGCCGGGCGGAAAATTCAGCCTTCGAAAAACCACGAGATCCCACGATCCCGAATCCCAGTCGTGTGTTAGTGATGGGGAACGTCTGCGGGACTAAACGATTCGTCTCAGCGTGGGAGAACCTTTCAATGCTGATGACCAAGCAGAGACGGCCGGCGATCCGTACCCTGCGCGGTTGGGCGATCAACGTGCTGAACGAAGCCGGCGCCATCCGCGAGTGCGAGGAGCACGGTTGGATGCAGGACCGCACCGATCCGCATGCACGAGAGCGCGCCTTCGATATCGCGCGTCAGGACCCGCCAGCAGACGTCTCCCCTCAAGCAGCGGAGGCCGCAATTCGCGACGTGCTGGACTCGATTGGTGATAGCTGCCCAGAATGCGCCCCTGACGAGGAGGACCGACGCTAAACATCGACGCCAGCCCGTCTCCTACTCAGCGGCCTAGCCGTTTCTCCACACGCTTGCGCGCGTTGCCGACCTTTTTGACAGCCTTTTTCACCGCCGGCGCCGACTTTCCCGTCTTCTTCGCCTCGTACTGCACTTCGTAGTCCTGCCCGCCGGCCACCCGTGCCCGGTCCTGCTTGCGCCCGCGCGCCGTCTTCGACTTCTTCGCTGCCGCCATGGATACCTCCTGTTCGTGGCGTCGAGGCAACGCAACAAGGATTCGGCGGTTCCGGAACGATTCGAACTGTGCCAATTTGAATCAACTATAGCGTGGAGTTCTTCTGTGGCGTCTCAGCGTAAAAAGCCGGCGGCCATCGGCGTCAAGGCGCCCTTCCCCGGCTTCATCGAACCGGCCCTGGCCACCTCGATCGAGAAGGTGCCGTCCGGAGAGCGCTGGATTCACGAAATCAAGTTCGACGGCTACCGTGTTCAGGTCCATCTGGCCAACGAGACGGCGAAGATCTTCACCCGGCGCGGCCACGATTGGACGCATCGCTTCAAGAAGGTCGCTCATGATGCCTGGCGGATCAAGGCGAACTCGGCGGTGGTGGACGGCGAGATCGTGGTACCTGCCGCCGACGGCACGACCGACTTCTCGGTTCTGCAGAACGAGCTCAAGGGCAAGTCGAAGAGCATCGTGCTCGTCGCGTTCGATCTGCTCTATCTGAACGGCCGAGATATCCGGAAGCTACCGCTCCTTCAGCGCAAAGCCGAACTCAAGAAGATTCTAAGCGGCACCGACATCCAGTTCAGCGAAAGCTTCGAGATAGACGGGCGCGAGATGTTCGCGCACGCCTGCAAGCTCGGCCTCGAAGGCGTCGTCTCGAAGGTCCGGGGCAGCGCCTATCCAACGGGACGCACGAATGATTGGGTCAAAAAGACCTGCGTACAGCGTGAGACGTTGACCATTGCCGGCTTCGCACTCGATGGGACGAAGTGGGACGGCATCTACGTCGGCCGGCGCAAGGGCGACGATCTGGTCTACGCCGGCAAAGTCGACCACGGCTTCGATAGGGTCTCGGCCGCAAATCTGCAGAAGCGGCTTAAACCCCTCATCCGAAGAACCCAGCCCTATGCCAAGCGTATCAACCACAAGGGCATCTGGGTCGAACCGAAGCTTCTGGCTGAGATAGAGTATCGCGCAAAGTCGGCCGAGGGAAAGGTCCGCCATCCATTTTTCCGGGGCCTGCGGGAGGACCTGTGATGGATGCGTTCGATCGCTTCTGGCAGTGGGCGAACAAGCCCCCCGAAAGTCCGCTGACGATTCCGGCCGAGCTGCATCAAGCGGTCATGGAGCTCGCTCCCGAGGACCGAGGGGACCGCACCACGGTGAACCGAGCCGCAGCGCGCGCACCAGACCCCGAACGATGATCGCTTGACGGCAACCCTTTGCCTTCCCTCGGTGCCGCCGAGCAAGAACTGCCAAGAAACTAACTCCGTGCACGCTGCAGCGCAGCTTCCAATCGCTCCCTCTCCTTATTCCAGCGACCGTCTTCGGTTTGCGATCTCTTCGCGAGAGCCTCAACCTCGGCCTGGATGGCGGCAGCCCGCTTCGCGTGCTCCTGCTCCGCGTTGTCCAGCGCAGCCTGCGCCTTGTCGACCGCCTGCTGACGGCGCTCACGTTCTTTCTGCCTAGCGGCGTCTTCCCTCGCCCGCTCACCTTCCCGGCGCCTCTCCTCCCGTTCGTAGGCAAGCGCAGCCTTCCGCTCGGCCGTCTTGTCGACGGGACGTGAGGAAGGCTTCTTCGCAATTTGGCCCTTCGATTTGCGCGGCGCGTTCGTCGATCTTCTGTCCCCGCCGAGATCGGTGGGCAGTTCGGCTTGCTCGCTGAAGGATCGGTTGGATCCGACCGGGCGCCTGAGAACGACGCCCGGCTTCTTCATGGCCGCAGCGATGACGTCCGGATCGTCGCTTTCCTTCGCCGCGCCCTGGTGGAAGAGATTGCTGTTGGCGCCCCAGGCTTCCAGGGCCGCTTTCATGGAGGGAGCGGCGATCGCCAGATCGAAGAAGCCCAGCGAAGTCTGAAAGGTTTTCAGCTTTCTCGCCATCGGTCTGATTCGCCCTCCTTAATCGAGCGCCAACGTCGCATGCCACGGAGCCTGCGGAACACGACGCGGCCCCGAAGCGTTCCCTAATCCTTGAAGGACGTCCATGCATTTCGCAACGTGCTCTTAAGGATTGGCCTCGAATGAGCCGGACGTCGACCCTGCCCAAGCGCCTGCAGCCGATGCTCGCTACGCTCACCGACGCGCCGTTCGACGATCCCGGCTGGGTTTTCGAGGACAAATATGACGGCTTCCGGATGATCGCGGAAATCCGGCGAGGCAAGGTTGCGCTCTACAGCCGAAATGGCAAGATCATCAGCCGCAGCTATATCGAGGTCGCCAAAGCGCTGGAGGGCGTGAAGGGCGATGCCGTGATCGACGGGGAGCTCGTCGCGATCGGAAAGGACGGCGTCTCGCATTTCCAGTTGCTTCAAAACGCGCTGCGCCATGAGGCGAAGCTCCTGTATTGCGCCTTCGACCTCATGTTCGCAGACGGTGAGGACCTGCGTGCGCTGCCGCTCCTCGAGCGCAAGACGCGGCTCAAGGCCATCCTTCCGCGCCACAAGCTCGTCGCGTTCAGCAACCACCGCAAAGGCAAGGGAACGAAGTTCTTCGCAGATGCCGAGCGGAGACATCTCGAAGGCATCATGGCCAAGCGCGCCGATAGCCCGTACGCGTCCGGACGCCGGACCGCCGACTGGCTGAAGGTGAAGACCGCGCAGCGGCAAGAGGTCGTGATCGCCGGCTTCACGGCGCCGAGGCGAACCCGGCCTTTCTTCGGCGCTCTCGTCCTCGCGGTACGCGAAGGGGATGCATGGCGGTACATCGGCCACGTTGGCACCGGCTTCAGCCACCAAGTTCTCGAAGAGCTTCACGGCGAGCTCATGAAGCTCAAAACCGCAAAGTCACCGTTCCCTGCAAAGGTGAAGGATGAGCAGGTCACGACCTGGGTGCGTCCTGCGTTGGTCGCAGAAGTGAAGTTCGCGGAGTGGACCAGCAACGGCGAGCTGCGCCAGCCGGTCTATCTCGGGCTGCGGTCCGACAAAAACGCGAAGGACGTCGTACGCGAAAAGAAGTGGTCGCGAAAATAGCGCCGCCGAGACGAAGCGTAGACCTGTTCAGCCGGCGTCGCGCTCAGATGCCGAAGGCCATGGCGGCAAGGGCGGCAACCCGAGAACCTTACGTACCGGTCCGAACGACCGCCGGTGAGCTGCGCATGCGCCGAGTCTGGCGAGCGCTTCATAATGAGCCGGCACCGGGTAGCCCTTGTGATCCGCGAAGCCATAGCCGGGGTGTCGCACGTCGAGCGTCCGCATGACCCTGTCGCGCTCGACTTTCGCGAGGATGGAGGCGGCCGCGATGCTGGCGGACTTGGCGTCCCCTTTGATGATGGCCTGCTGAGGGATGTCGATTTCCTTCAACCGTTTCGCATCGATCAGCAAGTGCTGCGGCGGCAATCCCAGCCCCCGGACCGCACGCTGCATAGCCTGGATGCCCGCCCAATAGATATTGATCGCGTCGATCTCCTCGACCTCGACGAACGCCACACACCAACTCTCAGCCTTTTCCTTGATCTCCTTGGCGAGTTCTTCGCGAGCCGCGGCGTCGAGTTTTTTCGAGTCGTCGATTCCGACTATCCGCGTGCCTGGTTTCAGGATCACGGCGCCAGCGGAGACCGGACCGGCGAGAGGGCTCATTCCGGCCTCGTCCACGCCTGCGACGGCATGATGGCCGCTTTCCCAGAGAGATGCCTCGAAGCGGAGCATCTTGCGGAGGCGCTGCCCTTCCGACCTATTTTCGAAGTGGCGTTTATCGATTGAAGCCAGGATGGCACGCGCTCCGGCGCGGGTGTCGGCCCGCAAGATCTGCTCGACGCTGGCCTCGAGCGGTCTTTTCTCGACGACATAGCGTTGACGCAACACATCGAGAGAATACTGGGACATCGCGGCCTTCGTGGAGACTGACTGTGGGAGCGTGTCGGTGAACTTTATGGCGATTGTCTGAAGTAGCTATACCGCCTCACCGACCGCGCAACGCCCTCTCAAAAGGAACCCGGCCAGCTCTCCCGCGCGGGTTCGGCCTCCATTTCCTCGCTATGTTGTCGCTCGCCGGCTCGGTAGAAGGACCCGTGCTCAGTCGCCGTCCCGAGTAGATCGGGGCCGGCATGGCCGCTAACAAGGTACCGGCGGTCGGCTTGGGGCTGGGGAGGCAAATCGACAGTCCGGGACTATCAAACCGCTGCTCCCATTTGGCAGATTTTTCTTCCCTCAGTCGCTACCTCAAGGCGCGTTTGCTCTTGCCCGTTCGCGCGCCTCGCGCCGACGTTCACGTCTTTCGCGCCGTCGCTTGGCTCGATCGGCGGGCTGCCGCAGCGGAGGAACGGGCGCCGGCGAGGTCGCACTCGTCTCCACAACTGGAGGCGCCTCGGCCCTTTCCAAGGCCGTTGGCCGCGCTTCCATCAATTCGAGCAACGCCCGTCCTTTGGACGTGATCTTCCATCCTCCGCTTATCCGTTCGACCAGTCCTTGTGAGAAGATGTCGAGGTCGGGCACTCTGGCCGCGAGGCGCCTGGTCCGGTCCGCCCAGTCGCGGCCACTCGTTGCCAGGATGGCCATATCCCTCTTGAGGTCTTCCATAACGGCAAAGCCGTCCGGATAAGCTACCAAAATCTTCAGGACGGTGACTTGAAAGTTCACGCCCGCCCCGCGATCAGCGCCACATCGTCGGCGCGTGCGAGAGGGCGTCGCGACCAACCTGTTTGAGACCTTCGGGAGAGATCTCGCCTCTCGTCGCAGCCTCTAGGATTTTCGACGCGACGTGGGTACGTGCCCCGATCTCGCGGTGCGAGACGCTTTCACAGACTTCATCGAGAATCGCGCGCAAAAGCGCCGTGGTTGCCAAGTCGAACATAAGCTGCCCCCTGAGGGAAAATCTAATCCTAGCGCGGTTTCGCACGCTTGAGGATTCAAGAATGTTAAGCTTGCCGATGGTGCGCTGCACCCATGGTTGCGTACCGCGCCGATGGCTTGCCTCTGCAGGTCGAAGCCCGCAAAATCGAACTGATTGGGCTGAAGGCGATGCTACCAAACACTCCCAAGGGAAAATCACGCGAATTGATAAACTTCCCAGCGGCGCGCAAAGCGCACAAGACGCTATTTCAAATCGCGAGGTCGACGGCTCTATGCGCGGTTGCTTCGGCCTCGCGGTCCGCCGCCGTTCTGGCGTTGCGCACCGACCGGGCCGCCATTAGGCGGCTGACGAGATGACCTCGTATAACGTCGTCGAGATGGGAATCGCCATTCGCCGGGCTGCCGCGGACGGCGAAGTAGTGGCCTTCGGCATCACCGGATGCTTCACGACTCCTAAGCCGACTTCCGCTGCGGCTTGGCCGCCGGCTTCTTCGCTGCGGTCTCCTTCGCCGGCTTCTTGCCTGCGATCGGCATCAGCATTTCCTTCTGCCCGGCCGCCGCCTTGCGCGGCTTCTTGCCTGGTTTCTTCGGCGGCTCTGTCGCGGCCGCCCCCTCTCTTCCGATGCTCTTGCGCAGCGCGTCCATCAGGTCCACGACGTTCTCACCTCGAGGACGCGCTTTTGCGGTGATGGGTTTGCCGGCGCGCTTCTGATTGATGAGATCGATGAGGGCGGCTTCGTACTGGTCTTCGAACTTGTCCGGCTCGAAATGGCCCGCCTTCTGATTGACGATGTGCTTCGCGAGATCAAGCATGTCCTTGGTGACTTTGACATCCTGGATATCGTCGAAATACTCATCCGCGGAACGGACTTCGTAGGGATAGCGCAGCAGCGTGCCCATCAGCCCCTTGTCGAGTGGCTCATGCGAAGTGCTCTTCCGCAATAATCTCATGTTCGATCATGTCGTTCACATCAATACTGATGGAATCCGGGCTGCCTATGGAGAATTGCCGGCAGACGGCGGCCGCGCAACGGACTCGCGCAGACGTGTGATCGAACATATCGATAGCGGCCGCCTGATTAGCCTAGAGCGGTGGCTCACCACTCTCTCCACTCAATGAGCGATCGAAATCGCCTCCGCTAGGTCTGCATGGACAAGCTGGATCCAAAGCGCCGCAGTGCCAACATGCGAGCCATCCGTGCAAAAAACACAAAGCCGGAGCTCGCCGTGCGACACGCTTTGCGCCAAGCCGGATTCACCGGCTACCGCCTGCATCGGCGGGATTTGCCCGGGAAACCCGATATCGCCTTCGTTGGACGAAAGAAGGCGATCCTCGTCCACGGGTGCTTCTGGCATGGACATGATTGCCGCGAGGGGCTGCGCCGCCCGCGGGCGCGGCCCGAATATTGGTTGCCGAAAATCTCGGGCAATCAGGCCCGCGACGCGCGCCACCAGGAAGATTTGATCTCGCAAGGGTGGAGTGTCCTCGTGATTTGGGAATGCGAAACCTCCGATCCTGCGCTCGCACAACGCCTAGCGGGTTTCGTCGGCGCAGCATCCTCAGGTTAGCACTATGTGCGTATAGTCAAGGACTGGCAGCCGATCCGTATAGGGGAACCGCATTCATGCGCTGCGCTTGAGTCGGGGATCAGAAACGCGCTCCGGTCGCAAAAGGGGAACGGACGACGTGCCGAGATTGCGGCGGCCCGCTTGCCGCCGTCATGCCCGTCGAGAGCACACCCCCCTGGCGTCACAAGGCGGACGACTGCGATCCTTGGAGCGAGCCCGAGGGACCGCGGCATGTCGGCTGGAAGAAACTCTTGGACTTGTCGTGCCGTGAGGAAGATTTCGTGTACGCCGTTAGAGGTGAGGATATTCGAGCGGCGAGATGCCGAAGGCCAGCAGGCGTCGCATGCCGGTCAGGTGCATGCTGAACGGCTTACGTCGTATCGCTATCCTCGAACCAAATCAGCTGCCGGCTCCTTTCATGACGGCCGATAGCCACGGCTTCACCACTTGGAGCGTTCGGACGTCACCCAGATAGTCGAGATCCTCTAAGGAAAGCTTGCCGGATACACGTAGCATGTCGGAGAGCGCAGACCCCGTCGTGGTCGGCAAGAGCTCTATAATCGTCTGAGCCAACTCGCGGTCGCGGGAAAAAGCCGTGATCGCCAACGGAATGAGCAGCACTCTGCGATCGGGTTTTGCCGCCAACGACTGTGCGGCGGCAACAACCTGAGGACGGTCTGCGCAAGCTCCAACGACGACCGTCAATGGAAGCGCGACTGGCGCTGCCCGAACCAGAAGCTGCTTGTCTGAAACTGCCGCAGCAAGCGCCGCATCGACGCATTGTTGCTCCAAGCACAGTGCTTCGGCCGCCAAGCGGTGGTGAGGCGGATTGCCAGTTTTCAACGCCAGCTTCAAGACTCTCTTACGCGCATCGCTCGAGCCATTGCGGACGAGAGCTCGCAACAACATCAGTTTGACGTCGCGATCGTCAGTTTGGAATAGTATCTTACCAATTTCGGAAACATACTCATCATCGATCTGCGGCGGCTGACTCAAGAGATAAGCAGCGCCATAGGCAATGCGGAAGTCCCGCTCCTCTTCATGTTGCGGTTGTCGGGGCTCCCATGTGTCGGCGGCCAGCTTCAATATTGCATCCATATTATCGGCGTTTGGACGCTCTTGCAGCAGGGAGAGCACTTTCTCACGAACCCGGTGCCCTTTATCGCTCGCTAGGTTACGTAACTGGGGGGAAAGGGGACCGGGGGACTGCTCAGCAAGCGAGCTGAGAGCCACTTCACGCACATCTGCAAACCGGTGGCCCAAGGCGGCTTCGACGAGCGGCCACATTTGACTTCGAGCGGCTATAGAAACCGCGCACACGGCAATCGCGATAGACTTGCCGTCGTTCTTAGGCCAGCTAAGGATCTCTTTCAGCAGATGATCTACCTTAAAGCCAGCCCTGCTAAGCGCTTCCGCCTGCACGGACTTGAGTTCGAGATTTCCGCGCGTGTCCAACCGTTCAAATAGCAACAGCGCATCTTTACTCAACCCGTCGAAGCTGGATGCGAACACGGCATTCGCCGCTTCCGCCAATGCGTTAGGAAAGGCAGCGAGAAATTGGAGGCGGAGAGCGTCGAAGTCGATGTTGTTCCGTTGAAGCTTCGCATCCCTGACGTCGACAAACTCGAGCACCAATTCAATTACCCGCCGGACGTCGCCATTTGCGACGAGAACTTCGAGCGCCGAGAATAATTGAGATGGCGCGGCGCACAGAGCCGTTTCCAGCACCTCAAGCCTGACTTCCCGGATGGCACTCCCCGCAATTAGTCGCTCCCTTAGAGGCTCCAAAAACTCCTCGGGCATCGCCTTCTGCATGGCTTGCCAAAAATCACGCTCTTCCGCCCTGTCCAAAGCGGCTCGTGCGATGGCGCGCCATTCGTCAATCGTGACGCCCGTAGCGCGCTCGGCAGCCCTTATCCAGAAATACAATAGATCCAAAGCATGCGCGTGATCGCGAATAGCGCTCCATCCGTCCCTCTCTCGTTTCTCCGCAACATAAGACTCAAGAAACTCGTGCGCCGTCTGACCTTCTTCGGAGATACTCTCATAATAATGATCGCCGTAATCACCGTCGTACTCGCCGTTAGCGAGCTTAAGCTTGAATTCATCATCGGGTTTTCCGGCGAGTTCGCTGCGATATGAAATTGCCTGCGTTACAACCTCCTCAAAACCATTGAGATCGGCGAGCGCACCTGTAGCAATCAAATCGGCATTCGGGTTGTAGCCGTCTTGAACAACTGAAAGCGCCGCATCCATAAAGGCCGGCGTCAGATCAATGCACAGTTTCGAGACTTGGCCGGCAAACTGTGCGGGATAAGAGGGATTGTGGTGAGGTATTTCGCGTGTGATGAAGGCGAAACAAATTGCTCGCGTCCTGTGATCGGCCGCAACTTTTTGGAACCAATCGAGTGACCGATCTGGCGGACTCCACTTGTCGAAGAACCAATATTCCTTGTCTTTCTTCTGATGTGTAAGCCACCTGGCAAGCTCTGCTGGGATCGAATCTGCAGAGCCCACGGATGCAGCGAGCTTCAGATCCTCTCTGAAATTAGGCCCGGTCTCTGCCAATCGCGCATTGATCCAGGCATCCAGTTGCAACTGCCGCTCTGCTGGAAGTTCAAGTTGAACGATCGAGCGCTCTCGTACAGCGTAAACCAGCTGAGCCGCCCCCTCCGTTCCCCAGTCCGTCCCCGTTCTTTCGTCCAATTCGATCAGCACTTCGACCAGATAGGACAGGACCCGAGCCGCGAGGCCCGGCTTCTCCTTGAGGGCCTCTTCAAGACCTAGTTCAACGCGGGGATGCTGATAGGTCAGCGTCGCCTCTGACTGCCGCAAGTTCCGCCCGGCAATCAAGAAATTCAGGTACGGCTCGAGGCCGTCTTCAAGATCGCTCGCGCGTTTCGTTAGGCCTGCCTGGATGGAGGGAAGGACATTGAATGTCTGACGCGCGCCTGACTTGAAGAGACCCCAAGTAATGGCTGCCCACGCCCATGCTCCACGCTGTCGAACATTATGAATGAGTGCAGATTCTATCGAATTCTGATGGGCGTCGGACAGGCAACGCGTGATATACTGACCACTGTTCTCGTCCTTCTCCAGCCCGTCAGAGAGAACGGCGAAATACCGGTGCATCTCAAGCGGCGTCGCGAGCCGATCGATAGCCTCAGTCCGAGACTTCAACACGATGGGTTGAAGATCCGGCGGAAGGCTAGGCAACCGGTTCTCAAAAAGCCTCGCTCGTTCGTCCGGGCCGTAGTTTTCGTCTTCGAGCGTGATAATCCATTTGTCTTTCAGCCGTAGCTTGCTCTCGTGCAGCACATCCGACCGGCTTGTGATCACGAATTTCCTCTCGGGACCGGCGGATTGGAGTATCTCGGCAATGGCGCCGTTCCAGGGCGCGGAAGTTGGCTCCAGCCGAAAGCGGCCCCAAGGGTCTTCAATCTCATAGACAACGGGCCGCAATGCCGAATCATCGGCTATTTTCTCAGGACCACCATGGACGACGACATGCTTGATGCCTGGTATCTGATCACGCAGGTGAGCGATCAGCGCTTTGGCCGTGCGCGTCTTGCCTGTTCCTGACGCACCAGCGATGACGATCGCGTGCTTCCTGTTGATCGCAGCTTTAAAATCGTCCCAATTCGTCGGAGGAACGAAGCCCTCCAAATCGGCCGATTCTCCCGCATAACCTCCCGCGCTCTTTATCAGGCGCTCAACGTCAGAGCGCGTCCATACACCTTGCGCCGCACCACGCATGCGCAAAAGAGCTTCACTACGCAACGCCTCACGGCAGCTTCGAAGATTTGAATGGGGTACGCGAAAGCGCTCGCTTAGCAATCGCTCCGTGCGCGCATTGATCTTTTCCTGGTCCATTGCCCCAAGAATGGCGATCCGGCCGCCTGCATCTGCGGGCAAACTCTTCGACATGTCGGCGGGCAGTGCGCTGGCCGGCGGCCAAACGCCAAGTGTCTCAACTTTGAGCTGGCGAGCGACACCGTCCAGGTCGGCGCTAGTGACTAGGAGATAGCGGATACTGGGGTCAGCCAGGCGGTCGCGAGCAGATTTTCGCCTTGTACCATGGGCGAGAAGACGGCTTAGATCCTCGTGCTTCCATGGCCCCGTGTTGCGCAGCTTGCATTGAAGAACCAAGCGGTAGCCGTCGAGCACAACGCTCTGTGACAGCGCGCCCGGTTCTTGTTCGATGTCGGCTTCAAGATCTTCCTCGGTTGCCGGCTCGAGCACGATCTCATTCGCCACCTTCTTGGCAAGAGTTAGATCGAGCGCAGTGAGTATTGAGACGTCGAGCTGATAAACATAGCCTTCGAGCGATCGTCCGCCGCTGGAAGGAGAAAGCTCGTCTGGCCTATGCAAGACGGAAGAAGGCTCATTCATGGATTGCTCCGGCAGCACCGGAAGACGCGCAACAAAATTTTTTGATCTCCGTCACCCTAGCCACGCTCAATTCAGAAACTCGTTTTTCACGCACGCTGTCAGCTTTACCACATCAATTCAACGGTGCCGTATCGGTGCATATAGGCACGCCGATAGTCGCACCGCTATGAGCACTAAAAAGGACCCGTCCAGGGCGACAAGCGATGAGCCTAACCGTCTCGCTTCGTTCAGAGACACCCGAGAACTAACCACGATAAAGATAACTGCAAGCAATAGCGCAACCTCGCCAACTACCTTTCTGCCAAGCAGCGTACATCTTGTCTTTCCAAAGGAAAGCCTCACTTTCGCTCCGCAGTATCCCGATCCCGCGGCAAATGCTTTTCACGTCTTCGTCGTCGGCCCCCTCCTGAGCCGTGGTCCCGGCGCTCATGTTGAGCGCGTTGAAACAACTGCTCTAAGCGAACAGCAATATCTTTAGCCAGACCCGGACCTGTAAGATGGACCCCGATTTCAGCGTACGGCGCATCGCGGCGCGTATCAGCCGACGACCAGTTCAGGCTGGTCACGATGATATTGTCGTCATCCCATAAGAGGAACTTGCCATGAAGATCGCCATCCGGCACTTCGATAAGACGCACGCCGGTTCCCTCGGTCTCGCGCTTCAACGCACTGGCGTCAGCCTTGCTGACGGGTGCCGATACGCGTGAATAGTAGATCGTACCTTCGACGTCCTTACGCTTGGATGCCGAAACCAGCGGGATGAGGGTCTTGGGTTCTGCTCCCCGGCCGAGCCGGTCGCCGCCCACCATGATCCGGTGAGCGGCGTTGTTCCGCGCAAAACGAATTGCCTCGTCGTGCATATCGCCTCGGACCATTCTGATCCGGCTCGCCCCGCTCGGGGCCGAGAGCTTGCGCAGCCCCCGCGCCAGTTTGGTCAGCTCGCCGACCGTCTCTGATACGGGTATGGCTGCCAGGATGAGATCTGCAAAGTCCTGGGCACAATGGGCGATAGCGTGGGCATGCCGCAGCACGACCGACGCCTCAATGCGTCTGAACTTGGTCGAGAGCCAGTTGCAGGACCCGACGATCGCGACGTAGCGGCCGACTGAGCCGTCGTCGGCTATCAGGAGCTTGGCGTGCGAGCGCGTGCAGACCATGTGCACGCGCGCCCGGTCCCTCAGGGCCGGATCCTTCTGGATGACCTGGTTGATCTCGATGGCCTGCTCGAAATTGCGTTTGGTTGTCGCAGCGTCGCGGGCCGCGCCCCAAAAGATATCGATGCTGGCGCCCTGGTCGGCAGCCTCCCGAAACGCATCCTGGAGCTTCACGAATGCGGCGCTGTCGAGGAACGTCGAATGAATGACGACCCTGTAACGGGCTCTCTTGAGAACGGCCAGCAATTGCTTCTCATGCTCGGGCCCTGTCAGGAGGATGTCGTTGCGGTCGATCGGCGGGCTTACGACCGATACGCCCGCGATGGCCGGGATTTTCGGCGTACGAAGACGCACCGAGGCGCCTCGTTTCGTTTCGGCCGCCGCGCGCCTGATCGCCCGAATCAGGTCGCCAGGTGCATCCTGCGGCAAGCCGCCGATCTCGTTGCCGGACACGGTAAAGAGGGCGTAGGCCGGCGCGAAAGTCGATTTGTTGAAGTCGATTTGCGTCAGCTCCTCGTCGCCGGCGACATCGCCAAGTATTGTCTCTGCGGTCTCGTGCAGCTTCCATCCCGGCAAATTTGACCACGCCTCCTCGACGAGGACCTCGCGTACGTCGTGCTCCTTGCGGATCTTCGCAATATCGTTTGGCCGGTACGGCTTCAGCTCACGCTGCCCGAAGGCCCGCAGCGTGAAGGGTTCGACGCAGAAGGAGAGCAGGCGGGAGCCCGGCCGTGGAACGCTCGGAAGCGCTTCGGCGTTGGCAAGGGCGTCGTTGCCAGCGGCGCTGGTGCGAAAGGCCGCTCCTTCACTGTTGGTGGCAAGCTCGACCCACCCGGCCCGCATCAGGCGCAGAATCAATCCGTTCAGGAGTCGCGCAGGAACCTTGGCAACATCCGCCAGCTCCTTTGAGTTGCGGGGCTTGACCGACAGCGCCCAAAGGACGAGGCGGTCGACCGCGCTCCAGTCGTTACCCTTGTCAACCCACACCCGAAGCCGGGCGGCGCGCACAGGCACCGCGACGCGGACCGTCATCGCGAGGCCTCCCGCAGTTCGGCCCACTCGACGATCGAGACCTTGGGTGTACCGTCCTCTAGTTTTTCGCCCTTCAGGCGATCGAGCACCGAGACCAGCAACGGCAGGAATTCGCGGTCCTCATCGGCCAGGCGCTTGTCGCCCGAATAGCTGCGTGCATGGACGCGCAGGAATTTGAGGCTGGTGACGATGATCAGCTTCCATTTGGCGCGGCTCAACAGAACATTCATCCGGCGGCGCCGGCGGACAAAGCCGAGCGCTCCCATCCCGGAGTGCCCGTTGTTACGGACGAGGGAGACAATGACGACGTCGGCTTCGCCGCCCTGGAATGAGTCGACCGTGCCTTCGTACCCGCCGCGCTTCTTAGGTTTCTCGAACCGCGCCAGATGCGGGAGTTCGCCGCGCGCATTCTCAAGGGCGAGGTCTAGCCGTGTCACCTGCTCATTATAGGGGGACAGCACCGCGAGCGACGGCCATTCGCCCTTCTCATTCTGCAGCGGTGTCAGCCCGGCGATGGTTTTTAGGACCGCGTCAATCTCGGCGGGATTGTGATAGGCGGGCATTTCCTCGTTGGCACCGTCCTCCTCCTGGACGTAAGGCATATTGACGATCACGTCGGCGACTTGGGCAGGTGTGCTGCTAGCGCAACCGGCGGCGTGCCTTCGAGGAATCTCTTCGCGACCTTGTCGGCGTCCTTTAGCCGGCCACCGTAGAAGCATTCGGAGATGACGGTCGATATCACCGGATGCATCCGGTGCTGATCCAGAAGCTCGGTTGCGGCCTGCAGCCGCGTGGGATTGGTCTTTCGCCATTCGAGTTCAGGCTCCACGAGGGCCTCGAACAGGCGGATCATGCGCTTCGCTGCATGGCAGGTCCGGCCGAGCGCGTCATCGTCCTCCATCAGGTCGATGAGCTCATCGAGCCCGTAGTCGTAGAAGATACCCCCGACCAAACCGCCGCTCTGTAGCACGGCGTTTTTCACATTGGTCTGGTTGCCGAGGAATTCGAGCACGCGATCGGTATCGAACGGCGGAAGCTGGTTGTGATCGCCGATCAGCAACCGCCGCATGGAAAGAAGTAAAGGCGCAATCAACTCGGGGCCCGTCGCCTTGGCAGCTTCCTCGACGATAACCCAATCGAACTGGTTATGGTCGTTCACAAGCCGGGCGAGGTCCCCAGAGTTGGCGGTAGAGAACAGGATGTTGGCCGATCGCAACACAAGGGATTCGAAGGAGCGACGTTGCCGCCGCGACTCGTGATCGGAGGCATTGCGTCCCTGCCGTGCATCATCTTTCATCGCGCGGATGGCAGTGGCGACCTCGATCGGCGCGCCACGTACCAGCGGGCTGCCATCGAGCGCGGTAAGATATTGCTTGACCCGGTCGGTCGTCTGCGCCCCCGACAACTCGGCGACATTGTCGGCGCGCGATCGGACCAGGAGCGGTTCCGGGTCGATGGCAGCTTTGGCAAGGGTTTTCTGCACGCCCGCCGCGAGCTGATCGAGGGCCTGGTGCGCCTGCGCGCTGAGGAGGATGCGCGCGCTCGGCTGCTGTTGCAGCACGCGGCGCACGATCTCAGTGACGAGCTTGGTCTTGCCTACGCCCGGTGGCCCGACCACGAGCTGCGTCGGGCTCGTCGTCCAGATCGATCGAAGCGCCTGCTGCTTGGACGCATCCAGGTCCCTGAAATCTTCATCCTCCTGCAACTCGTCATGATAGCGGCGGAGCCGCTTACGCGGCGCGGCAAGCATGGAGAGAAGCTCTTCCTGCGTGGCAAGGGCGCCGAGCAGGCGGAGCCGCCGGTTGATGGCCCCTTCCGTCCCGGCATCATCGATCTGCCGCAGGAACAGATCGGCCGTGGGCGGGAGCTCGCCGGCCGCGCTGAATGCGTAGACGCGTTCGTTGTCCAACCGGACGGGCTCAATGAAGCGGACCGTCACGCTCGCACGGCCGAGATCACTGAGGGAGCCAGAGTCCGATACCAGCCACTTGGCATCAATATCGGCTTCTTCCTCCAAGAACATGCGGGACAGTGTGCGCTCCGGGCTGTCCACGCCGAGGGCCTCGACGAGGGCACTGCGCCGGTCGTCGGCCCGCGGCGACAGCAGGATCCGCTCCTCACCGCCCGGGAGGCGCCGTCGCCTGGCACGGACCGGGATGATTTCTGCGGCCCTGAAAAGCGCCTCGGTCAGCTGGGCCAACAGCAGACCATGCTGCACTGCTTCGAGTGCCTCGTCATCATGGTCGCCGAGGTCATCGAGGGCGGTACGCCAGTCGATTGCATCCCTGCGTATCTCCTGGAGACGCCGCCCCGCGCTTCCGTAGCGGATCACCTCGATGCGGTGCGCGGGCAACTCGACCGTACGGTGCCGGCCGAGGAATATGTCCTTTCGCGGACGGGCGTGATCGCATGTGGCAACCCGCCAATCAGCCTCGGCAAAACCATCGGGCGAATATCCCGCCAGGCTGTAGCCGAACAGCTCGGTCATGACGATCAGGCTACCGTCGGCGGTTCGGACGAGATCAGCGCCGCCGGCAATGTCGGCGTCGACGAAATTGATTTGCGCACTGTGGTCGTCGGCATCAAAGAGGTCACCTGAAGCGTCCCGGAGCGCTCGGGTGAGCAATGTGGATCCGGTCCGAATGGCGAGAAGGTAACGCCCCCGGTCTTCAAGTGCGGAAGCGGACAGATCCAGGATGACACGCTCGATGCGCCTGCAAACGATCTCGGCGTCAACCGCCCGATGGCGCGCAGGCTCGATCAGCCAGCGGAGCATGTCCCGCTCACCGGCCTCCAGCACGGCGAGTCGCTCGCCGCCGGCGTCGATCTCCTCAGTGGCGGAGAGGCCGCGGCTGAGGCGCGAGACGTCGAGCTTCAGGAGGCTTGCGAGCAATAGGCCCAGCGCGCGCCAGTCGTCGAGGAACGACATGATGATCGGCGCGTCAGCTGACTTCGCAAACACGACAACCGGGGCCTTGTCCGCCTCCGACAACCGGACGCACCATTCAAAGCTGCCAAGCCGGAAGTCGGGCGCCGTGGCAGATGCCGTAAATACCGAGGAGCTGTCCAGACGGCCATAAACCAGCCCCTGATTGTGCACGGCTTCGAGCGCTTTTGCGAGGCGCTCGGCGTTTCGCCAGAGAACGATGCGCGAGCGCGGGACATCAAGATTGTTGAGCCAATGATCGGAGCGCGCGTGCCTGATCATGTTATCGAGCGGCGTAAGGTCCCTCGGCATGGCCAGAAAGAAGGCGTCTGACGCTTCGCCATAACGTAGCAGCTCGACGATGACCTTGTTGGCGCCTGGATAGGCGAGCACACGCTCGGCCTGACGCATTTCATGCTGCCAGATTTCACGAAGATCATCGTCGACAGCCGAGCCTGTCTTTTGCCAGTATTTGAGCACTACGGGCTGGTCCTCGCGCTTGTCGTGGGCCGATATGATCGCCGATTTGAGCGGCTCAGCGCCGGGGGCCGAGAGGTATTGATCCCCAAGGTCGAACTGGTCCGCCAACGGCCGCAGTTTCTTCAATGTGCTCGGCATCAACTATGAGCTCGGATGGAGCATCGCTTTGGCGAGGCGGGCGTTTGCATATGCAATGTTTTTTAGTATTCGGGCCGGCTACGCTGCCGTCGAAATTACATCGGCAGCGTCTCGGTCAGCCGGGGCAACCTGATTCGGCGAGCTAACTTTAGCAAGATTTTCCCGTTCGGCATTGGCGGAGGCAGCACTATACTCCGGGATATCCCCTACGAGCGCTTCATCGTCCACACCCGCTCTACGCGCTTACCGTCTCGCTGGGAATACGGGGCTACTACGACTGGATTTCAGATTGAGCGATCGCCATCGCGATAAATTACTTATTTCTCAATACATTAAGCATATGCTCGCATGACTGCATCAATGATACCGAGTGGCAATCGGATCCTTACTGTTAGTAGGCGTCGTGCAATTGCCTTACCTAGGCGCACGGCCTTCAAGCCGTCGGCGGGCCTCCCTCAGCCACCCCTCATCCAGGCGGAGCGAGCAGATCAAGCTCTTTTCATCTGTGATTCTGTAAACGGTGATCCGAGAAAAATGTTGAGCCTTGAGGTTCAGAGCGGCCGCGCGGCGCCGGCTACTCTCGGCCTGTTCGTCCAGGACGCGGAGCATCGCATCAGGTAAAACGAAGAACAGTCGGCAAGGCTCGATTTCGTCACCCGGACTGGTCACGGTCAACCGCCAATTTGAGGCGCCGTCCTCGTCTAGCTGATAGTGGATGCTGGTCCACGGATCGGCCGGAGCCTGCATATGGCGGATCATCCGATCGGCATGATCCGCTTTTAGGAGAACGACAAAGCCGGTTGCCGATACACCGACGAACAGTTCGCCGATATTCCAGGCGGCTTCGAGCAGCGGCCGGAGCACCGGCAGTAATCCTCCGTCGGCCTCCTCTAGCGGCAGATCCCAAAGCTCACGTCTCAGTGTCGCGCGTATCCTTCTGAGAAGCTGTCCACGTGGCGTAGCCGACGCGATGCCGGCGAGCTCCATCCTTTCGATGTAATCGTGCAGGGCATCCCCAACGGTATCGATCGCCGAGCGCAACTCGTCGTATTCGTGGTGGGACAGGTCGAGAAGTGCGACCTGATGGGCAAGGGCATAGGCTTGTGCACCCGGCGTGAAACCCGATGTGGAACACAGCGCATATCGATAGCTGTAGCAGAACCCTCTCCCGCTATTCGTGACGTCTTCGCTTGTGCGCCCCGAACCGATTCCGACTGATCGCGCCTGCACCGTCACAAGCATCTGATTGACGTCCTGGAGGATGCCGACAGCGTGCCGTGCCTCGGGGATGCCCACCTTTCCCCGTCCCTGCCCTCTCCATTTCGCCTCGATGAAGAGGCGAATGGGATTTCCGAACGCCGGAGCCCATGTCAATTCGCCCAGTACGTCGGCCTGATGAAATCCGCCGCGGCCGCGCACCTGGAGCCCATTGCCCATAAGGGCGAGGTCGTGCGGGTCATCTTCCGGCCTCGTCAGAAGGCGATAGCCTGCGTTCCTGATCAGCGAAGCGACGACTTCTTCGAGAAGATATCCTTTCAGGACACCCGACGAGATCACCGCTCTTCTTGCCATTGCCGGCCTTGCCTTGCTCTCTTCCAGGATGCAGATCTGACCTCGTGCCCTACACCAGCCTGGCATCCCTCACAATGCGGCGGCCAAGTTTATGCGAGCCTCCGTACCCTATCCTCGCAAGAACCGCCCGCTCTCGTTGCTGCGCAGCAATTCTTCCTCTGGCAGTTTGGGCCACGGCTCGCTAATAAATCGACCGTCGATCATCGGACCGAAAGGGAGCATTGACGTGCCGACGCTGCAAGCGATCATCGCATCCAAATATTTCGAGAAGCTGCGTCAATCGAAGGACGTGGATGCTGGAATGATCGCGAAGCTGGAGGAGCTTTTCGCCTCCGGCAAAAAGATCAAGACCGATGAACTGGTGACGGTTTTCGCCACGCCGGCCGGGAGCGACATCACGTGATCCGCCTCGAACACGCGCATATCGAGGAGATGCGCGGTATCCGCAACCTCGACATCGCTTTCGATCAAAAGACGTTCTCCATTTCCGGCCCGAACGGGTCCGGCAAGAGCGGCGTCATCGACGCCGTCGAATTTGGCCTGACCGGCCGTATCAGCCGATTGACCGGCACCGGTACCAAATCGCTCTCCATCGCCGAGCATGCTCCGCATGTCGATCGCGTCCGTTTTCCGGACGCAGCACTCGTCAAGCTCAAGGTCTATTTCCCGGCCCTCAAGAAATCGGCGACGATCACCCGCAAGGTCTCAGCACCCAAAAAGCCCAAAATCGAACCGGCTGACCCTGACATCAAGGCCGCCTTCGAGCAGCTTGCCGACCATCCCGAGATCGCGCTGTCCCGCCGAGACATCTTGCGCTTCATCCTGGTCGAGCCGTCGCGGCGCGCCGAGGAGGTCCAAACCATCCTCAAGCTCGAGGAGATTGGCGAGAAGCGGTCCGTACTCAATAGCGCGCAGAACCGGGTCAATGCGCTAAAGCGAACAGCCGAGGCCCAGTTTCAGGCGGCGCGCAGCAGCTTGCTGACCCATATGCAGATCCCGAGCGTCAAGATCGATGATCTGCTCGCGTCCGCGAACGCGCGCCGCAAGCTTCTCGGTCTGCCCCTACTCGATCAGCTGACGCCAGATACCAGGCTTGACGCCGGGCTCACTTCGGGTCACCCCACGCCAGCGTTCAACAAGCAATCGGCCCTGCGCGACCTTACAGCGATGGCCGCCACCCGCAGGCAGCTTCCCGAGCTTGCCAAGGGCGAGGTCGCCGCCCTGCTCGCGATCATTAGCACCCTCGCGGGCGATCCGGCGCTGCTGACTTCGCTCCGCCGCCGGACCCTTGTCGAGCAAGGCATCGAACTGATCGACGGCCCGCAATGCCCGCTCTGCGATAGCTCGTGGGAGAGCGAACGGCACCTGCGGAATCACCTCGCGATCAAGCTCGAGAAATCCGACGAAGCGCAACGCCTGCAGAAAGATCTCTTCGCCAACGCCAACGTTCTCGACCATGCCGTGTCGGGCTGGCTCTCGCAGCTCGCGGCGATCCGCAGACTTGCCGCGACGCTTGAGGATGAGGCATTCGCCGCCGCGATCGACCAGTGGACCACGGAGCTCGCCACGCTGCAGGGCAGCTTCCGTTCACTCGATGGGCTTCGCAGCATCAGCGAACGCCTCGCGTGCGGGTGGCATGCGGTGCCGGAAGGTTTTGACGAGGCCGCGGCCGGCTTCGCAAAGATGGTCACAGAGCTACCCGATCAAACGGCCACAGTCGATGCTCAGACTTTTCTCAGCACCGCGCAAATCAGGCTCGCCGACTTCCGCGAGACCATGCGCGCGGACAAGGCCGCCGACATCGCGGTCGCAGCTGCGACGTGCGCCTACACGACCTATTGCGAGGTCATGGACGCCGAGCTGGAGGCCTTGTACGACAACGTGCAGCAGGATTTCAGCACCTTCTATCGGCTCATCAACGAAGATGACGAGGGTGAGTTTACCGCAAAGCTTTCGCCCAGCGCCGGCAAGCTCGACCTCGACGTCAATTTTTTCGAGCGCGGCCTTTATCCGCCGGGCGCCTTTCACAGCGAAGGCCATCAGGACAGTATGGGCGTGTGCCTCTACCTCGCCCTGATGAAGCGCCTGTTCGGCAATCAATTCACCTTCGCCCTGCTGGACGACGTTGTGATGTCCGTCGATACCGGCCATCGCTATCAGTTCTGCAAGCTGCTGAAGACGCATTTCAGGGACACGCAGTTCGTCATTACCACGCACGACCGCACCTGGGCGGAACAGATGAAGTCCGCCGGCCTCGTTACCGGCAAGACCTCACTCCGTTTTCACAGCTGGACCATCGATACCGGTCCGCTCGTGGAGTCGAACGTCGAGGTCTGGGACGAGATCAAGACCGCGCTCGATAAGAACAAAGTCGGGGTAGCGGCCGCGGCTCTGCGGCGACATCTCGAATACGTCTCCAGGCACTTGGCCGACCAGCTTGGCGCCGCGGTAGTGTTTCGCGGCGATGGCGGCTACGAACTGAACGATCTTCTCCCGCCGGTGCTTGCGCGTTTCAAGACGATCTGCGCAAAGGCCGCCGACGCCGCGCAGTCCTGGGGAAATGAAAAGGGGAAGGCCGAAGCGACCGCGCTCAAGGCCAAGCTCTCCGCGTCGAACGCGGCGTCCTCGGTCGAGCAATGGGCCATCAACAAGGCCGTGCATTACAACGAATGGGAGAATTTCGGCAAGCGCGACTTCGCGCCGGTCGCTAACGCCTTTCGCGAGCTGCTTGAATGCTTCAGATGTGAGAGCTGCGAAAGCTGGTTGTTTGTGACGCCACGCCACAAACCGATGTCGCTGCGCTGCGCTTGTGATACGGTGAGCCTCAATCTGGAGTCCAAGCCGAAATAATCCGGGCGACCGGCGCGCCCAACGACGCTCCGCCGGGCATCAAGCCGGGATTTTTTGCCGCCGGCCAGTGCAACATGGCCAGCCACGTCAGCGCGGGACTTGCGAACTCGGTTGCTCCGCCGAAGATGCGAACTTCATTTGCATTTGCGCACCGTAAACATCGCGCATTCAACGCGTGGAGCGCAGCCAAGTAGGTGCGAGCACTTCGTGTGCTTTGTGGCGGATTGCATCGTTGCGGCTATCACCGTCGCTCGAAATTGCGCACGGAGCTGTCGGATCGTGCGCGCGAACCTGCGCGTGGTCGGCTCCGTGAATTAGTGTGGCGGAGTTCGCCAACGTTCGTCGGCGCTTATTCAGCGGATATTCGACGACTTTTCAATGCAAGTGCTAAGTCGTTGAAATCTCTGGCGCTCCCTAGGGGAATCGAACCCCTGTTTCAGCCTTGAGAGGGCCGACCCACCCGTTTGAAAAATCGTAAGTTCGACGGAAGAAGCTCTTACTGAGACCTCGCAGGGATCCGTGCGCTCCTACGCCGGTCACATTGTGGAGAGCCGACTGTTAAATAGGCTCCGAAAAACACCGTTTGAAAAACCGTTTTAGTTCGGCCTTCTCAAACGGTTTGTCTTAGTAAGTGCTTGATTTGTTTGGTGGGCGCACCAGGGCTCGAACCTGGGACCCGCTGATTAAGAGTTCAGTACTATCCCTTCGCCACAGTTTCTAGATGTACGCCGCTACGATGAGTATTGGAGAAGCCCTTTGTTTGTAGGTGTTTCTCGCATAGTTTCGCGCTCCGTCGAACTCAAACCTCCCAACTGCTCAATCCGCCAACACCGTTTGAAAACCGTTTTGGCGGCCGTGGACTCTCGTAATGACCGATATTCGAATTTCTCTCACCGACAAGGCAATCGCTCAATTACCCGCTCCGAAAGAAGGCTGGTACCTAGCGCGTGATACAGAACTGAAGGGCTTTTTCGTGGTCATTGGAAAGCGACGGAGAACCTTTACCGTCCAAGGTGACCTGAGACGCGGTGGCAAGCGGGCTTCATCCATTAGGGTTTCCATTGGCGATGCTGGTGAGATGTCGACCCGCGCTGCGCGCGCCACTGCCAAGGAGTACTTGGCCCAGATTAGCCGCGGACGGCACCCAAAGGACGAAAAACAAACCGAAGCACCGCATCCCGATCCGGCGATGGCAATTGGCGGGAGGGTCGCGAGTATCACTCTCAGGCAGGCCTGGGAACGGTATCTCGATGCGCATCTTATCCGGAAGAACCGCAGCGAAAAGACCATCGAGGGCTACGCGATCACGTCGAACGGATTTTTGCGGAATGGCTCGATACCACCCTCCATGAGCTCGCAACCGATCCGGCTCGGGTGGCCAAGAAGCACGATGAAGTCACACGAGATAACGGGCCTTACATTGCCAATGGAAGCATGCGGACCCTGCGAGCCATCTACAATCATGCTCGGAAGACGAACAGGTCGCTGCCGTCAGATAATCCAGCCGATGCGGTCGACTGGAATGTCGAGCAGCGCCGCAATACCGGCATGGGATCGGCTGACTTGAAGGGCTGGTTTGCGCAGCTCGCCACTTTCGACAACCCGATCCGCAGAGAGTTCCACCTCTTCACTCTCCTATGCGGTTCGAGGCCTACCGCTCTCCAGGAAGCCAAGCCGGAACACATCGACTTTCGGCGCCGCACTCTGCACATCGCCAAACCGAAGGGTGGCAAGAAGAAGGCCTTCGATATTCCCCTGTCGCGACAGATGATCCTTTGCCTCGTCCGCGCAATCCGATTTGCTCGGCACATCTATCCTCTGCAAGCACAAGAGTGGGTGTTTCCCGCCGACAGCGCATCGGGGCATTTGGCGGAAACAAAAGAGGACCGGGAAATGCTATCGAAGTGGGGCAACGACCTCCGTCAGAACTTCCGTACGCTCGCAACCGCGGCCGGCGTATCCGAGGTCGACGCCAAGCTCTTGATGAACCATGCCATTCCCGGGGTAAACGCCGGCTACATTACGCGGCACAAACTTCTCGAAGATCATCTGCGCAGCCAGCAGCAGGCGATCAGCAGCGCCGTATTTGATGCGTTAGGCCCGTCGACAAGCCAAGAGGGCGCGCTGCGGGATTGGCTCGGAAGAGGTGGTATCCGACGAGCAAGCCAACGCGCGGCGTCCGATAGGAAACAAAGCGTAGTCTGCCAAGTTGCTCAAATTAAAGAAGAATCATTCTGGAACTCGGCCGGGTGAACGTTCGACGCTGTCGAGTATGCAAAGCAGTCCCTCAGCCCGCCGGGCGGGGCAGGCCGAGCGAATCTCGCAAGGTCGAGCCGTCGTACTCCGTCCGGAACAAGCGGCGACGTTGCAGCTCCGGCACGAGACTGTGGACCAGCACCTCCAACCCACGCGGAAGATATGGGACCTGCAACATGAAGCCGTCGCAGGCGCCGGCCTCGAACCACTCCTGCATGCGATCGGCCACCGCACCGGGCGTGCCGGCGAAGCCGCTGGTGGTTCGCCCCGCGCCATAACGCTGTCCTAGTTCGGCGAGGCTCAGGCCCGAGCGCCGCGCCAGTTCGGAGACCTCGCGGTAATGCCCTTCGACGCCGGGAACGTCGAGATTCTCGGGTAGGACCTGATCCTGCGGGAAACGCGAGAGATCGACGCGGAGATGATAGGACAAGGTCGAGAGGCCCGACACGGGATGCGAGAGTTCGTGGAGCTGGTCGTGCAGCGCCTTGGCCTGCTTCTCCGTGTCGCCGATCACCGGGACGATGCCGGGCAGCACCTTGATCGTATCGGGGTCGCGGCCGAAACGGGCCGCGCGGGCGCGCAGGTCGTTGCGGAATTCGACAGCGACATCGATCAGGCCCGGCGTCACGAAGATGATCTCAGCCCATCGCGCCGCGAAATCGCGACCACGATCCGAGGCGCCGGCCTGGATGAAGACTGGGCGCCCCTGCGGCGGCCGACTGACATTGAGCGGGCCCTGCACGTTGAACCATTTGCCGGAATGATCGATCCGGTGCACCCGCGCAGGGTCGGCGAACAGCGGCGTCTGGCGATCCCGGACCAGCGCACTATCTTCCCACGAATCCCACAGCTTGGTCACAACCTCGAGGAATTCGTCGGCGCGCTCGTAGCGGCCCTCGCGCGAAAGCTGCTCGGTCAGGCCGAAATTGCGCGCCTCCGCCTCCTGGAACGAGGTGACGATGTTCCAGGCGGCGCGGCCACCGCTGAGATGGTCGAGCGTCGCAAGCGCGCGCGCCAGCACATAAGGCTGGGCGTAGGTCGTGGAAATGGTGGCGCCGAGACCGAGATGCTTGGTCGCGCCCGCGATGATCGAGAGCACGACCAGCGGATCGAGCCGCAGCGCGCCCAGCGCGCCATAGCGAAGCTGGCTGTCGAGGCTGCTGCCCAGCGTGTCGGGGATCGCGAGGATGTCGGCGATGAACAGAAGATCGAAGCGCCCCTGCTCCAGCAGCCGGCCGATATTCTGATAGTACGCAGCGGACAACAGATCGCCATTCGCTTCCGGATGCCGCCATCCGGCATGGCTGCCGGAGACGGGACCTGCGGAGACAAAGGCGGCGAGGTGCAGTTTCTTGTCAGGCATGATCAGCTCACAGTCCAGGAGATCTCGACGGGACCGCCACGCTTCAACGTATTGTAGATCGGGCAGTTGGCGGTGAAGCCGGCGACCAGCGTCTCGGCCTCGCCCGCCGTCACGCCGGACAGGCGCACCGCGATACGAATCCATTCGTATTGCGTCGGATCGGTCGCGTGACGGCGGAACGAGACTTCGGATCCGGCCTCCCGCAGTACAATCCCCTGCTCTTTCGCTGTCTTCTGGATCAGCCCGAGCGAGCAGCTGCCGAGCGAGGACAGCAGCAATTCGCCGGCGTTGATCGCCTCGCCGGGGCCCCCGACGGCCACGCGCTGGTCCGAGACGAAATGGTTCGTCCTTGCCGTGAGCAAATAGCGGCCGAACTGGCCGATGGTGGCAGAGGTGATCGACACCGTCTCGCCCGTCTGAGCGTTCATGATGCTTCCCTCGTGTTATCAGCGTCGACGCTTAGGCACCGAGCTCCAGCGCGACGGCCTTCTTCGCCGTGTCGAACTGCGTGCCAAGCAGGAACGACCGGACGTCGACCTTGTTCGGGAGCACGCCGAGCGCGTGGAAATTGTCGGCGAGATCCTGGGTCGATGCTGCCGCCGCTTCATCGATCGGCTTGAGCGCAACCGCGGTCGACTCGGACAGCCTGGCATCGCGGACAAGCTTCTCGTAGACGGCCTGCTCAGTCCCGTTCGGCGGAAAGCCGCCTTGCGAGGCCCATAGCGCGACGGATTCGGCCGGATGCGCGAAGATATAAGCCTGGGTCTCACGGATGATCTTCACGAACTTGGCGAAGAGCTGCGGATACTTCACCGCGACGTCACTGCGCGCGACGTAGAAGGCGTAATCGTAGGTCTTCACATCAGGCAGCAGGCGGGCCTTGCCGCCGAGCTTTGTCAGCGCCAGCGCCGTGGCCGGCTGCCAGTGAATCCAGCCATCGATGCTTCCCTGCGCGAAAGCCGTGAACGCATCCGCCCCGCTCAGGCTGACGGCCTGCACATCAGACAATCTGAGGCCGGCGGTCTCCAGGTATTTGATCAGGCTGTAGGTGCCCGTCGTGCCGTTCTGATGGGCGATCTTCTTGCCTTTGAGATCGGCCGCGGTCTTGATCGAGGAATTGGCCTGCACCAGGAAGTCGACCTCATCGACCGGCAACGGGTAGGCCGCAAGCGGCACGATCGGAACGCGCGCCGGAACAGCGTTCACGACTGCGGTAGCGGTCGCGAAGGTGAAGTCAACCGAACCGGCCTTGATCGCCTCCATCACCGGCAGCGATGCAGTGAAGCCGGGTTGCCAGACGACCTTGGTGCCGAGCTCCTGCTCGAGATTGCGGCCGCCCACGCCCGCCCGCAGCGATGCCCAGACGCCGGTGCGGCCGTCGCCGATGACCGCGACGGTCAGTTGCTGCGGCACGGCGTGGGCGGCATTCGCTCGCGGTGCTCCACCCGCACCGGTCGCGGCCGCGGCAAATCCCGCACCGATCGACAGCACTGCGACGGCGCGTCGAACCACCAAAAGTCATATCGTCATCCTTTCGCTTTATTATGCAACAGTGGCCAAATCGCGCTCGGCCGTCAGCAGGCCGTCGAGCAGCTCCTCTTTCAGAGCCGACATCACCGAGGCTCCACGATGCCGCGGACGCGACTGGTCGAAGATCAGATCGCGCGCGATGCCGCCGTCCTTGACAAGGAGCACGCGATCGGAGAGCAGCAACGCCTCCTCGACGTCATGCGTGACCAGCACGACGGTCCGGTGCCGCGCAATGAGTAACTGCCCCAAGAGCAACTGCATCGCAGCGCGAGTGATGGCGTCGAGCGCTCCGAACGGCTCGTCCAGCAGCAGCAGATCCGGCTCGTGGATCAGCGCCCTCGCCAGCGCCACACGCTGGCGCTGTCCGCCGGACAGCCCGACCGGAAATTCACCTTCGCGCCCCTGCAACCCGACGGCCTCGAGGATGCACGCGGCCTCGTGCTTTCGGCCCCTGATGCCCAGCAACACGTTGCCGAGCACAGTCCGCCACGGCAGCAGACGGTCCTCCTGGAACATCAGCCGCACATCCGCCGCTGGTCGTCCGGAGCTCGATGCGGCCACGCGAGGGCGCGTCCAGCCCCGCCACAAGACCAAGGAGCGTCGACTTGCCGGCGCCGCTCGGCCCGATGATCGAAACGAACTGGCCCGCCGCGATGTCGAGATCGACTTTCTCAAGGACCTTGCGCCCGGCGAATGATTTGCTGACCGAACGCAGGCTGACGCTGGCGCCGCTCATGCCTTCACCCCGTCAGCATAGTTCGGATGCCAGCGCAGCAGCCGACGTTCGATCAGCCGCGTGATGAAATCCGACAGCCAGCCTGCGATGGCATAGAGAATGATGGCCAGCACGATGCTGTCGATACGCAGCAACTCACGGGCATTCTGCACCAGGTAGCCGACGCCATCACGTGAGGCGATGGTTTCACCCACCACCAGCGTGAGCCAGGCCACACCAAGTGCATAGCGCATACCGACCAGGATCGGCTGAAGCGCCGCCGGAAGGATGATGGATAAAACCACTTCGGAACGCCCGAGGCCGTAGGATTTTCCAAGCTCGATCAGCTTGGGGTCGGCATTGCGAATGCCCCCGACCGTGTTGATGTAGACCGGGAATAGCGCCCCCTCGCGCGGAGGCTGTGACTTTCGACATCTATGCCGTCGTAGCCAGAATGTAGGCACTCCAGCAGAAGCGGCAGGCGCGTTGGCAGCTTGCAGCTGCATCGTCAACTGAGACGGCTGTCAACTACCAAGTGTCTAAGCATACCAGCGGGAGCGCTACATGTTAAAAGTACCGCAGAACGTAGCCTTGCCTAGTGAGGTCATCACCGTGATGGCGAGCAGAGCCCACAGAATGCATCACTATCTTTGGCATCAAACACGAAACGGTTGGGCTCGCTATCCGGCTGCCACGCGATCCGATCTCGATAAACTTGGGTGGATGCCGCCGCGCGTCGCATCTTGATTGGGAAACCAATGTCGTGCTCGACAACCATGCCGGCGAAGACTTCTTGTTCATGCATAGGCAGATGATTAGGACGGTCAACGCCATCTGGCAGAGGAGCGCATGTTTCGCGATCCCGATTTCCTGCGCTCGGTGAGCCTTGGCCGGTTCGGCAGTATGATCGAAGCCACCATCCACGATGCCATGCACATGCGCTGGTCCGCCAAGCCGAGTGGCGGTATTCGTCCCGACACATCGGGGGACGGAAGCACTGGCGGGGTTATCAGGATCGATCCCAAATGGGACGATCCCATGTACGACTTCCTCGCAGACGGCTATGCAGCACACGTCAACCCGATCTTCTGGCGCATTCACGGCTGGGTCGATGATCGAATCTCGGATTGGATGATCGCCAATGGTATAAGAATCGGTTTTCATACTTCTAGGGTGGAGCCGCACTGGTTGGGAACTTGGCACGGCGTTCTGCCGACCGGGCCTGCGCTCGCATCATTTGCCTGCGCCCACGATCATCACGACGGCGGTGATGGACACGAGCACGCGCACGATCACGGTCACCACCACGGCGACCCTCACTACACGCAAAAGCTCGAGCACGCCGTGAGCGTGGTGCAAAAGAGCGGCGTCATTCATCATATCTATGCGCGTACTCAGTGCCGTTAGAAGAGAATTGCTATGGAGATAAATCCATTCGTCGGGTCGTGGAAGTATCGCAGCTTCTACAATCAGCCGCAAAAGCTGGATGACCTAAACAAGCTATTGTTTGGCGAGGGCGAGCTGAGGATCGAGCGGGCCTGCCCACTTGGCCTTGAGGGGACCGGCACTTTCGGCGATGGCTACGAAGTCCGGCTCCGAGGCAGCTGCGGTTTCGGGTTTCCAGCAGCCGTGCGTATGCAAGCGACCGGTACCGGCGCGAACAATCCGGGTTGGGTCTATGATTATGCGGGATATCTCGTCCCTGCCTGGCCACACGGCGTTGATCAACGCCCCGCCATTGTCGGCTCTGTCATCAGGACAGCATCTTACATTGAAAACGGCGAGGTCCGACCCGCGGGGCTCGTGGCGACATTTATCGCGGTGAGGCTCTAGCATTTCAGTCGGGTAGCGCGCAGGCATGTAGATGAGTGAGAGACATGGATAAAGCGACAGCGTTCCTTGGCGATGATCCCAACGTGGCCCTTGGCGCACTTAACGAAGTATTCAAGGAGCATGTTCTGCCCTTTCTATCCGGCTGGTGGGATCCGGATGGTGCGATCCCGACTGCCGAGGAGATTGCGGCGCTTCAAGCGGCCATCTTGAGGCGCGCCAGCGAGTCGCCGCTTCCGCCTAGCTACGAGCATTTGCCTGAATTGTTGAGGCGCCTTGCTGAGGGTCTGCGCTTCAATAGGCGCAACTACGTCAATATTCACCCAGGCCCGTTCGTCCCCTCGACGCTCGCGAGCTTCGTGGCGTCAATCCAGAACCCGAACAACATCGTGGAGGAGGTGTCCAAGGCGACGACTGCGATGGAGCACGAGGCCGTCGCATGGATGGCGAAGAATCTCTTCGGTCTGGTGGAAAGTAGCGGTTTTTGGGCAATGTCGTATCGGGCGGAACGGTTGCTAACATGATTGCGCTGCTGGTTGCGCGAGACTACACCTACGACAAGCTGAATCGGCCGCGCCCTAGCCGCGTCGGTTCGCGAGGAATTGCCGGGCTCAAGCCGGGAGTTGTGCTCGGAACGGCGGCAAGTCATTACTCGATTGAGAAGGCACTCTGGTTCCTCGGCCTCGGCCACGAAGATCTCGTTCGCGTGCCCGTCTGCTACGACGAGGCCATGGCGGCGGAAGCCTTCAGGCAGGAGCGCTTTCTGGAAGGAGTACGTCACGAACCGTGGCGCAGCCGCCTGCATACAGCCGTGGCTGCCGATCGCAAGCTCGGCGCTGCCGAGCTCGTAGACTTCTACAGTGGCAAGCAGAATCCGTTCGGCCTGCAACCCCTCGGATCGGACATCATGAAGACGCTCTATTCCTGCTTCGAGTTCGACGTGCCACTGATAGCAAGCATCCTTACGCTCGGCACGACGGACACAGGAACGATCGAGCGCGTGGACACCGAGGCTGTCGATCTGCTCCGGGAAGAAGACGTGTACATCCATGTCGATGCTGCCACCGGCGGATTTGCCTTCGTTAGCGACGACGTCAAGACCAAAATGAACAAGCTCGACGCGATCGACTCATTCACCATCGATCCGCACAAGATGGGTTTCCTTCACTATCCATGCGGTGCGGTTGTCTTCCGTGATCGAGGCTTTCGCGAGCAGATTTATCATCAAGCGCCTTACCTCGGTCCGCTTGCGCCGACGCTTGAGGGCTCGCGGCCAGGCGGGCCGAGTGCCGCGTTGTGGTTCGCCCTGAAGACGATCGGTGTCGATGGCTATAAGCAGATGGTCAATCATCTGTTGAAGTTTGCCAGCGAGCTGAACAAGGCGTTCGCTACGAGTAAACAATTCCAAGTCCTCCATCGCGTCGATTTGAACGCCATGGCGGTCGCACCGTTCCCGGAGGACAGCGAAACGCGACGCGATGTCAACGGCCTGGTTCGGGCGGTGCGAGAGAAGGTACTCCAGCGCTCGAAGTTCCTAGTGAATATCGACAGGCACCTTTCGGCAGTTAAAGTCCGCAACGATCCGAACCAGCCCGAATCGGACATCGTCGACATCGGGGCCTTGCGCATCGTGGTCACGAACCCGCTGGTCGAGCTTGATGATGCGCAGCGTCTGGTCGATGACTTGTGCACCTATTTGGTTGAGGCACGCGCTGAGGCTGGCAAAGGCCTCGCCCGTCCCACGTCAACTCTGCGCAGCTTCAGCGAGGAGCCGTGAGCATGAGCAAGCCCGCCCTGCCCCAGTCCGTTGACGCCGATCCGCAAACTGACGCACTCAGCGCCTTTCTCGAACAGGCTTTCGAACGGCAAATCCGGCGCAGCCCGACGAATGAGGCCGCCTTGCTCGCTCGAAAGGATCGCCAGCATCTCTGGGATGAGATCGATGAAGCCGCGCAGAATGACGCGATCGCAGAGGTAGGTCGGGACCTTGAGCGCCTGCGCGCTGACTTCGATCCGAAGTCATTGCCGCAGGCGGCGCGGTTGAGCTACTGGCTGTTCGAGAACGACTGCGTGACGAAGTTAGAGGCCAGCAAGTTCCGGCACCACAGCTACCCGCTGAACCAAATGGAAGGCTGGCAATCGTCCATCCCGGCTTTCCTGCTCAACAACCATCCTATCGACGCGATCGAGGATGCCGAGGCTTACATCTCTCGCCTCGAGGGCGTCCGCAAGTTAGTCGCGCAAGTCATAGATGGCGTCGAACTGCGAGCGCGCAAGGGAATCTTCGCTCCGAGGTTCGTTTACGACAAGGTCATCCGCGATTGTCGCAATCTCCTGAGCGGCGTGCCCTTTCACCCTTCAGGGCAGGACTCGACATGGCTTGCGGATTTCCGCGCAAAGGTTGCGGCGCTCCCTATATCATATGCGAAAAAGCCCCGGCTTATCGATGCAGCCATCCGGGCGATGATCAGGGTTGTCCAGCCTGCCTATGTTGACCTGATCACGGCATCGGTCAGGCTCGAGGCTTTGGCAAGTACGGACGATGGCGCCTGGAAGCATCCCGACGGGGATCAGTTCTACGCACTGGCACTCAAGCACATGACCACCACAGACCTGTCGGCGACGGAGATCCACGAATACGGCCTGCAGGAGGTCGCCCGAATTCACGGAGAGATGGAAAAGATAAAGGACGCGCTTGGCTTTGACGGTGACCTCGGCGCTTTCTTCGAGCACGTCAAGAAGGATCCCAAACTCGTCTATCCCGACACAGAAGAGGGGCGGAGCACCTATCTCCGTGAAGCGACACGTGTCATGAACGATATGTACCGCAAGCTCGACCGTTCTTTCGGAAAGCTTCCCAAGGCGCCTCTTGTGGTCAAGCGCGTTGAAGCTTACCGCGAGGAGTCGGCGGGTCTCGCCTTCTATCAGCCGCCGGCGACAGATGGCAGCCGGCCCGGCATCTATTATATAAACCTATCCAGAATGGAGGTACTGAAGACTTTTCAACTCGAAGCCCTCGCCTATCACGAGGGTGTGCCGGGACATCACATGCAATTGGCTATTGCAAGCGAGCTGACCGGCGTTCCCACGTTCCAGAAGTTTTCTTCGTACACTGCCTACGCGGAAGGGTGGGGACTGTATGCGGAGGCGCTCGCCAAGGACATGGGCGCGTATACCGATCCGATGTCCGACTTCGGTCGGCTTGTACTTGAGCTGTGGCGCGCTACGCGCCTTGTGGTTGATACTGGCATTCATGCAAAGCGCTGGACACGCCAGCAGGCCATCGACTACCTGCGCAAAGTCACCCCGAACCCCGAGTCAGAAATCATCGGCGGTGTGGAGCGCTATATCGTCCTGCCTGGCCAGGCTACGGCCTACAAAGTGGGCATGCAGCGCCTGCTCGCCTTGAGAAGCAAGGCCGGCACCGAGTTGGGTCAGGCGTTCGAAATCCGCGAATTCCATGACGTCGTTCTCGGCAGCGGCGCGCTCCCGCTGGGAATCCTGAGCGAACTGGTAGAGAGCTGGATCTCATCGAAGACTCCAGGTCCGGCTCATCGCAGCTAGCGCGCGACATAACTCTCGAACTGGGGAGAGCTAATCCGATGCGCCCTTATGGCTTCTGGACATCGACCACTTCTGATCCCGTCGTGGACGAGAAAAATTGGCTTGGATCACTTTGCGCTCGATGCAGATGCGATCTATTGGACGGAATTGCAGCAACCGCGGGTGGCCAGCTGCTAGATAGTGAAGCCTTGGCCCAGAATTTGAACGTCTCGGTGCGTACCTTGCATTCCGCGGCTTGTGCCATGCACGGGTAAGTCTGCATCGTTACGCCAGATCCAAAACGATGCAGTTCGTCCGCAGACATTTTCAAGCGGCTATCCGGGCAGACCGTCGAGTCAGTTGCGTCAGCCCAGGGCGTCTGGAATGTGGGTGAATTTTCGGGGAACTATCGAGCTTTGTTTGGAGATTCGCCTTCCGAAACGCTTGCACGAGGGCGACGCTACGTCGTGGTGAGCCCGAAGACCGTGAAGGACAGCGACCTGCGGGGATGAAGACGGTGTTTGGCTGGGCGGTGGTCAATCGTCGGCTGCCCAGCAATCCGGCCGAAGGGATCACCATCAAGGTCGGCAAGTCGCGCAAGCTCCGGTCCAAGGGGTTCTATGATTCGGAGGCCATCGCCATCCTGAAGCATGCCCGCGAGTTCGTGCCCGGCCGGGAAGCCCCGAAGCTGGGGGCGGCCAAGCGGTCGGTGCCGTGGCTGTGCGCCTTCACGGGCGCCCGCGTGGGCGAGATGATCCAGATTCGCAAGGAAGACCTTCGCCGCGAAGGCAAGCTGTGGGTGCTGCACGTGACGCCCGAGGCGGGGCCGGTGAAGACGGATGAAGCGCGTGATGTCGTGCTCCATCGGCAAGTCATCGAGGAGGGCTTCTTGGCTTTCTTTGAAAAGTCGAAGGGCGCTAAAGCCATCGGCTGCTGCCGCATGACCATGAGATATCGGACGACCCGAGCGGATGATGCCGGCGTTCGCCAGCGCATGAAGGCGATCGCCCAGGAGCGCCGCCGCTTCGGCTATCGGCCTGCATGTTCTGCTCAAGCGGGAGGGCTTTGCGATCAACCACAAGAAGCTATTCCGGCTGTACCGGGAAGAGAAGTTGGTGGTGCGCCGCCGTGGCGGCCGCAAGCGGGCGATCGGGACCCGGGCGCCGATGACGGTGCCGATGGCACCGAACGACCGCTGGTCACTGGACTTCGTCTCCGATCAGCTCACGGATGGCCGCCGCTTCCGCATCTTGACCGTGGTCGATGACTGTACCCGCGAGTGCTTGGCGCTGGTGGCCGATACCTCGCTCTCCGGGGCCCGGGTGGCGCGGGAGTTGGATCGGCTGGTCATGGAGCGCGGCAAGCCAAAGATGGTGGTCAGCGACAACGGCACCGAACTTACCAGCAACGCCATCCTGACCTGGGCCGATCGGAGCCGCGTCGCCTGGCATTATATCGCTCCGGGCAAGCCCATGCAGAATGGCTTCATCGAAAGCTTCATGTATAGACGGCCCCGCGGGTGCAAGAGGTTTTTACAGCACTTTGGATACCGGTCGGGTGCGTTCATGTATACGGCCTGTTAATGCGACCGATGCCATGGCCGCTGGCCCTGATGGAGATCGCGGATCGAGGCCTCATCAACGGGTCGCGCTTGTTGCGCTTAAAGCTCTTCGGGCTTGCTCGATCCCCAGCTCCGCCAATGTCCATCATGCTGTCATTTGCCCTCACACCATAAGGTGGCCAACGTACGCGGAAAGTCAGGCCGCGAGCTTAGGCCGATAGAATTCCCCGGTCGTCATCATCGCCCAGACGATCCGGGCCAACTTGTTGGCAACGGCGATGGCGACGACCATGGGCCGACGCCGTTCAAGCAGGGCTTCGATCCAGCCGCCTCCAACCCGGGAGCGTGCCTTTGGGTACCGAACTACGTTACGTGCTCCGATGACAAGCAAGTGCCTGAGATAGGAATCGCCCTGTTTCGTAATTCGGCCGAGCCGATCCTTCCCGCCGGTGGAATGCTGCTTAGGCGTCAGGCCAAGCCAGGCCGCGAACTCCCGCCCGGAGCGGAACATTGTCGCGTCCGGCACGGTCGCGGCGAGAGCGGTGGCCGTTATGGGACCGATCGCGGGAATCGAGGACAGCAACTTCGCCATCGGATTTACTCGCTGGATCTGAGCCAGCTCGCGCTCGATGGCCTCGACCTGCCGGTCCAATTCCTTCATTTGGTTCACAAGGACGGCTAGTGCGATGCGGGCGTGGGCCGGTAGCGTCAGTTCCTTGTCATCCAACAAACCCACCAGACCATCCACCCGTTGCCGGCCTTGCCCGACAATGATTCCGAACTCAACAAAGTGAGCCCGAATGGCGCAAGCCGTCATGGTGCGTTGGCAGACCAGCAAGCCTCTTGCACGATGAAGCATCAAGAAGCCCTGGTTCTCGACGCTCTTGATTGGAACGAACCGCATATTGGGACGGGTGACCGCTTCGCAGATCGCGGCCGCGTCAGCGGCGTCATTCTTAGCTCCTCTTCGTAGTAGAGTCGAGGAGAGGCGCGGTGATGCGCTTGTTGCGCGTTCCGTTTCCTCTCCCCGCTCATCAAACCGGACGTGCGGTTTTCCCGCATCCGGCTTTCCGACAGGTTTCGTCACAAGGCGCACGTCGGCGACACTTTGCGCACGCGGTTCAGCACAAGTACGCCAGGGTTCCCATAGATCTGATCAGAGAACCGTCTGACGCCACGTCCTGGCGTCTTATGTCGTCTGCGCAGAAAGGCGAGCACGCGGTCAAAGACGTGTCGATCAACGGCCTGATGAGCCGTAGCAAGCGAGCCATAGCTGAAGTAAGCGGACCAGCCGCGCAGAAGGCGGTTCAGTCGTGCTTGTACTTCGGGCCAAGCGCCCTTGTTGCCCGGCGTCAGCAGTTCGCTGACCTTCCTCTTGATCCGCAGCACGCTTTTCTTCGACGGAGCCGCGCCAAGATACCACCGCCCCCCATTGCGGAAGTGACGGGGTCCGAGCGTGTACCCAAGGAAGTCAAAGCTTTCCAATCGGGCATTCTTCACGGAGGTTTTAATCTCGTTGAGTGTCAGCCCAAGCTTGGTCATCACCGCTTTCGTCCACGTCAATGCGTCTTCCGCGTGGCCGCGGCTGAGAATGACGAAGTCGTCGGCATAGGAGATAATCTGGCCATGGAATGCTTCACGCCGACCGCTGAGACGCCAATGCTTCAGGAACCGGTTCATGTAGATGACAGAGAGCAGCGGACTGATGACACCGCCCTGTGGCGTGCCACACTTGTTACTCTTACCGCCGCTCATGCGCCGTTTCCCGTTGCTATCCCGCTCCTCGACCGGTACTCGCAGCCATAACTTAATCAGCCGCAGCACATTCCAGTCGACGATGCGTCGGGCCACCGATTTGAGGAGGTCCGAGTGCGGTATCGTGTCGAAGTATTTCGACAAATCGGCGTCAACAACATCTGTGTAGCCCCGGCACATAAGCCGGTGCACTTCCTTGACGGCATCGACCGCGTTGCGGCGCGGGCGATATCCATAAGCTCCGTCCTCAAAATCCCCCTCGAAGATCGGTTCCAGCACGATCTTTGCAGCAGCTTGGATGACCCGGTCCCGGATTGTTGGGATACCGAGCGGACGTTTGCCGCCGCCGGGCTTCGGGATCATCACCCGCCGCACCGGATCGGGCCGATAGGTCTTCGTGACGAGTTCATCGCGCGCAGGCCAGCCAACCATGCTTCGAGTCCCGACGCGTCGATCTGTTCGAAAGTTATTCCGTCCACTCCCGGCGCACCCGCGTTGGCGCGGGCCAGCTTGTAGGCATGGCTCAGAATGTCCTCGCGGCAGTCGTACAGCACGTAGAAGCGGAAGGCAGGCTCCGCCTTCGCTTTGCAATAAAGCTTTCTCTGAAGGCTCCTGATCTTATCGGGCGTTTCAAGGCTCATCGCCAATCTACCCTTTCCCTCGCCATCTTCAAAAGCGCACCTGAAGTCAGGGTCCTTTCCTCCGCCGGAATTACCCGGTGTCATCGGTACCTTTGACCCTGTCCGACTCCCGTCCGGTCCATCGACTACTCAATGCTGAAGGCGCGACCTTCGACCAGACGGGTCTCCCCCGATTACCCGTACTACCCTTCCAACGTGCCATGCCCATTACCCCGGTGAACCAGACAGGTGCGTGCGTCGATTGCTTCCCTGTCCGCACGGCCTTCCCCGCCATACGATCGGGTCGGCCCACATCGTAACTTTCGAGGCGTGCTCAGGCTTCACTCACGTTACGGCCCGCTGGATTGCTCGGCCGCCTAAAGCGACCTTTGTCACGAGGCTTCGATCCGTCCGATTGCTCGTCCAAACCGCTCGTCAGCTACCAGATCAATCGACAACTCTCTGGGTGGATCCTTCCTCCACTGGTAATACGCGCCGTCGGGGCGCACCAAAAGGCTTCACATATTGGGGAGCGATCAGTTTCACTTCATGGCCGAGCTTGACCATCTCCCGTGCCCAATAGTGGGCGCTGCCACAGGCTTCCATCACCACCACTGCCGATGGATGCCCCGCCATGAACTTCCGAAACTGAAGCCGCGACAGTTTCTTTCGAAACTTCAAGTGTCCCGCCATTGACGCCCCGTGGAGCTGAAACACATTCTTGGCCAGATCCACTCCGATCACCGTATCCATCAATTTGCCGTCCTCTTCGCTTCGTGGTTCAAACACTGCGTTCTTGGCACATTACGATGCCATCTGGGGAGGGCGGCAACCATCCCATCTCATCTGGTGGTCGGTGATGTGGAGGCCAGGCAAGGCATCGATTCCCTCTTGTCGAGACGAATCAACAGCTTGCACCAGCCGCACCCGGCCGCCAGACGGGTCCAAAAACGCGCGACGCCGATGGGGACGGTCCTCTGGTCGGGCTACGCCCTCGCTTCGGTCCGTCCCCATCGGCGCAGTCTCATCCTGATTGTCGCTGGAGTCTCACCCTGATCGCCGCCGCGCAGACGCGCTTACGTCGTGGAACCACGCCGCCTGACGGCATCAACTTAGCGCTTAAGAAAGAAGGGCCGCCTACGTTGCCGCAAGCGGCCCAAGTCTAGGGAGGAACGCCCAAGGAGGGCAGCGATAGCGGGGCGCTACCGCACACCCTGAAAATAAGACAATCGTCATCGGCGGCTCAATTGAACGTAGGGAAACGCCGGGCATCTAAAGGGGGCATGGAACGATACCAAGGTTTATGGTGCCCGCGCGTGAAGCCGACCACCTTCGCACTAGGCGCAGGCTGTCATTGCCTATGCATCGCGTCCAGCAGCGGCCAGAAGTTGGTCACCAAACCGTGGCTGTCTTGCCTTGCATTATTCCAACTACGCCGGTGAGAGATTCGCGATGACCTTGCCTGATGCCAGCGCTCGATCTTTCCCTGAGTCTGAGGATGGTACGGAGCGCCGCGCACGTGCTGCATGCCCTTCTGGTCGAGCCACTCGGCCATATCATCCGACACGTAACTCGAACCATTGTCGCTGAGCACCCTTGGCCGGTGCGCGACGGCGATGTGGTCAAGACCGGAGGCGGCGAGTGCCTGGTCGAGGGTGGCTGTGACATCGGAAGCGCACATGGTGGGACCAAGCCTCCAGGCCACGATGTAGCGCGAGAAGTCGTCAAGCACGGTCGAGAGATAGTACCACCCCCATCCGGTGATCTTGAGGTAGGTGAAGTCGGTCTGCCAGAGCTGGTTGACGGCCGTCGTCTTGTCCTTGAATTCGTTCGCGGCCTTGATCACCACATAGGCCGGGCTGGTGATGAGATCATGCGCCTTCAGCAGCCGATAGACTGACGCCTCGGATACAAAGTACTTTCGTTCGTTGGTGAACCGCACGGCCAACTCGCGTGGCGACAGCTCAGGTAACTCCAGCGCCAGGTCAATGATATGGCCCCGCACATCGTCGGGGATGCGATTCCAGACCCGGTCTGGTCGAGACCGATGATCGGCCAGCGCTTCAACGCCGCCCTCGCGGTAGCGATCATACCAGCGATAGAATGTGGCGCGCGGAATACCGAGCTTGTCCAGCGTGCGTTTGGCCGGAAGATGCGATTGCTCGACCAGCTGGATGATCTCGGCCTTTTCGGAGGCGGGATATCTCATGCCTCGTCCTCCCCATCTCCGTTCATACTTTTTTTGAGCAGACGGTTCTCCAGGGTCAGATCGGCCACGGCCTCCTTCAAGGCGGCAGCCTCTTGGCGGAGGTCCTTCACCTCGCCGGAGGTCGCAGCTCGCGCCGTGTCGCCGGCCAGGCGGCGCTTGCCGGCCTCGAGAAACTCCTTGGACCAGCCGTAATACATCGAGGCGGCAATACCTTCTCGGCGGCAAAGCTCGGAGATGTTCTCCTCGCCGCGCAACCCTCCAGTGCGGATCTTCTCTTCCGCCGAATACTGCCGGCGGGTCTGGCGCCGAATGTCGTTTAGCACTTGGTCTGCCGGCGCTTTGCCCCGTCCGGATTTCTGCTTCATCCTCGCTCCTGGCGGCTACGATGAACCAGAAATCCTCCCTCGGCGAAATCCTTCAATTTGTCTCACAGGACCTAATGGCGAACAACGCGGCGCTGCGCCCCCTGTAGGATAGAAACGAGTAACTTCTAGACTGTGGCCGGAAGGGAGCGGCCGACATGCTTCGGTGGCACGGGCGTTACCATGTTGCTTGTCAACGCGTGCGATGCAAGCACGTGCTGGGGCGCAGGACCGATGTGAGCGACGCGGAATGGTAGCAGCGGCTCGTTCCGGTTGCGGCGTGCCAGCTTTCAGCCCGAACGGGCAGATTGCCGAACTGCGAGCGTACGTGCGTCAGCGCGAGCGTATGCTGGAGTATGCGGCCTGCCTTCGTAGCTTCGGGATCGTCAGATAGACCTCGGCAAGCGAATGACTAAGTTGATGTTTTTCGCAAGCCTAAGCAGGAGTCGCGAGGGCAAGCGATCCCAGATGCAGATCAAGAGAGTGCGGCTGCCGTAAATGTGTCGAACCATAAGCCGCCGGCACAGACTGCTCCGGCAGCGCCGACTCCGACGTATCCTGTCAGAGCTTGCAAGACGTCTCCTCCAGGCGATTGGACTTGAGACGGCATAAACGGATCGGGTGAAGGCTCGTCAGGCTCGCCCTAGATTGACGACGGTCGCCCTAAGCTCGTCGAGCATGCCCGCGATCCCATCGACAAGTTCGTCGATTTGGTCCTTATCGACGATTAGAGGTGGGCACATCGCCAACGTATCATCTACATTCCGCAAGATAATCCCTCGCTCGTGCAGCAACCGGGCCGCGATCCTGCCGACGTCGCCCGGAGTAGTAGCGGCGACTTTCTTCTCCTTGTCCAGCACTAGCTCGATTGCCGCAATAAGGCCAACGCCGCGAACCTCACCAACGAGCGGATGGTCACTGAGCGTACGCAGCCGTTCCTGCATATAGGCGCCTATTCGGCCGACATTCGCAATCAGCCCCCGCTCGTCGATGAGTTTAAGAGTTTCGAGCGCGACGGCGGCTCCGACCGGGTGACCGCCGCCTGTGAATCCATGAGCGAGCACTCCAACCTTATTGCTCTCGTCCGCGATTGGTTCGAACATGTAATCATTCATTATGATCGCCGAGAGCGGAAAATAGCTGGACGTGAGCTGCTTCGAAACTACGATCACATCGGGCGCGATGTCGTAGGTTTCGCAACCAAACATTTTGCCGGTCCGGCCAAAGCCGCAAATCACCTCATCGGCAACCAAAAGGATGCTATGCTTTTTTAGTACCTTTTGGATCTTGTCCCAGTAACTTGGCGGCGGAACGATGACGCCGCCCGCGCCCATTACCGGTTCGCCGAAGAATGCTGCGATGGTATCGGGACCTTCGTGCCGAATCAGTGACTCGAGCTCCTCGGCTCGGCGCGTCGCAAAGGCCTCCTCCGATTCTCCGGCACGCCCTTCTTTGTAAAAATGCGGGGAGCCAGTGTGCAGAATGTTGGGCAGCGGTAGATCGAAAGAACGGTGGATGTCCGAGAATCCGGTTAGGCTGGCCGTGGCGATCGTTACGCCGTGATAACTACGCAGCCGGCTGATGACCTTCTTGCGCTGAGGCTGGCCCAATGCATTCGAACGATAAGTGATCAGCTTCAGTACCGTGTCGTTCGCCTCCGAACCGGAGTTTGTGAAAAACACCTTGCTCATCGGCACTGGAGACATCTTCACGAGCTTCTCGGCGAGCTCAATGGAAGGCCCATTCGATCGTGATGCGAAGGTGTGATAGAAAGGGAGGACTTGCATCTGGCGATGCGCGGCTTCGATGAGCCGCTTCTCGCTAAAGCCAAGTCCCGCACTCCAGAGACCGGCCATCGCATCGAGGTAGCGCTTTCCCGCTGTGTCGAAGACATAGGGGCCCTCGCCGCGGTCAATTATGTGCGGTCCGGTCTGTTGGTGCGACCGCGCGTTTGTGTAGGCGTGGAGCTGATAGGCCGCATCTCGGGCCTGCTGAGAATTGGGCAGCATAGTCGTATCACACCATCGGTTCAGAACGAGCTCTCTGGGAATATTGATCGAGCGCTAACATCGTGAGACATTTAGAATGGACAAGCGAGCACCCTGTCCCGTGCCTGCTCGGAGTTATCCTGTGCGCGACTGCCTGGCCACTGCAACAAAATCTGACGGTCCGACCAACTGTAGGCCCAAAGAGAAATTGGATCGTTTGGGGAGCTCGCATCCGCTGCTTCTCTAAGACTTGAGATACTCGTAGCCGCGGCTGGCCAGCCCCGGCACATAGCGATTCTATCTCTTGGAAGACGCGCGACGCACCTACCAGGACTGGTTGCTGACACAAACTCGACGCCGCAACTGACCGCACTTTGCAACTGTACATCCATATGGCTGACCAGTGGCAGCTCTCAATGTACAACCCAGTCCGCCAGCGTTGATCGATCGAGAGCGATGCCCTGGCGGGCATCGGGCGATGACTACTCTCATCGATCTTAGTGCCGTCCGGAAGCGTGATCTGGCGGCCTGGGAGGCTGCCGTGAATGAGTGTCACGATCGTGCGCGTGGGATCTGCCGCGACGGGATCAGGGCGGAAGATTGTCCCGGCGGTTGGACGCATAGACTTCCTTGAAGTGGACGCCGGATTTTGCACCGGCGGCTTAGGTGGTGCGGATGCCGTTCCGTTTTGATAAACGGAGCGGACCATGAAGAAGACGAGACGGACAATCGATGCGGCGCTGAAGGCAAAGATCGCCTTGGAGGCGCTGCGAGAACAATCAACGTGACGGATCTGGCGCAGCGCTACCAGGTGTGTATGTGAACCAGATTTATGCCTGGAAGAAACAGCTTCAGGATCAAGCGGTTTGGGCGTTCGACCCGGGCACTGGTCGTGATGGCGAGGCGGCCCACGAACTGGAGGTCGAGAAGCTCCACGCCAAGATCGGACAATTGACGGTCGAGCGAGATTTCTTAGCCAGGAGGTCCGGAAGATGAGCGCGCCGGGTCGCCGAGGATTGCTTCAGCGCGATCATGAGAATCTATCGATCCGCCGGCAATGCCAACTGCTGAGCGTTGCGCGATCGAGCGTATCGGCCGCCGCGGCCGGCCAATGACAACGACCTTGAGCTGATGCGACGGATCGACCAGCTGTTCACGGCCTGGCCGTTCGGCGGATGACGGCGATGCTCAATGGCGAAGGCTGTCGCATCAATCGCAAGCGCGTGCAGCGGTTGATGCGCAAGATGAGCATCGCGGCGCTGGGACCAAAGCCCAGAACCACAAAGCCGGCGCCGGGACACAAAATCTTCCCGTATCTCTTGCGCCATATGGTGATCGACCGGCCAAATCAAGTGGGGGCGGCCGATATCACCTATGTGCCGATCGGCCAGCCTTTTACATCTGGTGGCGATCATCGATTGGGCGAGCCGTGCGGTGCTGGCTTGGCGCCTGTCGAACACGATGGACACATCGTTCTGCGTGTCTGCGCTCGAAGAGGCCTTGGCGCGCTTCGGCCGGCCTGAGATCTTCAATACCGACCAGGGCAGCCAGTTCACCAGCGCCGCCTTCACCGGCACGCTGGCCGCCACCGGCGGCAGGATCTCGATGGACGGTCGCGGCCGCTGGATGGACAACGTGTTCATCGAGCGGCTGTGGCGCTCGCTCAAATACGAGGACATCTATCTCAAGGGTTATTCGGATGGCCACGAGGCCAAAGCCGGAATCGCCCGATGGATCGAGTTTTACAATTTCCAGCGCCCCCATCAGGCGCTGGAAAACCGCGCGCGGATGGCGGTCTGGTGGGCAGGTGTCACCGGCGCATTCGGCGAAGAGGCTGTGGATATGACGCTTCTCGCAAGCGAGAAGCTTGGACAACGCTGCGCGTTGCCCACATCCCCACAGCCAGGACAGCAGCAAGCAACTGTAGCGTAAAGTATTGGCAAGAACGAACGGCAGCAAGCTCCACTTAAGAAACCAGACCCGGTGGTCCTCAGCATAGGGTCCACTTCACTGTTACGAGGCCCGATCCGACTCGCTATTGCCTTCTCGCCTGATCCGCTCGCTCGGCCATGACAGCGTTGTCGCCATTGCTGAGTCCCAGGAACCCGCACGATCAGGCGAAGACGAACCGCCATGACGTCCTTTTTCTCGCCCGGCGCTTGAACCTGACGTTACGTCACGTTGTATGAGAGATTGGCCTCTGGCTTAATTCGGCGCTGCGCGGGTCGCGTCCACACATGCAGCCAGACCAACCTTCAACAATTAAGAGGTTCACGCGATGCTATTCTTCTTTTTGCTGTCGATCGCTTTCGCTATCATCGGCACAATTTACGCCGTGAGCGCATGGCTCTCCCGCCGCCCACGCAGCCGCAACGTACTCTTCGTTCGTCCCACACACACGTCTAAGCGGAGAGCGTTCTAAACTGACAATCAAGGAAGGGACCTCGTTGCGATACTGTCGATCAGGTAAATTGCCATCAATGACTCCTCCTTGAGCATTCCAGTTCGTGGTCGGGCAGGTGCTGTCGCGCGGCAGGTCGCGGACTGGGTCTATCACGACGAGCCGCGCAATCCGCATGATAGCGGCTCTGCGGCCCGTACTCGCACTGCCTCATCGGAGGATGAATTCTCGGGTGGTTTTCGAAACCCCTTCTTTTTCAAGCACCTGAACCCAGAAGCCGTCAAGGCCGGCCTGCTGAATCAAGACGATCGGATAGTTATGCCAGGTCTTAGCACGGCTTTTTTCGCGCAGCTTCGGAAACAGCGCGAACAATCCGGCCAGCTCTCCAGCTGATACCGAATGTTTCGACACCTTCTCACGGGTTTCTGGTGACAACGAGGTTATCAGCCAAGCAGAGCGGCTGAGCTCTAACGAAACGAATCGGACCAAGATCGGTGCGGGAGGTGGTCGGCTGGGCGGATCGTCCGATTGGATGCATGATCAACTTCGGGATGAGTGTTTACGAGCCCAATGCGAAAGAGGCTCATCAGGCACTTCGTGCACGCTCATGTTGTCTAGCGCTGAGGGGGCAATGTTCGAAGTTCGATGCCCGCTGGTCTGCGCTGTTAGCAACTAGCGCCAATGCGCAATCTGATGAAGGGCGACGAAAGTAATAATTACCCAACAAGCTTGAAGCGCACGTAGCGTCAGATTGTACGGCCAAAAGGAGGTTGAGAGCGATCTGTCATCGAACCAGCATGACGCCCGATGCGGCTTCGACCGTGCAAGTAGCGAGAACGAGCCATTGAGCGACGATTCCCATCTTGAGGAGAGGACCATCGAGGCGGTACGGCGTTATCGTAACGCGCTAGCCGCTGCCGCGAACTCTGAAAAGGCGCAAGCACGCACACATCGAGCGCTCATGAGCATGCTCCCAGACCTAGAGCGCGCAGTACTCGAGGATCGACCTCCATCAACAAGGAAAAAGCTCTTTAATGCTGGCGCAAGAGCGGTCACTCAATTAAATGAGGCGCGGCAGCTCTTTAACGAGGCGACTGCGACGCTAGACGGAGCTCGCCAGGCCCTGGCCGCTCTCGAGCAGCAGCTCGGATACATTCCAGATGTACCGGCGAAAGGAACTCGAGTACCGTGATCTGGATGATGGCTGACCGACCGCTCCCATTAACTGGGACGGGCGAGAAAACACTATAGCCGTGGGTATGTTTCGAGGACCAACTTGGAAGTTTCGTCTCGGGTAGATCAGTTCGAGCCTATCTCTGGCCCTGGTCATGGCGACATACAAAAGACGACGCTCTTCCTCCAGAGCCGCCCTACTTTTCGCCCGAACGGATGGAATACAGCCTTCCATCATGTTGAGAATTGTGACGGACCTCCATTCCATTCCTTTTGCGCTGTGGATTGTCGAGAGAGTCAAAACGTCGTCAGGGTTGCCCTCCGAAAACCGTCTCTCAGCAGCCGCAGGGATATCCAACACAAAGTCAGCCAAGAATTCTCGGCAGGATCCGAACTGACGTCCGAGAACTGTCAGTTGTTCAAGGTCTGTGAGCTTGCTTTCTAGTCTGTCCTCACATTTTTGCTTGAGGTGGCCGCGGTACCATTTCAGCGTGCGAGTCAAAGATGTAGGCCATTCAGACTCCGATAGTTTTGTCAAAAGCCGCCTGAACTCGGACCTGCTTTTGGGCCGTTCCAGGCACATCTGCGCGCCTCAATAACCTGTGCGGGGACATCCCGCCGAATTCGTTCAAAACTCGAAGGGCAGTGGCTTTGCCAACACCATCTAAGAGTATGAGAGTCCGAAACGCGGCGATCTGGTCTCTCGGATTTTCATGCCATCGAAGTATGGACACAACATCCTTGATGTGGGCGGCTTCCAAAAAACTGAGACCAGAGCTGGCTCCGGAAATCTGGACAGGGCGATAAGTGGAGTTTCTGCCTGATGGCGGGCAAGATTGACCCGCGAATCAGGAGAGACGATGAGCAGACGAACCCGTCGGCACCACGCACCGGCATTCATGAATGCCGGTGCGTGGTGCCGACGGGTTCGTCTGCTCATCGTCTCTCCTGATTCGCGGGTCAATCTTGCCCGCCATCAGGCAGAAACTCCACTTATCGCCCTGTCCAGATTTCCGGAGCCAGCTCTCCCATCGCACCTTGTACAGCCGCGCATATTCATCACGGACATCAGCGGGGATACTTTTGCGGGCAATGAACCCGCCACCTTTCGCTCTAACCAGACCAGCCATACGCAATGCCATTTGTAGCGCCTTTTGTATTTTGCAAGGCGCAAAAACGTCTGGTCTATCAGCAACATACTGGAACTGCAGGGGGATCAGCAGTGGTGGTACAGTTGGGTGGGCTCGAACCACCGACCTCCTGTTCCACAGGCAGCGCGTCGAAGGCAGTGAACTCTCACCAGCGATGAAAGCAGGAATATGCTACTGGTTAGCGTGTCGAAGTTCGCAAACGTTCGCCATTGCTTATTCAACGGATATTCGACGACTTCCGCAAACCGGATCTAAGTCATTGAAATTTCTGGCGCTCCCTAGGGGAATCGAACCCCTGTTTCAGCGTTGAGAGGGAAAAGTCGATCCGCTTGATCATCGTTGATGAGTCTAGCGATGGACTTTCGAGCCCGCTGACCGGGCCAGTGAAGTCGGCGCCCTCGTGCTGCGCGGTTCGTTCGCCGCAGCAGTTACAAGAATCCGCGAAAGCGACGGACGAATGTCGGACATGTTAGCACCGGGGCATCCTATTCGTACTCCAAAGAAGCCGAATTCCCTCCGCGCGATGGGGAATGCTTTTCTGTTCTAGTCTTATCTGCTCATTTTGCTTCACCAAGGCTCTGGTCAAAAGGCCAAGAGCGGTGAGGCATTATGCATTTGCGCCCCGAGAACATGCAGCCACCCTATTCTTCGACCGAGGTCGCAGCGGCGATTGGCGTCTCTCTGGATACATTCTATCGCACGCGCCGCCTCAGGCACGAGCGGGATGGCTTGCCTTCGCCGATCAGCGAGCGAGGACCGCTGAAATGGGAACGCACCGGCTTCGATGCTTGGCTTACGCGACATCATCCTATGCGCCCAAAGACAATTGCTAATGACGCATTCGCGCCGCCGCCAGCAGCAAGCGACGAGGATCACCGCGAGCGGCTGCGGAGAGCTTACCGCCAGTACGACTCTTGACAGACTAGATCGCGCTAGATTCCAATGGGTGCCATCTCTTACTGGCACTGAGGCTTTTATGGCCGATCCCAAATTTCCCCATGTGAAGTGGCGTAATGGCCGTCCTCGCTCGTCGCACGGCTCTTATGCCAGAGCTCTCGGCTTTGTCGATGCCGACTTGCGCCATCCGCCGTACGATGAAAAAGGCCGTCCGGTCGGTGCTTGGTTCAATCTCCAAGAAGCCTCAGACTTTTCAGACAAGCGAAAGTCGGAGATCGAGGCGGCGCGCCGCGCCGGCAAGCTACCGAAGAAAATTACCATCCGGAAGCGTTCTACGATCGAAGATCTTCTGGACGATTGGAGCAAGTCGGTTGAGTTCAAATCGTTGTCGGCCGCCTCGCAATCTTCCTATCGCAAGTGTATCTCCGCTATCTTGTACCGACCGCAATCACGCGAATCCGCGGCGAAGATGCGCGCCGAAATCCGTGCCGCCAGGCTGCTCGGCTTGGCCGAGCCCGTACGAGAACTCGAGGCGATCGCGACTGCCACTCCGACGTCAATCGGCAAACCGGAATTCCGCGCCTTCTATAACTATGCGAAATCGGCTCGCGGCCATCATATGGCCCTCTCTATGATAGCGACGCTCTCAGCGGCGTTCACTTGGGGGCAAGAAAGCACCTTGTGGCGTCTCGGACCCAACCCGCGAGAAGGCATGGAGTTCGATCATCCAGAGGGACGCATCGTCCAGGTTACGATGCCCGAATTCACCGCATGGGTCGCCGCAGCCGATGCGATCGAACGGCCTTCGGTCGGCGATAGCTTTCATCTGGCGTTGTTCACCGGGCAGCGCCAGACTGACCGTCTAATTATGCGCAATGAGAGCGACGTTGAGGGCCGTCACGCGTTCCGGCAGAGCAAGACTGGCGAACTTGTCGACATCAAAGAGGCGCCACAACTCAGCGCACGGCTGAATGCCTCGCGTGCACGCGTAAAAGAGCTCAAGCTTCGGCTTCAACTGGATAAGGTGCCACCTGAACTCGTGGTCAATGAGGACAATGGCGAGCCTTATGACGAGAGCACCTATCGCCGTTGGGTGTCGACCGCCCGGGCCGTCGCGATCTTTGGCTTTCTCGCGCGCGACAGCGCGCGCCAGGCAATTGTACGCGCAGAGCGACTGAGCGCCGAACTGATTAAAGATGTCGATAGGCTGTTCGCCCCTTTTCCTCTCGACGAGGAGAATAAGGCGCAGCGCGCTCGAGCGGTCGACCAGCGCAAGAGCGCATTAGCGGAATGGCTGGGTGCGCAGGCCGCACGCGACAGCAATAGCGATGAGACGGCATGGCGCCTGAAGCCCTGTCCTGCGCTGATGTTTGTAAACGGCGCCGGCGAACTCGACCAAAAGCACGACCAGGATCTGCGCGATACCTGCGTCATGCTTCTCGATCGAGCTGGCTGCGACTTGCTGACGATTTGCGACATCACTGGGCATTCATACCGAAGCGCGCAGACCATCGTGAAGCACTACCGCGCCCGGAATGCGGCTCGCGCCGATTCCGGCATCGACAGACTTGAATTGCAGGTCCGTAAGGAAGGCATGAAAGGCTGAACAGAGACCAGTAGGCCTTATGGCTGGTGTTTCAGCGGAGCATGGGCTCCGGCCTAAGGTCGCGCAGCGCGCGGCCAATCTCGCATTCTGTGCTTCGACTCATTCCTTCAACGAGCCGAGCGCTTCGGCACTGGGTCGTCTGTAAACGCGCGGGGTTTGCCATCTACCATCGCCCGCGCCCGGCAAGAACGCTCCCAATTATCCGACTCGTCGCACGGCGTGCGACGTACGACCACTAAAAGCGTCGCACGAGAGCCCGTTTGTTCCGTCGCGCAAATTAAAAAAGCCCTTGCGGGCCAATGCCTTGAGAGTGGTGGGCGCACCAGGGCTCGAACCTGGGACCCGCTGATTAAGAGTCAGCTGCTCTACCAACTGAGCTATGCGCCCGAAAGGCGGTCAATGCCTTGCGAGGCCGGTCGTTTAGCAAAGCGATCCGGGTCTGGCAAGCGATCGGACGCAAGTTTTCCAAGGTCTCGTCCAGAGGACCGGAAATGCGAAAAGCCGCTGGATTCCAGCGGCTTCGCCAGGGTTCACGGCGCGAGAGCCGGTCCGTTCAGAGCCGGCCCTCCCGGTCCCGGTCGGGACCGCGGTCACGGTCGAAGCGGTCATGGTGGAAGTGGTCCATGCCCCGTTCCATCATGCGGTCCATGCCGTCCATGAAGTGGTGGTGGCGCGGGCCGTCCTCGCCGCCGCCGAACGGGCCGCGGTGCCGGGTCAGCACGGCGAGGCGCCGTTTCTGGCCCTCGTCGAGGGTCTTGTAGAGCGGATCGGCGGCATCGGCGATCTTCTTCAAGGCGGCGGAGCTGGCCCCCATGTCCTCGGCGCGCTGGCGCAGGCGGGCGATCGGATCCTCTGGTCTATCGGCATCCCTCGACGCGTCGTCGGGTGCGGCATTCATCCGCGCATTGGCACGGTCGATGCGCAGCTTGGCGAACTCCCGCACGGCCGCCTCGACCGGCGGCCACAGCTTCTCCTGTTCGGGGTTGAGCCTCAAGCCGGCATGGACGGCGGCAATCCGCGCATCGACGAAGGCGGCGCGGTCCTCGGGGTTCATGCGGATGTGGCGGACGTGCTCCATCCACGGGCGATGAAATTGGGCATAGACCGCGCCCGAGCCGGCGATGCTGAGCACGGCGATGGCGGCAATGGTGAATTTCTTCATCTTGGCCTCCTCCGGAAGGATGCCCGCGAGGATGAGCGCGAGCAGGCTGTCGCGCAACTTACAACTTGGACAGGAAGCGCGCTCTTGTAGAAATGTACCGCCGTGAATGCCCGTTCAGATGCAAACTGAAACGATTTGCAACAAAAAAGGGCTTCCGTGCGGTGCGCGGAAGCCCTCCCTGGCCGCCGGTGGCGGTCAGTTCGTCGTGCTTTTGGCTTCCTTCACGAACTCGTCGATCAGCGCCTGGCCGACGCGGCCGGCGGCATCCTTGTAGACCGGCTCCATCGCCTTGCGCATCGCCTCGTCCTGCTCGGCCGTGAGCTTGATGATCTCGCTCTTGCCGCTCTTCTTGATCTCGGCCAGCGCGTCGTCGTTCTCCTTCTGCGACTGCGCGTTGCTGAAATCGGTCGCTTCCTTCATCGCCTTCGACAGCTGGCCACGGATGTCGGCCGGGAGATCGTCCCAGAACTTCTTGTTCACGATCACGACGTAGCCGATGTAGCCGTGATTGGTCTCGGTGATGTATTTCTGCACCTCGTGCATCTTCTGGGTATAGATGTTCGACCAGGTGTTCTCCTGGCCGTCGACCACGCCGGTCTGCAGCGCCTGGTACACTTCCGAGAATGCCATCACCTGCGGCAGCGAGCCGAGCGCCTTGAACTGGGCCTGGATCACGCGCGAGGATTGGATGCGGAATTTGACGCCCTGGTAGTCCGCGGGCGTGATCAGCTTCTTGTTCGCGCTCATCTGCTTGAAGCCGTTGTCCCAATAGGCAAGGCCGGTGATGCCCTTGGCATCCAGCAGCTTGAGCAGCTTGGTGCCGAGCGGCCCTTCCGTCACCTTTCGCAGCGTCTTCAGGTCCGGAAGGATGTAGGGCAGATCGAACACCTCGAACTCGCGGATGCCGAGCGGCCCGAACTTGGAGTTGGACGGCGCCAGCATCTGCACGCTGCCGAGCTGCAGCGCCTCGAGCTCTTCCTTGTCCTTGTAGAGCGTCGAGTTCGGATAGACCTCGACCTTGACCTTGCCGCCGGTGTACTTCTCGGCGAGCTCCTTGAACTTCTCCGCGCCCTTGCCCTTCGGCGTGTCGGTGGCGACGACGTGGCTGAATTTGATGATGATCGGTGATTGGGCCAGTGCCGGCCCGCTCAAGCCAAGTGCCAGAGCCGCGATGGACGCAGCGATCGCCAAGGTGCGCATAGTTTCTCCCTGTTGTTTGTTTGGGCCGCCCGGCGGTGCCGGGTAGCCAATCTTATGCCGGCTGCATCAATAGCGGCTCGCCTGCACGCTCGCTATTGGCCCTTAGCAGGGCAGCCATTCATGGTGCACGCCGCGAGCACCTCTGCGCCCCCTCTCCCGCTTGCGGGAGAGGTGCAACAACTCGCAGCTTCGTTCGTCAGCTCGCCGCGGCCGTCGTCACCGTGTCGCGCTGGCGCTTCATGACGATCTTGTTGAGCGCGCCGAGATAGGCCTTGGCCGAAGCCACCAGCGTATCCGGATCCGCCGCGCGCGCCGTCATCGAGCGGCCGTCCTGCGCCAGCCGCACCGACACTTCCGCCTGCGCGTCGGTGCCTTCGGTGACGGCGTGGACCTGGTACAGCTCGAGCTTGGCCTCGTGCGGCACCAGGCGCTTGATGCAGTTGAACACGGCATCGACCGGGCCGTTGCCCTCGGCTTCCTCGATCTTGATCTGGCCGTCGACGTCGAGCTTCATGGTCGCGCGCTGCGGGCCATGGGTGCCGGCGATCACGGTCAGCGAGGTCAGCTTGATGCGGTCGTGCGAGGCCGCCATCTCCTCATCGACCAGCGCCTCGATGTCCTCGTCGTAGATGTCCTTCTTGCGGTCGGCGAGCGCCTTCATTCGCGTGAACGCATCCTCCAGCTGGTTCGGACCGAGCTTGTAGCCCATCTCCTCCAGCTTGTGCACGAAGGCGTGGCGGCCGGAATGCTTGCCGAGCACCAGCGATGACTGCTTCAGGCCGACCATCTCGGGGCGCATGATCTCGTAGGTCGAAGCGTCCTTCAGCACGCCGTCCTGGTGAATGCCGCTCTCATGCGCGAAGGCGTTCCGGCCGACGATCGCCTTGTTGTACTGGACGGGAAACGAGGTCGCCGCCGACACCAGCTTCGAGGCGCGGGTCAGCTGCGTCGTGTCGATCTTGTTCCAGTAAGGGAATTTGTCGTTGCGCACGTTGATCGCCATCACGATCTCTTCGAGCGCGGCGTTGCCGGCGCGCTCGCCGATGCCGTTGATGGTGCACTCGACCTGGCGCGCGCCGCCGGTGATGCCGGCCAGCGAATTGGCCACCGCCATGCCGAGATCGTTATGGCAGTGCACGGAGAACACCGCCTTGTCCGAGTTCGGCACGCGCTCGATCAGCGTCTTCATGAAGTGGGTGTATTCCTCCGGCACCGTATAGCCGACGGTGTCGGGGATGTTCACCGTGGTGGCGCCGGCCTTGATCACGGCTTCGACGATGCGGCAGAGAAAATCCATCTCGCTGCGGGTGCCGTCCTCGGCCGACCATTCGACGTCGTCGATCTGGTTGCGGGCGCGCGCGACCATGGCGACCGAGGTCTCGATCACCTGCTCCGGAGTCTTGTTCAGCTTCACCCGCATGTGCAGCGGTGAGGTCGCGATCACGGTATGAACGCGGCCGCGTTTTGCAAATTTCACCGCCTCGGCGCAGCGGTCGATGTCGGCGGGATGGGCGCGCGACAGGCCGGCGATGACCGAATTCTTGGAGCGGCGGGCGATCTCGCTGACGGCCTGGAAGTCGCCTTCCGAGGTGATGGGGAAGCCGGCCTCGATGACGTCGACGCCCATATCATCCAGAAGCTCGGCGACCTCGAGCTTCTCCTCGAAGGTCATGGTGGCGCCGGGGCACTGCTCGCCGTCGCGCAGCGTGGTGTCGAAAATGATGACGCGGTCCTTCTCGGACTTGTTCACGGTGGCCATTCCTAGATTTCCTTTTGAGCGTTTGCGCCGTTCATTCCTTGGCGCTTGAGGTGTCCGGTGATCTCGACCAACCCCTGAGCGCCCAGGCGCATGGCGCCCAGCCGGCCCTCAGGGGCAAGTAAGAAGAAGGCCGCCAATAAGGAGGGTGGGCAGCGACGCGGCCGGGATCGTGGCGGCGGCCTGAGCCACCTCCCCCGAAATCCCCTCGATTTGGCCGCGAATCAGCATTGCCGGACCCGTTTGAGCCTCAAATCCTCGGTCAAAACCGTTGACGGTTGGTTGCCGGGAGGCTCGATGCGCCCGTTTCTAGACGAGAAATGGCCGCAACTGCAACGCCAAAAGATGGTCAACATACGTGACCTAATAGCTCGACGGCCGCTGCACGAGGGCGCAGCCCGCATGGAGCGACGCGCAATGCGGGAACACGGTCCTGGATTTCGCTTCCGCTCCATCCAGGCTGCAAGATTTGCGAGGGAGACGCCTACGCGGTGCCAGTGCGGCGGGCGCGCGCCCTACTCTCCCAGCGGTTCAGCATCTGGCCGAGCTCGCCGGTCGCCACGGGAGCAGCAGTGCCGGCCTTCACGATCTCGTTGGTGTTGGCCGGCGCATGGGCTGCGAGCCAGTCCGGCTCCGTGTACTCGCGCCAGCGGCGTGCCTCCGCCCGCCTTTTTCGCGAGACGTGGTCCCGCGTGAAATAGCCAGCCGCAAATGCGAACGAGACAAGGACAACCAGGACGACGGCTTGCACAATGAGCTCCAGCTTTATCCCCCTAGCGCCCTGCACTCCAAACGCACTCGAAGGTGACGAAATTGCGACCTGCGATCACTCAGCGGTTTCAAGTCAACCCCTCGCAACCGGACGCGGACCGGACTAACCTCCGCCTCGCTTGGCCGGATCAACCGGCCGGCCGAACATAACCGGGAGGATACGATGACACGCCAGGAGGCTCCTGAGCAGGAGCAGCGTGCGCAGAATGCTGCGCTTTCACGACGAACGCTTGTCGGGGGACTGGCGCTCGGCGCCGCGGCCACGCTGGCGGGCCCCGCGCTGGCCCAGACCGGGCCTGCCGCACCGCCGACGACGATCACGACGCCGCCGCGCGATTTCGGCCCTGGTGGCGCGCCGACGACCTATTTCTGGGACCCCGACATCATCGCGGTCGATCCGTCCTTCAACGACCTCGCCCAGCCCAACACCGCGATCAAGCGTCTCTATACGGGCCTGCTCTGGGCCGAAGGCCCGGCGTGGAGCGCGCAGGGCCGCTATCTCCTATGGAGCGACATTCCCAACAACCGGCAGATGCGCTGGACCGAGGATGACGGCCGCGTCAGCGTTTTCCGGTCGCCCTCCAACAACTCCAACGGCAACTCCTTCGACTTCCAGGGCCGCCAGCTCTCCTGCGAGCACCTGACGCGGCGGGTGACGCGCTACGAGCATGACGGTACCGCCACGGTGCTCGCCGAGTCCTATCAGGGCAAGAAGCTGAACTCGCCGAACGACATCGCCGCGCATCCCGACGGCAGCTATTGGTTCACCGATCCGCCCTATGGCGGCCAGCTCTACGAAGGCGAGCCCGACGTCGCGGGCGGCCCGAGCAATGCGGGCGGCAAGCTCAATCCGCGGATCGGCCAGCCGGCCGGCTTCGTGCCGGGCAAGCGCGAGCTGCCGACCAATTGCTACCGCATCGATCCCTCCGGCCGCATCGACCTCGTCGTCACCGAGGACCAGGTGCCCGACCCGAACGGGCTCTGCTTCTCGCCCGACTACAAGAAGCTCTACATCGCCTCGACCGGCAAAGGGCCGGGCGACACCGGCGCTGGCGGCAAGGGCGAGATCTTCGTGTTCGACGTCGGCACGGACAACAAGCTGTCGAACCTGAAGAGGTTCAGCGATTGCGTGATCGACGGCGTGAAATGCGGACCGGACGGCCTGCGCTGCGACGTCAACGGCAATCTCTGGGCCTCCAGCAATGCCGGCCGCGCGGTCGGCTACAGCGGCGTCACGGTGTGGTCGCCGGAGGGCAAGCTGCTTGGCCGCATCCGCCTGCCGGAAGTGTGCGGTAACGTCTGCTTCGGTGGCCCCAAGCGCAACCGCCTGTTCATGGCCGCGAGCCAATCGCTCTACGCCGTGTACACGGCGACGCAAGGCGCCGGGCCGGGCTGAGCGGCACCCCTCCACGAGCGAGCGCGCCGGCGTGAAGCGCCGGCGCGGAGTCTTTGCGTTTTGTGACGATACCGCGACACGCCGACCGTCGCTTCCCGACCGTCGAGCAAATCTCCGCCATCATAGCAACGAAGATAGGTCGCGCAGCAGAACCGTGGCGCGGCGTGAAAGCATGACGCTATCTCCAGCCGGCCTCGGGCATGAAGTGGGAGTTGCGCAATGCGCCGCATGCCAAACGACACGATCATCGTCAGCGTTGGAAGCCAGGAACTCGTGATCGAGTTCGGAGACCCCGGACTTCAAATCGACGGCCACGGCGGCAACGACATCATGATCGCAACGGTCGATGACGGGCCCAGCAGCCTGCTGTTCGTCGGTGACGAGACGATCCTGGAAGGCCGATCGCATGGCGGTAACGACCTTCTCGTCGCGACCGTCCAGGGTCGCCTGACCTATACATACCTTGACGGGGACGCGCAGATCATGTCCGGCCAGGCCCACGGCGGCAACGACGTGCTGCATGTCGAGGCCACGCGCGCGACCTTTGCGAACGTCTACCTCTCGGGGGACGCCGAAATCGCCATGACCGGTGAAGCCAAGGGCGGCAATGACCTCATCACGGCAGAGATGGGCGACCGATCGTATGGTGCGTTCAGCGGCGATTCCGGATCGCTCATGAGCGACAACGCCCAAGGCGGCAACGACGTCATCAGCGTGGTCCAGGCCGGCCTCTCTGGAAACGTTTCGATGTCCGGTGATGCCCTGATATCCATGATCGGCAATGCGCGCGGCGGCAATGACATGCTGATCTATACGGCCGCTGTCGACACGCGGTCCGGCGGCGCATCGCTTCTCGGCGATGGCGGTTACATGAGCGACAATACACGTGGCGGAGACGACGTCCCGATCGCAACCGTCGACGGCAATCCCGATTCGATCTCCATCGCGCTGGTCGGCGATGCCTCGCAGATGTCCGGCAACGCACAAGGTGGCAACGACATCCTCTACGGGAGCAATCGCGGCGATTGGCTCTATGGCGATGCGCGCACCTACGCCCCCGCCGTGGGCGGCTCGATCGCAGGCGGCCGGGACGTCCTCAACGGCGGCGGCGGCAACGATCAGATCTGGGGCGGACCGAACAACGACCTGTTCGTCTTCAACACGGCTTCGGGCGAGGACGTGATCCACGATTTCGATCAGGGCAACGCGGCTGCGGGCAGCACTGCAGCGGAGCACGACGTCATCGACCTGCAAGATTACGGCCTTGCGGGATGGAGCGCGTTGAGGAGCCTGATCGGCAACGACGGCTCCGGCAACGCCGTGATCCACCTGACGAGCGATGACACGATCACGCTGACCGGAATCCACGCCGCCGATCTCAAGGCCACGGATTTCATCATCTGACGCGCGGTGAGACCGCCGGCCTCGCATCGCTCCCGCCGCGATCACCGCGGCGGGCCTTCGCTTCGTGCAGACCGCAGGCGCCACGCTGGCATGGGAGGACCTATCCTGCGATCTTGCCGTTACCCCTGTTTGGATGAGAGGCGCGAGATGGACGATCGACCAAAGCAGACCGAAAGCCTGACGCAGGATGACGGGTTCGTCCGGGTCCGGGGGGCGCGCGAGCACAACCTCAGGAATGTCGACGTCCGCATTCCGCGCAACGTCCTCGTCGTGTTCACGGGCGTGTCGGGCTCCGGGAAATCCTCGCTCGCCTTCGGCACGATCTATGCCGAGGCGCAGCGGCGCTATCTGGAATCGGTGTCGCCCTATGCGCGGCGCCTGTTCCACCAGATGCAGATCCCCGAGGTCGACGACATCGAAGGCCTGCCGCCGGCGGTGGCGCTGCAGCAGCAGCGCGGGGCGCCGACGACGCGGTCCTCGGTCGGCAGCGTCAGCACCATCTCGAACCTGCTCCGGATGCTCTATTCCCGCGCCGGCGATTACCCGCGCGGCCAAGCGATGCTCTATGCGGAGGCGTTCTCGCCCAACACGCCGGAGGGCGCCTGCCCGACCTGCCACGGCATCGGCCGGATGCTCGACGTCACCGAGAAATCGATGGTGCCCGACGACAGCAAGACGATCCGCGAGCGCGCTGTCGCGGCCTGGCCGAGTGCCTGGCAGGGCCAGAACCTCCGGGACATCCTGACGACGCTGGGCTACGACGTCGACAAGCCCTGGCGCGAATTGCCCAAGAAGGACCGCGACTGGATCCTGTTCACCGAGGAGCAGCCGACCGTTCCTGTCTATGCCGGCTACGATGCCGCCGAGGTCAAACGGGCGCTACGCCGCAAGGAGGAACCGAGCTATCAGGGCACCTTCACCGGCGCCAAGCGCTACGTGATGCAGACCTACGCCAAGTCCGAGAGCGCGATGATGAAGCGCCGCGTCGCGCAATTCATGATCACGCGGGACTGCCCGACCTGCCACGGCACAAGGCTGAAGCCCGAGGCGCTCAAGGTGAGGTTCGCAGGATTCAACATCGCCGAGATGTCGCACCTGCCGCTCAAGCAGTTGCACGAGGTGATCAAGCCATTTGCGAGAGCTTCGTCGGACAAATCGGAGAAGACCGTTGTTGCCAGGCGCATCTGCGAGGATCTGTCGGCGCGCCTCGCCGTCCTGCTCGATCTCGGCCTCGGCTATCTCGCCTGCGAACGCAGCACGCCGACGCTGTCACCGGGCGAATTGCAGCGGCTGCGTCTGGCGACGCAAGTCCGCTCCAACCTGTTCGGCGTCGTCTATGTGCTCGACGAGCCGTCGGCCGGCCTGCATCCCGCCGACACTGAGGCGCTGCGGCGCGCACTGGACAGGCTGAAAGGTGTCGGCAACTCCATCTTCGTGGTCGAGCATGAGATAGAAGTGATCAGGCACGCGGACTGGCTCGTGGATGTCGGCCCGGACGCCGGCGACGGCGGCGGGCTCATTCTCTATAGCGGGCCCCCGGCGGGGCTCGGCGCGATCGCGCAATCGCGGACCGCGCATTATCTCGCGCATCCCCGCAAGAAGCTGCCGACGGTCCGCCGCGAGCCGGAAGGACATCTGAAGCTCAGGGGCGTGACCCGCAACAATCTGCGCGGCCTCGACGTCGACATTCCGCTCGGAATCATCGCCAGCATCACCGGCGTATCGGGCTCCGGCAAATCCAGCCTGATCAGCCAATTCCTCGTCGAGACCGTGGCCGCGCATCTCGGCCATTCGCTTGCCACCGACGGCGACGACGACAGCCTGGCGCCGACCGTCGAGACGCTGGGCGGCAAGATCGTAGCCGGCCTCGACCACGTCAACCGCCTCGTCGTCGTCGACCAGAAGCCGATCGGCCGCACGCCGCGCTCCAACCTTGCGACCTATACCGGCCTGTTCGATCACGTGCGAAAACTGTTTGCGGCGACGCCGCAGGCAAAGTCGCGCCGCTACGACGCCGGCCGCTTCTCCTTCAACGTCGCCAAGGGCCGCTGTGCGACCTGCGAGGGCGAGGGCTTCGTCTGCGTCGAGTTGTTGTTCCTGCCCAGCGTCTACGCGCCCTGCCCGACCTGCAAGGGTGCGCGCTACAACGACAAGACGCTGGAGGTGAAGATCAACGGCAAATCCATCGCGGACGTGCTGGCGATGCGCGTCGACGAGGCCTTCGAGTTCTTCGAGGGCGATTCCGCGCTGAACCGGTCGCTGTCGGTCGTGCGCGAGGTCGGGCTCGGCTATATCCGCCTCGGCCAGTCCGCGACCGAGCTGTCGGGCGGCGAAGCCCAACGCATCAAGCTCGCGACCGAGCTGATGCGTCCGCAACGCGGCCACACGCTCTATGTCCTGGACGAGCCGACCACCGGCCTTCACCCGCGCGACGTCGAGCGCCTGATCGCACAGCTCGAACGCATCGTGGACGGCGGCAACAGCGTGATCGTGGTCGAGCATGACATGGACGTCGTGGCGCACAGCGACTGGATCATCGATCTCGGACCTGGCGCCGGTGACGAAGGCGGCCGTGTCGTCGCATCGGGGACGCCCGAGCAGGTCGCCAAGGCCGGCGGGAAGACCGCGCCTTATCTGGCGCGGCGCCTGGCGCAATAGCGCGCGCAGCGATCGTCGGCATGGTCCCCTCGCGGTCATTTCGCAATTGCGTTCCACGCCGTCGAAGACGGACCCCGACTTTCGCGATGTTGACTTTCCACCGTCCCGCTCCCCATACTTCGCGAACAACAACAAGATCGAACGACGGTTTTGAGGGAGGATAGGATGCCGACTTCACGCAGGCAGCTGCTGAAGACCTCGGCGGCTGCCGCCGCCGCACTCAGCCTCGATTGGACACGCGCCCAGGCACAAGCCGAGAATTTACGCATCGGCCTGATCTACGACCTCACCGGCCCCTTCGCCGCCGGCGGCTCGGTCGCCTCGTCGATCGGGGCGCAGATCGCCATCGATCTCGTCAACGAGAAGGGCGGTGTCGGCGGCAAATACAAGGTTGCTCCGGTCGCCGCGGATTCGCAGAGCAAGCCCGACGTTGCGATCAACGAGGCCGAACGCCTGATCAGCCAGGAGAAGATCGACATCCTCAACGGCGTCTATGCGAGCTCGCATGCGGTGCCGCTCGCGGCCAAGGTCGAGCAGCAGAAGAAGATCCTCTGGATCACGACCGCGGTCTCGACCGCCGTGTTCAAGGACAAGAACCTGCAATACGTGTTTCGCGCGCAGATCCATTCGGATCAATACGGCCAAGCCTTTGCAAGCTTCCTCACCGAGCATGCCAAAGCCAAGCTCGGCATGGACCCGAAGGAGGTCAAGGTCGCGTTGATCCACGAGGACGGCCCCTATGGCGTCGGCGTTGCTTCTGCCGACGAGACTTACGCCAAGGAGGCTGGCATCCAGGTCGTGCTGCGCGAGGGCTATTCGGCCTCTGCGCCCGACCTGTCGGTGCTCGTCACCAAGATCAAGCGCGCCAAGGCCGACGTGATCTCGCATGCGGGCTACAACCCCGACATCACCCTGTTCCTGCGCCAGGCGCGCGAGAGCGGATTGCGCTTCAAGATGCTGTTCGGAGCCGGCGCCGGCTACAGCCAGCTCGACAAGCTGCGCGCCACTTTCGGCGCCGACATCGACAATTTCTGCAACATCGACCCGGTGCCGGCGCAGCTGCTCGATCCCGCCAAGCTCGCGCCCGGAATGGGCGATCTGATCAAGACCATGGTCAGTCGCTACCAGGCCAAGACCGGCGCCACCGACGTGCCGCCACACTGCTCGATGGGCTTCAACCAGACCTGGGTGCTGCTCAACCACGTGCTGCCGGTCGCCAAGGAGAAGTACGGCAGCTTCGAGCCCGAGGCGATCCGGAAAGCGGCGCTCGACGTCGACATCCCCGCCGGCGGCACGATCCAGGGCTATGGCGTGAAATTCTTCCCACCGGGCACGCCGCTCTCCGGCCAGAACGAACGCTCGACGCCGGTCGTGATGCAGAACGCCGGCGAGCACATCTCCGTGGTGTGGCCGACGAACATTCGTACGCAGGACCCGGTCTTCCCGCTGCCGAAGGGCTCGACCTACGGGGCGTGAGGGGGGGCACGGGCGGGGTACACCCTCTCCCCTTGCGGGAGAGGGTGGCTCGCCGCGTAGCGGCGAGACGGGTGAGGGGTTGTCTCCGCGCGTGAACCCTCTCGCTTTCGCATTCGCTGAAGCAACCCCTCATCCGGCGCTTCGCGCCACCTTCTCCCACAAGGGGAGAAGGGTTCGCGGCGTGCGTGGTGATTTACAACACCACCCGTCTCCCCTCCTCCGCCGCCCAATACCCGGCGTAGTTCACCTTGATCGCCTCATAGGCTAGCGCGAGATCCGACAGCGGCTGGCGTCCGGTCGTGGCGCACTCCATGAAGTCCTGGATCTCCTGCAAATAGCCGCGCGTCCATTCCTCCTCGAGGCAGACATATTGCCAGCCGGTTTTGCGGTCGACCTTCTCGGTGATGTAGACGCTCGCGAGCTTCTCCTCGCTGGTCTGGTAGCTCATCAGATGATTGTTCGGCGTGATGTTGGCGAACAGGGAGCCGCCGCTCGTATAGGTCTCGATCAGATTGCGCACGCCGCCCATGATCATGTCGCCGGAGAACACGGTGGCCTTGGTGCCGTCGGAGAAGGTTGCGGTGAGCGTACCCCAATCCTCGACGTCGACGGGATTGGCCTTGATGTAGCTGCGTTCCTCCGGCTTCAAGCCGGCGGTGACGTTGCCGACATCGCCGGTGACGCTGGCGACACGGATGCGCTCGCCGCGCGCCTTGGCTTCGACCTGCTTCAGATACAGCACGGCCGAGAGCGGATGGCAGCCCATGCGGATCAGCGAGCCGCCGCCCGTCATCGCCCATTGCGCAGCATGCGCGGCGTGCGAGCCGGAATGGCTCTCCTCGCCCTTCATGAACAGGATCTTGTCCTTGGTCGCCTTGATGATCTCGGCGGTCTTGGTCACGGCCGGCGCATAGATCCAGTCCTCGGCATACATGAAGAGCTTATCCGTGCGCTCGATTGCGGCGCGCGTCCTGTCCATCTCCTCGATCACGCGCTCATACATCAGCGCCTTCGGCACGTGCTTGCCGATCGGCTGCTGATCGCCTTCGCGGCCGAAATAGCCGGCGAACGGCTTTTCGCAGATGACATGCTTGCCGGCCTGCATGGCGGCGACGATCATCTCGGCATGAAGATTGGGCGGGGTGCAGATGTCGACGACATCGAGATCGCGGTCTGCGATCAGCTCGGCGAAGCTGCGGTAAACACGCGGGATATTGTGATGGCGGGCGAACGCGACAACCTTGTCGCCGCGGGCAGCGACCGCCGCGACCTCGACGTCAACGCCATAGACGCGCCGGAACGCATACATGTGCAGCTCCGACACGAAGCCGCAGCCGACGAGTCCCACCCTGATCCTGGCCATAGCGCCCCCTTTGCAATGGGCGGCACTATAGCGCGCCTGGAGGCCTAATCCACCGAGACGCGCACCACGCCGGCGCTCATCATGCCGAGCGCGCGGGCGGCGGGCACCGAGAGATCGACGATGCGGCCGCGGATGAACGGGCCACGATCATTGACGCGGCACTGGATCGTGCGTCCGCTGTAGGACACCCTGAGCACGGTGCCGAACGGGCGCGTGCGGTGGGCGCAGGTCAGCTCGCCGCCTTTGCCGGCTTTTGCGTATCCGTAGTAAGAAGCAAGCCCGCTTTCAGCGTGGGCAACAGAAAAGGCAAAAAGCAAAAAGCTGGCCAGAGCTACCAATAGCGTCGTCTGCGCTTGCACGGCACCCTCCCGGTTCCCTGCCCGGCCCTGCAAACGTCGCTTTGTTCCTCAAAGTTCCGGGAGCATTGCCGGGCGATGCCCGGCAATGCCATCACACTTTGTTACTGCCGGTGGAACACCAGCGTGCGGACCTCGATGCTTTCGCGGGGCGCCGCATCGGCCGGCGTGGTCGGATCGAGGAACGCGGTGTGCGGCCCGAAGCGGGTGCGGCCGTCGGTTGCGGAATCGTAGCACTTCAGCAGCAGCGCCTCGTCCGGCGTCATCTCAGGGAAATAGAACCAGCGGTGGTTCGGATTGTATTTCACCGAATAGGTCTCGCCGCGGCGGTTGGGATAGATCAGGTCGGAAGCGACGAGGTCTTCCGGCGCCACCGTCGTGCCGTCGGCCATGGCGAGCGGTGAATCGCGCAAGGGGCCGCGGATCGGCCGCCACAGATTGATCACCTGCACGCGGCCTTTCAGCAGCTCCTCGGCCTCGTCGGGCAGATGCTCGCGCACGCGGTTGGCACCGGAGATTGCGGTCTGGTCGACATGGACGCGCGTGGCCGGCTGGCGCGGCCCGCCGTCACGGATATCAGGCGCGCCTTCGACCCGCTTGCGCACGGTGTGGTCGAAGATGAAGACGCGGTCGGCCTTCAGCGTCGCGCGCAGGAACGCTTCGACCGCTGGATAGTAAACGCTGCGGATGTCCTCGTCGTTGTAAAAATCCTTCACCTGCGTCGGGTGACGCACCAGCGCAAAGCCCTCGCGGTCCAGCGAGAAATTCTGTGCGATCAGCCGCGCATCGAAGATCGGGACCTGGTGCGGCTCCGGCAGCGAGGTGCTTTTCGGCTCACCCGGCGGCGGATCGAACGCGTAAGTGCGCGGCTTGCCGTCGATTGGCGCGAGATAGTTGAGTTCGGCAGTGACGAAGGGAAGCGATTCGATTTTTGTTTCTTGCAGGCCCATGGCCGGTCTCCCGATGTGGTCGTCGGATTGATTTTTGCGGGAGCGCACCGTGCCGCAAGAGGTGCGGTGCAAATAGCAATGAGAGTGTTGTCGGGCGGAGAGAATGCAGAAGGAATATTTCGAAGAAGGCGATTGCGCTGGAAACCATCGCCTCTCCTCACGAGTCCTTGAGGTGCTCGTGAGAGCGTTTCTCCTTCTCCCCTTGTGGGAGAAGGTGGCGCGAAGCGCCGGATGAGGGGTATCTACCCGTGAACTCGACTGTGAGAGGTGAGCACGCGGAGGGAGACCCCTCACCCGTCTCGCCGCTACGCGGCGAGCCACCCTCTCCCACAAGGGGAGAGGGGAAGAAGCGGCGTTGCCACCGAGAAAAAGGGCTACAACCCCGCCTTCGCAATCGCGTCCGTGAACGAGCGATCGACGATCTCCGCGGCATCGAGCTTCTGCTTGATCAGTCCCCAGCGGAAATAGAGGTCGATCGTCGCCTGCTCGTCCGCGATCACGCCGTCGTCGATCGGCGCGATGCGGATCTTTGCGCGCGACAGCCAGTTCTGCGGCACGGCGGTCGGGATGTTCATCAGCCTGCCCCAGGTCGCGGCGTAGCTGTCGATGTTGTTCAGCGACCACGCCCGCGCCGCGGTGAGGCGGCGGATGAAGTCGGTCAGCTCCGCGCGCTTGTCGCGGATGGCCTCGGGCCGCGCCACCTGGAAGCTCAGCCCTGGCGTAAGCCCTTCCGACGTGATGATGCGGCGCGACCTGAACAGCACCTCCTCCTGGCTCACATAAGGCTCCCAGGTCGACCACGCATCGACCGAGCCTTGCGTGTAGGCGATCTTGGCGTCGGACGGCGCCAGGAACGCGATCTGCACGTCACTCGCGCTCCAGCCGTTCTTCTCCAGCGCCGCGAGGATCAGCTGATGGCCGATCGAGCCGCGGCCGGTCGCGATCTTCTTAGCCCGGAGATCGGCAAAGCTCTTGATCGGCGAGTTCTCGGGCACGAGGATGGCGAGCCCCTCGCGCGTCTGCCGGATGGCCGCGATCGCCTTCACCGGCGCGCCGGAAGCGGCGGCAAAGGTGAAGGGCGCATCGCCAACGAGGCCGGTCTCGATCGCGCCGGCGCTGAGCGCTTCCAGAAGCGGCGCGGCCGCGGGAAACTCTTTCCACTCGATCTTGTATGGGACGTCCTTGAGCACGCCGGCCGCTTCCATCACGGCCTGCGCATTGCCCTTCTGGTCCCCGACGCGCAGAGTGGTTTGCGCCGCCGCCAGCTCGAATGAACCGAACAGCAGCGCGCCGGCCAGCATGAGGCGGATCATTCTGCGGCCTCGCCGCGGACCGCCTGGCGCTTGGCAACCAGCTCGCGCGTCAGCGGGATCAGCTCGCGGCCGTAGTCGATGGCATCGATCAGCGGATCGAAGCCGCGGATCAGGAAATGGCTGATGCCGAGATCATAATAATCACCGAAGATCTCCGCCACCTGCTGGGGGGTGCCGACCAGCGCCGTGGTGTTGCTGTTGGCGCCGGTGAGCTTTGCGATCTCGGTCCAGAGCCGCTTGTCGATCCGGCTGCCCTGGTCGGCGAGCGCGAGCAGTCGCCGGGCGCCGGCCGTGGCATGGCCGTCGGCGGGCTTGCGATAGCCGGTCTTGTCCTGCAGCGCAGTGGCCCGCGCCAGAATCTCCTCGGCTTTCTCCCAGGCCTGCTTCTCGGTCGGCGCAATGATCGGCCGCACCGACAGGCTGAAGCGCGGCGTCGGCCGCCCCTGCCGCACCGCCGCGTTATGGACGCGCGAGGTCACGTCGCGCACCTGCGCGTAGGATTCGCCCCACAGCGCAAAGGTATCGGCGTGCTTGCCGGCGACGTCGATCGCCGCATCCGAGGCGCCGCCGAAATAGACGCGGATGCCTTCGGGACGATAGGGCTTCACCTGCGAGAACGCGTTCTCGACCTGGTAATATTTGCCCCTGTAGGTGAACGGCTTGTCGCTGGTCCATTCCAGCTTGAGCACGTCGAGGAATTCGGAGGTGCGGGCATAGCGCTCGTCCTTGTCGTCGAGCGTGTTGCCGTCCTGCCGCAGCTCGGTCGCGTTGCCGCCAGTGATGACGTGGAGGGCAACACGGCCGCGGGAAAACTGATCGAGCACCGCGAACTGCCGCGCCAGCAATGTTGGCGCGGTGAAGCCGGGCCGCTGCGCGATCAGCACGTTGAGCCGGGACGTCGTGTTCAGGACGTGCTGCGCCACCTGGAGCGCGTCGGGCGAGGTCGAATGGAATGCCAGCAGCGCCCGATCGAAGCCGGCATTCTCATGCGCCTTCGCCACCGTCTCGATGTGGGTGGGATTGAGGACCGGCCCTTCGCGAACGACGGTTTCCGACGAATTGTTGTTGCTGATGAAGCCGATGAACTCGATCGACATGATCGTCTCCCTGTTGAGGTCCTAGAGGCCCAGTGCGAGGCGGCCGAGGCCGATGCGCGTGGAATCGTCCTGCGGCGTGTGCACACGGCCGCACAGCACGTCGCGATAATGCCGCTCCAGCGGATTGGCGCGGGACAGGCCGTGATTGCCGGTGAGCGACAGCGCATCCTCGACCACGGCAACGGCATTGTTGGTCACGGTGAGCTTGATGACGTTGGACTCGCTCGCGGCGAGCTGGACGCCGTCATCGAAGTCGCGGGCGAACGTGTCGATCAGCCGCGCGTTGACCGCAAGCCGCGCCTCAATCGCGCCGAGGATCTCCTGAGCGCGCGGCAAAGTCGCCAGCGGCGCGCCGAGGCTGGCGGGCACGCGCTGCTTCAGAAACGTGATCAGCCAGTCGCGCGCGGCACGCGCAACGCCGTCATAGATCGCGGCGACGAAGACGGTGTGGACGGTCGCTTGCGTGACGTCGAGCGTGCGCCAGTCCGCCGGCTTGCGCACATCGACCTCGCCATCGAGCGGGATCACGACGTCGTCGAAGATGACATCATGGCTGCCGCTGGCGCGCAGGCCGTGATGATCCCAGGTCTCGACGATGCGCGTGCCCGGCAGGCCGGCGGGCACCAGGAACTGGCCGACCCGCGTCTCGGCCTCGTCGGTGCGCGCCCAGACCAGGTACCATTTCAGGATCGGCGATCCCGTCGAATAGATCTTGTGGCCGGAGAGGTGCCAGCCAGTTTCGGTGCGCCGCGCGATCGTCGCCGGCAGGCCGCCACGTGCGGGCGAACCGAGCTCCGGCTCCACGCGCAGCGCGCTGATGAGTGCAAGACCCTCGACGCTCTCGCGCGCGAGCTTGCGCGACAGCCGCGCCGGCCAATTCGGGCTACGCGCCATCACGAGATGATTGATGTAATGCATCGACAGCACCAGCGCGGTCGACGGATCGGCCTTGCCGAGGATGCCGAGCACGCGCGCGGCATACCGCGCGCCGGCACCGGCGCCGCCATGGACCGCCGGCACGGTCAGCGACAGCAAGCCCGCCTCCGACAGCTCGCGAAAATTCTCGAAGGGGAAGCCGCCGGTGCGGTCGTGCTCGGCCGCGCGCGCGGCAAAGCTTGTGGCAAGCGTCGCTGCGCCGGCGATGTAGTCGGGCTCGCTGTGAGCCGTGCGGCCCTTGGCTATGGAGGTCACCATGTGGCGTCCAGCCCCAACAAGCCAAGGATCTGGCGGCGCAGGTCAGCCAGATACGGATCGCCGCGATGGCGCGGATACGGACGATCGACGCGAATGTCTGCCTTCACCCGCGCGGGACGCTCGCTGAACACGATGACGCGGTTGGCGAGCACCAGCGCCTCCTCGGCATCATGCGTCACCAGCAGCGTGGTAAAGCCCTTGCGCTGCCAGAGCGCGACGAGCTCGGCCTGCATGGTGATGCGGGTCAGCGAGTCCAGTTTTCCCAGCGGCTCGTCCAGGATCAGGATCTTGGGATCGTTGACCAGCGCCCGCGCCAGCGCGACGCGCTGCGCCATGCCGCCGGAGAGCTGGTGCGGATAGGCGTTGCGGAACGACGAAAGCCCGACGAGGTCGAGCGCGTCATCGACGCGCTGGCGCTGGCTCCTCAAAATGCCCTGGGCCTCGAGGCCCAGGGCGACGTTGTCCCAGACCGACCGCCAGGGAAACAGCGTCGGATCCTGGAACACGACCACACGCGAAGGATGCGGACTCCTGATGCGCGCCTCGTCCTCCCGCAGCCTTCCTGCCTTGGGCTTGTCGAGCCCGGCAACGAGCCGCAGCAAGGTGGACTTGCCGCAGCCGGAGGGGCCGAGCAGCGCAACGAATTCGCCGGGCTCCACCGAGATGCTGACATCGCTGAGAACGGGCAATTCGGCACCGTCGATATCGAAGGCGTGGCTGACCTGCTCGATATCGAGCGCGGCGCCGGCGGCGGGATGCGTTACGGCTTCGGCAAGAGCTGCGGCTACCATTTGACGGTCCCCTTCTGCCAGACCAGGAGCCGGTCGCGGATCGCAAACAGCAGCGTGATCGCGCCGGAGCAGAGCAGCGACATCACGATCAGCGCCGCGTACATGTTGGCATAGGCGGCCCAGCCCTGCGCCCATTGCAGGTACCAGCCGAGCCCGGCCTTGACGCCGATCATCTCGGCAACAACGAGCACGGCAAAGGACGCGCCGAGCCCCATGAACAGGCCGACGAAGACGTGCGGCAGCGCCGCGGGGATCGCGACCTTCAGCACCAGGAACGACGGCTTTGCCCCCAGCGTGCGCGCGACGTCGTAATAGGCGTTGCTGACGCTAGCGACGCCCGACCAGGTCAGCACCGTCACGGGAAAGCCGGTCGCCAGCGCGATCAAAAACGTCGAGGCGCTCCAGCTCGACGGGAAGGTGAAGAAGGCAATCGGCAGCCAGGCGGTCGCCGGCAGCGGGCCGATGAAGCGCAGCACCGGATGCACCCAATAGCCGACCGCGCGCGACCAGCCGATCGAGACGCCGGTCAAAAAGCCCACCGTCGCGCCGATCAGATAGCCGCCGAGCTGCAGCTTCACGGACGCGAACACGCTGTCGAGCAGCTTCGGCAGATCGTCGGTATAGACCTCGATGATCGCCTGCGGCGGCGGGAAGAACGGCAGCGGCAGCCAGGCGAATTTTGCGGTCGCGACCTCCCAGACCGTCAGGAACACCCCGAGCGCGACCAGCCACGGCGCGCGCTTGTGCAACGCCTGTCCCGCCGCTCCCAGATAGTCGGCCCCGACGGTGCCGAACAGCGCAATCGCCGCGATGATGAAGGCGGCGATGCCGAGCGAATGCGTGCGCGACCAGTCGCCGACATCCTGCCACCACAGGCAGGATAGCCCGAAGGCGATCCAGGCGATGCTGGCGAGCGCGCCAGTGCCGGATTCCCGGATCCAGCTCGCCAGCAGCGGCGCGCGCGAGGTGCGCGGCGCGCCGGAGGCGAGTCCGTCAGACAGCGAATACGTCGACATAGATGCGCTCCGCGAATTTGGCGGTGTCGGTGCTCTGCTTGAACACCTGCACGCTCTTGAGATCGTCGGCATAGGCCTTGAGCTCGCGCTTCAGGATGTCGCCGACGGGATGATGATGGTGGGTGTGGTAGCGCACCATGCCCTCGATATCGGCCAGCGTCGCCGCCTTGGGCGCATAGGGCTGGAACGACTTCGCCGCGACGGTCGCATTCTGCGCGGTGAACATCGCGGCATCGAGCAGCGCCTGGGTGATGGCGCGCGCGACTTGAGGTTCTTCGCGCACGAGCGAGCCGCGCAGGCCGAGGATGCAGCAGCTCTTCTCGCGGTACTCCCCGTCGAGGTTGGAAGCGACTTCCTTGTATTGCGTGTCCTTGAGCCAGAGATAAGCCAGCGGGTCGGACGACAGGAACGCCTGCACCTCGCCCTTCTCCACCGCGACATTGAGCAGGTTGCCGGGATAAGCGCGCCAGTCGACGTCCTTGACCGGATCGATGCCGAGCTTGGCCAGCTGGATCGAGAAGAAGTTCTTGTCGGGACCGGCGAGATCGCCGACCGCGACGATCTTGCCCTTGAGGTCGGCGAGCTTCGAGACGCCGGAATCCGCGCGCGACAGCACGCGCATGCAGCCGCCATGGGTGCCGGCGGCGATCTTGACGTCGAACCCCTGCTCCAGCGGCTTCAGCCAGCGCAGCGCCATGCCGAGACCGGCATCGCTCTTGCCCGTCGCGATGGCCTCGAGCAGCTGGTCGGTCGAGCCGGAATAGTTGACGAGCTCGACGTCGAGATTGCGCTTCCGGAAGAAGCCGTGCTCGATTGCGACAGGCACCGGCGCGAGGCAGACGGCACCGGCATTCCACGACAGCTTCAGCTTGCGCGGCGCGCCGGTGAGCGCGGGCGCGTCGGAGGCCGTGCGGCACAGCGGAAACTCGGAAAGGTCGATCCCCGGCGCGATGCCGCGCGGCGCAAAAGCCTGCGCGCCCAGCGCGCCGAGCGGCGCTGCGAAAGCCGCCGCAAGCCCGGCCTGAAGCAGGTGGCGCCGGTCGAGTGTCGATCCGCTGCGCTCGTTGTCGTTGGTCATCTGCCCCTGGCTCCTGCTGGCACGGCTCCGCCGTGTGCGCAACGGGTCGCGTTGCGCATGTTCCGTGCGGAGCTGCGTTGAGAGAAAATTGTTCCGTCGGCGCTTCCCGCGCCGCGTTGATGCGATGGGCAAATCATGCGGCGCGTTCGCTGCATCGTCAATGAAATGGATTTTCGAATGTTGCGCGAAGGGAAGTCATTCTCTCCACCCGCGCATGCGGGAGCGATGAAAGGATTTTCGCGGATACATCGGCACGCAAGGTAAACCGCGACCCCATCGGCTGCCGCAGCTCTGTGCAGCTTCGGCCGCGCACGCTGCGCATTCTCGAAAGCGACGCTCCGCTGAAACGTCATTGCCTGAAGCACGCACAATACGGTTGGCCATTTCATTGACGGCGTACCGCGCGCTCATAGACTCGAGCGTCTCGCTGCATCGTCCGCTCACGCATCGTGAGCGACGCAACAAGACGGATCCAATGAGCATCAACTCTCACGACCATTCCATCACGCGCCGGCTCGCCACATCGCTGCTCGCCGCTGCCATCATGCTATCGTCAGCTGCCGCATCGCTCGCCGCCGACACCGTCGTGCTGCGCGTCGGCGACCAGAAAGGCGGCAATCGCTCGCTGCTCGAAATCTCCGGCTATGCGAAGGACCTGCCCTACAAGATCGAGTGGTCGGAATTCCCCGCGGCCGCGCCGATCCTCGAAGCGCTCAATGCCGGCGCGCTCGACGTCGGCTACACCGGCGATCTCTCGTTCCTCTCGGTCTATGCCGCCGGCGCGCCGATCAAGGCGATCGGCGGCACGCGCTCGGATGCGAAGACCCAGGCCATTCTGGTGCGCCAGGACTCGCCGATCAGATCGGCGGCCGACCTCAAGGGCAAGCGCCTCGCCGGCACACGCGGCGGCTGGGGCCAGTTCCTGATCGACGCAACGCTGGAGAAGGCAGAGATCAAGCTGGAGGACGCGACCTTCGCGCCGCTCGGCCCGGTCGATGCCAAGATCGCGCTGCTCGCCGGCTCGATCGACGCCTGGGCGGTGTGGGAGCCCTACGTCTCGTTCGCGAGGTTGAAGGACAAGGCCCGCGTCATCGCCGACGGCGAAGGGCTGACGCCGACCATCACCTTCATCGTCGCCTCCGACAACGCCATCGCCACCAAGCGCGCCGCGGTGCAGGACCTGGTGCAGCGGCTGAACAAGGCGCGGCTATGGTCACTCGACCATCTCGGTGACTACGCGAAGAACACGGCCGAACTAACAAAACTGCCGGAGGACGTGCTGCTGTCGGCCTACACCGCGCAGCGCACCAGCCCGATCGTCATCGACGAGAATGTGATCAAGGAGGTACAGGAAGCCTCCGACCGCTCGACGCGTTACGGCATCCTGCCGAAGAAGCTCGACGTCAGCAAAGCCGTCGACCGCAGCTTTACGGCTGCGGCCGCAGGATCGAACTAGGCGGAGGCGGCGGGATGCACCGGCTTCGCCTCGAGCCCGGCCCGTTGCATCTCGCCGCGATCGTGCTCATGCATGCCGCATGCATGAGCCTGATCGTTTGGCTCTCGTTCTAGCCGCGCGGTCTCACCAATATCTGCGATAATAGTGACGGTGATAGACGCGGTACGGCCGGTAGTAGCCATAGCTGTAGTACGGGCGATAGGGCCGATAATATCGCGGATAGACCGGGGCGTAGCCGTAGCCGCCGTAATAGGCCGGGGCATAACCATAGCCGTAGCCCGGATATCCGTAGCCGTAGCCGCCGTAATAAGGGCCGCCGTAGCCGTAATAGCCGTAAGGAGACCCCGCGGCGATGGCGCTGCCGATGATCGCACCGGCCGCGAGACCGCCAAGACCCCAGCCCCATCCGCCACCACGCCAATGCACCTGCGCGACGTTGTCGCCGGCCGCAGCCTTCATCGCCGCGACATTGGTCGGCATCGGGGCCGCCGTGGCCTGCCCGATCTGGGCCGCCACGACCGCGCCGGCCAGCGAACAGGCAATTGCCGTCTTCCAGATCCTCATCGTCTTACTCCCTGTCTGTCCTTTCGCTTGGAAAAGGATCGCAGCGTCATGATCGGGCATCCTTGCGCCAAGTCAAAGCGTAGAATTTCAAAGCCTGGAGCTTGCGTGCACCGCACAAGACGCTTGTTTCCGTTCTGATCAACCCGGTGCCGGGCGACGTCGTCGCCTGTGACACCCGCACGACGGTGGCTGAGGTCCGATCACCCGGCAAAGCATTAAGCTTCCCGTGCATTCGCAACCAACAACCACCTTCACGATTTACTATTCGTGCCATTACTATCGGTTCCATGTGCGCGGCCGGGGAGGCTTCTGGCGAGCGCCAGAATTGTGGGAGGATCACATGAGTGCCGCGAGACCCGAGCCGCTTGCCCGTCAAGCGCTGGCATTTGTCTTGGCCGGAGGACGCGGCAGCCGTCTGCTGGAGCTGACCGACCGCCGCGCCAAGCCGGCGGTCTATTTCGGCGGCAAGTCCCGCATCATCGATTTTGCGCTGTCGAACGCGGTGAACTCGGGCATCCGCCGTATCGCGGTGGCGACCCAATACAAGGCGCACAGCCTGATCCGGCACCTTCAGATGGGCTGGAACTTCTTCCGCCCCGAACGCAACGAGAGTTTTGACATCCTCCCCGCCAGCCAGCGCGTCTCCGAGACCATGTGGTATGTCGGCACGGCGGACGCGGTGTACCAGAACATCGACATCATCGAATCCCACGCCTGCCGCTTCATCGTGGTGCTGGCCGGGGACCACATCTATAAAATGGACTACGAGGTGATGCTGCGCCAGCACGTCGAGAGCGGCGCCGACGTCACCGTCGGCTGCCTCGAAATGCCGCGGTCGGAATCCTCCGGCTTCGGCATCATGCACATCGACGAGAACGGCTGGATTCAGGAGTTCCTGGAGAAGCCGAAAGATCCGCCGCCGATGCCGGGCAAGCCCGACGTCTCGCTCGCCAGCATGGGCATCTACGTGTTCGACGCGAAATTCCTGTTCGACCAGCTCAAGCGCGACGCCGAGGACCCGAACTCGAACCACGATTTCGGCAAGGACATCATTCCCTACCTCGTCAAGAACGGCCGCGCGATGGCGCACCAATACTCGACCTCCTGCGTTCGCTCCGGCAGCGACACCCGCGCCTATTGGCGCGACGTCGGCACGGTCGACGCCTATTGGGCCGCCAATATCGACCTCACCGACGTGGTGCCCGAGCTCGACCTGTTCGACCGCGCCTGGCCGATCTGGTCCTATGCGGAGATCACCCCGCCGGCGAAATTCGTCCATGACGAGGAGAGCCGGCGCGGCCAGGCGGTGAGCTCGCTGGTCTCAGGCGGCTGCATCATCTCCGGCGCCTCGCTGCGCCGCTCGCTGCTGTTCACCGGCGTGCGCATCAACTCCTACGCCAATGTCGAGAATGCCGTGATCATGCCTTACGTGAGTGTCGGCCGCGGCGCCCGCTTGAGGAACGTCGTGATCGACCGCGGCGTCGAGATTCCGGAAGGCCTCGTCGTCGGCGAGGATCCCGAGGTCGACGGAAAGCGCTTCCGCACCACCGAGCAGGGCATCTCGCTGATCACCCAGCCGATGATCGACAGGCTCAATACATGACGCCTGTTCGCGTCCTTGCGGTCGCCTCTGAAGTCTACCCCCTCGTCAAGACCGGCGGCCTCGCAGATGTCGCCGGCGCGCTGCCGGTTGCGCTGAAGACGCATGGCGTCGAGATGCGCACCTTGCTGCCGGGCTATCCCGACGTGATGCGCCTTTTGTCCGGCACAGAGGAGCTGCGGCGCTGGCCGGATTATTTCGGCGGCCCCGGACGGCTGCTGGCGGGCTCGCATGCCGGGCTCGACCTGTTCGTCCTCGACGTGCCGCATCTCTATGCACGGCCGGGCAACCCCTATGTTACCACCGATGGCGTCGACTGGGCGGACAACGGCGTGCGCTTCGCTGCGCTGTCGCGCGTGGCGGCCGATATCGGCCATGGCCTCGTGCCGGCGTTCGTGCCCGTCGTCGTGCACGCCCACGATTGGCAGGCGGGGCTCGCGCCGGCCTATCTGCACTACGAAAATCGTCCGCGGCCCGGCACCGTGATGACCATTCACAACATGGCCTATCAGGGCAAGTTCGCGCCCGAACTGATCGGATCGATCGGCCTGCCCTGGCACGCCTTCAACGTCAACGAACTGGAATATTTTGGCGGCATCAGCTTTTTGAAGGCCGGCTTGCGCCTTGCTGATCGCATCACCACGGTGTCGCCGACCTACGCGAAGGAAATCCAGAGCGACGAAGGCGGCATGGGGCTCGGCGGGCTGCTTCGTGAACGGTCGGACGTGCTGAGCGGCATTCTCAACGGCATCGACATCGAGGTCTGGAATCCGCAAACCGATCCGCACATCGCCTATCGCTTCGGCGCGGAGGACCTGACATTCCGGGCCGCGAACAAGGCGGTGCTGCAGCAGCAGTTCAACCTCGATTCCTCGGACGAAGCACCGCTGCTCGGCGTCATCAGCCGGCTGTCCTGGCAGAAAGGGCTCGATCTCCTGCTGGAAGCCATCCCAACCATCCTGCGCGAAGGCATGCAGCTCGCGCTGCTCGGCAGCGGCGAGCGCGATCTGCAGGATCGCTATCAGGCCGCGGCCCGCGCCAATCCCGGCCGGATCGGCGTCGTGATCGGCTATGACGAGATCCTGGCGCATCTGATCCAGGCCGGCTCGGACGCGTTGATCGTGCCGTCGCGCTTCGAACCGTGCGGCCTGACCCAGCTCTGTGCGCTGCGCTATGGCGCCGTGCCGATCGTCTCCCGCGTCGGCGGCCTCGAAGACACCATCGTCGATATCGGCGCGGCCGACGCGTCCGGCCGCGATGCCACCGGCTTCAAGTTCGCCCCCGTGACGGCGGATGCCCTCGCCGGCACGCTGCGCAAGGCCAACACCGCCTTTCACGACAAGCTGACCTGGCGCCGCCTGCAACGTAGCGGCCTTGCGACCGACGTCTCCTGGCGCAACCGCGCCGGCGACTATGCCGCGCTGTATCGAAATCTCATGGCGGCCCGCGGGGCGTAGCGTTTTCGAGCGAGGCGGGCACCGGTTCGCGTCAAGAAAACGCGTCAGAACAAGAATGGGAGCTTCGTTCCGATGAAATCGGAACGAAGCTCCAGGCATGGCCGAATCCATGCTATAGAGCGCGCATGGACCCGCTATTGACCAAGCTGATCGGCTTTGCCGCCGCCACCTGCACCACCGTCGCCTACGCGCCACAAGCCATCAAGGTATGGAAGACCCGCTCCACCGGCGACATCTCGCTCGGCATGTTCCTGGTGATGGTGCTGGGCCTCGCGCTCTGGCTGATCTACGGCCTGCTCTCGGGCGATGGCCCCCTGATCGCCTCGAACGCCGTCACCATGCTGCTCGCCGGCGGCATCCTGGTGATGAAGCTAAGATACGGGTGAGGCTTTCTTCGCCTCTCCCCGCTTGCGAGGAGAGGGAGAAGATCATCCAAACACGTACGACGCCATCGCCACATGCGCGACCTCGTCGACGAAGACGCGGCGTCCGACGTCGCTTCCGGCCGCACCGGCCGCCACCATCAGCGGCAGCAGATGGTCCTCGCGCGGATGCGCAAGGCGTGCGCTCGGCGCATTCTCCCAATCGACCAGCATCGCGTTGCGGCGCGTCGCATCGGGGTTGCTGATCGCCTCGTTCAAATAGGCTTCGAAATCATACGAGACGGGCTTGGACTCCGGACGGTTGAAGCCGCGCATGTTGTGATAGGTCAGCCCGCTGCCGACGATCAGGATGCCTTCGTCACGCAAGGATGCGATCGCCTGCCCCACCTTGACGTGCTCGGCCGCGTCATAGCTGGACTTCAGCGACAGCAGCACGATCGGCATGTCGGCGTTCGGATACATCAGCCCGAGCGGAACGAACGTGCCGTGATCAAAACCCTGATCGGGATCTGCGCGGCAATCGAGGCCGGCATGCGTGAGCAGCGCCTTCACTTGCGTAGCGAGCTCGGGCTTGCCCGGCGCGGGATATTTGAGGTGGTAGGTATGCTCGGGGAAACCGTAATAGTCGTAGACCATCGGCGGGTGCGGCGAGGTCGACACCGTGAAGGCGTCGGCTTCCCAGTGACCGGTGATGACCAGCACGGCCTTCGGCCTCTCGGGCAGAAGCTGCGGCAAGTTCGCGAACGCCTCGGCGGTCTTGGCATATTGCACGCGCCTGTCCTCCATGAAAGGCCAGGGGCCGCCGCCATGCGACAGGAACAGGGTCGGAAATCGCGTCATCGGGCTCGTCTCGTTGACAACAGGCGCGTGCTTACGGTCCGCACGATTGGCGATGAGCATAGGCAAAGCAGCATGGTTAGCAAGTCGTTAACGATTTGCCGCCCAGAATCCCCGGCGGGGCCGAAGCAGTCGGCTTGAAGACAAGTGAGACGTGCGATGAGGAAGTTTGCGCTGGGGGACGTCGTCAACAGTGATAAGGGCCGCCGCGGTGTCGTCCGCGCCGCCTTCAAGTCGCGGGATGGCCTGCAATTCTATGCCGTCGAGAAGGACGGCGCGATCGATTACCTGGAGGAAGACCGGCTCAGCCCGGCGCCGCGCGTCGAGCTCGCGGCTTAAATCCGATTCATCTCCTGCCCTCATTTGCCAGCCGGTCGAGACGGCTCCGCGATCGGATCGTCGCCGCTCGCGATGCCGTCGTTCGTGATCAGCAGCAGGCGATCGCCGCCCGCCGCGTCCCAGCGCGGCAGGTCGGGACCATTGAGGCCAGGGCCATTGGGATCGCCGCTTCGGGCGAAGTTGATCCAGTAGGCGCGCATGCGGCTTGCGACCTCGCGGTCGCGCCGCGACAGGATGCCCGCACCGGGCACGCCTTCCGCGCCGAAGATGAACTGCAGCTCGCGCCCGTGGCCGATGTCCGGATTGGCGCGGCGCGCCTCCGGCACATAGGCGAAGCGGTAACGAAAGGTCGGCGCGCCGCTTGCCGCGTGCAGGCGGGCCAGCAGCCGCACCGGCTCGGAGAAGACCTTGTCGGTGTAGACTTTTGCCGCGAGATCCGACGGTCTGGTGAGATCGGGATAGAGCTTGCGCAATTCCTCGCTACTCGTGCCCGGCGGCGCAAGCTCCTCCTTGATCGCGGTCTCGTTCTCCAAGCCGGTCTCGTCCTCATTCGAGCCGATGATCAAGGGAATGCGGCTTTGGCGTCCGGCCGCAAAACCTGCGGCGAGGTCCTCGGTCACGAGACGTCCATCCATCATCGGTGCAAAGCTGCGCGGTGATTTCTCCAGCAATTGCTGTTCGGCGGCCAGCAGGCGCCGCGGCTCGACTGCGCGCAGATCCGTCTTCGGCCCAAGCGCGGCCACGAAGAGCCGGCCGATGGCCTCCGCCTCTTCTGCCGAACGCAGCCGCGCGCGGCCTGGCACCGATTGCAGAATGGCCTTGTGGAAGAGATCGCGCGCTGGCGCGGACAGCATCAGCAGCGCGATCGATGTCGCCCCTGCATCGCTGCCAAACAGAGTGACGTTGCCCGGATCACCGCCGAAGGCCGCGATGTTGTCGTGCACCCAATGCAGCGCGGCGACCTGGTCCATCAGGCCGAGATTTCCGGAGCCGGCGTTCGACAGCGCGGGATACGTGAGCCAGCCGAGCGCGCCGAGGCGATAATTCACGGTGACGACAATGAGACCCGCCTGCGCCAGCTTGGCGCCATCGAACAGCGGATCGTTCGCGGTCCCCGTGGCGAACGCGCCGCCATGGATGAACACCATCACCGGCAATGGGCCATCGACCCCGAAAGGACGGAACACGTTCAGCGTCAGGCAATCTTCGCTCGCCACGGGCAACGCCGGCTGAAGGCACGGCGCGCCGTAGTCGTAGGCGGTGCGCATCTCCGAGCTTTCGGTCGTCGGTTGCGGCGGTTGCCAGCGCAGCGCCCCGACCGGCGGCGCCGCGTAAGCCAGCCCCCTGAACGAGGCCACCTCGCCCTCCACGGCGCCGAGCATCTGCCCTTCCCGCGTCAGCGCGAATGGAAATTGTCCGACCGACTGGGCGACGGCCGAGCCGACGCCACACAGGACTGCGATAGCCGCAACGAATGCAAGCAGGGCCCGCATCTTCGAAACGATCTCGATGAAGGATTCCGGCAGGTTATGTCCGGAGCCGTCGGCGAGGCAAGCCTCGCGCCTGCGCCTAGCCGCCTTTGCCGATCAGCTCGGCGAGCGCGCGGCGCGCGACGATGCCGAGCTCGCCCAGCGTGGAGTGGCCGGATTGCGCCGCCTCGATCAGGCGCTCGGCGATGAACCTGCGGCTGTCGTGATCGCCGCCATGCGGCAGTTGCCGGCACGTCTGCTCGAGAACGACGTCCATGTTCGCTTTGGTTCGCTCACTCAACTCTGTCATGACGCCCGGGCGGTACGCGTGGCTTGTAAGCGCAAGCATACACAGAAGGATGATGGCTGATTACCCCGGGCTATCACGGCCATTGTGCATCGCGGTGCGTGTGGTGCCGCAACATTCGCGCGGTCACGAAGCCGCCGCAAACGACCACCCTAAGATTGCACTTGCTCTGATGACAAGCTGAGCCTGCGGCGATAGCCTGCCGCCAAAACAAAACCTACGGGAGGAACACCATGCCTGACGCAATGGTCGCCACACGTGCCTCCGATGAGCGCGGAACCGCTCAAAAGGTCGATGTCGCCGTGGTCGGCGCCGGATTTGCCGGCCTCTATCTTCTCCATCGCCTGCGCAAGGCAGGGTTCTCGGCGGTCGGGCTCGACGAGGCCGGCGATGTCGGCGGCACCTGGTATTGGAACCGCTATCCGGGCGCGCGCTGCGACATCCAGACCATCGACTACAGCTATACGTTCGATCCGGAGCTCGAGACCGCCTGGACCTGGTCTGAAAAGTACGCGACCCAGCCCGAGATCCTGCGCTACCTCGGCTTCATCGCCGATCGCTACGATCTGCGCCGCGATATCCGTTTCAAGACCAAGGTCACCGAAGCCAGATGGGACGAAGCGTCGGAGCGCTGGCTCATCACCACTGACCATGGCGCGCCGGTCTCATGCCGCCATTACATCATGGCCACCGGTTGCCTCTCCGCGCCAAAGCCGCCGGAGATCGACGGCGTCAAGGACTTCAAGGGCGAAGTCTATTTCACCGGGCGCTGGCCGCATGACGGCGTCGATCTCACAGGAAAGCGCGTCGCCGTGATCGGCACGGGCTCGTCGGCGATCCAGTCGATCCCGCTGATCGCCGAGCAGGCCGCGCATCTGACCGTTTTCCAGCGCACACCGAATTTCGCATTGCCGGCGCATAACGGCCCGGCGCCCGCGGACCGCATGAGCCTGCTGCAGAGCGACCGCGCGGCCTATCGCGAGCAGGCACGGCAGTCGATGGCCGGCGTGCCCTACCCGCAGCAGACGGTCGTGAGCTGGCAGCTCAGCGATGCCGAGCGTCGCGAGCGGTTCGAACGCGCCTGGGCCGCCGGCGACCTCGTCCACATCCTGACGCAGCTCTGGGCCGACCAGGCCGTCGACCTCGACGGCAACAAGATCGTCCAGGACCTGATCCGCGAGAAGATCCGCGCCGCGGTGAAGGACCCCGAGACCGCCGCGGCACTGATGCCGGACGACCATCCGTTCGGCGCGAAACGCCCCTGCCTCGACACCAACTATTACGCAACCTACAACCGGCCGAACGTCACGCTGGTCAATCTGCGCAAGGAGCCGATCAAGGCGATCACCGCGAGCGGAATCTCCACCAACGGCCGCAGCTTCGACGTCGACGTCATCGTGTTCGCAACCGGCTTCGATGCGATGACCGGCGCGATCCGCGCCGTGCATCCGATCACCGGGCGCGGCGGCAAGTCGCTGTCCGATGTCTGGGCGCAGGGGCCGCAGACCTATCTCGGCCTCACGGTCGAGGGCTTTCCGAACTTCTTCATGATCACCGGCCCCGGCAGCCCATCGGTGCTGTCGAACATGGCGGTGTCGATCGAGCAGCATGCCGACTGGGTAGTCGATCGCCTTGCCGCGCTGCGCGATGCCGGCTTCACCACGATGGAGCCGACCGAGACGGCTCAGGCCGGCTGGAACAGGCACATGGCCGACTGCTCGATGCTGACGCTGCACCGGCTCGCCAACACCTGGTACACGGGCGCCAACGTGCCCGGCAAGGTGCAGGGGCTGATGCCCTACACCGGCGGCGTCGGCCCCTACCGCAGCATCTGCGACGAGGTGGTCAGCCGCGGCATGCTCGGCTTCAAGCTCACCGGCCCCAATGGCGCCGCGCAATGCAATGACGGCGAGGTGGTGCGCCTGCAGCCGGACGTGCGGCTGGTGCTGAACCTGCTCGCATCTCTCAACCTGCCGCCGATCGAGTCAATGGGCGCGGAAGGCGCACGCGCCTTCGTCAACGAGTTCAACAAGGGCCGGCCCGCGGGGCGGCCAATCGGCGAGATCGTCGACGGCACCCTGCCCATTGCCGACGGTGTGTTGCCCTACCGTGTCTACAAGCCCGCAACGCCGGGACCGCATCCGGTCGTGGTCTATTTCCATGGCGGCGGCTGGGTGCTCGGCGACGAGCAATCGGACGAGCCGTTCTGCCGCGACATGGTGCGGCGGACCGGCATGATGTTCGTCAGCGTCGGCTATCGCCACGCACCTGAGCATCGTTTCCCGACCGCCGCCGAAGACGGCTATGCGGCCACGCGCTGGATCGCCGAGCACGCCGCCGAACTCGGCGGCAAGCCGGGCCCGGTTCTGGTTGCCGGCTGGAGCGCCGGCGGCAACATCGCTGCCGTCACCTGCCAGCTCGCGCGCGACCGCGGCGGGCCTGCCATCGCCGGCCAGCTTCTGGTCTGCCCGGTCACCGACTGCAGCTTCGATCGCCCCTCCTACGAGGACAATGGGACCGCCTACTTCCTGACGCGCTCGCTGATGTACTGGTTCTGGGACCTCTATTGCTCACCGGCCGACCGCACCGATCCGCGGGTCTCGCCGCTGCGCGGCAAGGTCGCCGGCCTGCCGCCGGCCCTCGTGGTCACCTGCGAGTTCGATCCGCTGCGGGACGAGGGTGTCGCCTATGCCGAGGCAATGGCGGCCGCCGGCGTCCCGGTCGAGCAGCTCAAGGCACGCGGCCACTTCCACTCGTCCTTTGCGATGGTGGACGTGGTGATCACAGGCGTGTCGGGCCGGGTGCAGATGGCGGAGGCCTTGCGGCGCTTTGCCGGGCTGCCGCCGGAGGTCCGCCGCGGCGAGAGCAGCCAGGAGCATGACAGCCCGGGGCACAGGATCGCGGCGGCCGCGAGCTGAACCGGAAAACGGCGCGGCCGGGAACCGTTTCCCGGCCGGCGTGGCGATTGGTGTGGCCCCGGCAGCCGGCTGTCTCCACCAGATACAGCTACGGCTGCTGGTCAGGCAGCAACATCGATGCGGCGACGAGGCCGCCTGCTGATCCAATCGCCGCAACAAGCCAGGGCCATGCGTAACCGGCAGCCGATGCTTCGTCCGATAGGATCGCACCGAGCATTGCGATGCCGAGCGCAAATCCGGCCTGCCGCATGACCACGGTGACCGCCGAGGCCATGCCGGTTTGGTCCGGAGGCACCAACGCAACGACCGCGCTCGACAGTTGCGGATGCGCGAGGACTGCGCCAATCCCGGCCAACAGCATTCCGGTTGCCGCAGCAGCGAGAACGACTTGCGCGTTCGGGAGCCAGCCGCTCGCGGCCAGGACCAGAATGAGATCGCCCGCCAGCAGCGCCAGCATCGCCGTCGCGAACAGCCGGCGCCAGCCCCAGCGTGTTGCGAGGCGAGCGCCATAGGGCGGCAGCAGAAGCATCGGCAACGTCGCGAAGAGCATTGCGAAGCCAACGGACGGACCTGACCAGCCGAACGCTGCGTTCAGGAACGGCGGCAGATAGACGAGAACCGCCCAGTATCCAACGGAAACAGCAATCAGCAGCGAGGAAATGCCGACCATGACCGGTCGAATGAACACGGCGGGGTCGAAAATCGGCACGGGCCGGCCCCGCTGCTGCATCACGAAGATGGCGAGCAGACACGCGCTCAGCCCGAGGCCCGCTGCAATCCGGGCCGGCATTGCACCTCCCCTCAGCAGGCTCTCGATCGCAAGACCAAGCGCAAACGTGAGAAGCACGACGCCGCTCCAGTCCAGCGGGCGGCCGGCAGGATCACGCGATTCTGCGACCAGCCGCGGAACGGCCAGAAGCGTGAGCAGACAAAGCGGGATATTGGCCAGGAAGATCCAGCGCCATCCGAACCAGGCCGAGACAAGTCCCCCGAGCGCTGGTCCGAGCGCCATGGCGGTGCCCGAGAGCACGCCCATGAATGCAAAGGCGCGGGCGCGCTCGTCAGGCCGGGCATAGGCATTCGCAAGCAGCGCAATGCCTCCCGTGATAACGAACGCCGCGCCGAGGCCTTGAACTGCACGCGCGCCCCACAGCATCGGACCACCCGCCGCGAAGCCGCAAATTATCGATCCGACCAGGAACACGACGTTGCCGCCAAGCAGAGCGCGTCGGCGTCCATACTTGTCGGCCAGCGCGCCCGCGGCGAGCAGCCCGCCGGTAAATGCCAGGCTGTAGGCATCCATCACCCAGGCATAGGCAGTGCCGCCGAAACCGAGTTCGGCGGCCATGGCCGGCATCGCGACAACAACCGCGGTTACGTCGAATTGCGTCAGAAAGGCCGCCATGCCGAGCACCATCGCTGGCAGCAGGTCGTGCCAACGACGTGGGGACTGCATGTCGGGTTCAGGCGTGATCATCGTTGCCCCATCGTGAAAGCGTCTGGTACCGATATGCATGCCGGGGCGAAGCCTGCGCCAATGCAATGCATTCACATCGGCATGAAAATGTTTCATGATGATGCAATGCGTTCATTTCCTCCCTTCGACGGTCTGATTGCGTTCGAGGCAGCCTTGAGACATGCGAGCGTCACGCGCGCCTCCGCGGAGCTCGGGCTCACGCAGAGCGCGGTCAGCCATCGGCTCCGCAAGCTCGAGGACTTCGTCGGGACGCCCCTCCTCGTTCGGCAGCCGAGCGGCTTGTGCGCCACGCCCGCCGGCATTGCCCTCTCGAACGAGTTGGCCGGTTTGCTCGACAGGATGGCGGATTTTCGTGCGCTTTGTCGCGCCGCCGCTCCGCCTCCGGCCTTGAAAGTGGGCGTCGGTGCAGCGCTTGCCGACTATTGGCTCGTGCGCCGCTTGCCCGATTTTGCGCAAGCACATCCCGGCATACCGGTCGAGCTGGCCGTACGTGACGCCGACGCACATGCGAGGTCGACCGATCTTGACGTCGCGGTGGTGTGGCAACCAGCAGCGGGCTTGAGGCCAACGTCGACGCAGCGTTTGCTGGTTCGCGAGCATGTTTACCCCGTCTGCCACCCACGCCTGCTGCCTGGCCAGCAACCGCTGACCGACGTGACGCGCCTCAAATCGTTGCCGCTCCTGCACAAGGGCCGGATCGGCGAAGACCGCGGGGTCGAATGGTCGTGGACCTCCTGGTTCGAACGATTGGGTCTCGGCCGCCCGCCACCCGCCGAGATACGCTTTGCAACGATAGCCACCGCCATAGCCGCGGCCCTCGCCGGCAACGGGATCGTGCTCGCGCGTTCGCTGCTGGTCCAGGATGCACTCAAGGACGGCAGGCTGGTACGGGTGCTTCCGCAATCGTGGGACTTGCCGTCGAGCAAGGCTCAAATCGTGCGCTGGCCCGCGGCAATGGCCAAAGATCCCCGCGTAATGGCGTTTGTCGGCTGGATATTGCAAATTCCGAAGATCACGAGCGCTTGAGCCCTTCCCCGTAGCCGATGAGCCGGGAACCTTTTCCCGGATGCCGCGTTGGGGCTGGTGGCATTGAGATGCAGCGACAGGTGTATGGGCCCCGGCACGCGAGCACGTGTGCTGGGGTCGTCTTTTGCGTGAGGCAGGGCGATGGGGGACGTTGTTGCGGAGTCAAAAGTCGATTTCGGCGCGCTTGCGGCGCTGCATAAATGGCCGTCACTCGGCAACCAGCGCCGACCGGACCGCGAGCCCTACCAGGTGAGCGAGGGGACGCTCGACCAATGCATCTCGGCCTTCATGCAAAAGCCGGCGGCGACCCGGCATCTCTATGAGATCCGCACGGCGCCGCAGCCGCCGCTGGTTACCGCCGTTCTCTCCCCCGAACACGTCATCGAACTATCACGCTGGCGGGAATTTCTCTGACGGCCTTCACAAGCACGTGCGTAGGAACCTTCTTCCGGTTTTTCCCGTTGTCGGAGATCGGAAGTCAACTCGTGAGCGCCTCACATGCTTGAAGCTGGCGTTGCATCTCCCGTCGTGCCCTATGGCGCGGACCAAACCCTCTTCGTCGTCGTCGACCGTCTCGACATTGCGACTGAAATCCGCATCGAGCGCAGCGATCTCGAAGCCACCATCGGCGAGTTCGTCGCTGGCTGCTTCAACGATCCCGTCAAGGTGATCTCGTTCAACACGCTCGAACACTGGATCAAAGACATCTCGACCGAGGTCGCCGGCGCGATAAAGGCACGCTGCGACATCTATGGCATAGAGCTGCCCGACTATCTCAGCGACTTCGTCGAGAGCCATAGCTGAGGGCGCATCGCACCTCAAACGTTGCACATCGCGCCCAACAAAAAAGCGCCGCTCCCGCGGCGCTTTTCGTGTCGTCACCTCAGTGGTGCCAGAACAATGCCAGCAGCAGAACGATCGGCAGCGGCACGCCAAGCAACCAAAGCAAAGCACCTCGTCCAAAACCCATGATGTCCTCCTCCTTCTTGCATCACCGGAATGACGCCGGGAAAAAGGAGAAGTTCCGCGCCTTCCGGCGAGGGCGGATGCGATCGGAGCATGGAACGCGGGACTTAGTTGCGGCGGTGCTTACCGGCGATGACCTCGATCTCGCGGCGGCGTTCGCCGGCGAAGGTCAGCAGCTTTTCGATCGTCAGCGTATCCGTGATCCGCTTGGCGAGCCGCTCGGCACGCGCAGCCTGATCTTCGAGATGCTGGATCGTGTTCAAGCGCCGCCTCCCCCAAAGCCCCGAATTGTGCGGACAGCCATGGTGCTCGAAAAGCCGCTAACAGCCGGTTAAGCGCGCCGCATCGTTCGCAACGCGTGCCCTATCGCACGACCTCGAGCCTGACATTGGTGATGCCCTTGTCGACCATGCCGAGCGCCTCGGCGGCGGAAGGCGAGATGTCGACCACGCGTCCGCGCACGAAGGGCCCGCGGTCGTTGACCCTGACCGTGACGAAGCGGCCGGAGGAGGTCTCGGTGACGCGCAGCTTGGTGCCGAACGGCAGGGTGGGATGCGCCGCGGTCAATTCGTTCTTGTCGAACTTCTCGCCGCTCGCGGTCTCCGTATCCGAATAGAAGCTCGCGACGCCGTGCGAAGCTGTCTGTTTACCCTCGGAGCTGCGCGCCCGGCTGATCGGACGTGGATGCAGCGCCGCCACCCTGTGCGGGCGCTCCACCGCGGCTTGCCGGGTCGTTCCGGCGAGATCGGCTTTCTGACGGCCGACCGGCGATTGCGCGCAGGCGGCGAGCGATGCGGCCCCCAGGACCGCGAGCAATAGCCGGCTCGAGCTAGCCAGCGACATCCGGGCAGTTTCGGCACTTGCAATGCGAGACATGATGCGCCCTCCGAACAACCCCAAGTTTCCGTGGGGAATGAGGGCAGAACCTTGTCGGAACAAAAGCGGCTCTGGGGCCGCGGCCGTTTCGCGCCAGCTGTGACGATTCCACCACAGTGACTGTCCTGAATCGGGACAGAACCCGCCGCCGGAGTCGGCAGCTGCGGCTCAGGCCGGAGGGGGGATCGCGCGCAAGACGTCCCTGAAAACGCCGAACTGCAATCGAAACGCTTGCGAGCTGTAGTCCTGGTAGTAGCCCGCCGTTACGGCGACGACGAGATCGAGCTCCGGCACGATGCGGATCGACTGCCCGCCGCGCCCCAGTGCACCGATCCAGTTGATCTTCCGGTCGTTGACGCGCGCTTGGCCGAGCCACCACAGATATCCGTAGGATTGATTGTCCGTCCCCTTGATCTTCTCAGCAGTCGAGGCGTCGATCCAGGCCTTGGAAACGATCCCGCGGCCGTTCCAGCGGCCGCCCGCAAGGACCAGCTGGCCGATCTTTGCCATGTCGCGCGGCCGCAGTCGCAACCCTCCTCCCGCATCGGTGTCTCCACGGTACCGAGCCCACGTCGTGCTGGTGATCCCCAAAGGCTCGAACAACGCCTCACGCGCGAATTCATCGAGAGGACGTCCGGTCGCCTTGCGGATGATGGCCGACACCAGAGTGAGTGCGCCGGTGTTATAGAAGAATTCCTGCCCCGGCGCGGCCGTCACGGGAAGACCGAGAACGTAACGACACGGATCCCATGCCATATGCATGCGCGACTCGTCGTTGTCGTAGTCGCCCGTTGCAGGAGTCGCCTCGATCCACTTCAGGCCCATCGACATGGTCAGCGCGTGCACCAACCGGATACGATCCTTTTCGGGGGACCGCAGGTCGGACAGTTCGGGGAAGAAGCTGAAGATCGGTTCGTCGACGCTGCGGATCAGCCCGCGATCGATCGCGATCCCGACGGCGAGTGACGCAACGCTCTTCGAGACCGACTTCGCGTTGTGCAGCGTGTCGGCATCGAAGGCGAGAGTTTCCACACGGCGGCCGTAGATCGAGTCGGGAATTTCGTCGGCTCCCTTGAAGTAGCTCTCGAACGCCAGCTTGCCATTGCGGGCGACCAGCACGGCATGGATGTTGGCATCGCTGGAGACGAGGCGATCCGCCATCCCGCACAGCGCCTCGCGATTGACGAGACTGTTGTCGTTGACGGAGCCGACCGGCCAGCCGTCGCCCCGATCGAGCGGACCACCGCAGCCTTCCGGCGGGTTCGCGTAGACCGGCAACGCAGAGAACGGCGCGAGTGCGGCTCCGCCGAGGAGTGAAATGAATTGACGCCGCCGCATTCGAAGTCTCCCGTCACCCCTGTCGCGGCGCCGAGCAAATTTCGGCGCTGGCGTAGCCCGACTGCGCGCTCTCTCGAAGGATGCGCGCGAATTCACGCCAATAGAGCTGTCGCCAGCTGGTCTTCAGACTGGCAAGAAAATCAAGTTCGCGTTGCGTCAATGTGCACATCGCTCTTTAGGCCACGAGGCCTCCCATCGGTTTGATTTCGGCGCTATCAGGGAAGACCGTCTCGGCGAGCACCTTCTCCTCGACACGCAGATGATCCCTGAGCAGGCCCTTCAGCACGGCACGCAGATCCGTGGTCGGCTTGAGATCGCGATCGTCGAGCAGTTGCGCCGCCTTCAGGCCCGGCCAATCTGCGATCACGCGGCCGCCGGCGAGCCCGCCGCCGATGAGGAAGGCAACCGTGCCCGTGCCATGGTCCGTCCCCTGCGTGCCGTTGATGCGCGCGGTGCGGCCGAACTCGGTGACGACGGCGACCACGGTTTCGTGCCACACCTCGCCCATGTTGCTTTCGATCGCCGCGAACGCGCCGTCGAGCGCGCCGAGCAGATTGTAGAGCTGGCCCGACGCCGCGCCTTCGGCGATGTGCGTGTCCCAGCCGACGAAACCCATTGCGCCGACACGCGGGCCGTCGGGCTTGGCGAGATAGCGCGCGGCGGTGCCGGCGGCTTCAGTGAAATAGGCGCGCACGCGCGCAATGCCCGGCGGCGCCAGCGTCGGATCGTCCGACATCGGATCGCCCGTACCCCTCGCACCGTCGAGCGAGGCGAGCTTCATGCGCGCCTGCAGCACGGTCGCGAGCTTCGGATCGGTGTGCTGGTAAAGATCGAGCAGGCGGTTCTGCGTATCCTGGCTCGCCGGCAGGAGTTTTTGCGGCACCCAGGTCATCACTGGCGCGGAGCCGCGCACCACCAGCGGCGTCACCGAGCCGATGCCGAGCGCACGGCTGCCGCGCGGATCGACCCGCCCGCCGGACTCCATCGCCAGCAGCGCACGGTTGAGCCATCCCGAAGCGGTCGCACCGGGCCTGGTGAAGCCGCTCTCCAGCACGTCCTGGCCGTCGAAATGCGAGCGCTCGCGATAGGGCGTCGCGGTGGCGTGGACGATCGCGGCCTTGCCGCTCTTGTAGAGCCGATGCAGGTTCGGCATCGCCGGATTGAGCGCGAAGAAGGAATCGAGCGGCAGCGCCGCCGGCTTGCCGTCGAGCAGCAGCGCGCGATCGCCGCGCAGGGCGACCCAGTCGGGATCGCCGACCGGCGCCACCGCGCCGAAGCCATCGAGCGCGCCGCGCAGGATGACGACGAGCAGGCGCGGATCGCGCCCTTCCGCGCGCGCGATCCGCGGCATCTGACTCCATGCGAACAGCGCCCCGGAGCCGGCCAGAAGCTCGCGCCGCGTGGGCAGATGACGATCAAGGCCCATGCTCACCTCCTCTGAAAATCCGCCGACATGAACAGCAGCGCGAGCGCCTGCTGGCGGCTCTCGGCGCGGTCGACCGCCTGCTTCACCTCGGGCGCAATCTCCGATGCAAAGACGTCCTCGATGATGACTTGCGGATCGGCCATGCCGGTGACGCGCTCGGCAAAATTGTTGGCGACGTCGAGCCGCCGGCCGACACCGTCGATCCAGCTCGCCTCGTCGTCCGGATAGCCCTTGGGCGATGATGGACGCCATAGCGGCTCGCCGAGCAGCTGCTGGCCACCGGTGTAGAGGACGGGATCGACGACCGTGATGCCGGTCGCGCGCACCATGCCGACGACCCATTCGCCGGGACGCTTGAGCTTCGACGGCGGTCCACGCCACGCCTCGTCCGACGACACCATCGCGATTGCGACCTGCTTGAGATCGCCCTCGGTGTCGCGAAAGGTCTTGGCCATCTGCTCGACCAGAGCCGGCGGCGGCTCGTCGGCGACGAAGTGCCGCGCCAGCTTGGTCGCGACGTGGGTTGAGGTCGCCGGATGCGCGGCGAGGTCGCGCAACACGGCGCGGCCCTGCTCGGCATCCTCCTGCTCGTAGCGCTTGCCGAGCACGGTCTGGCCGCCTGGCTCGTGCAGCCGCGGATTGAAGGTGAACTCGCCGCCGTGCTGGGGATCGGCGCCCGGCGGCACCAGCGTCCAGCCGGTCATGACGTTGGCGAAGCTGATCACGTCGTCCTGGGTGTATCCGGTGCGCACACCGAGCGTGTGCAGCTCCATGATCTCGCGCGCGATGTTCTCGTTGAGGCCGCGGCTGCGATTGATGCCGGCGATCGAGTTGGCGCCCATCGATTCCAGATTGTCGAGATAGAACAGCATCGCCGGATGGCCTTCGACGGCGAGCAGCAGATCGACGAAACGGCCGAGCGCATTGGCGCGAACCGCCTCGCGCTCATAGGCGCCGGACATGCTCTGGATCTTGTTGGCCGAGACGCAGAAATGGTTGGACCAGAACCACACCAGCCGCTCGGCAAAACCGATCTCGGCAGCGAGCGCGGCTTCGGTGCGCAGCTTGGCTTCCTGCAAGTACATCGGACGTCCGGGATCGGGAACGGCGTCGGCCGCCTGCTTGGCCGCCATCTCGGCGGCGTCCTTGTCCTGCACTTGACCTTGCGCCTGGTCTTCCGACATCGCCGGCGCGGCCGCCGCCATCTGCTGCTTCTTGGCCTGCTGCTGCGCCTGCTTGACCCGCGCCGTCCGGCGGGCGTTGGCGTCGGCCACGGTGCGAAAGGCCTTGGCGCTGGTGGGAAGCCCAGCGGCGGCGGTCAGCGTGAGCGGCCGGTCGAGCTCGGCGATCAACGCGCCGCGCGGGTCCGAGCCCATTGCGGCGATCGATCCCGGCCGCGGCCCCATGCCGAAGCGCTGCAGCGCAAGCACGGTCTCGGCCCTTGCAGGATTGCTCATGGCGGACGCCCATTTTTCTCGAGCCTGCCGACACGCGGCGCGAGGCTACGAACGGTAATGCTACGCATCGTAGCACTCGAGATGCGCCCGGACAAGCGAAGATTGCGGCATCTCCGTCCGGCTATCGTGAACCGCCCGTCGGATGCGACGGACGGCGTCGCGATCCTAAAAGTTGGGCCCGAGCGCGATCTTGGTGATCACGCCGTTCCTGACGCCGATCCGCCATTCCGCCGAACCATTGGCGAACTGGGCGATATAGATGTCGCTGTCGAGCGCGGTGACGCCGCGGAACGAGACCGCACGCAAGGCGCCGAGTCGCGCCAGGATCGCCTGGTCGAACGGCAATTGCTGACGCGTGATGTCGGCTACTTCCGACGTCATACGGTCGTAGTCGGGCTGTCCCCTGCCGAGATCTTCGATGTAACGGCGCAGCATCTCTTCGCCATTGGCGATCGGAACAGCGCGGCGCGCGGCACGCCCCGGCTTTGCGCCGAGGTTCGACGCCTCGACATTGTGGAAGCGCGTCTGCCGGCCCGGCATCAGGATTTCCAGGCACCGTCCCGACTTATCGGCGATCATCCAGGGATTGTTCACGGTGGTCGTGGCCGCCCAGCTCATGTTGGACCTGACGACGCTCTGGTTCTTGCGATTGCCGTCGGCATCGAGATTGACGACCCGGATGTCCTCGCCGAGCTCATTGTAGACCATGATCCGGATCGGCGAGGTGCCGGCGCGGCCGCGCACGTTCGCCTCTTCCGAGCAAGGCAGGATGCCGCCGAGCTCGTCATTGCCGTCGGCCCGGAAGATGACGTCGCCGGCCTTGCCGTCGGGCTCGAGCAGCAGGCGGAATTCAGCCGTGCCGTTCTCGAACTTGGCGCCATAGATATCGTAGCCGCCCGGGCCGACGCCGCGGAAGAAGATCGACTCCACCGCGCCGAGCGCCACGAACGTCGTTTGCATTTCGGCGAGATAGCGGTGGACCTTGGCCGCGAGCGGCGCGCTCATGCGATCATAGTCCGGCGTACCGCGGCGCAAGCCTTCGATGCCGGCCAAGACCATCTCCTTGCTACCGGCCACCGGCACCTGCTCCCTGAATCGGTCGGAGACCTTGGCGAGGCGGCGCGCGAAGTCGGCCTCGACGGCCTGCGCCACCGCCGCATCGACGCGGGTCGCGAGGCGGGCACCGAAAACCGCGTTCTGCACCAGCACGCGCGACACCTTCGCCTGCTCGTCGCGCAGGAAGACGACGAGATGGTCGCCGCGGAACGAGAAGGCGTCGGTGCCCTCGGCGAGCACCTGCGTTGCGCCCTGCCCGGTCTCCTGCAGCCAGAGACGGTCGCCGTCGCGGCGGACGCTGAGCACGCGGTTCGGCGCCAGCCGGTACCAGCCGACATATTGATCGAGCGACGCGATCTCCGCAGCCGGTGCCGGCATCTCCGCGACACGAACCGCGCGAATGTCGCGGCCGTTCATGCGCAACGTCAGCTCGGCCGAGCGACGCTCGGCATCGACGGGGAACGTGATTTCGCCGGACGAGGCCGGGTAGAACGCCGTGCCGTCGCTGCCGACCGAGAGGCGCAATTTCCGCTGTCCGGTCACCTGGCCGTAGAGCTCGTCTCCCTCGCGGAAGATGGCGAACACCGAGGCCGGGCCCATGGCGTAGAAATTGACGAAGGGGCGGTAATGCTGGGCCGGCACCTCGCCGCTATCGGCGATAGCGGGCGCGGGGTCGGGAGTGCGATAGGCGATCATGCCGGTCGACACGATCACCGCCGGCACGATCGCGGCCGCGATCCACAACCGCTTGCGCCAGCCGACCGCCACGGGTATCGCGGCGGCCGCGATGATCCGCTCGACGCGGGCGCGCACGGTCGAAGCCCGCGCCATCGCAAGCTCCACCGGGCGTGGCTTCACGCTGCTGGCAAAATCGAGCAGAATCTCCGCATAGGACAGCCGGTCGTCGATCACCTCGATCGCCTGCGCGTCGCTGATGATCTCGGCGAGCTCGGCAAGGCGCGCGAGCTGCCACCAGGAGAAAGGGCTGAACCAGAACACCGCACGATTGAGCGAAGCAAGCAACAGGACGTAGAAATCGCGGTTGGCGACATGCGCGCTTTCATGGGCGAGCACCGCGAGGCGCTTCTTGGCATCCCAGCCTGCAAATTGCGGCGGCACCAGAATGGTCGAGCCGAAGGTGACGGGACCGCCGACGTCGCGGCTGACACGGATGTCGGCATCGATCAGCTGCGCAGCTTTCACCGGCTTCGCCGCACGCATCAGGCGCCAGGTCAGGCCGAGGCCGATGGCGAGCCGCAGCAGCAACAGGCCGGCGACGCCGGCATAGACGATCGTCGCCACCAGCCACCAGTCGACCAGAACGCCGTTTGCAACCGGCGGCGCCGCGACGGCGCCCGGCGCGATCGGCAGGGTCGGCTGCGACATCTCCAGCATCGCGATGTCGGCCGGCCACGATTCGCCCGGCACCGGCACCGATGCTGGTAGCCGGTCGATGGTGAGCGTCGGCCAATGCATCACGAATGGCATCGCGAGCGAGGCCATCAGCACGACGACCCACGCCGTCATGTGGACGTGCGGATTGCGCACACGGAATAGGGTGAGACCGAACCAGACGACGCCTCCCAGCACAAAGGAGCGCAGCGCCGCCTCCGCCAGAGTTGCGATCATTCTTTCTTCACTCCCCTCGCTTTCTTCGCCTTGGCCACCTGGTCGGCCAGCGAGCGCAATTGCTGCTGGTCGAGCATCTTGTTGTCCATCATGCCGACGAGGACCTCCTCGATCGAGCCGTTGCAGAACCAGTCGACGATGCGCTGAACCGCCTTGGCCGCAACGCGCGCGCGGGGTTCGGCGGCGTGGTACACGTAAGTGCGACCGTCCACCGTGTGGTTGACATAGCCCTTTTCCTCCAGCCGGCGCAGCACCGTGCGCACCGTGGATTCCTTCAGACGCCGCGACAACCGCTCACGTACGATCTCGGCCGTGACAGGACCATCGGCCCAAACCAGTTGCATGACCTCACGCTCGAGGTCGCCGAGTTCAGGCAGGCGATCGTCCATGGTATTTGACCTTGCGGATTGAGTATTCTTGTAACGCTACAGACTGTCGCATATGCAGCCGCGGAGCACAATGGCGATTCCACCTGAGATGGTGGTGATGGGTCGACCTAACTGGGCGTCGGGAGTCGGACGGACGGTGCGCTCCCTCTCCCGCTTGCGGGAGAGGGTCGGGGTGAGGGTGTCTCCGCAGTGGGACTCCCCAAGAGGATAGAGCCCTCACCCGGCGCAAGTGCGCCGACCTCTCCCGCAAGCGGGAGAGGTGACCGAGCCAGTTCGCCAGATCGACTCAATCAAAAGTCATCAGCCCTCAGTACGTCGGCTCGTACATTTGCGACTGAACGAGGGCCTTCACGTCATTGGGCGCAGGTCCGTCCGCGAGCCCGCGCTGGTAGGCCACGTCCGCAACCGCCGCCGCGATGCGGACGGAGACCTCGCGGATGCGCGGCAGTGCCGGATAGAGGCTGCCCTGGGCGAGGTCCTCCTTGCCGACGCAATCGGCGAGCGCATGGGCCGCCGCCATGAACATCTCGTCGGTCACGAGGCGCGAGCCGCTGGCGATGACGCCGAGACCGACGCCGGGGAAGATGTAGGAATTGTTGCCCTGGCGCGGCACGAAACTGCGGCCATTGAGCTTGACCGGATCGTACGGGCTGCCGCAGGCGAACAGCGCGCGCCCTTCGGTATAGCGATAGGCGTCCTCCGCCGAGCACTCGGCCTTCGAGGTCGGGTTGGAGAGCGCGAACACGATCGGCTGCTCGTTGAGCTCGGCCATCGCCTTGAGCACATCGGGCGTGAAGGCGCCGCCGACCGCGGCGACGCCGATGATCGCCGTCGGTTTCAGCGTCTTGATCGCGGTGAGGAAGTCGGCAATCGGCGCCTGGTCAGTGTGCGCATAGCGCAGCTTGTGGCCATGCAGACCCTCGCGCCCCGCGACGACGAGACCGCGGGAATCCACCAGCCAGTTGCGGCGAAGCGCGGCCGCCTCGGAAGCCCCCTCCGCCATCATGGCCGAGACTACGAGATCGGCGATGCCAGTCGCCGCCTCGCCCGCGCCGAGGAACAGGATCTTCTGGTCCTTCAGCTTGCCGCCGGAGACGCGCAAGGCCGAGAACAGGCCGGCGAGCGCCACCGCCGCGGTGCCCTGGATGTCGTCGTTGAAGACGCAGGCCTCGTCGCGATATTTGTGCAGCAGCTTGAACGCCGAATGATTGGCGAAGTCCTCGAACTGGATCAGCACGCCCGGAAACGTCTTGCGCGCGGCTTGCATGAACTCGTCTACGAAGCTGTCATAGGCCTCGCCCGTCAGCCGCCGCTCGCGCAGGCCGAGATAATAGGGATCGTTCAACAACTCTTCGTTGTTGGTGCCGACATCGAGCACGATCGGCAGGCACAGTTCGGGATGCACGCCGGCGCAGGCCGAGTAGAGCGAGAGCTTTCCGACCGGAATGCCCATGCCGTTGGCGCCCAGATCGCCAAGTCCCAAAATGCGCTCGCCGTCGGTGACGACGATCAGCCTGGCCTGGTAGGGCCAGTTCTTCAGGATCTCGGCGATCTGGCCGCGGTCGCGCGAAGAGATGAACATGCCGCGCGGCCGCTGGAAGATCAGGCCGTATTTCTGGCAGGCAAGCCCGACCGTCGGCGTGTAGATGATCGGCTGGATCTCGTCGATATTGTCGACGACGACGCGGAAGAACAGCGCCTCGTTGCGGTCATGCAGCGCGTTCAGGGCGACGTATTTTTCCAGATCCGTCGGCAGCGTGCGCAGATTGGTGAGCACGCGCTGAGCCTGCGTCTCCATCGTCAGCACGCATGGCGGCAACAGGCCGCGCAGGCCGAGCGTCTCGCGCTCCGCTTCCGTGAAGGCGGTGCCCTTGTTGAGCAGGGGATCGCGCAGCAGCGTCATGCCTTGCTGCGGATTGGACGACGTCGATTGGGCAACGACCCGGGCAGGTCTATTCACGAATTCCCCCAAGGAGTTTCTTATTGAACCGCAGCCATTGTCGGCCAGTGCTCCATTCAGATCAAGGACGGAGAGACCACGGCGCCGATTGTGATCTCGCACCGCAGCGAGACTTGCGCAAACGACTGGCAGTTGCGCGCGAAAGGTTAACGCGGCAGGCCTCTAACTCCTCATGGTGGGGAGGCGCGTCAGCGCCGTCACGAACCATGGAGCCCCTATTCTCGCCCGCGGCCATCCTTCGAGACGCCCGCCGTGGGCGGGCCCTCAGGTTGAGGACGGAGTGCGCGACATCAGGATCAACGGGCACCGACGCCGATTAGCCTCATCCTGAGCAGGCGCCTAGCGCTGTCACGAAGGACGAGGCGCGCGCTCAGGCCGCCGCCAAGAACTGATATGCGATCGCCTGCTTATCCTGCTGCCCGCCTTGGCATTAGATTGGCGGCGCCATCTCCCGACGGCGCGATATGCATCAGGATCGTCTGCGTCGCGGATGCGACCTCGATGCCGTTCTGCTGGAAGCGCAGCTTCATGCGACGGTTGAATTCGCGCTGCACCGGCCAGCGGCCGGCCTCGGTGCAGCGGATCTGGCCGACGATCGACACCATCGCGCCGTCGACCTTGTCGATGCCCCACAGCTCGAGGTCGCCGCGGATGAGCGCGCGGAAGTCCGCTTCGCGGCGCATCTCGTCGACGATGTCCTTGAGGATCTGGCCGGCGCGATCGGTGTCTTCCTTGTAGGCGACGTTGACGCTCACCGAGGCATTGCCGGCGCCGCGGCTGGCATTGGTGATGGTGGTGACCGCGCTGAACGGCACGATGTGCACGGCGCCATCACCCGCGCGCAGGCGGATGGTGCGGATCGAGACGTTCTCGACGACGCCCGACAGCCCCGACACGCTGACGGTGTCGCCGACCTGCACCGTATTCTCCAGCAACAGGAACAGGCCGGTGATGAGATCCTGCACCAGCTTCTGCGAGCCGAAGCCGATCGCGATGCCGACGATGCCGGCGCCCGCCAGCAGCGGGGCGACATTGACGCCGATCTCGCTCAACGCGGTGAGGCCGACGACGGTCGCGATCAGGCACAGCAGTGCGGTGCGCAGCATCGGCTGGAAGGTGCGCAGCCGCGCCGCGCGGGCATAGTGCCCGTCCCGCGTCAGCGTATTGATCTGGCGGTCCAGGAGCGCGTTGCTGGCTTCCCAGATGGCCGCTGCGATGAGCACGGCGAGGCCGATGGTCACCACGGCCGAGATCAGCCGGCTGCCGATCTGGCCGCCATAGAACCAGACGATCGCGTCCACGCCCCAGACTTCGAGCACCGCCACGAAGCCGATGAAGGCGATCACGCCGGATACGATCCTGCGCAGCAGCGGCAGATAGCGGTTGGCACGGATCTCGAGGCCGGGAAAGCGCTGGAGGATCTCCGGTTTGATGCGGAAGCCGCGATCGATCAGGCTCAGCGTCAGCATGATGACGACACGCGTGATCAGCGCCACCGCGATGGTGCCGACGAAATATTGCAGCAGCAGCGAATAGCCGTTGCGGATGTTGAGCGCCCACACCGCCCAGAGCGCGAGGTCGAGCGCGATGGCAAGATAGTGCCAGCCGCCGGCGATGCGGTTGCGCAAACGGGCCGCAATTCCCTTCCGCTCGGCCGGCGCGCGGATGGCATCGGCGACCTGGCGGCGGCATTGCAGGACGATGACGGCGATGAAGAGGTGCACGACCAGCATCACCATGCGCAGCAGCGCGGCGTAGCCGGCGCGGTGCAGGCCGAGCAGCAGCGCCACATTGGCAAAGGCGATGCCGGAGACGCCGACGCCGACGATGCGGCGCGCCCAGATCTCGATATAGGCCGCGGTCTCCGCGCGCACCGGAAACAGCCCGAACGGCCCCGCCAGCGCCCGGACCAGGCAGATCAGCCCGCGCGAGAACGCATAAGCGTTGACGACGGCGAGGATCACGAGACGGACAATCGCGGGCTCGCCGAGCTCCGTTCCGAGCAGCGCGGTGGCGACGGCGACGAAGACGAGCACGGGAAGCAGCTCGAGCACGAAACGCCCGAGCACGAAGGGCAGACGCAGCATGATCTGCCAGACGCGCGCGAGACTGTGGCGTCGCTTGTGCAGCTCCGGCTCGGGCGTGACGTCCGCGACCGATGATGGCGGATCGGCAAGCGGCAGCGCCTGGGCCGGCAGGCGCGCGGTTTGCGGCACGCGCCCCTCCAGGAACGCGACCGGCCGGCGGATCAGGCGGAAGATGACCCATTCGGCCGAGAGGGCGCAGCCCAGCAGCAGCGCCAGCTTCCAGGCGATCTCGATCAGGAGATTGTAAGCCGCGGGATCGTTCGCGGTGCGCATGATCCAGTAGTAGAAGGCCGGAAAGTGGGTGAGCGTCCGTGCCATGCCGGCGATCTCGCTCGATATCTCCTGGATCTCCTCCGACACCGTGAGCAGGAGTTGCGCGCCAAGGCCATCGGCCGCCAGCGGGATCGGCGATTTCGCCTCCGGCGCGGGCTGCTGCGAACCCGATGCGTTGGCGATCACACGGAGCGTATCGATCATCTGCGCGCGCTTCTTGTCGTCCTGGAGCGTGTCCAACGCACGCCTGGCTTCGTCAGGCGATAGCGCGGCGGCACCGCCCGCGGCCGGCGCATCGGCACGGGCGCAGGAGAGAGACGAGATCGCGAGGAAAAGAGCGGCGAGAAGCGCCGGGACAAGCTTTTGCGACACGCAGATTCCCTGGAAAAAATGAATGCGCCCGCGGTGTCGTGGCCGTCACCGCCGAAGCACATCCGTCATGTCGGATCGCAGCTATTCGCCCCCAGCCTGTGTCGGAAGTTGGCCTTTGAGACGACATTCTCTTGGCATTTGCCGCAATGCAGGATCGCGAGCTGACGCCCCGGCGAAACTCCATCGGGCCTGCGCGCACAGACCCTTGTGCAGATCGAACAGGAGGATAAGGAAAGGCGGAATCTCAAGAGTTGCGGCAGCCTTCACGGCCATCCGACACGATCGACGTGACCAAAATACAGCGCCGGGAAGGTAGGGGCTTTGCCTCACTGATGCAGCCCGCTAAACCTTGTCCCGGCGTGCCGTTCGCGGTTTCCGCCGCTATGCGATAGTCCGAACGAGCTCCATCGCAATTAACGCGGCTGGATTTGCGGAGGTGGTGTCATAGACCTCCCCTTGCTCATGAGGTGGACGTTGCGCGTCGCTGGTTTGCGACCGCTATGATGCTCCTCCTGGGACACAAAACTGTCAAGCAGGATCAATGATCTGACGATCACATTTGACGACCCGAGTTCCGCTGGAAGGTCCGCTGTGCAAATCGCTTCCGCGCCCATTGAGGAATTTCAGAAGGCAGGGGGAATGGTGGCATCATGCTCCTGTTTTGCCCGACGAGTCAAACCTGCTTCGTAAAATCCGCATTACAAAGCAGCGACCCCTGCAAGCCGTTGATTCTGCTATGGCCGGCTACTGTGCATGGGGTTGTTTTCGCACTTTTTTGCCGATGGCCGGCGGCAGCCTAGAGAAACATATCCGCCAGGTCGACCGTCGAGGCCTTTCCGATCTGGTCGAAGTTTCGTGCCAGCCAGCCTCGCGCCGCCTCGCGGCCCTCGTCGCGCAGGCGGCACAACAGGCTCCATTCGGGGTGGAATTGCGTGGCGGTGCCGAGCTGCGACATCAATTGGTCGTTGCCGATCCAATGCATGTACATGCGGCTGTGCTTGTTGCTGTCGAGCTCGCCGTCGTCGATCAGCCGGGTAGCGAACGCGATCGCGCGCATCTCGCGCATCAAGGACGAATTGAAGCTGATCTCGTTGATACGGTGGAGGACGTCGGCGGCACTGGCCGGCAGCTCGTCGCGGCGGATTGCCGTCACCTGCACGATGATGACGTCGTGACTGCCCTTGCGGTAGATCAACGGATAGATCGCGGGATTGCCGAGATAGCCGCCGTCCCAGTAATGCTCGCCATCGATCTCGACCGCCTGGAAATAGGGTGGCAGGCAGGCCGACGCGAGCACGGTGTCCGCCGTGAGAAGCGGGCTCTGGAACACCTTGATCTTGCCGGTACGGACGTTGGTGGCGTTGAGAAACAGCTGCGGCGCCTCGGGCGAGGAATTGAGCCGGTCGAAATCGACCACGCGCTGCAGCAGCGCGCGGAGCGGATTGAAATGAAAGGGATTGAGCAGGTTCGGCGGCAGCGTGTGCGTCAGCGTGTGGATAAATGCGTGGACCGGATGATATTCCGGCGGCAGCTTCAGGGCCTGGATCCACTGGTTCAGCGGCGACATCAGATCGTACGCCATGTCCATGCGCGACACTTCGTACCAGAACGCGTGCAGGCTCTCCCGCGCGGCCTCGGCGCCTCCATGCGCCATGCCGGAGGCCATCGCCACCGCATTCATCGCGCCGGCACTGGTCGCGCTGATCGCCTCGATCGCGAGCCTGCCGTCCTCGAGCACCTGGTCGAGCACGCCCCAGACGAAGGCGCCGTGCGCGCCGCCGCCCTGGAGCGCGAAGTTGACGTTCTTGCAATTGGTGGTCCCGCTGGCTGTCACTTTGCTCGCTTCCTGCCTCCCGTCCCCTCTTTCTCCAGCGCCTTGCGCACCTGCTTGAACTCCTCCAGCGAGGCCTTGTCGGCACGGGGGAAACGCAGGTCGAGCTTTTCGAGCTCGGCATTGATCACCGAGCCGATCACGACGCGAGCGAACCATTTGTGGTCGGCCGGCACGACGTACCAGGGCGCATGCGACGTCGCCGTGTGCCGGACGATGTCCTGGTAGACCGCCTGGTAGCGCGGCCACAGCGCGCGCTCCTTGATGTCGTCCATGGAGAACTTCCACTGCTTGGCCGGGTCCTCCAGCCGCTCGAGGAAGCGCTCGCGCTGCTCTTCCTTGGACACGTTGAGGAAGAACTTCAGCACCACGGTGCCGTTGCGGCAGAGATAGCGCTCGAAGGCGGAGATGTCCTCGAACCGCTCCTTCCAGATGTTCTTGGTGACGAGCCTGGGCGGCAGCTTCTCCTTCGCGAGAATCTCTGGATGCACACGCGTCACCAGGCATTCCTCGTAATGCGAGCGGTTGAAGATGCCGATATGGCCGCGCTCGGGCAGCGCGACCGCATGACGCCAGAGGAAGTCGTGGTCGAGCTCCTTGCTGCTCGGCGCCTTGAAGGCCGTGACTTCGCAGCCCTGCGGATTGATGCCCTCGAAGATCGCTTTGATCGCAGAGTCCTTGCCGCCGGCGTCCATCGCCTGGAACACGATCAGGAGCGACCAGCGGTCCTGCGCGTAAAGCTTCTCCTGAAACGCGATCAGCCGCTTCTTGTTGGCGTCGAGAATCGCGAGCGCCTTCTCCTTGTCGAGATCACCCTTCTCGTCGGTCTTGTGATCCTTGAGGTGAAACTTGCCCGAGCCATCATAGCGGAACGGCTTGATGTAGCGGTCAAGCTCCTGGGCGAGCGACTTGGACGGCTTTTTGCTCATGAGCGCGGGGCACCTTGCGTTGCAACTTCAGTCGGTCGAGCAAGCTACCAAGGATGCCCTTGGGAAGGAATATGATGAACAGCACGAGCAGCACGCCGTAGACGAGGTTGTCCCAGCCGACCGCCTTGGTGCCGAAACCGATGCGCAGCGTTTCCGCCAGCAGAATGGTGATGATGGCCCCGACGGTCGGGCCGAGCGAGACGAACAGCCCGCCGACGATCGCGGCGAACACCATCTGCAGCGAGACCGCGATGCCGCTGACCGTGTCGGGGGTGATGAACATCTGGTACTGGCAGTAGATCGCGCCCGCCAGCGCCGTCATCAGCGCGCTGAGCAGCGTGATCTTCAGCTTCTCGGCGGTGACGTCGACGCCGGCCGCGGCCGCGGCGTCCTCGTCCTCCGAGATCGCCTCCAGCGCATAGCGCGCCATGCTGCGGTCGACCCAGTGCCAGACCACGATGCCAAACAGCCAGACCGCCAGCGCGATCAGGTACCAGGTGGTCTTGTCGTCGAATTGCAGCGCCAGCAGCTTGTTGCCGGACGCGCGGTTCGGGGTGTAGCCGAGCGAGCCGCCGGTATAGTCGCGCGTCGCGGTGATGACCTGGAGCACGATGCCTGACAGCGCCAGCGTCACCAGCACGAAATAGTGCCCGGTGATTCGAAAGCGGAAGCAGGGATAGCCGACGATCATCGCCAGCGCGCCGGCCGCCGCCATGCTGATGGGAATGCCGATCCAGGGCGACAAACCTGCGTGATTCCACAACAGCGCGGTGACGTAAGCGCCGATCCCCATGAAGCCGCCATGGCCGAGCGAGACGAGGCCGAACCGCCCCATCATCGACCAGGACGTATAGGCGAACGACCAGATCAAGATCAGCACCAGGATGTGCAGATGATAGGGATCGCGATAGACGAAGGGCAGCGCGACCAGCGCCGCCAGTCCGATCCCCCACGCCGCAAGCCGTCCCTGCCCCATCATCGGCGCCTCGCAAGCAGGCCCGCGGGCCGGATGAACATCATGACGATGAAGAACGCGAAGGCGAGCACATAGCCCCATTCGAGGTCGGAGAACAGGCCGCCGAGCGAGATGATCTCGGCGAACACGAAGGCGGCGATGAAGCCGCCGATGAAATTGCCGAGGCCGCCGAGCACGCAGATCAGGAAGGTGATCGGCCCGAAGGACAGGCCGACGAAGGGATGCACGTCATATTGCAGCACCAGGAGGCAAGCGGCGAGGCCGGCGAGCGCGCCGCCGAGCGCCGACGTGATCAGGTAGATCCGCTTGGTGTCGACACCCATCAGCGCCATGATCTGCCGGTCCTGCGAGATGGCGCGGATCGCAGTGCCGGTGAAGGTGCGGGTCATGAACAGATAGACCGCGACCATGCCGACCAGCGCGGCGACGAACGAGAGCAGTCGCGCGTAGCTGAAATTCATGTCGCCGAAGGCGAGCACCGGCAGGCGGATGCCGAGATTGCGGAAGTCAATGCCGAAGGCGACGGTGGCAAAGCTCTGCAGCACGAACAGCACCCCGCCGGTCGCGAGCAGCTGGTTGATCGGTGGTGCGGTCAGCAGCGGCGCGATCACGAGGTAGTGCAGCGCCGCGCCGAGCACAGCGACCAGCAGGATGGTGAGCGGGGCAGCAACGAAATAGCTGACGCCGTAATACTGCACCATGAAATACATGCCGTACATGCCGATCATGACGAGTTCGGCGTAGCAGATCCAGGTCACATCGATGACGCCGAAGATCAGGTTGAGCCCGAGCGCAAGCAGCGCCAGCACGCCGCCGAGCAGGATGCCGTTGATGACGGCCTCCAGCAGGTAGATGTCGAATACGTCCAGGAACGCCTGCATGCCCATCACACCCCGAGATAAGCTTCCTTGACCGTGTCGCTCGCCAGCATCTCGGCCGAGGTGCCGGACGCGCGGATCGTGCCCGCCTCGATCAGATAGGCGCGGTCGACCACCTTCAGCACCTGCTGCACGTTCTGCTCGACGATCAGCACCGTCAGCCCGCTGGCGCGGATCCGCTTCACCAGCTCGAACACCTGCTGCACCACCACCGGCGCCAGCCCCGCCGAGGGTTCGTCGAGCAGCAACAGTTTTGGATTGGACATCATCGCACGGCCGATGGCGCACATCTGCTGCTCGCCGCCGGACATGGTGCCGGCCATCTGGTGACGGCGTTCCTTCAGGCGCGGAAACAGGTCGAACACCACCTCCAGCCGCTCGGCGTAGTGGTCCCGCGCCTCTTTCATGAAGGCACCCATCTTGAGATTGTCGTCGACCGTCAGCTGTGGAAACAGCCGCCGGTTCTCCGGCACATGCGCAATGCCGAGGCTGACGATCTTGTGCGGCGGGGTCGCGACGACGTCGACGCCTTCCATCTTGATCGATCCGCGGGAGGGACGGATCAGGCCGGAGATGACGCGCATCAAGGTGGTCTTGCCGGCGCCGTTGGGGCCGATGACGCCCACGGCTTCGCCGGCCTTCACGTCGAGATCGACGTCGAACAGCGCCTGGAAGGTGCCATAGCCGGCATTGACGCCGCGAAGCTCCAGCATCGCCTAGCCCCCTGAGCGGCGGCGCACTTCGGCGGCCGCGGCCTGCGTGGTCTCGGCGTCCGTGCCGAGATAGACCTCGATGACGCGCGGATCGCCGGCGACCGCGCTCGGCAGGCCTTCCGAGATCTTCTCGCCGTGATCGAGCACCATGACGCGGTCGACGACGCGCATCAACACGCCCATGATGTGCTCGACCCAGATGATGGTGATGCCGAGCTCGTCGCGGATGTTGCGCAGCATGTCCGCGGCCTGATCCATCTCGGCCTCGTCGAGCCCACCGAGGCTCTCGTCGGCGAGCAATAGCTTTGGCGCGGTGGCAAGCGCCTTCGCCAGCTCGAGCTTCTTCAACCCCGCTGCGCCGAGCCCATCGACGCTGGCATGGCGGTCGGTCGGCAGGCCGACCATCGCCAGCGAGCGCTCGGCCGCCTCCTCCGCCTTGGCGCGGCTGTGGCGGCCCTGGCCGTAGAAGCCGGCAAGCGCGACGTTCTCGAAAATGCTGAGGCGACGGAACGGCCGCGGGATCTGGAAGGTCCGCCCGATGCCGCTGTTGATGATCCGGTGCGGTGCAAGGCCCGCGATCTCGTGCCCGGCGAACAGGATCGATCCGGAGGTCGGCGCCAGCGTGCCGGAGAGCATGTTGAAGATCGTGCTCTTGCCCGAGCCGTTGGGGCCGATCAGGCCGAGGATCTCGCCCTGGTCGACCCGGAACGACACGTTGTTCACGGCGGTGAAGCCGCCAAACCGCTTCACCAGTCCCCTGACTTCCAACACCGGAGCACTCCGCTACTGGTTGCTGTAGGTGGTGCCCTTCGGTAGCGGCAGCACAGCCTCGCGCTGCGCCTGGCTCTTGGGCCACACCACATAGGACTTGTCGTCGACGTATTGGATCACGACCGGGAACGAGCGCTCGTTCTGGCCGGCCATTGGCGAGCCCTCGCCGTGGAATTTGACGCCGAAGCCGAGCATGGTGCCGCCTTCGGGTATGTCGGTGTCCAGTGCTGCCTTGCGCAGCGAGTCGGGATCGACGCCGCCATATTTCTTGATTGCGCGCGGCAGCACGTCGGTGAGGAACAAGTAGGTATTGGACGCAGCCATGCCGACATGGGCCGAACGGATTGCGACGCCCGGCTTGCGCTTGTCGAACTCCTCGCCAACCGCCTTGATCACCGGCGGCAGCTTCGGATCCATGGTCTTCTGGTTGGCGAGCCAGATCGAGATCGGATCGGTGTTGAAGACGTAGTTGGCATCGGCGCCCAGGCCTTCCTTCAGCTTCTCATAGACCCCGTAGCCGGCGCCATGTCCTACCAGTGCGCCGAACTTCAGCCCCTGCTCGCGGGCTTGCCGGAGCAACAGGGTGATGTCGGGATTGTAGCCGGTATGGAAGACCACATCCGGCTTGGCCCGCTTCAGCTTGGTGACCAGCGCAGACAAATCCGGTGCCGTCGCCGAATAGCCCTCTCTGAGCACGATGTTGAAACCGGCCTTCTTGGCGCCGGCCTCGTTGCCTTTGGCAACGTCGACGCCGTAGGCGCCGTCCTCGTGGATGATGGCGACCCGCAGGTCCTTCGGGTCCTTGCCCAACTTTTCCTTCGCGTTCTGCGCGATGAAGTCCATCGTCATCATGCCGAACTGATCGCCGGAGGCCTGCGGGCGAAACACGTATTTGTAGTTCTTGTTCTCCAGCACCGCCGACGAAATGCAGGTCGTGATCCACATGAACTTCTTCAGCTGCTCGACGCGCGCTGCCACCGGCACGCATTGCGCCGAGGAGAAGAAGCCGAGCAGCATGTCGACCTTTTCCTGCTCGATCAAACGGATCGCTTCGTTGATGGCGACGTCCGGCTTGCTCTGAGCATCGGCATAGATCGCCTCGATCTTGTAGCCTTCGACGTCCTTCGCGCTGTACTGATCCAGCATGATCCTTGCGCCGGTATATTGCAGCTCCGAACCGCCGCCGGCGAGCGGACCCGTCAGATCATAGATGACGCCGATCTTGAGCTTCTTCTCTTGAGCCTTGTCTTGGGCCTCGGCAGACACCGCCAAGCCCGTCGCTGATATCGCGACCAACAGCCCACGTACCAAGCGGGCAGCCATGCGCAGGCGCATCAAAACCTCCCTGGACCATTGTGCATTGCATTCTTGGTGCAATTTCTTCGGCCCATCACATGGGCTGCGCGCGGCGATGTCAAGCCTCGCGCGTTAGCGCGCTGCGCACTGCTGCTCGATGAAGGCCGTGACAAATCGCGGCATGGACGGCCTGAGATCGCTGGTCCCGCGCACGAGATGAATGGCCGACAGCTCCGGCTCGGTCTCGCGCGCAAGGTTGGCTTCGATCCGGGCGCGGGCCACATCGCCCGGCATGTCCAGGTTGATGACCTGCAGCATCGCGATCGTGGGGCCGGTGACCACGCAATGCCAGCCCGGCTCGATCCGATAGTCGGCCGCGGTCAGGCCGGTCTCCTCTCCGAGCTCGCGGACGACGCTGCCGGGAATGTCGAGCGCGCCGTTCCTGACGTCGTCGAGATCAGGCGTTCCCGAGGGGAAATAGATGCGGCCAGCATTGGCGGTGTGGGGCGCCATCTCGCCCATGATGAAGGCGCCGTCGGAGGCGCGCAACGCCCCCATGCCAAAGCCGTTGAACACGGCCTTGTCGGGAAAGCCCCAGTCGCGCCAGGCGAGGAAGCTTGCGAAATCGGTCTCGAAATAGGTCGCCGTCAGATGGCCGTCGTTGAACACGGCGTCGCGCCCGAGCAGGACGCGGCCGTTCCAGATTTTCGGCCGCTCGCGCTGCTTCTCGGCGAAATGCGCCGCGATCTCGGCGCGCCGTTCCTCGGCGAACGGCCACACGATCGGCCGCACCGCAAGATCAAGCGTCGCGACGCGATGAATGATTGGTGACGTCATGACGCCTGATACCACGCCTTCGCGCCGGCTATTTGGCGCTTCCCGTGGTCTTCTTGGCCTGCTCGACGAATTTGTTGGTGAAGGTCTTGCTGACGTCGATCTTGGCGTTCGCCACCTCGGGCGAGCCGACACTGAACACCGCAAGCACGGCGTCGGCGCCCTTCGGGTCCATCTTGCCGGTCTCGGAATACATCGGGATCGTGTTCTTCAGTGCGGCAAGATAGAGATCCTTGTTCTTGCCGACGGTCTCCTCCGGCATTTTCGCCATGATCTCCTCGGGCGTATGCGAATGGATCCAGGCGAGCGTAGCGACGATCGCATTGGTGAGCGCCTGTGCCTCCTTCTCGTGACTGTTGACCCAGGCCGCGGTCGAATACAGCGCGCCGCCCGGATATTCGCCGCCGAAGGTCTCCAGCGTATCCTTCTGGGTGCGGGTGTCCGAGAGAATGCGCAGATCCTTGTGGCTGCCCTGCAGCACGGTCACGGACGGATCGAGCATCACCGCCGCGTCGATCTGGCCCTGCTCCATCGCGGCCACCGCAGTGGCGCCGAGGCCGACGCCAATCACGGCGGCACTGGTGGGATCGAGCCCGTTCTTCTTGAGCATGTATTTCAGGAAGAAGTCGGTGGAGGAGCCGGGCGCACTGACGCCGACCTTCTTGCCGGCGAGATCCTTGACCGACTTGATGTCGTTGGTGCGCGAGGGCGCGACCACCAGCACGAGGCCGGGATAGCGGTCATAGACCACGAAGGACTGCAGCTCCTGCTTCTTGGCGGCGAGATTGACACAATGGTCGAAATAGCCGGAGACCACGTCGGCGCTGCCGCCGAGAACGGCTTTCAGCGCGTCCGAACCGCCCTTGAGGTCGACCAGCTCGACATTGACGCCGGCCTTGTCGTATTCGCCGAGCTGCCTGGCCAGCACCGTCGGCAGATAACATAGGCAGGAGCCGCCGCCGACCGCGATGGTGACTTTGCTTTGCGCCGCGGCAAACGAGGTGGTGAGCGTCAGCGCGAGCAGCGCGCCCGCGAGCCTAGCAATCGTGTTCTTCATTGGTTTCCTCCGTTCGGCCGGCGGCACCATAGAGCAGCGAGGCTGGCTTGAGAAGCACTGCCTGAGCGGGCTGGCCATCAGCCCTTCGGCGCAATAGCATGCCCAAACAAGAACAATTCCTGATAGGGAGATCATCCATGAATCGCCTTGCAGCCAGCCTGTCGATCGCCGCCGCCTTTGCCGCCGGATGCGGCGCCACCCACCTGCTCCGGCCGGCGCTCGCCGCCGAGAATATCACCGCGCAGCTCATCCACACCGGCGAGATGGAGGGCGATGCGCTCGGGCCCGCCAACGCGGTCGGCTACCGCTCCAAGATGTTCGCGAGCGCGGATGGCGCCACCGTCTCGATCCAGGTCGGCAACGTGCCCAAGCACCTGCATCCCAACACCAACGAGATCCAGTACATCCTGGACGGCACCGGCACGATCTGGCTTGGCGACAAGGAGGTGACGGTGAAGCCCGGCGACCTCGTCATCATCCCCAAGGGCACGCCGCATGGCGGCACCAAGCCGATCAGCGGCCAAGTCAAGGCGATCGCGATCAAGACGCCGCCGCAAGCTCCTGACGACACCAAGCTGCTGGATTGAACTCTTGCGTTCACCTCTCCCTCTTGCTTGCGGGAGAGGTGAACTCGCGCCTAGCCCCTCCCATCCAACGCGGTCGGCCGCCACACCAGGAGCCGCCGCTCCACCAGCGTGACGCCGAAGTCGATCAGGATGACGAAGGCGGACAGCACGAACATGCCGGCGAACACGCCGGCGACGTCGAACACGCCCTCGGCCTGCTGGATCAGGTATCCGAGCCCGGCCGCCGACCCCAGATATTCGCCGACCACCGCACCGACCACGGCGAAGCCGACCGAGGTGTGCAGCGAGGAGAACATCCAGGACAGGGCCGACGGCCAATAGACATGCTGCATCAGCTGCCGCTCACTCATCCCGAGCATGCGTCCGTTGTCGAGCACGGTCCGGCTGACCTCCTTGACGCCCTGATAGACGTTGAAGAACACGATGAAGAACACCAAGGTGACGCCG